>JAHEYQ010000002.1:50658-138145 GCA_023251515.1 Bacteroidales bacterium
CAAGAGAAAGACAAGTAAAAAATTGGAAAAGCAAATCAAAAATCACCCAATTAATCAATTTCAAAGTATAGCTCTATTGTTTAGAGAATCCCGATTTCAATCGGGAGGGTCACTGGTTCGACCCCAGTAATTCCCACCACATAAAAGCTGATTCTTTGAGTCAGCTTTTTTAGTTTATTAATCTATTTGCTTTATAGATCTTATGTCGTATTTCTTTTATATTCTTCATTCTGAATCTTTTGAAAAATATTATATTGGACACACTTCCAATATTGATGACAGAATTCGTAAACATAATACAAATCATAATGGATTTACTGGTGGTAAAAATGATTGGATTTTGGTTTATTCTGAAGTTTTTGAAACTAAAACGGAGGCGTATGCAAGAGAAAGACAAGTAAAAAATTGGAAAAGCAAATCAAAAATCACCCAATTAATCAATTTCAAAGTATAGCTCTATTGTTTAGAGAATCCCGATTTCAATCGGGAGGGTCACTGGTTCGAACCCAGTAATTCCCACCACATAAAAGCTGATTCTTTGAGTCAGCTTTAATGTTTATTAAAAAATTAGATTTGTGAATCCCGATTCAAAATTCAGATATTTTTCAAACCAATAACTATCTTAAAATTTTCTCTGTTAATTCTAAGAAATAAAAAAAACCGTTACATTTTTTTTGTAACGGCTTAACTTTCAAAGTGGAGCGTATGGGAGTCGAACCCATGACCTTCAGACTGCCAGTCTGACACTCTAGCCAACTGAGCTAACGCCCCATTTGTTTGCAAATATATAAATTTTATTTATTTTACTCAAACTTTCTTTACACTTTTTTATATGCCATTACCAGTTCTTTATACCATTTCTTCCCATATTTTCTAATAAGCGGTTCTTTCAAAAACTCAAAAAGTTTTACGTCTAATCTCTTACCATGTAATAGTGCCTTATCACAAATTTGCCATTTATGGTAATTTACAGCATCAAAATCTTTATAATTCTGAATTCTGATGGGATACAAATGACAGGATACAGGCTTTTGAAACTTAATTTTTTTTTGTTCCCAAGCTTTTTCTATTGCACATTTGGCTATTTCTTCTTCAAAATATACAAAAATGCATTCGCGATGATTTACCAAAGGAGTTACAAAGTTTCCCCATTCATCATAATCAAAAACACCATTATTTTCAACAGCAGTAATCCCAGCTTCAGTCATATAAGGCTTTATCAACTCTATTTCATCCTCTAAAATGCTGATTTCCTCTGCATCCATTGGAGCACCTGCATCACCTTCAACACAACAGGCACCTTTGCATTTTTTTAAATCACAAACAAAACAAATGTCTTTTAAGTCGTCTGAAATTATCGTATTATTTATTGAAATCATGAGGCAAAGTTAAGGAAAAATAAGAAGAAAATTCCTGTTCAACTAAATTTGACAAACGAAAAAAATAAGATAATCATTCTAAAAATTATTACTTTTGCTTTTTTAAATTTTAAATATGAAGGTTTTTAAATTTGGTGGAGCTTCTGTAAACAGTTCATCTGCTGTAAAAAATGTTGCTGATATCCTTATTCAATATAAAGATGATAATATCCTTACGGTAATTTCAGCAATGGGTAAAACTACCAATGCACTAGAAAATCTTGCGTTGGAATATTTCAAAAAAACGGATAAAAAAGAAGGTATTTATGATGATGTAAAAGAATATCATTTAACCATTATCAATGAACTATTTACAGATAAAACTCATCAAATTTACACAAATATTTCTGACATTTTTAATACACTTTATAAAAAAATCATCACTTCTCCTACCGATAATTTTGACTTTGAATATGACCAAATTGTTTCTTTTGGCGAAATAATTTCCACAAAAATTGTTAGCAACTATTTGTCATACAAAAATATTAAAAACAAATGGATAGATGCCAGAGAAATAATCAGAACAGATTTAACTTATCGTGAAGGCAAGGTTGACTGGAGTTTTACTGAAAGTTGCATCCAGCAAAACATCTTACCTCTTTTTTCAAAAAATAAAGAAAACCTAATTATTTCACAAGGTTTTATAGGCGGTGGAAGAGGAAATCACACGGTAACATTAGGAAGAGAAGGTTCTGATTATTCAGCTGCAATTTTTGCATTTGGATTAAATGCAAACGAAATGACTATTTGGAAAGATGTTCCGGGTTTACTAAATGCTGATCCCAAATTTTTTAAAGATACGCATAAACTTGACACCATTTCTTACAGAGAAGCCATTGAACTAGCATATTACGGAGCTACAATCATTCATCCAAAAACCATCAAACCACTTCAGAATAAGAATATTCCCCTTTTTGTAAAATCTTTTATGAATCCTGAAAATGCAGGAACTATAATTTCAAATATTGAAAATTCGGATGATATAATTCCTTCATTCATTTTTAAGCAAAAACAAGCTTTGGTTTCTATTTCACCAAAAGACTTTTCATTTATTGCTGAAGACAATTTATCTGAAATTTTCAATATTATTGCTGAAAATCAAATAAAAATAAATCTAATGCAAAATTCAGCCATTAGTTTTTCTATATGTATGGATGCTGACAACAGGCATTTTGATAAATTAATTATTGATTTACAACAGAAATTTAAAGTGAAATATAATAACAATCTCGACTTAATTACCATCAGACATTACAATCAATCAATTATTGATAAAATTGTAAGTAACCGGAAAATATTATTGGAACAAAAAAGTAGGGTAACTGCTCAAATAATTGTTGAAAATTAACCTATTGACGAACACTTCGTCCTTTCCACTTATAAGGAAGAAAACATGATAAAATACCTATTATCAACACATAAGGGAAATACAAAAACTGAAGCAGAAGATAATAATAAAGTAGATCTTTACGCTTTATATGATTAGAAATCAAAAACAAAATCGGAAAATCTATTATTACTTTTATCATAAATAAAAACAAACTATAATAAAAATATTTAGATAAAAACACACCACTTACAAAAAACAATCCAATTGAAAAATTAAAAATAAAAACAAGTGCGGCAACAAATAAAATTGCTAAATCTCTATAAACTTTTGTTTTTGAAGCCCATCTGATTCTTTGATTTACAAACTCTTTTAACGTTTTAACAGCAGAGGTATAAACAATTGATTCTTTATTGGTTATAAAAGATATGCTTGATTTACCATAATGCTTTTTAATTTTTAGCAACAAGAAAACATCATCACCTGATGCAATATTTTTATCAGATTTGTAGCCACCTACTTCTATAAATACCTGCTTTTCAAATATTAAATTAGCACCATTACACATAATCGGGAATCCCATTTTAACTCCGCCAATTCCGGATGCAATTAAACTTATAAACTCGAGATGCTGCATTTTTTCGAAAATATTTATATCATTATGATAAGCTACCATTCCTACAATAAGTCTTGATTGATATTCAGAATAATGCTCTGCTATGCTTTTTAACCAATTAACACCAAAAATACAATCTGCATCGGTAGTTATAATCAATTCACCTTCAGCATAATTAATTGCATTCGTTAATGCATTCTTTTTATAGGTTGGATTCGCAATATCCGCTTCAATTCTCAATAATTTGATATTTAGGTCAGGATTTTGAATAATAAAAGAATTTACAACTTCAGAAGTGTTATCTGTTGAAGCATCATCAACAATGATAACTTCAAAAAAAAGTGGATTATAGGTCTGATTACGAATAGAATCTAAGAGAAAGTGAATCTGATGAGCTTCATCTCGGGCAGGTATAACAAGACTTAATTTTACATTTGAAACTAATTTTTTAGTATCCTTTTGAGAAATAGCAAGATTGAAACAAAAAGTGTAACTGATTATTAATATAACATATAAAAAACTGATTATTAATAAAAAAATAAGCATGAAAATTAATATTATTCTTTAAAAAATTTAAGTTTTAATACAAAAATATTACCAATAAAAGCAGGTAAAGCCAGATTAATTATCCATAACATCGACGTAGCTGCTATCACTTCAAAATTAAAATTACAATTCAAATTTAAGCTTGTATTATAATAATAACTAAATACTCCAACAGCAACTGAACCTCTTATACCTAACTCTGCTAAAGCAATACTGGGTATAGCCGAAATAATAAAATATATTAGCGAAATCAGAAAAATTCCTTCGAAAAAAGAAATTGGCAAACCAAAAAAACGTAGAAGAAGAAAAAATTGAAAAGAAAAAACAATATATCTTAAAAAACTCATCATCAAAGTATTTCGCAATTCGTAAAACTTAAAATAAGAAAAAACCTTGAAGTAATTCTTTATTTTTCTCCATTTTGAAGGAATAAAATGTACTATAAATTTGCTTAGAAATGACACATTAAAAAATAAGGAGATAAAAATTAAATTAATAATTATCAATAAAAAAATAAAACCATATAAAACATAAGCTGGTATAAAATCGGAAGTTAATATATACTTAAAGATATAAATTACTAAACTTATTGATCCAATTAAAATTGTTATAATTAATTGGCTCATACTGCATAGCGTAGAAATAAAAATAGCTTTCCACGGGTTGGATTTTTTTAAAATAAAAACCCTGCCTAAAAACTCTCCTATCCTATTTGGAGTAAAAGTACTTACGCTTAAACCTGCTAATATGGCTTTAACAGCTTTGAAGTAACTGATTTTCTCGATTTTTCCAATCAGATATCGCCATTTGTAAGCTTCGATACTCCAATTTAATAACATTAGAAAAAAGACAAACAAAAAAAGAAAAAAAGAATAAAATTCAGAATTTTTAATATAAAAAAAAGATAATGACTTTTTATAATTTTCATTATCAAATAATTGAAATGCAATATAAGAATAAGAACCAGAAATAATTACAAATCTGAGTATAAAATTGTAAGTTTTATTTAATTTTGTATTTTTAAACATTTAAACAAATATTTTGCCAACAGAAAAAATCATATTAGGAATCGATCCAGGTACTACCATAATGGGTTACGGTGTTATTTTACAAAAAGGAAATAAAATCGAACTCATTACATTAGACGTGTTAAAATTAGACAAATTTTCTGATCATCCGTTAAAATTAAAGAAAATTTTTGAAACTTGTTTGCAACTCATTGAAAAACACAATCCTGACGCAATGGCTTTAGAAGCTCCATTTTTTGGTAAGAATGTACAATCAATGTTGAAATTGGGCAGAGCACAAGGCGTTGCAATGGCAGCCGGTTTATTCCGTTCGATACCCATATTTGAGTATTCCCCCAAAAAGATAAAACAATCGATTACAGGCAACGGAAATGCCTCAAAAGAGCAAGTAGCAGCAATGTTGCAAAGGCTATTAAATTTCACTGAACTTCCAAAACATCTTGATGCAACTGATGGATTGGCAGCGGCAGTTTGTCATTATTTTCAACGAGATAAAGATTCGGAGAATCAATCTTTTACTGGCTGGGCCAGTTACGTAAGTAAAAATCCGGAGAAAATAATAAAAAAACCGCTATAAATCAGCGGTTTTGGAATTATAATTTATTAAATTCTTTAGAAATATTTTCAGCAATTTCAAGAAATTCTTCTTTTTCCAGCTTCAACTTTTCTCTTTTAAAATCCATATCATAAATCGAATTGATTGGAATTAAATGAATATGCGCATGTCTTACTTCAAGTCCAATAACAGTTAAACCAACTTTTTGACAAGGAATAACATTTCCGATGGCTTTGGCAACTTTTTTAGCAAAAAGAAATAGATTTTGATATTCATCATCTTCAATATCAAATATATAATCAATTTCATTTTTAGGAATAACCAAAGCATGACCTTTTGCTAATGGAAAAATATCAAGAAAAGCATAAAAATTTTCATTTTCTGCTATTTTATAAGAAGGAATTTCACCTTCAATAATTTTTGTAAAAATACTTGGCATAAAAAAAGCATTAAGAAGTTCGTGAAATTTCAACAATTTCAAAAGGAATAATACCAGCAGGAACCTGAACATCAATTTTATCACCAAGTTTTCTACCTAAAATACCTTTAGAAATAGGAGAAGTAACTGACAATTTGCCACTTTTTAAATCAGCTTCGCTTTCAGGAACAATTATATATTTCATTAAAGCATTATTTTTCAAATTTTTAATAGTTACAGTTGAAAATAACAAAACTTTTGAAACATCTAATTTTGTTTCATCCAATAAACGTGCATTGCGAATTAATTCCTGTAATTTTGAAATTTTGATTTCGAGTAAGCCCTGAGCTTCTTTAGCAGCATCATATTCGGCATTTTCTGATAAATCACCTTTATCTCTAGCTTCTGCAATCATTTTAGAAATATTCGGACGTTCAACTGTAGTTAGATGATTTAAATCTTCTTTAAGCTTATCTAAGCCTTCCTGACTATAATAAGAAATTTTAGACATAATTATAATTCATTTAAATTGTTATAATACAAAAGACCCTTTAATTAAAAAGGGTCCTTTGTAAATTTACTAAATAAGGATTAACCTAAATGTAAAAATATTGTATTACAGATTAATACGAGCACCAATAGTGTGAACACCTTGAAATGGATCTGTAGATCTGTAAGAATAATCTATTGAAAAAGTAGAACCTTTTTCTTTATTAAGTGGTGCTTGAATAGAAAATCCAGCAGTAGCTCCTGTTAAGGCAGTTTTGCGGGTTGATTTTTCAAAAATACCATCTTCATAAACAAAACCACCTCTCAACATTAAATACTGCATAAAGCCATATTCAGCTCCTAAGATATATTGATCATTAGAAAAAGAATTAGAGGTAAAATTACCAGCAAATGTAAGTCTGTGATCTTCATTAAAATTAAAATCATAAGCTGCACCAATGTTAATTAAAGAAGGCAATTCAAATTCAGCACCTCTTTCCTCAATGGTATGAGACATAAAGGAACCATTATGCGTGCCAGCAAAAGAATAACCATCACCAGAAAATTTTAAAGTTGGACCAACATTTTTCATTGAAATACCAAATTTAATATTATCAGTAGGACCAGTTACATATTGAATACCAGCATCAATAGCAACACCTTGAGTTCCGGCATCTGCAACAGACTCAGAAATGATTTTTAAGCTGACTCCTCCATAAATACTATTAGAGAATATTTTTGCATATGAAATGGCTATATTAATAAATGATGGGCTAAAAGTACCGATACCACCTTCAGGTTGTTCGGTAGTTCTTATCATCATATCACCAAAAGACATTGCCATAACACTCATACCTAAAACTCCGGTTTCACCTATTTTTTGAGAAAAACCAAAAGTAGAGATATTAATATCTGAACCTTTTAGCCATTGTGTTTGAGAAAAAACGATTTCAGTTTTTTCTGTAAAAGCCAAACTGGCAATATTCGTAAAACTTCCGTCTAATCCACGACCATTGGCAGTATTAACTCCACCCCAGCCCGAACTACGGGCCCAGGGGTTTATTAGTAATTCAGATGCACCTGCCTGACCTGCACGGTCTTCGTTTCCTGCATATGCAACATTTGAATTTATGATTGATAAAGTTATTAAAACCACCGGAATTAATAAACTATATAATTTTTTCATACTCATTGATTTAATATATTATTATATCATTAATTAATACTATATGTCTGATTAGAATGAATTTAAGTCAGTAGGACGTAATGCACCAAACCATTTAACTACTTTTTCTCCAATTCCATCAGCCTGAACATGAATCAGATATACGCCTCCGGCAATAGGAATATTTGCATAGTTTTTCAAATCCCAGTCTATACTGGTTAATGCTTCCCCTTTACCTGAAACCACACCTTCTTTATCCACTTTAAATTGTCTGATTAAAGTACCATTTAATGTATAAATAGTTACAGTACATTTTTGTGGCAAATTAATGATTCTAACTCTGTTATCTAACTGATTAGCTTCATAGTTTGAATATGCATAATAAGGATTAGGAACAACACCAATCAGTTCAAGTGCAGATTTTGCAACATCAACTTGTCCTTTTTGTGTAGCTAATTCATCCGTACTGAATTCATACATTGGGTAGTTATTGTTCTGTCTAACTGTTGCAGTATCAGTTTTTGAAGCATAAAAACGTTTGTATGGTTTTTGAACTCTTAATCTGATTTTTGCTTCAGTTGGTATTTTTGAGGGATCATCAAAGAGATATTGTGAACTACTTACCATTGGTAATCCAACCCACATTGCATTTTTATAAACATCTGCTTTCTTATTTGACATAAATTTGTCATATATCCATTTACCTTTATCATAAGCTGGACAGTTTGCAGCATTGCCTTCTATATTTGAATTATGACCCATAATATAAACATAATGCTTTCCTCCGAAAACTATTTTCAAACTATTTCCTTCAATAAATGTTGAAGTTGGATTCCACTTCATATCCTTTCCATTGTTACCGCTTTGCCATGAATCTTCTCCAAACATAATATTTAGTCTTTCACCTGATTCAACATTTATAGCATAACCAGGAAACCAACTCATACCTTTAGGGTAATCTTCAGATGCGTCAGCAACTCCTTCTTTATTAATAGATGCATCATTTCTTAGAGAAAATTTTGTAATATTATTAACTAAAACAGGATCATCACTCATTTCAATTACAGGACATCTTGTCCATTTTGATTTATCAGAAGTAAATACGATATCAACACTTGCCAAATTAATCAATTGATTAAAATTTAAATTATCTTTATACGTTGGACCATTTTCATATATTGAACCTAAACGATAAGGAGCCCAAGTACCATCTAAAATCTTTTCAAATTCTTCTTTTTGATCTAAGAAATTTTTGGCATTTTGTCCATGTGAATCTTTAGTTGTAAAATAATAATCTTCCGTTTCCTTTTCTTCTGCACTAGCATTATCACCTACCGAAACAGAACCTGAACGAATCCAATTATACGCTCTAATAGCATCATTATCAGGAACACCAATCAACCATTGTTTACTATTATCTGAAAATGTCAAAGATGATTCAATAAAACTTGCTTCTCTTATCTGGTATCCTAATATAGTACCTTGAAGATTAAAATATGGAGTAGCTAAATCCTGAATTTGTCCTATACTGATAGACAATCCTAATTCAGCAATAATTTGCTCATTTGCAAATTTAATCCCTACATCTGATTTTACAATGGTATCCAAAACTCCATTATTTTCGAGGAAAACAGTCCAAGAAGCATCATTAATAGTATCAGTCAAAGTTGTAGGATTAAATTTTAAAGTGTATTTTCCAGGTTTAACATTCAACGGATCAATAACTTTTACATTTATTGGACCTTTATTATTTTCATAAACTGGATTTTCAATTATATAAGGAGGTGCTGTTTTTGACATTAACTCATCAATAGAAGTCTGAGTTAAATCTAAAGTTAAACCACCATTACCTTGTCCTTCTATACGTTTGATTTTAGGAGTTGAACCGTAAGCAGCATTCATAACCGTACCACTTCCTTCAGGTATTGGATTATGAGGAATGGCAGTAATCGGTCTTATTTCTCCTACCCGACTTTTTCTTCCTGCTAAATATGGTTCTTTTTGACCCTCCAAATCATCAGGTGAGAATTGATTATAGATTTTATAATTGTTATAAGCATAAGCTATTGCAATAAAATAATATTTCTTATGGTTAATCAACCTCTTATCGCCTGAAGCAAACTGATCTTCATTTATTGTAAATGAATGTGAAACTCCAGTGTTAGCTCCATTAACTTTTTCAACAGGCACTAAGCTTCCACCCAATGCATCGCTTTTCTTATAATTGATAAGTTGTGCAATTGGATTTCCCTTAGAATCGTAATTTTTTAAATCGCATTGTAAAACCAAACGAGCTTTGTCAGGATTTTCAATATCTGCAATTGAAACTGTATTATCTCTCAATTGATAAATTTGATAACCTTCAAATTTATAACTTCTGTCAAACTTAACAGTATCTACTCTTGTAACAACATAATGGTAAGAAGTATCTCCACTTTGAGAAATTATTGTATCTGTTTGAACAATTTTCTGAATTTTCTTTTCAGGAATTCTAACATCAAGTTCACTATAAGTTTCATTAAAGTTATTTGAACCTTTAACATTGGTAACATAAAGAATAAGTTCTTTATCAAGTTCTTTAACAAACAAATCCGGTGCATCTGGACCATCAAGAACTTTAAAACAGTTATCAAACAAAGCCTGACATTTATCATCAACCTGACGTAATAAATCTACAGAAGCAAATGGACCACCAAAAGTAGCTTTTGCCCATGGAATACCAACTGTAATATAATTAACAGCACCTGGTTTTAAAGTAAAAGGACCTGCAGATTGCATAAAACGTCTGTCAGCAGGTGCGTTCTTTGCAGTTTCTTCTGTCCATATTTTACCTGGTATAGGATCGGCACCGCAACCGGTTCCCCAATGCAATGGATCAGTATCGCCAGGAAACATGAAATCTGCATTTACTTGTGTAGTCAAATTACCAGTACCATGTCCATCACCACCATAAGTCATTTTTCGGTTATCTCTCCAGATACCTTTTAAATAGTTATAATAATCAGTAGCAACTTCAGGTTCACCTGTTGGACCAGATGAATTATTATAATATAAGAATCTTCTCATACCATAACGTTCATCATCTTCAATTCCGTTTCCGAAATTTACACCATTGATACTTACATCACAAATTTGAGTACCATCAGCTTTATATTTTGGATTATCAATTCCATCAGGATCCATGTATGGACCTTGGAAAAAGTCAACACCAATTGCAGGAGGATTTCCTTCATAAGCGTAATACTGACCAGCTCCATCTGTAGCTCTTCCATTATAGCTATATCCCAAACCTCTCTGAACATCACAACCAACATAGTCATCAAAAGCATAACCTAAATCAGTATCAACCCATTGACTGAAATAAGTCTCAGTTAAAGTATAAGTTGAACGGTTTATGATTTCATAAGTATAAAAAGTCATATTATTGATTTCATCATTTGTTGAAAAACCAAAAGCCTGAGCTCTTATTTCCAAACCAATAGGATCGCCATTAGATTCAGAGTGAATATTACCTTTATCGTTGAAAACCCACCATAAAGTTAAGTCACCTTTTAATACCTGATCAACTAAAATACCACCTTTAACTTTAGGATTACCAGTTCCTTCTGTTGTTTCATAAGTTGGTTCTAACGGTTTCCATGTTCCATCAGGATTCTTTTTATCCGGATTGGTAGGACACAAAGAATTATTTAAATCATAATAAGGATATTCACCACTTAAATAATCATAATCGTAATCTCCATTTTTATCGAAAAAAGGAGCTAAATAACCAGTATATCCGGCTTTTTTTGCAGTTGCAGGCCAATTTTTAATTACATCTGTTTGCTTTAATGTATTTGTTGGATCTGCAATAAACTCCTCTACTTCCCTACGAGTAATTTTGTAATGTTTGTCCCATTCATTACACATTTCAGCATCAACAGAAGCTGTGCCATTCTCAGTTAAAGGTCCTGTAAAAAAATCAACTCCACCGGAGCGGAAACGCTGAGCAGCAAGTTTTAACTGTTTATTGATATCTAAACCACCTATCCAAAGAGCAGCGGCAAACATAGATGTCTTACGGCTACCTCTTGGAATTTCATATTTTGCCTGGGTAAAATCCCACCACATATCACCACCAGTATTGATACGTGCTCTAACATTATTAATATCCAAATCGGTAGATCCGGTAGCTGGTTTACAAGGTTCTGCTTTGGTTTGCTTTATTGTCGGCTTAGGTTTATTAATCTCGCCTAAATATTTCTCTGCATAAGAAACATTAACTATAAGCATACTAACAAAAGCTAAAAATACTATTTTAAAGATATTTTTCATAACTTCTATTTTTTTTATTTTTTTAAGCTATCTATTTTATAATATTAAAAATTAAATGATACTCCTAAACGAATTCTTCTAGGTAAAGAATAGTTATACGGATTATTAACCTGAGTAGAATATAAATCTCTGAAAGATTGTGGATCAGAATAAGCGTTTATTAATGCTTGATTCTTTGGATTTGCCAAATATCCATCATCATCAGGATTACCTGTAGTAGGATAAACACCAACAGTATTCTGAGTATTTAACACATTTAATACTTGTAGGTAGATATTCAGATAAGCATATTTTTTGTTTTTAGCATCACCTTTTCCGAATTTCAACATAATATCTTTATCAATCTGAGCATCCATCCAGAATTGCCATGGCAATCTTGAACCATTTTGCTGACCGGTAATTACATTATCTAAAATAGAACGTTTTGTATAAGGAGTACCTGAACTGCCATTAAATGTAAAATTTATACCAGTATTTTCTAATAAAAGAATTGTTTTTACTTTATCTGTTCCTTTTATTTTTCTGGTAATTTTTGGACCATTGTATTTTTTTCCTTCTTCAAAACGATAATCAATGTTTGCCTTAATTGCGTGACGTTGATCATAAGCTAAAGGAGTTGTTGTTCTTAAATTAGGCTGTCCTGAACTTACCAAACTTGCCTGAGAAGTAGCAGATGAACCTGTACCATCGGCAAATTGCAATGTATAACTAGTTCTGATTCTGACATTTCCTGTTCTTCTTAAATCATATGTAACAGTTAAACCTTTAACAGTTCCAAAGTCAATATTTGTATAAGAAATATAGTTAGGATTTGGGTCAGCTCCGGTAAAACGTTTTACCTGAACCAAGTTTCTAATTTCACGGTAATAAGTAGAAAATTTTAAGGATGAAGAATTTGATATTTTCTGTTGGAAACCTAATTCATAATCTGTTGTTCTTTCAGGTTTTAAATTAGGATTAGAAATTACAGAACTTCCATTACTTTCAATAAATAAATAAGAAACAGGATCAATCTCTAAACCTGAAGTTGGTCTTTTTGTAATTACGTCATAATGAGCAAAAAACAAAGCTTCATCAGAAATCGGGAATGAGAAAGAAATACGAGGCATAAAAGTAGTTTGTGGCTCATAATCTTTAAATGCATCAATACTTATGTCTTTTTGAGTAGCACTAACTCTATATGGAGTTGGCTTTCCTGAATTTCCACTAATTAACAATGGGTCTTCAATTACAGTACCAGAAGCATTATACCAGATTTCTCCATTTCTGTAACCCATAATTCTTGGTTTAGCAGCTTTAAAATCATCAACATAAACAACATAATCCTGACCTACAGAGGTTGGAATTGCAGTAAAACTTGCATTTCCTTCATTAATATCGCTTACTCTTTTAGATTCATAAAATAAATAAGGATCTTTTAATACCATTTGATTTGCATCAAAACGGTCAACACGAACACCAATATTGAAAATCAAATCATTAAAAGCAAATTTATCAGAAATATATCCTGCCATATAAATAGGTTCAAAAGCACCAATTTCTCTTTTATAATTACCATATTCATCTTTAGCAGTAAAGAAATCGTTCAAAGTAGGTTTACTTGATAATTTTTTACCTTTATAATCGAAACCATTATAACTTACATATCTATTCCCATTATTTAACAATTCATCAGCACTAAACATATCAACAGAATATGTAGATGGATCATAATTATCTATATCAATCCAATCACCTAAACCATGACCATCAATTGGCATACCAAGTTTTTTACGTAAATTCAAATCAAAGAAAGATTGCTCATCTTTTGAATATTTGAAATTATAAAAAATTGTATCAATTTGTCCACCTGGATGTAACATGGCACTATCTTTATCCAGCTGACGAATATGTTTGTTGGTTAAATTACGTGCTAGCTCCCATAATCCAACAGGAGAATAATTATAACCGCGTTCAGATAACTGCTCATATTGAATACCAAATTCAAAAGCATGGTTACCAATATCTGCAGATCCGTTTGCACTGATACCGATCTGAGTTTGTTCTGATTGTCCATAACCATTATAAACTCCACCAGTATTGCTGTAAATATTGTAAATACTTGGAGGAGTATCACCATTTACCAATCCTTTTAAATTTCTAATAGTATTATAATTGGTATAATATCCAGAATTTAGATCAAACAAACTATAATATTGAGATGTATAATTTGCCAATGTAGGATTTAATTCAGAACGTTCGAATGTAACCAGTGTATCAAAAACGTTTGCAAGTACCCATACATCATTATATTCTGTATATGTTGTATCAGTTCCATTGATATGTCTTATTTTTGCAGAACCGATTTCAAACTGATTGGCTTTGTATGTTTTAAATTTACCAACATAACCATAATCAAATAAATTGTCTTTATGATTTCTGTCTTGAGATATTGAATTTACTTTGGTATAGTCAGCCTGAATCTGATAGAAAACATTCTTAATTAATGATTTGCTATCTTTATCACCTGGGAAACGTTGGGTAAATTTACCATAAACTCTCCATGTTGAATTAATATATTCACCATTATTTACGGAATTTAATAATGAATTACCTCTTGACCAAATTCTTCCTTTGCCATAATCTAAAGAACCTCCAAAAGTTAAGTTACTGTTAGCATTGGTTTTAACATCAATTTTCCCTGCTAAACTTATACCATAATTTTCAGCATCTTCTTTTGCACTAATTTTTTCCAAATCAGATTTTCTTAAATACTCAGAATTATAAGTAATTCCCTGATTTGTGAAACGCAAAGGATTTTTTTCTAATTCAGCTCTTTTTGCATCATTAACTTTATAATCACCATTAGCAAAAGGATAATTATCTCTTTCAGAATTAAACTCCCCAGATAAAAAGAAACCCAATATAGATGATTTATCTTTAGAATTTTTGCTTTTCAAAAGAGGGCCGTTTAAACTAAAAGAAGCAATATTATAACCATAATCATCAAATAATTCGGAAGTTACAATTTCCATACTACCGCCAAATTCGCGGGAAGGACCTCTGGTAGTAATATTTAAAATACCACCGGTAGCTTCACCATATTTTGCTGGTGTACCCCCAAGAATCATTGCAACTTCCTCAATAGCAGATTTAGGTAAGCCGGAAGAACCTCTTACCCTAACACCATCAATATAAGTAACAGTTCCATCAGTTCTTTGACCACGAACACTACCCATACTTCCGTCAGTAGATTGCACACCACCCACTGTAGCTGCAATTGCCTGAGCAGAACGACCGGGCATTTTCGAAATTTCTTCGGAAGTAACTGTTTCTCCGGAAGATGTTTGATCTTTATTGATTAATGGTACTTTATAATCAACAACTTCAAACGTTTCTAACGTTGTTGCTGTTGGTTCCATTACAATATTATTAAATGTAATTGTGTTAGAGTTGATTACAACACCTTTAATCATTAAAGGTTTATAACCAACATAAGTCGCTTTAACATCATAACGACCAGGAGACAATGGCTTTATGGTATAATTACCATCAAAGTCAGTTGTTCCACCACCAAATTGCTTTCCTGATTGCTCAACAATAATATTGGCAAACGGAATGGGTTCCTTGGATTCCTTATCGGTTAATTTACCTTTAAGCTCTCCCGACTGCGAAAACACCATCAGATTGACTGATAGTAAGATTCCTAATGAAAAGAATAATTTTCTCAACATACACCTGTAATTTTATGTTAGAATTAATTTGCTTTTTTTAGTGAGTAAAAATTTTTTTTACTCTGTTTTTGAACTTCTCGTTTAAAATTATTTTTATTATATTAATTTTCCTAAGTATATCGCCGTTCAAGTATCATACTGTATATAACTGCTTTACGTAAATCAAAATCAGTTAATTCGTTATGCTTTCCGGCATTTATTGTCATTTTGTTTTCTTGTAATTCAACTTTTTTTGTATCAGTAATGTCCTGTTTTATTGATACTTTCGATTCCTCAAAATTTTCAAATTCATCAAATATTTTTTCTTGTCTTACGTTTTCATTTGCTGTAAATTCTTCAAATGGAAATAGTTGTTCAAAAATATCCTTAATATTAGTTTCTTTTTGTTCTGCTTTTGGGCCTAATACTTTTCTTTGCTGAGCTTTAATTTGTTTCTGATAGTTTTTGTATAAACCAAAAGCTACCCATCCAATACCTATTAATATATAAAATATATTGTCCATAAGTTTAAAATTAAAACTTTGTAAAAGTACCTATTCTAATACTGTAAATAAAAAAAAATCAGTTTTCGGTACTAATAATAAAGTTTTCGGTTTATTAATTAGTATTTTACTGAATTTCTTACATATCAGAATCTGAAAATTTTTCAGGTGGCAAATTTAATAAAAAAAACGAATATATAAAACTTTTATATCTTATAGATGATTTAAAATTTCGACAATACTCTCACGTTTTCTACGTGAAACAGGAATCTTACTACCATCTGTCATTAGGATATATCCTCCGTCAACTTTCAGATAACTCTTAATATATTTGATATTAACCAAATGCGATTTGTGTGGTCTGATAAAATTAAAATCGCTTAACATGGCTTCATTTTGTTTTAATGTTTTGGATATCATTATTGATGTTCCATTGACAAAAAAGAAATTTGTATAATAATCATCTGATTCACATCTTATTATATCATCAGTATTTACAACATGCATTCCTTCAGACGTTGATAAAATAATTTTTTTTGCTTCGTTTTGAGGGCTTTTAATATTGTCTAACAATACTTTAATATTATTATTTATTTGACCTTTATCTTTTTTTTGTAGAAATTTACTAACAGCAATTTTTAATTCATCAGGATCTACCGGCTTTAATAAATAATCTAAAGCACTATATTTGATAGCCATAATTGCATATTGATCATGAGCTGTAGTAAAAATTACTTCAAAATTGAATTTTTCAAAAGCTTCTAAAAAGTTGAATCCGCTTCCGTCTGGCATTTGAATGTCGAGAAAAACAACATCGGGATCGAACTTTTTTGCTTTTTCAATACCGTCTTTACAACCTGTAGCCTGAGCGATTACAAATACTTCAGGACAATATCTCTCAATCAGTCCGTTTAAAGTTTCTCTTGATCTTTGTTCATCGTCAACAATTATTGCTTTTATCATAACTATTTGAATTAAATTTCTTTATATATAATCATCAGCTCTATTCTTGTACCTTTTGCTTCACCAAAATCGTCAAATAAATCAATAATATTTACTGATATTTGATCTTTATTTTTACTATTTAAAATATTTAAACGTTCCTGAGTAATCAACATTCCGCTTGATTTGTGATTTATTCCTGATTGTTCTTTTACTATTGCTGATGCTTCTCGACCAATTCCATCATCTGCTATCAAACAATAAATGTAATTACCTAATAATTTGAGTTCTATTACGATATGCCCCTTTTCTTTTTTGTGTAATAATCCATGAATAATTGCATTTTCAATATATGGCTGTATTATCATTGGTGGAATAGCAATAAATTCTTCATCAATTTCCGAATCCAAAACAATTGTATATTCAAATGCATCGTTATATCTCAATCTTTCAAGATCAATATAATTTTTAATTACTTTAAGTTCATCTTTTACAGGCACAAAAGTTTGCTGAGAATTATACAATATGGTTCGCATTAGCTGCGAAAACCTTGATAAATAATATATTGCCTTGTCAGTATCGTTTTTTATAACAAAACTTTGTATTGAATTTAAAGAATTAAATAAAAAATGTGGATTCATTTGCAAACGCAATGATTTTTGTTCGAGTTCAAATAATTCTTTTTGAATTTCAAGGACTTTACGCTCTACTTCATGTTTGCGTCTTATTCTTCTTATTCTTAAATAAAAAATTATCCAAATCACAAAAATGATAAACGCAATAAAAAATGCTTTAAAATACAAAGTATCGTACCAAGGAGGTTTGATTTCTATAAAAATTTTCACTCCTTCTTTGTTCCATATCCCGTCATTATTCGATCCTATGACTTTAAAAACATATTTGCCCGGTTTTATGCCAGTGTAATCGGCATATCTTTTGCCGGAATTGGTATAAGTCCATGATTTATCGAAATTTTCGAGAATATAAGCGTATTTGTTTTTTGAAGGGTTTGAGAAATCAAGGGAAGAAAATTCGAACGAAAAAAAGTTTTCGTTATAATTTAATTTTAAAGTGTCGTTGTTATTTACTGTTATAGGTACTTCCACATTAAATAAACTAAATGAGGTAATTACAACAGGGGGTACATAATTATTTACTTCTATCTCTTCAGGATAAAAGGCATTAAATCCGTTCATTCCACCAAAAAACAATTCTCCATCTTCATCAATTAAGGCGGCCCCGAAATTAAATTCATGGCTTTGGATTCCATCTTTAACATCATAATTTATAAAACTTTCATCTTTGGGATTAAACTTTGAAATTCCAAAATTCGTACTCATCCAGAAATTCCCATATTTATCTTCGATGGTTGAATAAACCACATCATTGGGTAAGCCATTAACTTCAGTAAAATATTTTGCCTGACCTGTGATTGGATTAAATTTATTGAGTCCCCCTCCCATTGTTGCCAACCAATAAAATCCTCTTTTATCCTGATAAATTGAAAATATCATATCAGAACTAATACTGCTTTTATTAGATGGATCATGATAGTAATTATAAAACCTTTTGCTATGACGATCAAATCTGCTTAAACCTTTATAAGTTCCTATCCACATAATTCCATTTCGGTCTTCATAAAAAGGATAAATAATATCACTGCTAATAGAATATGGATTATCTGGGTCGTGACGGTAAATTGTAATTTTGCCTGTTTCAGGATTTAATATATTCAAACCTCCAAACTCTGTTCCAATCCATATCAAACCAAGCTTATCCTCATAAAGAGACACAACCCTATCGGTACTTAATCCATTAACTTTCTGAGGATCATATCGATAATGTTTGAATTCCTTGGTTTTGGTATTGTATTTATCAACACCTCCCTCCAATGTACCAAACCATACAATATTTTCTCGTATATGGTCTATCACAATCATTCTCACTTTATTGCAACCCAAACTATTGTCTATTCCTTCTTTGTGAGTGATAAAAGAAAACTTTTGCGTTTTCTTATTAAAAATATTCACTCCTTCATTTGTTGCAATCCAAATATTACCTTTTTTATCACTAACTATTGACCATATCAAATTGTTATTTATACTATTACCATCTTTTGATGTATGATTGTAATGACGGAATTTTTTTGATTGTTTGTTTATTTTATTTAAACCTTCCCAAGAAGTTCCCAACCAGATGTTTCCTGATTTATCTTCTAAAATACAGTTTATATAGTCGTTGCTTAAACTAGTATTATCAAGAGATGAATTTTTATACGAAATAAACTGAAAATTATCGGGATTCATTATATTAAGTCCACCGCCATTTGTGCCAATATATAAAAACCCTTTTTTATCCATCATTAAAGATTTTACACTGTTAAATCCCAATGAATTACTCTTGTTTTTCTGGTTTTTAAATTGAATAAAATTATTGCGTAGGGCATCAAATAAATTTAATCCGTTTTCGGTACCTATCCACAAATTTTGCTTTTTATCTATAAAAACACAATTTATTATATCGGATGTTATTGATCTCAAATCACTTTTGTTTTGATAATAAACTGAGAAGATATCGCTTTCTATATTCAGTTTATTTAATCCTTTTTGTGTAGCAATCCATAAATTTTTATTTTTATCACAAACCAATGAATTGATATAGTTATTACTAATTGAATTTGCATTAACCGGGTTTAGAAAATACTTTGTAATTTTACCCGTTTTTTTATTTAATTTATTTAATCCTTCATTGGTACCAACCCAAATATTTCCGTAATTATCTTCAGTAATTGCATTTACGTAGTCACTCGAAAGTGAATTATCAATATTATCCTGATGCTTGTATTGAACAAATTTTCTGGTTTTTGTATTGTATTCATTTAAACCTAATTCTGTTCCTATCCATAGTATCCCTTCATTATCAATATACAAAGATCTGATGCTCGAACTACTCAAACCACTTACCGGATTAAAATAATCTGGTTTTATGATACTAAATTTATATCCATCATATCTGTTTAATCCATCCCAGGTTCCTACCCACAAATAACCATCTTTATCCTGAATAATAGCCTGTACAGAATTTTGAGACAAACCTTTATCCTGCTTTACAATTTCTGAAGATAAACGTTCGAATGAAATATTACCCAATTGAGCATATGCTAAATTAAATAGCAATAAAATTGAAAGTAATATTTTAATCAATTGTATCATATTTTATGATTTTGGACAGGTATTAGGTGCTTTTTTCCCAAACCAGCGTTTTAGAAAACAGGGTCTTTTCTTAGCATAACCCGATTGAACAGCATTAGATTTATTGGTTTTCATACGTTTACGGGTATCTCTGGTTTGATTTTTAAAATGCTTTTCTTTGGCATTATTATATTGTTTTTCGACCTCTTTATCTTTTTCTTCCCGCTGATTTTCAACCTGTTTTTGTCTGGATGCCGAAGAGTTTGTACGACATGCAAAAAAAACCGGAAGCATTATTAATAGCAGAAATCCTAAAAATTTGCCAATATTTCTGTACATATATATAATTAGGTATAACAATAAACAAAAATACATATTTTTTCGATTAACCAAGCAAGAAAAAATCACAGATAATAAATACCAACTTATCGGAATTTAATTATCTTTGACAGAAAAGAATATTGATTACAAATATTAAATTCTTAAATAACAAAATTAATTTTCAGAATCAGAATATTAAAAAGAAATAATTCTTAAATTTGAAAAAAAAACAATAGACACAAAAAGTGGAAAAATTCAGTTTCAGAAAAAGAATGAAAAGTTTCTATTATGCATTTAATGGAATAAAAACAGCCATTAAAACACAGCATAATCTTCAAATTCACCTTATTGCAATGATAATAGCAATAATTACAGGACTTTTTTTAAAGATAAATCAAACAGAATGGCTCATACTCATTTTTATTTTTGCTCTTGTAATTGCCTTGGAAATAGTAAATTCGGCCATTGAGCTACTTACAGATATTGTATCGCCTCAATACAATACAAAAGCAGGAAAAGTAAAAGATATGTCTGCAGCTGCAGTTTTAATTGCGGCTATAGCTGCTTTTATAATAGGAATTATTATATTTGTACCCAAATTAATCCAGCAAATATTTTAAAAATGATATTAATAGCAGATAGCGGATCTACAAAAACCGAATGGAGTTTAATTGCCAAAGACAAGGATATACGTAATTTTCAAACCATCGGATTTAATCCATATTTTATTGATTCAGCAGGAGTTGAAGAAGAACTTGAAAAAAATTTACTGCCTTATGTAAATGAAATGCAGATAAGCAAAGTCTTTTTTTATGGCTCAGGTTGCAGCAATTTACAAAAAAAAGATGTAATTCGCGAACCTTTGGAAAGATTTTTCAGATTGGCAGAAGTTGAAGTTGAACACGATTTGCTAGCTGCTGCCCGTTCGTTGTGTGGCTATGAAAAAGGAATTGCCTGTATTTTGGGTACTGGCTCAAATTCATGCCTTTACGACGGAAAAGACATTATAGAAAATGTTGAATCTGTTGGATATATGTTTGGAGACGAAGGTGGTGGTGCATATATCGGCAAACAACTTATTACAGCATATTTGCGAAATGAATTACCAAAAGAACTAAGAATAAAATTTGAAATAAAATATCCATATCGTTTCAATCATATTTTAGATGCAGTTTACAAACAAGCATTTCCAAATCGATTTCTGGCATCTTTTTCACCTTTTTTATCAGAAAACATTGAACATCCTTTTGTAAATCATATTATTTTTGATGCTTTTGATAAATTTTTCAACTATCAGGTGAGTCATTATACAAATTTCCATGATTTTGAATTAAATTGCACTGGTTCAATAGGATTCCATTATAAAAAAATTCTGGAAAAAGCAGCTCAAAAATGGAATTTAAAAATCGGCATTATTGAAAAAACTCCTATGAAAGGATTGGTAAACTATCACAAAAGATGAGAAAATATATTATATTGTTTTTCAAAGGCTTAGCTATGGGTATAGGCAATATTATTCCGGGAGTTTCTGGTGGTACTATTGCATTGATAACTGGCATTTTTGAAAGATTAATATATTCTTTTAAATCATTTAATTTGAAAGCATTACAACTTCTTTTCAAAGGCAATTTTAAAGAATTCAAAACTTATACCGATTTTTATTTTTTATTATCTGTTGCTACCGGAATGCTCACGGCTTTGCTATCACTGGCCAAAGCTTTTGATTATCTTTTTCTTCATTATCCGGTTTACATTTGGTCGCTATTTTTCGGTTTAATATTGGCAAGCATATATTATGTAGTAAAAATGATTGAAAAATGGACTTTTTCTGCTGTTGTTTGCATGATACTTGGCACAATTGTCGGAAGCATTTTCTTATTTGTAAGTCCTTCTTCACCAAACGATAATATCTTTTTCTTATTTTTGAGCGGTGCGATTTCTATTGTAGGAATGATACTTCCGGGATTATCAGGGTCTTTTTTATTAGTAATCATGGGAAATTATGAACTAACAATGATTGATGGTATCTCAACAATGAATATCAGAATTCTTCTGCCATTTGTTTTAGGATCTATTGCCGGATTGGTAGGGTTTTCTTATATACTTGCCTATATCTATAAACATTTCAGATTTCAAACATTGGCAATTATCTCTGGTTTTATAACCGGCTCATTGGTCATTATTTGGCCTTGGAAAAAATATTTCTATAAAATTGATACTGATGGAAATATTCTTCACAATTCAGATGGGATGCCTGTTGTATTAAGATATGTACCCAAAATACCGGAATCACTTAATAATGAAGTTATTATTGCAATTATAATAATGCTGATTGGTGTATTTTTAATTTGGCTGCTCGAATTTATGGCTGCTCACAAAAAAACAGATAGCAATTAGTTATTTTTCAGTATTTTATCCAGAATTCTAATCGAAGTATTAATACAATTTGAACATATTTTAAGTTGTACATCTTTTTCTTTAAAATCTATCAAACCCTGTTCTTTCCCAAAATCGCAATTTGTCAGAATACGACAATCTACCGAATGATGAATTTGTTCAAATTCAGTCATAAATTGATCAATCAATTGATACGTCTTATCTTTTGAAATCAAATCATTATCAGTATAATTACCATATTTTAAACCTATTACCATATTTGCAGCGGTAACAGCTCCACAGGTTAATTGTTTACGAGCCATGCCAGCGCCAAACCCACAAGCAATTCGTAAAGCTAATTCTTTTTCTATACCAAGTTGTTCGGCAAAAACCGAAAAAACCGATTGAGAACAATTATAATTTCCATAAAATAAAGCCAATGCTTCTTCAACTTTCGACATAATCAAATTTATAAAAATAACAAAATCAACAATTGAGCAACCAGAATCCTCATAAACATAACCATTGGATATACAGTGGCGTAAGCAATAGCAGGAGCTTCATTCTGTGCAATGGAATTTGCATAGGCCAGTGCCGGTGGATCTGTCATACTACCCGATATTAAACCACAAATTTCAAAGAAATTCTTTTTCATAAAGAGACGGGCAAATAAACCGACTAACATTATAGGTACCAGAGTTATAACAGCACCATATGCCATCCAAACAAATCCATCTCCCGATGTTAATGTTGGAATAAACTTCTCGCCTGATTTTATTCCGACACTAGCCAAAAATAATACAATACCAATTTCACGCAACATCAAATTTGCACTGGGTGTTGTATATGAAATCATTGAGAATTTATAACCAAATTTACTAATAAGAATGGCCACAATTAATGGTCCACCAGCCAAACCTAGTTTTAAAGGATTTGGAAGTCCGGGAAATGCTATAGGAATGCTTCCAAGTATTATTCCCATTAAAATCCCGATAAAAATAGGAACTAAATTAGGCTCATTTATTCTTTTTATTGAATTACCGATAATTAAAGCAACTTTATCTATAGCTGACTCATCTCCGACAACCGTCAGTTTATCACCCATTTGCAATCTCAATTGTGGTGAGGCAATTAATTCAATTCCTGAACGATACACCCTTGTAATATTGATATTAAACTTATTACGAAGTTTCAAACTTCCAAGATCTTTGCCAATAATTTGAGAATTGGTTACTAATATTTGTTTCGATTTCAAAACATCAGTTTCAGAAAAAACACCTAAATCTGCTTTGGCTCCAAAATCAGTAAACAACTGATTTACAATATTTTTTTTACAAACAATTAAAAGCAAATCATTTTCAAAAATCTTATCATCAGCTTTAGCAGAAATAAATACACCACTATGTAAAATTCTGGAAATAACGAATTTAGAATCATATATTTTTGATATTTCTGAAATCGTTTTACCAAAGAAAGTAGAATTTTTTACATTAACACAAATTTTTTCCGGAAGCTCTTCGGTTGGAAATTGATTTTGCTCAAATTCAGTTAGCTCATTATGAATATCAACTTTACCTATTTTCTTAATTATCAGCATTGTTAAAATTATTCCTACTACTCCGAAAGGATAAGCAACTGCATAACCCAGACCAATTGCAGGAACTTCAGCTTCAGGCAAATTTGCAGTTACTTGTTTCAATGCCTGCTGAGCAGCTCCCAAACCGGGCGTATTTGTAACAGCTCCCGACATTACACCAACCAACATAGGTAATGACATTCCAGTTACAAAATGAATTATAAGTGTTGTTATTCCACCAAGCAACACTACACTCATTGCCAACAAATTAAGTGTAATCCCACCTTTTTTAAATGATTCAAAAAAACCGGGACCAACTTGCAAACCTATGGAAAAAACAAAAAGGATTAAGCCAAATTCTTTAATAAAATCGAGCATTTCAGCATTAACCTTAAAACCGAAATGACCAACAAATATGCCAGCAAATAAAACAAAAGTAATGCCCAATGAAATACCATAAACCTTTATTTTTCCCAAAGCAATACCTATTGCAACTACAAAACTGTAAATCAATATTGTATGAGCAACAGTTTCACTCCATAACAAATCAGAAAACCAAGTCATAAAAATAATATTTTAGCGTGCAAAATTAGAATAAAAACATTTAATTTAAGCAGTAAATTCTTTTTAATAAAAAAGGCTACTCAAAATTTTAAGTAACCTTCAAAGTTATAACTATTATTTATTATTTAGTCCAATTACCATAAAAGATAACATTATTTGGATACATAACTCCAAAATCTGTTGTTGATATAAAACGTGGAAAATCTCTATAAATAATTACTTCTGGACTAAAGAAATTGTCAGTAATTAAAAAATTCCTTGTAAAATTTGTTTGAGAATATAAAATGTTTCTTTGATTAGTATGCGGACTTGTAAATGTATTAGGAGGCGTAACAACTACAGGATAACCATACGTTTCATAATATGAAGTAGATTGCAAATTAAAAATTGTAACACCACATGGCTGGTTGTTAAAAAAAGTTGCGGCATTAGCTCCAGCACTGTAAATAAACTGGTATTCATCCCATTCAGTATAGTGATATTCCATATCAACATAATGAACTAAGGCAACTGCATATAAATTTGAATTAGGGTTGTATAAAATTTTGGAATTAGTCAACATAATGTTCTTTTTATTATTAAAGTTAAAAACCAATACCTCTTTTGTTGAATAACTTATATTATTGAGTTGAATAATCTTTTTGATATCACCATCTTTAATGATTTTTAAACAATTTTCATCATATTTCCTAATTTGGTTATCAACTTTTATAAAACCATATGGATTCAATAAAGCTGCTTTATATATAGGTACTTTAAGCATTACATAATTAAACTCTTCAAAATAAATTAAAAAACTATTATACTTCTCAGCAAAAGCTTTTAATTTCGCTTTTTCTTTTATTAATAAAGCTTGATTATATATTGATAACATAGAAGTGAAATTCTTTAAAACAGGATATTTAGCAATAATAGCTTCATTTTTTTCAACTATTGATGTTAAGTTAAGAGGCTTAATATTGTCAGTTGATATTTTTGACACATCCTGATTTAACATATCCTCTTTAGTAATAATTTTAGTTGTTTTAACATCTCTTTGACTAAAATCATTTTCTAAAGAAATCTTTAAAACATCATATTCTTTCCCATTTAATTTAAGGAAATTTTTAATGGAATTTAAATCATTCGATTGATTAACTTCTTCTTTTTGACAGCCAAATATTATGGCCACTAACAAAATTGTTAGATAAATAAGATTTTTTTTCATTATAATATTTTTTTCAATTTGTGTATACTCTCTTTTTTAAAGTGGTTTTTCTACTTACTCCCACTTAAGTTATAACTTTAATTGCAAAATTATAAATATTAATTAAAATAAAAACAAAAAAAATCATTTTATTAAACGAATCTTAAAGAAAATACAAATACTAAATTAAATTCTAAATACATCCTTTATCAAAATTTTTAAAGGATTTCCAGCCAAAACAGTATATTCTTGAGTATGTCTTCCCGTAATTGTACTATTAGAACCTACAATAATATTATTACCTATATAACTACCTTTCATAGTGGTACATCGGCATCCAATCCAAACATTATCGCCAAAATATATTTCTTTGTCTGGATTTACAACTTCATTCTGCATATTATATATATTATGCTGGTCGGTATCCATAAACTGGGTCTCCCAAGATGATAAAAAACTATCTCCAAAAACAATTTTTTTATGACATATAATCACTGAATTACCTCCAATATTTGAATTATTCCCAAAAACTAACTTTCCTAATATCGACATTTTCGTACCTGATGTGATTTTACAATTACCTTTAAAGATAATTTCACCTTGATTATCAAGAATCGCCCTATTATTCTTATAATCTATTGCCTGAGAATTACCCAACCCAATTTTAATTATTCCGAATTTTACTTTTTCAACCGTGATTTTTCCTCTTAAGTTTTTCAGTTTTGTTTTATGAGACACCAAAATCGGCAATTTGATGGCATCCTTAAATTTTAAATATCTGAAATTAATAATTATTGATTTTGGCAAACCTAACAGAAATCGCCAGTTTTCAATAATTTTATTTTTGGTTTTTATACGCATGATAAAATATTTCAAGCTATTAATAAAAAATTTATTGCAAAAGTAATTTGATTTTTTCAGAAATAACAGTCTCACAAAATAAATATTAGATATTTTTAAGAATAAAAATTCCGGATTTTTAAAAATTTTAGCTTATTTTGCATTGCATTATTTATATAAGCTGAAAATATCATGGGTATAATCAAGTATGTGGGTTTTAGGTTGTTTCTGCTATTATTTGTTTTTATAACAAATAATGCATTTTCGTATAATTTGCAAACTACACAAATTCCTGACGATACACTAAAAATAAGTAGTAAAGAATTTCAGTCAAATTTAGATAGTTTACTTAATAATTTCTTTGTAAGTCAATCACTTAAGATTAATTCAAATACTTTATTTTCTAAACAAGACACTGAAAGCGAAGCCATTCCTGAGTTTTCCGATTCGGTTTATATGAAAAGGCTACAATCATTACCTTCAATTGTTGATATGACTTACAATGCTAAAGTAAGAGCATTTATTGAACTTTATGTAAACAAAAAAAGAAAAAATGTAAAAGTAATGCTTGGACTTGCTCAATATTACTTCCCTATTTTTGAAGAAATTTTAGACAAACAAGGATTACCTCAAGAGCTTAAATACCTCACCATCATAGAGTCAGCTTTAAATCCCAGAGCTACTTCAAGAGTTGGAGCGTCAGGTTTATGGCAATTTATGTACACTACCGGAAAAATTTACGATTTGCAGGTTAATTCGTATGTTGATGAAAGAAGAGATCCGATTAAAGCCAGTTATGCTGCTGCAAGTTATCTGAAAGATTTATATGGTATTTACAAAGATTGGACTTTAGCTATTGCTGCATACAATTGCGGACCAGGAAATGTAAACAAAGCCATTAAACGCTCAAAAGGGAAGACAAATTTTTGGGATATTTATGATTATTTACCTTCAGAAACAAGAGGTTACGTACCGGCATTTATTGCTGCCAACTATATGATGAATTATTACAAAGAACATAATTTATTTCCGCAAAAAATAAATTTTCCGCAACTCACAGATACTGTAATGGTTAACGAAAACATCAATTTAAAAGATGTTTCTGAACTTTTAAATGTTCCTTTGCAACAACTTAGAGATTTAAATCCGCAATATAAAAATGACATTATACCTGGAAGCAGTGAATCATACTCATTAAAACTTCCTGTAAATCTGGCAACTACATTTATTGAACTTGAAGATTCAATTACTTCACGCTCTAAAGAAACCATGATTAAATATACAGAAATAGCACCTCAACAGAACTATTTGCAAATTAGTCCGAATGACGAAATTATCAGACAGACACATAAAGTAAAAAAAGGAGATACATTTAATAGTATTGCAAAAAAATATGGTGTTGAAGTAAGCGCATTAAAAGAATGGAACAGAATGCGTAATAAAAAATTGAAAACTAGTCAAAAACTTATTATTTATACAACTAAAAAAACAAAAACTTCTGAATCTGAAAAAAACGAAAAAACAGAAAATAAAACAGATAAAAACAAAAACGATTCAATTAAAAAAACTGATAATAAACCGATAAAAGAAACAATTGCAAAAAAAGAAAAAGAAAAAGAACAAACAGAACCAAAACAAGATTCTGACAAGAAACAAAATAGCGAAAAGAAAAAGCTAACTGATAAGAAAAAAGATTCTGACATGAAAAAGCAAACTGAAAAAAAAGAAGAACAAAATTCAAAATCAGAAAAAAATAAGGATACAAAAAAAAATACACATAAAATTGAAAAAGGGGAAACATTAAGTTCAATATCAAGAAAATACAATGTTTCTATTGAAGAAATAATTAAATGGAATAATTTAAAAAAAGACGGTAAAATTAATACTGGTCAGGTTTTGATTATTAAATCCAAATAATTTAATTACAACATATTATATTGATGAAACCCGGAAAAATCCTTCTATTTCTTTTAAGCATTTTTGTCTTATTAGCTGGTCTGATTTCTGTTTTCCCTAAAGAAGGTATAAAAATAAATTCAGATATTACGCTATATTTCACAAGCTTTGATGATCTTTTCTCACTTAAAAAAGTTCATTATGCCGACATTTCTCAATTCTCAGATCCATTGGACAGTACAAATCAGGTTTTAAATATCGATTCAATAGATATTCGTAAAAATCCCGGTCTGTCTGATTCATTGCTTAAAAATATCTGCAAAATTGAATATCCAAATAAAGACATTTCAATATTATATCCTTTTTTTTACGCACTCAATCAATTGAAAACCAATGATGATTTAATTCGAATTTTCCATTATGGCGATTCGCAGATTGAAGGCGACAGAATTACAGGATTTATCCGGTACAAACTTCAATCACGTTTCGGAGGAATGGGCTGTGGATTAATTCCATTGATTAATGCAACACCATCAATGTCTATTAATGAGTCAGTATCAGAAGATTGGGTAAAATACACATTGATAGGTAACGGAAATACAAGAGCAAAACATAACAGATATGGTGCACTTTTGAGCTTTGCTAGATTTTCAAATGGCATTAAAGACTCAACTTATAATGATTCAACATATTACAAAGGAAATATTTATCTAAGTCCTTCCAATCAGGGATATGCAAATACCAAAAATTTTGAGAACATTAAAATTCTTTATGGTTATAATTCAAAGGATGTAAAAATAAATATTTCAGCTAATAAAGAAATTATTGAAACGAAAATACTTACATCAAATAAAGAATTAAACATAGAAGAATTTCCATTTCTAAAAACGCCCAAATCAATCGCTATCAGCATGAAAGGTAAAGACAGCCCTGATGTATATGGAATAGCTTTGGATGCAAAAAAAGGGATTGCAGTTGACAACATTCCACTCAGAGGCAGTTCGGGATATGGATTTACTCAAACAAATTTCGACTTGATGAAAAAAACGTATGAACTACTGAATGTCAAACTTGTTATTATGCAATTTGGTGTAAATGCAGTTCCTGAAAACGAAAAGACCATTATCCCCGATTACAATTATTATGAAAAAGGATTTTATAATCAACTAAAAACCATCAAATCAATAGATAAAGATATTTGCATTATTGTAATTGGAATTTCAGACCGTTCAAGAAAAGCCGGAGATTATTACGAAACCAATCCCAACATAGAGAAGATACGAAAAGCTCAGAAAAATGCTGCTTTCAGGGCTGGCTGTGCATATTGGGACTTGTTTGATGCCATGGGTGGCGAAAACTCTATGCCTAGTTGGGTTTTTGCAAAACCAGCACTTGCCAATAAAGATTTTACACATTTCAACGAAAAAGGGGCACGTATGGTAGCAGAAATGTTTTATAATGCTTTGATTTACGATTATTATCAATATCAGAAATTTGCCGAAAGCGGAATAGGAAAACTTGCAATTAAATAAAAATGAAAAAAACATTTCTGTTTATAATATTGATACATATTGTTTTATATGGAAATTCTCAGGATACTCCATACAAAACAATTAGCTATTCATTTATAAAGCAGGATAAAAATCAAATTCATTTCTTTGGTAAGTCATCCGAAAATTTCAAAAAAATATGCTCTCAATTAAACAAATTAATTGTTCAGGGAGATGGCCAATTAAAAATATTGCAAATTGGTGATTCTCATATACAAGCAGATTATTTTTCGGGTAAAATGCGTGAAAATCTACAATCATTTGCTCAAGGTATTAAAGGAAGCAGAGGTTTTATTTTCCCATACCAAATTGCTCATACCAATAATCCTGAAAATTATAAATCAAAATTTACAGGAAAATGGCAACACAAACGAAATATTACTGAAACTTCTGCTACAGATCTCGGAATTTCAGGCATTTCAGTAACAACTTATGATTCAAATGCTTCAGCTCAAATTATTATAAATAATCATTATTTCCCTCATCAGGATTTCAATAAAGTTAAAATTTTTCAAAATTCAGGTGATAGTATTTTTGATATTTTTATTGAACAAAATGGTGTTTTAAAAGGAAAATACAATAGCTTAGGATTTTCCGAATTTACTACAGATGAACACTTTGACACATTAAATATTTTCTTTATAAAATCAGATTCTAATCAAAATCAGTTTACGATTCATGGCATTGAATTAGACAATGATGATCCGGGAATTATTTATTCGGCAGTTGGGATAAACGGAGCTGAATGCAATTCATTTTTGAAATGCAACTTACTCGAAAATCATTTACATATCATTAATCCTGAATGGATTATAATTTCTTTAGGTACAAATGATGCTTATTCTAAAAATTTTAATTCTAGCATTTTTGAAAACAATCTGGATGAATTAATCAACAGAATACAAAATGCTTTACCTGAAACTTTTATACTAATAACTACACCACCTGACAGTTATAGAAAACGAAAATCACCAAATCCAAATATGCAGATTGCTGGTAAAATTATTGAAAAAATAGCCGAAAAACACAATTGTGCTGTTTGGGATTTGTATGAGGTAATGGGCGGATTTACTTCAATGAAATTATGGTTAAAAGCGGGTTTAGCAGCAAATGATAAAATCCATTTTTCGAGAAACGGATATAGTTTGCAGGGCGACTTACTATTTAATGCATTTTTAAGTGCATACGACAAAAATATTGATTCAGGAAATAAGTAAAATGGAATATTTAAGCGATTTTTTTACATACGATGCCAATGCACCAATGATTTTTACCAGATTTTATTTCTGGATATTTTTCGCTATGGTACTCAGCCTTTATTCAATTATATACAAGAAAAAAGCTGCCAGAAATACTTATCTGTTTATTGTTAGTTCTTTCTTTTACTATAAATCTGGTGGTTATTTCTTTATTATATTGGCATTTACAACTCTTTTTGATTATGCAGTCGGCTTGTGGATAGATAAAGCGAAAACAGACACCCGGAAAAAAGTTTATCTTACACTTAGTATAATCATGAATCTGGGAGTTTTGGCTTATTTCAAATACAGCTATTTCCTGATTGATTCTTTGAATAATTTATTTGACATCAATTTAAAAGTGGTTAACTATCTGGCTTTATGGACAAACGGAGTTGCCGGTACAAAAATAGATATTACTTCGATTATACTTCCTGTGGGAATTTCGTTTTATACTTTTCAATCAATCAGTTATACGGTTTCTGTATATCGAAAAAAAATAGCACCCCTGCACAATATATTGGATTATGGTTGTTTTGTAACATTTTTTCCTCAACTGGTTGCTGGTCCGATAGTTAAAGCTTATGACTTTATTCCTCAACTTTACAAAGATTATTCACTTTCGAAAAAAGAATTCGGATTTGCTTTATTTTTGATTTTAAATGGATTAATCAAAAAAATGCTGATTTCCGATTATATCTCTATCAACTTTGTTGACAGAGTGTTCGATAGCCCTCTCTCCTATTCAGGTTTTGAAAACCTGATGGCTGTTTATGGTTATGCAATCCAGATTTATTGCGATTTTTCAGGATATACAGATATTGCCATTGGTGTTGCATTAATATTGGGTTTCAGGCTTCCAATGAATTTTAATTCGCCATATAAAGCATCAAATATTACAGAATTCTGGCATCGTTGGCATATTTCGCTATCTACCTGGCTAAGAGATTATTTATACATCCCTTTGGGTGGAAATAAAAAAGGGAAAATCAGAACTTATATAAATTTATTTTTAGTTATGCTTATCGGCGGGCTTTGGCACGGAGCTGCCGTAAGATTTATTATCTGGGGCGGTTTGCATGGTTTAGGACTGGTAATCCATAAGTTGTGGATGAATTTCTTCCCTAAAAAAGAAAAGGAAAATCAAATCAACAGATTTATTTCACTTTTTTTCACCTTTCATTTTGTTTTGTTTGCTTGGTTATTTTTCAGAGCCGATAGTATGAGAAGTGTTTCAAGCATTTTGAATCAGATTTTCTGGCATTTCAACTGGAATATGATTAGTGATATTATAGTTTCATATAAAAACGTATTCGCTATCATCATATTTGCATTTATTATTCATTGGTTGCCCAGCAAAATTAAAGATAATTACAAAAACAGCTTTATTCAAACTCCGCTTTTTGCCAAAGCATTAATTGTAATAGCTATCATTTTTATTCTCTTTCAAGTAAAATCATCCGAAATACAACCATTTATTTATTTCCAATTTTAAGAAATTGTTATTTTTCAATGAAGTAAAGTAAATCTTCTATTTATATTTGTTACTTTTGTAACAGTAAAAAAATAATTTTTTAATATGAAAACAGAAGATTACAGTATTTTATTAGTTGATGACGAGCCGGATATTCTGGAATTTCTTGGTTATAATCTTCGCAAAGAAGGCTATAATGTTCATACAGCAGAAAACGGAAAAGAAGCCATTGAAAAGGCATCTAAACTGCTACCTCATCTTATTATTCTGGATGTGATGATGCCAAAAATGGATGGAATTGAAACCTGTACTGAAATCAAGAGAAATCCTAAGTTAGCTAATACTCTGATTGTTTTCCTTACTGCACGTGGCGAAGATTACTCTCAACTTGCTGGTTTTGAAGCCGGTGCTGACGATTATATTACTAAACCCATCAAGCCTAAAATTATTACCAGCCGCGTTAAAGCATTGCTCCGCAGATATAAAGATGATGATTCACCAAAAAATTCTGTTGAACTGAAAGATATCATTATCGACAGAGAAAAATATGTTGTAATTAAAGATGGTAACGAAATAATACTTCCACGTAAAGAGTTTGAACTCTTATTGATGCTTTGCTCTAAACCCAATAAAGTATTTACACGCAGCGAAATCTTTACTAACGTATGGGGAGATGATGTAATTGTTGGTGACAGAACTATTGACGTACATATCAGGAAAATACGCGAGAAAATCGGGATTGAAAACCTGAAAACCATTAAAGGGGTTGGTTACAAATACGAAGAATAATGCTTAACGCAAATCCACAAAAAATTGCATTAAACAATGCACTATTTATAACTGCATTTACACTTGCTTTGTATGCTTTTACAAGCATTGCTTTTTCTGCTTTTAACGCCTTGATTTTCTTATTATTTGCCATTTTTATTTTTTCATTTTCTTTCTTTATTATTAGATATTCTGTTGAAAAGTTCTTGTATGAAAAAATCAGAATTATATACAAAACGATTCATAAGCTTAAAGTATCTAAAAAGAATTTAAGAGATAAACAAAAGGGAAACAATGATATGCTTGAAAATGTAAATCAAGAAGTTATTGATTGGGTTGAAGACAAAAGCAAAGAAATTGAAGACCTTAAGAAACTGGAGATTTATCGCCGCGAATATATTGGCAATGTTTCTCATGAACTTAAAACACCGATATTCAATATTCAGGGTTATATTCTTACTTTATTGGATGGGGGTCTGGACGATCCCAGCATAAATAAAGAATACCTGATGCGCACAGAGAAAAGTATCAACAGAATGATTGCCATAATTAAGGATTTAGAAGAAATTTCGAGACTGGAAACCGGTGAACTGAAACTTGAATTTGGAAAGTTTGATATTATTACACTTGTAAAAGAAGTAGTTGATTTCTTAGAAATTAAAGCTAAAAAAAGAAAAGTTAAACTCAATATAGTCCCCGCTGCTGTTAAGCAAATTTATGTAAATGCCGATAAAAACAGAATCAGACAGGTGCTTACCAATCTTATTGAAAACTCATTGAAATACAATGCTGATGAAAACGCTCAAACAAAAATAAGCTTTTTTGATATGGACGAGCAAATATTAATAGAAGTAACTGATAATGGTATAGGTGTGAGCGAACAGGATTTACCCCGTTTGTTCGAAAGATTTTATCGTACTGATAAAAGCCGATCGAGAAGCGAAGGTGGCACAGGCTTGGGTTTATCAATCGTTAAGCACATTATTGAAGCCCACGATCAAACAATTAACGTAAGAAGTTCGCTTGGAGTTGGCACTACTTTCGGATTTACTTTAGAAAAAGGAGATTAATTATTTAAAAGACTTTACAGCAGCCGCCACCTCTTTTATCAGTTGTGCTGATTTTTCAATTCCATTTCCTACTACCACTATATCGGCACCTGATTTACAATCTTCTATTGCTTTTTCGGGTGAATTAATTCCTCCTCCGCAAATAATCGGAGAGCTTGTATTTGCCCTCACTCTTTCTATCATATCTGCTGAAATTGGATTTTTGGCACCACTTCCGGCATCCATATAAATCAATTTCAAACCCAGCATTTCACCGGCCATTGCAGTACAGGCAGCTATATCACTTTTATCAGCAGGTATGGGCATGGTATTACTCATGTATAAGGCAGAAGTTGGCTTTCCGCTGTCTATCAACATATAAGCTGTCGGAATTACTTCTAATTTACTTTCTTTAATATAGGGTGCTGCTATTACATGGTTTCCTATTAACAAATCAGGATTGCGACCCGATATCAATGACAAAAACAAAATGGCATCAGCTAAAGAGCTTATTTGCAAATTGTTTCCGGGAAAAATAACAACGGGTATTGATGAATTTGATTTTAATATCTTAATGCAATTGTCTAAGCTGTTTTTGCTTAGCAAACTTCCTCCTACAAAAAAATAATCCACACCAGCTTCAGACGAAAGTAAGGAAATTGCTTCCAACTGCTTGTTATTTGGCTTATCAGGATCTACAAGTACGGCAAACTGTTTCTTAAAATTGCTTTTCTTATCTATTATTGAAGTAAAAATGCTCATATTCTTTAAATATTTACAAAGATATAATTTTTAATAATACCATGTTTTTAATTTAACATCAATTCTTAATATTCTGTGGTTTCGATTTTATAAATTGCTGTACAACGATGCCTGTTACGATAAAAAATAAGCCAACAAGTGTTGAATAATGTATGTTTTCGCCAATAATCAGATAAATAAAAATCAACGACATAAAAGGTGATAAAAATATCAATTGACTAACTTTATCGGTTGAATCAGTGTATTTTAATGCGGTAAGCCAAAGCACAAAAGTTAAACTCATCTCAAATATACCGATATAAATAAAAGCAGGTATTGCCGCTGTATTCAGATGAAATCCTTCGGTTGAAAGCATCAGTATCAAAGAAAGGATACTTCCCGAAAGAAAATTAAAAAAAAGCTTTATTACACTGTCGTTCTGATCTTTTACATTGAACAACCAATACAATGCCCAAACCACCGAGCTACTCAAAGCCAGCATATCGCCTCCAAAATCGGAAAACCTGAAAGCCATCAAGTTGGCTTTGGTTGAAATAATAATAATCCCCAAAAAGCTCAACATAATCGCCAAACCGCTTTTGAAGCTAAGTTTTTGTTTTAAAATAGGTATCGATAAGAGTATCAACATTACAGGCCAGGTATAATTAAGTGTCATGGCTTCCTGAGCTGGCAGTATGGAGTAAGCTTTAAATAAGATAACATAATATAAAAACGGATTTAGTATTCCTAAACCTAAGGAGATAAGTATTTGTTTTAGGGTGATTTGCCTGATTAATTTTAGTTTGTTTTGCATTACCAAAATCAAAAAAAGCAGCATCAACGAAACAAAACTGGTGAAGAAAAGCAATTGAATAAATGAGGCATTTTTCAATGCAATTTTAAAGGCTGTGGCTACAGTTGACCAGCACAATACTGCAAGTAAAGCGAAAATATAGGCTTTTTTCTGATTTGGCATCTTTTGTTTGATTTTATAGATTTAATGAATGATTGATTGACAGTTAGCTTACTTTTCTTTTTCAAACCTGATAAATTTCAGGTTCTTCTTTAAATTTATATCAGCTCTGAAACAGATTTTTTTGGCATGCACTTTACTGGGTGTACAATCTTCGGCATTATCAAAACCATCGCTACTAGCCGAAACTGTAAAAATGCCCAAGTCGTCCAACTGCACACTATAACCCTGCTGCAAATATTCTTCTATTAACTCTACCAAGCCAATTATTGTAGCTCTCACATCAGCTTGCGAAAGTGTACTACGTTGCGACAATAGTTTGGCAAGTTTCACTATATCAATCATTCCCGATCTTAGTGGCACTGCATAATATTTATAATCTTTGCCACTCAAACTACTTTTCTTTGTTTTAACTCTGTATTTAAAACCCATATGTCTCTTATTATTTTTAAAATACTAATCAGGATTTTATTATTATCCTAAATGCATTTTTAATTATAATATATATCTTACATATCTTTTAATATATATCTAAATACTTATATAATATATATCTTATTTATATTTTAATATATATTAAAAATGAAAATGAAAGTCAAATAAAGATACAAATATAAGAAAGTTTTTAATTTTGAAAGCTTATAAATAATTTTTTATCTTTACTAATTCATATTTTACAAAATAACAATGAGTACAATCTGAAAAGCTGTCCTGCTGATAATAAACATAACAGGTTTCGGAAACCTCATAGGTTTTGATATTTCAGACTAATCTCATTGATTTTATCATTTTTTAATCAATCTGATTTCATTAAGAATAAATATCAATCTGATTTCTTTGTGGTTTGCAAGATTATAACTAATTTTGCAAACAATTAAAAATAATAATAACATGACAGATTATAACTTAAAATACAAGGTAGCAGATATCAACCTTGCTGATTGGGGAAGAAAAGAAATAGAAATAGCCGAAAAAGAAATGCCGGGTTTAATGTCGTTGCGTAAAAAATACGGAGCCGAAAAACCATTAAAAGGAGCACGCATTACAGGTTCTTTACACATGACCATCCAAACAGCAGTTTTAATCGAAACTTTGGTAGAATTAGGAGCAGATGTACGTTGGGCAAGCTGTAATATATTTTCAACTCAGGATCATGCAGCAGCAGGTATTGCAGCAGCAGGTATCCCTGTTTTTGCATGGAAAGGCGAAACTTTAGAAGAATATTGGTGGTGTACAAATCAGGCATTATCTTTTCCTGGAGGCAAAGGTCCAAATCTGATTGTTGATGATGGTGGCGATGCAACCTTATTAATTCACAAAGGATTTGCAGCTGAAAAAGATCCAAAAACCATTGAATATACTGCTTCAAACAAAGAAGAATCAATTATTCTGGATACCATCAGAACCATCTTAAAAGAAGATAACCAAAAATGGACCAGAGTAGTTGCTGAATTACAAGGTGTTTCAGAAGAAACTACAACCGGAGTTCATCGTTTATATCAAATGCTGGAAAAAGGAGAATTGCTGATTCCTGCCATTAACGTAAACGACTCTGTTACCAAATCAAAATTCGATAACCTTTACGGATGCCGCGAATCATTGGCAGATGGTATCAAAAGAGCTACCGATGTGATGATTGCTGGTAAAGTGGTTGTTGTTTTAGGATATGGCGATGTTGGTAAAGGATGTGCACATTCAATGCGTTCATACGGAGCCAGAGTAATCGTTACCGAAATCGATCCGATTTGTGCTTTACAGGCTGCTATGGAAGGTTTTGAAGTAAATACTATGGATGATGCAGTTACCGAAGGAAATATCTTTGTAACCACTACAGGCAATAAAGATGTAGTAACAGCTGAACACATGGCAAAAATGAAAGATCAGGCAATCGTATGTAACATTGGCCATTTCGATAATGAAATTCAGGTTGACCGTTTAGAAGAATGGGAAGGTATCCAAAAAATAAATATCAAACCACAGGTTGATAAATATGTTTATGCTGACGGACATGCAATATTTATGTTAGCAGAAGGCAGATTAGTTAACTTAGGATGCGCTACCGGACATCCATCATTTGTAATGAGTAACTCTTTCACCAATCAAACATTGGCTCAATTAGACTTATGGAAAAACAAATATGAAGTAGGTGTTTACCGCTTACCAAAATATCTGGATGAAGAAGTTGCCCGTTTACATTTAGAACAAATTGGAGTAAGACTTACCAGATTAACAGAAGAACAAGCTGCTTATCTTGGAATTTCAGCTGATGGTCCTTACAAAGCAGACCATTACAGATACTAAGAAACATTAATACTATAAATAAAAAACCGGATAATCATTATCCGGTTTTTTTATTTGTATCAATTTGTAATTCTCAGATAATTGCCATCATAAGAAGTTTTATAATACTTCAAAGAAACATGAACAGGCCCCTGATAAGGAGAGCCATCAGTATAAATAAAATGAGAACTGCAACACGAATCAATTAAAGTTACATTTGATGATTCAACATCAACTCTGCAACCATTTTTATAATCATAAGGGCAAGCCCTGTCATAAGCCACAAACTCATCCTGACTTAATCTGAAAACAACAATACCGTTATAACCACCAGTAAGATATTCCCAGCCACCCACAACATTTAACTTGTTATATAGTGTAGAATTGGGTTGAATATAAAAATTCACATAAACATACGGAATGGTTTCGTTTTCATCTTTTGAACATGAATTACCTAAAAACCCACTACATAACAACAATACTAAAAAGAATAATCTCCTTTTCATAGTTAAATATATTAATATAAATATTAAATGCAAAAATACATATTTTATTGTTTAATAAGAATCTCTAAAATTTTTAGCAAAATAAAATGTACAAGGCAACCACAAACGATAAATAGATGTCATTAATGTAAATTCTTTTTTATAATTTTGTAAACTATTATAATGCTTAATATGAGAAAAATAATTTTAGCTTTATTTATCGGAATCTTCTTATTGTTTTCAACAATAAGTGTAAAATCACAATTTATGCTTACCGCAATGGTTGATACAATTCCAACTGATACTGTACACAGATGTATAAATCAAGTTCTGGATTTAAATTCTAAGGGTTCAGCAAACTTTTTGATGAATAACAGTTTCAACAATTTAAGTCTTGGAGTTGGATGGTCAAGTACTGCTGCAAATCCAGTATTCACAAATCCTTGCCAATGTGTATCAACAACAAATTGTGCTAATGGTTGTAATGGAGCTTCAGGCCCAAATGGAGCATTTGCTTGGGTGGGAACTACAAATTCAATGTCCAGAACGTTAGTAACTCAACCCTACAATTTAAATACATTTCAAACTATGGGTGGATGTAAAGTAAAATGGTGGATGATGTATGGAAAATGCCCAGATCTAGGCACTTGTGAAAATCCTGATGAATTAGATGAAGGTGTTCATTTGCAATATACACTCAATAATGGAACATCATGGACAGATTTTCCCGGACCGAATATTAATCCTGTTGGAAATACATCTGTAACAGGTCCATTTATAACTACTACAAGTGGTAGTGGAGGTTTTTGGGAACCAGTTACTGATGGACAACAATTTTCTCATCCATTATATCATTGGAATCTTTTTCAATCAAACATTCCTAGTGCTGCCTACATAAATGGTGTTAAATTTCGCTTTGCTCAACTACAATCAAGTCAACTAGGCTGGGATGCATGGGGAATTGATGAAGTTGAAATTACTTGTCCAACGAATCCATTTATACAATGGGAATGTTTGGAAATACCAACCTGGTCATATGGCGATTTCAACCCGCCTCCATTTGTTTGCACTCAAGCCGGTACTTTTCATTATGTAGTAACTTTAGTTGACTTAAACACAGGAAATTCTGTTTCCGATACCATAGTTGCAATTGTACATAATCCAAGTATTGACATTAATGCAGGGGCTTCCAATATAGCTATCTGCTTAGGTGATACTACAACTTTATTTTCAAATGGTGCAGGATTAAGCAACTATAATTGGAATACAACGCCTATTGTTTATAATGATTCTGTAAAAGTTCATCCAAATGTTTCTTCAACTTATATTGTAACTGCTCAAGATATTTACACTTGTATCGTTCATGATACAATTTCTGTTATTGTAAACCCATTACCTGTAATTTCAACCACAAATGGAAGTGCTTGCGGTGGAGATTCTGCGATAATAAGCGCAAGTGGTGGAGCAACTTATATCTGGGAAAATGGAGCAACAACAGCTTCAATTTCGGTTTCTCCTACAATAAACACAACTTATAGTGTTACAGTTATCTCGGCAGAGGGTTGTAAAGATACATCCTCAGCAACAGTAACTATTAATCCAAAACCAGTTATTCAACTTACAGATAATACAACCATTTGTATGGGCGATAGTGCAACTTTAACAGCAAGTGGAGGTGCAAATTACCTGTGGAGTACTTCAGCAACCACACCAAGTATCAGAGTAAGTCCTACTACATTAACATCTTATACTGTTGTGGTTACAGATAATAACGGATGTACAGATTCAAGTAGTGTTGATGTAGATGCAATAGTTTTGCCTATTCCTTTAATTATGCAGGATGTAGATACCATTTGTAAAGGAACATCAACAATATTAACAGCAAGTGGCGGAAGCACATATTTATGGAATACAGGAGAAACTTCTTCAACAATACTAATTTCACCTTATATCAGTTCGGTTTATTCAGTAACAGCAACCAATTCAATAAATAACGCAAATTGCTCTGCAACTGCTAATACGCAAATGAATGTCAGAAACTGTAATTTAATTTTTGTACCAAATTCTTTTGTACCTTATGGTTATAATACCATCTTCAAACCATCGGGCGAAATAAAATCTGCTAAAAATTATTCATTCCAGATCTTTAACAGATGGGGACAATTGATTTATGAAACCAATGATCCGGAAAAAGGTTGGGACGGTAGATTAAATGGTGAGTTTGTACCAGCCGGTGCTTATGTTTATTATCTGAAATTTGACAATGTGGATGATAAATTTGAGAAAATAGGAACTGTTACGGTTATCTTTTAATCATAAAATACTTAATAAAAAAAAAGAGTTGCAAAATTGCAACTCTTTTTTTATTCCATAAAATGGAAAATAAAATTGATTTTTAGTTTAATAGTTCTTTTATAATAGCTGCAACAATTTTATTATCAGCCTTACCAGTTAATTGTTTGCCGGCTAAACCCATAACTTTACCCATATCTCTTACACCAGTAGCTCCTGTTTCAGAAATTATTTGCTGAATAATGCTTTTAATTTCATCTTCGGTTAGTTGTTCGGGTAAATATTTTTCAATTATTGACACCTGAAACATTTCAACATCATATAAATCGGCTCTTCCTTGATTATTATAAACCTCAGCAGCTTCTTTACGTTGCTTGATAAGTCTTTGTAAGGTTTGTAATTCAACTTCCTCAGGAACTTCAGCTGTTGCAGTATCTTTTCCTGTTTTAATCAATAGCAACGCAGCTTTAACAGCACGAAGAGCTTCCAGTTTATCTTTATCTTTGGCAAGCATTGCTGCTTTGATATCATTATTAATTATTATTTCTAAACTCATTTTAATCAACATTATCGTGTAAAAAAGAATTATTTGATCTGATTTCTATTTTTTTATCTCCATTATCTGATAATGTATATCTTGATATTTCCGACTCTGAAGATGAAGGAATATCAGATAATGAAACATTTCTGCGTAAATATGCAGGTTGGTTTTCAATTTCAGATAAGCCTTCCGGAGTTTTGATTTTCATGCTTAAATCGCGTAAACGAGCCTTTCTTTCCTGAAGCTTTCTATCAATATCTTCATCAGATATTTCAGATTCAGTAAAAATCAATTCGTTTTGATTTATCATATTTTTAGGTGTTTCATTAGGTCTTATAAAAACATATGGACTTTCTTCCTGTTCTTTTTCAATTTGCTGAATAGCAGGCTCCTGAAATTGTGGAGTAGCTGCTGACAAAGTATTTTCAATTTTAAAAACTACAGTTTTTTCAACATTATCCGCAGATTTATCAATAACAGTAATATCATTTAATTTATCTTCTTTAATTTCATTTTCAACAGGTTTAATCACAGGTTTTGTTTGAACCGGAGCTTCTAATGGAATTACTGTTTTTTTAATAAACTTGTTATTTTCCATTTCAAATTCTCTGCTTTTATCAAAACCGGTAGCTACAAGGGTAATAGAAAGTTTTTCACCAAGTGAATCATCTTTTCCAGCACCCCAAATAATATCCACATCCATACCAGCTTCATTTACAATATAATCAGTAATTTCAGCAATTTCATCCATAGTTACTTCTGCATTTCCAGAAGCAAAATATAGAAGAATGTTCTGAGCACCTCTGATATTGTTATCATTCAATAATGGTGAGTTGATTGCCATTTCTATCGCTTTGTATGCCCTGTTTTCGCCTTCAGCAATACCAGAACCCATTAAAGCAACACCACTTTTCTTCATAACAGTATTTACATCTCTGAAATCGATGTTTACAAATGCTTTTACAGTAATTATCTCGGCAATACCTTTAGCTGCAGTAGCAAGAATATTATCAGCTTTCTCAAAAGCCTTACCTAATGGTAAATCACCAAATTCGCGCAATTTATCATTATTAATTACTAAAATTGCATCAACATGTTTTCTCAGTTCTTTAATGCCTTCTTCAGCCTGCAACTTTCTTTTTCTTCCTTCAAAAGAAAATGGTAAAGTAACAATAGCAACGGTGAGTATTTTATTTTCCTGATCATCCAATAAATCAATTTCTTTTGCTATAGAAGCAATAACAGGAGCTGCACCGGTACCGGTACCACCACCCATGCCCGCAGTAATGAAAAGCATCTGAGTGTTTTTTTCAAGAATTGCTTTAATTTCATCAGATTTTTCTTCAGCAGCTTTTTGTGCAACTGCCGGTATATTTCCAGCACCTAAACCTTTTCCCAATTGTATCTTTGTTGGGATAGGACTAGAGTCCAAAGCTTGGGCATCGGTGTTGCAGATAATAAAATCCACTCCATTTATACCTTGATCAAACATAAAATTAACGGCGTTACTTCCTCCGCCACCTACTCCAATAACCTTAATTATTGATGACTGATTTTTTGGCAAATCAACTTTTAACATGCTATATATGTTTATATTATAAAATGTATTTTCTTATTCCTTTTATCAAAAATCTTATTTATTTTATTATAAATAATCCCGATTTTAAATTAGAAAATTTAGCAGGATAAATTTATAAATAAATATTTAATTAAAACAAATTATTTTTATTTTTATTTAACAATTCGTTGTTAATTACTTTACCTCATCATCAAAGAGTCCTTTGAACTTTTCAAGCAGGTTTAAAGAACTCGGCCGTCTGGGCTTAACTTCTGGCTTCGAGTTGTTTCCATCTCTATTGTTATCTCTTTCTGAGCGTTCCAAACCTTTAATTACCAAACCAACACCTGTTGAATAAATCGGATTTGCCATTTCTTCAGTTGCATTGCTGGCCAAATGTTCATTTGGATATCCAATTCGGGTATCCATTCCTGTCATAAATTCAGTAAGTTGTGAAATATGTTTCAATAACGAGCCACCTCCAGTAATAACAATACCGGCAATCAATTTCTTTTCGTATCCAGAGCTTTTAATTTCATACATAACATGTTCCAAAATTTCTTCCATGCGAGCCTGAATAATATTAGCCAGATTTTTCAAAGAGATTTCCTTTGCTTGTCTGCCTCTTAAACCTGGAATGGCGACTATTTCTTCATCACGATTTTCGCTGGCTAAAGCAGATCCAAATTTAGTTTTTAATGCTTCAGCCTGACTTTTGATAATTGTACAACCTTCTTTAACATCCTCAGTTATAATATTTCCACCTAAAGGGATTACAGCTGTATGTCTGATAATACCATCCTGAAAAATAGCTAAATCTGTAGTACCACCACCAATATCAACCAAAGCAACACCTGCTTCTTTTTCACGTTCATCCAAAACTGCATCTGCTGAAGCTAAAGGTTCAAGAATCAATTCTTTAACTTCAAGATTAGCTTTTTTTACACTTCTGATAATATTTTTAATAGCAGAAACCTGACCTGTAATGATATGGAAATTAGCTTCTAAACAAACACCAAAAATTCCGATTGGCTGCTTTATACCTTGTTCATTATCAATAATAAACTCCTGAGGTATCACATCAATTATTTCTTCGCCTGGTTTCATTACCAGCTTATGCATATTTTCAATTAAAGAATCAACATCTTTTTGTGAGATTTCATCTTCCGATGAACTCCTAAGTATATTACCCCTTTGTTGCAAACTTTTAATATGCTGACCAGCAATCCCAACATATACCTCAGCAATTTCAACATTTGACATTTCTTCAGCTTGTTGAACTGCAGCGCGTATTGATTCTGCTGTTCTTTCAATATTAATAACAGAACCACGCATTACACCAACAGAATCGGTTTTTCCCGATCCTAAAATTTCGATTTTCCCATGGCTGTCTTTTCTTCCAACAATTACAGCAATTTTGGTTGTCCCAATATCGAGACCTACAATGATTTCACTCTGGCTCATATACTTAAAAATTAATTTTTACTATTCCCTGAACTTACATTCTTATCTATATCACTTCTTTTTGTACAAACAACCTGATTATTATATTTCAGATTAATAATACTATATTTATCCCAACCTATTTTATTAAATCCTTCTTTGTATAAAACCATTAATTTACTAAACTTATCTTCCAGATTTTCAATGCTTCCCAATATGATAATTTGGTCGCCTAATTTAGGAAATAATTCGATTTCTTTGTTCTCATTAACAAAAATTTCTTCAATTTGCGCATTAAAAAAATCATTTCTGCTTAAAAACTCTGCAATTTTATAAATACTATACAAAACAGTATCTTTCATAAGATTTAGTGTATCATCACGTTGCGACGAAACAGAAGACATAAATGGAGTATATACAGCTGAAATATTGCCATTTGCAATAACAAGCCTTGCCGGACAATTCTCTTTTACAGGCATCTTTACACCTTTATCGTCAAGATAAAACTGCTGATTTTGTTTGTTTATGATTCTAACTAATGGCCTCCTTTGTGACAAATTTATATTTACATCTGCATTAAAACTTACAAAAACCTCTGCACTATATACATATGGATTATCATTTAAAATACATTCAATCAAATTTTCGTTAATTTCAGAAATTTTCCTTCCAATAATGGAATCATTTTTTTTATACAAATATGCTTTAACTTCATCCTCAACAAGAAATGCATCAGCACCTTTATAGTCAATTTTAATTTCCAATGAATTACAAACCTTATTCTGATGATAAATATTAGTAAAAATCAAAGCTGTAATTACACCAAGTGCCAATATTGACCACAAAACTATTTTTAGAATTCTATTCATATGCCAAACATATTTTCAATTGGTTCAACTAATTGATCTATATCACCTGCGCCCAATGTCAGAAGAACTTCGGGTGAATGATTTTCAATAAAATCTAATATTTCAGATTTTTTCAACAAGAATTTTTCTGTTTTATTAATCTTGTCCAGAAGCATTTGAGATGTAATACCTGGTATTGGAAGCTCCCTTGCAGGGTAAATATCAAGAAGAACAACCGTATCAAGAAGTTCAAGACTTCGTGCAAATTCATCAGAAAAATCTCGAGTTCGTGTAAACAAATGCGGTTGAAAAATTCCAGTAATTTTTTTTCCAATATACAAACTTCTAACCGATGAAATACAAGCTTTTAACTCTTCGGGATGATGAGCATAATCATCAATATAGATTAAACTCTCAGATTTTATCCTAATATCAAAACGACGATTTACACCTTCAAAACTTAAAATTGCTTTTTTAATTTCTTCGGGTTTAACACCCGTAAACAAAGCAATAGACATAGCAAGTACCGCATTTTCAATATTATGCAATCCAGGATAAAGTATTTTAACTTCTTTAATTACTTGATCTGGTGAAACAAAATCAAAAATATAAGAACCATCAACTATCCGGATGTTTTTAGCATAAAAATCAGAGTTGTCATTTAATGAATATGTATATACTTTAATATCAGACGGGATTACTAAATCTAATCCTTTTTTATAAATTAAAATTCCATCCTTTTTTAATTTTGTAATATATTCTTCAAAAGATTTTTTTAATTGAGATTTATCACCGTAAATATCAAGATGATCTGCATCAATAGAACTGATAGAAGCAATTTGAGGTTGTAATTTCAGAAAAGAACGATCAAATTCATCTGCCTCAATAACAACATATTCGCTTTTAGATGAAAGCAATAAATTGCTTTGATAATTTTTAGAAATTCCACCTAAAAAAGCACTGCAATCCACTTCAGATTGTTTAAGCAAATGAGCAGTCATAGTAGAAATGGTTGTTTTGCCATGAGTTCCTGCTATACCAATTCCCATTGAGTTTTGAGTAATTAAACCTAAAACTTCTGACCTCTTATATAATTTAAAATTATTTTCTTTAAAAAAAATCAATTCTTTATGATTGAATGGTATAGCTGGTGTATATATCACCATATCAACATCTTTCCCAATTAATTTTAAATCTTCTTCAAAATGAATCTCAATTCCTTCCTTTTGAAGCTGAATGGTTAAATGCGTTGCTGTTTTGTCGTAACCAGATACTTTTATGCCTTTTGCCATAAAATATCTGGCAATGGCACTCATACCAATTCCTCCGATACCTAAAAAATAAATATGTTTTAATTTACTAAAATCCATAATATTAATTTTCAGTTTGATCATAAATATCTAAAACATCGCTTAAACAATGCGAAATTCCTTTTAATCCACATACTGTTAATGACAACAAAACAGTTTCCAATACTTCATCACGGGTAGCTCCAGCCTTTTTTGCCATTGGAACATGATATTTAATTGCAACAAAATCAGACGTTACAATTTTCATTGCAATATAAATTAATTGTTTTGTTTTTGAATCAAGCCCCTGAGTTTTAACTAAAGCCATAATCAATTGATTATAAGCATCTGCAATTTCAGGAGCTTCTTTTTGAAAAACAAGTAACGGATTCTTTTCCATACAATTAATTATTTATTAATGATATAACAACATCTGCAATTTGTTCAGCTGCGTTCGGATAAGCTAATAATTTAATCCGGCTAGATAATAACTCCATTTGTAAGCTATCATTAAGCAATTGATTTAAAGTATCTTTTAAATGTTTTCGAGCATCAACATCTTTAACCAAAATAGCAGCATTGTTTTGAACCAAAGCCATCGCATTTTTCGTTTGGTGATCTTCAGCAACATTGGGCGATGGAATTAAAATAACAGGTTTTCCAACAATACATAATTCTGAAATAGCAATAGCTCCTGCTCTGGATATTATTACATCTGCTGCAGAATATGCCATATCCATTTGATTTATAAACTCATAAACTCTAATATTGTGAAAATTACTTTTTTCGACCTCTTGTTTTGCAATTTCAAAATAATACTTTCCTGTTTGCCAAATTAATTGATAATCTGAATCTTCAATAAATTTTAGAAATCCTGAAACACTTTCGTTAATGGTTCTGGCGCCTAAACTTCCTCCAATTACTAAAATTGTTTTTTTATCATATTTCAAATCAAAAATTGAAAGAGCAGTTTGTTTATTTATTTGATTGTTTATAATTGAGTTTCTTACAGGATTTCCAGTTAATATCAACTTATTAGCAGGAAAAAACCTTTCCATATTCGGATAAGCAACACAAATTTTTCTGACTCTATTTCCCAAAATTTTATTGGTAATACCCGGATAAGAATTTTGTTCCTGAATAAGTGATGGAATATTTTTTCTACATGCAACCCTCAAAGTTGGTCCACTGGCATATCCACCAACACCAATAACTACATCAGGTTTAAAAGCCGAAATAATACTTCTGGCATTTAGCATGCTGGAAATTACCTTAATAGGAAAAAGAAAATTTTTGAAAGTTAATTTTCGTTGCAAGCCGCTTATCCACAAACCTTTAATTTGAAAACCGGCAGCTGGTACTTTTTCCATTTCCATTCTGCCTTTAGCTCCAATAAAGAGAATTTCGATATCGTTAACCTTGTTTTGTAAAGCATTAGCAATAGCAATAGCAGGATAAATATGACCACCAGTTCCTCCACCACTTATTATTACTTTCATAGCTATAATTTTTTAGTTTGTAGCCGTAGCTGTTTTTAATTTATTAGCGTTTTCATCAGTTTCTGCCTTTGAATTCTTATCATCTTCAAGCTCAACTTCTGCACTTACACTTAGCATAATGCCAATTGCAATACTGGTAAACCAAATAGAGGTTCCACCCATACTTACTAACGGTAAAGGCTGACCTGTTACAGGAAGTATTCCAACAGCAACAGCCATATTAGCAATAGCCTGAAAAACAAGCATCATGCAAACACCAATGGTTAAAAAAGCGCCAAAAGAACCCGGACTTCTGGCAGAAATTCTCATTCCGCGATAAAATAAGATTATATACAATAATAAAATAAAAGCTCCACCTAAAATGCCATATTCTTCAATAATTATGGCATAAATAAAATCTGAATATGGGTGTGGCAAAAAATTTCGCTGAGTACTATTACCAGGGAATTTCCCAAAAACCTTTCCGCCTGCAATTGCAATCATTGCCTGATCAGATTGATAGTTATCATCACTTTCTTTATCAAAATGACTTTCAATTCTGTGTTTCCAAGTTCCAAAACGACCAACTTGAGGGAAATTGAAAATAAGTACCATAAATAAAGAGACAGCTACTATAATAATTGCAATTAATCCAAACAAATGAGAATATTTAATTCTGCCAATAAACATTAAGATTACACAAGTAGCAAACAAAAGTGCAGCCGTAGAAAGATTTGCAGGCATAATTAAAAGACAAATTCCGCTGATCGTTAAAATTATAGGAAGAAAAGATTTCTTAAAATCGGCAATATTTTCCTGATTTTTGGCCAACATTCTGGCAACAAACATTATAAGCGCTATTTTAGCCAAATCAGAAGTCTGAAATGTCATGTTAACTATGGGTAAAGTAAGCCAACGGCTTGCTTCATTAATTCTACCAGCAAAAAGAGTAAATATAAGTAATGGAACTGCAAGAATAATAGCAATTTGCGAAATTCTTGAATAATATGTATATTTAATCATATGGGCGAAATAAATGAGAAAAAAACCAACCAGTAAAATCCCAAAATGTTTGAAAAAATAATATTCAGTATTTCCGCTTTGATACTTATAGGCTAGCGTACCAGTTGAACTATAAACAGATAGCAAAGAAAAAACAGATAGTATTAAAACTACTACCCAAATTACTTTATCACCTCTAATATTACTTGAAAAACTTTTCATTGTCAATATTATTAATTGATTTACAAATCATTAACTGCTTTTCTGAATTGCATCCCCCTATCTTCATAATTTTCAAACAAATCAAAACTTGCGCAGGTTGGCGATAAAAGAACAACATCATCAGAACTTGCCAGGTAATATGCTTTTTCAACTGCTTCTTTTGCAGTTTTAGATTCTACAATTTTCGGAACCAAATCGGAAAACTCTTCAATAATTTTAGTATTATCAATACCTAAACACACAATAGCCTTCACTTTCGATTTCACCAATTGCCTTAAACTTTTGTAATCATTTCCTTTATCTTGTCCACCAACAATCCATACTACCGGTTTTGTCATACATTCCAATGCATACCATGTTGAATTAACATTCGTAGCCTTTGAATCATTAATAAATTCAATACCATGAACTTTAGCAACAAATTCAAGCCTATGCTCCACCCCCTGAAAGTCAGACATACTTTCCTTGATGATATCCTTTCTGATATCTAAAATTCTGGAACTGATACCAGCTGCCATCGAATTGTAAACGTTGTGTCTTCCCTGTAATGCCAATGCTTCTAAATCCATGTTAAATGTATTTGATTTTATGTTGAATATAATTTTTTTGTTATCGATATATGCACCATTTTCTTCTATTTTTTCGAAAAATGAAAATGGATATTTTTTTGAAATAATTTTGTAATTATCTATATTATTAGTAGTTACTTTGTCATCTTTGCAATAAATAAAATAATCATCTACTGTTTGATTATTGCAAATTCTGAATTTTGAGTTTATATAATTTTCAAATTTATAATCGTATCTATCTAAATGATCGGGGGTTATATTCGTTAAGATTGCGATTTCTGCTTTAAAATCAAACATATAATCCAACTGAAAACTACTGATTTCCAAAACATATATATCGAATTTATTTTCAGCAACCTGCAAAGCAAAACTTTTACCAATATTACCTGCTAAACCTATATTTAAACCAGCTTTTTTCAGAATATGATAAATCAAAGAAGTTGTAGTTGTTTTTCCATTACTTCCTGTAATACAAATCTTTAAAGCATTAGTAAATCTCGAAGCAAATTCTAATTCATCAATAATTGGAATTCCTTTTTCTTTAATTTTTGAGATAATTAAAGCAGTATCAGGAATTCCTGGACTTTTAATTATTTCTTCAGCCTTAAATATAACTGATTCAGAATGTTTTCCTTCTTCAAAATTGATTTTTTCAGCAATTAATTTTTGAGAATACTTATCTTTAATTTTAGCAAAATCTGAAACAAAAACATTGTATCCCTGCTTTTTAGCAAGAACCGCAGCCCCAACACCGCTTTCGCCGGCTCCAAGAATGACAATGTTTTTATTTAGCATTTATCTCAATTTTAATGTTACGATAGTAAAAACTGCTAGCATTAAACCTACAATTACAAATCTTACTACAATTTTAGGTTCTGCATATCCAAGTTTCTGAAAATGATGGTGTAAAGGAGACATTTTAAAAATTCTGCGACCTTCACCATATTTCTTTTTAGTATATTTAAAATAGCTTACCTGAAGAACTACTGATAAATTCTCAACCAGAAAAATTCCACATAAAACTGGGATTAATAATTCTTTACGAATTAAAATTGCAAGTACTGCAATAATACCTCCGATTGATAAGCTACCAGTATCGCCCATAAAAACCTGAGCAGGGTAAGTATTATACCATAAAAAGCCAATTGTAGCTCCTACAAAAGCACTTACAAAAATGGTAAGTTCTCCAATATTTGGAATATACATAATATTCAAATAGTTAGCAAATATTATATTTCCAGAAACCCAGGCTAAAATTCCCAAAGTGGCACCTATTATTGCAGAAGTGCTCGTTGCCAATCCATCTATGCCATCTGTTAGATTTGCTCCATTTGAAACTGATGTAATAATTAGAATTACAACAGGTACAAAAATTAACCATGCCCATTTTTTATAATTTTCTCCCATCCATGAAATAAAGTATGAATAATCTAATTCGTTATTCTTAAAAAAGGGGATACTTGTTTTGGTAGATTTAACAGCTTCATTATTAAAAACTTCCTTAGCACGTTCATAATTTGCTTCATTCAATATATTGGTTGACTTAACTACAGCACTTTCCTGAACTTTTTCTTTAATTACAATGCCATCATGAAAGTACATCGTAAAACCTATAATTAAACCTAAAGTAATCTGACCCAATACTTTAAATCTACCAGCTAATCCTTCTTTATCTTTCTTGAAAACTTTAATATAATCGTCAAGAAAACCAATAATTCCAAGCCAAATTGTTGTAACAATCATCAGGATAACATAAATATTATCTAATTTAGCAAACAATAATGTTGGTATTAATATTGATCCCAAAATAATTAAACCACCCATAGTTGGTGTACCTTGCTTTTCTTTCTGACCTTCAAGACCTAAATCTCTAACAGTTTCGCCAACTTGTTTTTTATTCAAATATGCAATTAAACTCTTTCCAAAAAGCAATGAAATGGTAAGAGAAACAATAACTGCCATTGCAGCTCTGAATGAAATGTATTGAAATAATCCCGCTCCGGGGAAATCAAATACTTTATGTAAATAATCAAATAAATAGTACAACATATCAGTTATTTATAATAAATATTCCTTTAAAATTTCTTTGTCATCAAAATGATATTTTACGCCTTTTATCTCCTGATATTTTTCATGTCCTTTGCCTGCTACCAAAATAATATCACCATTTTTTGCCATTGCACAGGCAGTTTTAATAGCTTCTTTTCTGTTAAGAACAGTCAAAACTTTGCGTTTCAAAGAGATATCTACACCAGCTTCCATTTGTTTTATAATGTCTTCAGGATCTTCATTACGTGGATTATCTGATGTAAGTATTGTAATATCGCTATTTTCAGCGGAAATTTTTGCCATCACAGGTCGTTTTTGAGCATCTCTGTTGCCACCAGCACCCACAACAGTAATCAATTGTTCACTTTTTGTTCTGATTGCATCAATGGTATTTAATACATTAATCAATGCATCAGGTGTATGTGCATAATCTACTATAGCAGTGATATTTTCAGCTGATTTGATGTATTCAAACCTTCCTTCAGCTGAGTTTAGATTACTTAAAATTTGCAACACTTCAAATTTGTCAGCACCTAACAGTATTGCAGTAGCATAAATAGCAGTTAAATTATATGCATTAAATTTTCCGACAAGTTTTGTAATTACATCAATACCATCAATATTCAAATGCAAACCTGATAATTCATTTTCAATTATTTTACACTTAAAATCAGAAACAGATTGCAAACTATAGGTATAACGATGAGCTTTAGTATTCTGTATCATTACTATACCATTTTTATCATCCAAATTTGTAAGTGCAAATGCAGAAGAAGAAAGTTGGTCGAAAAACAGTTTTTTTGCCTTTATATATTCCGAAAAAGTTTTGTGAAAATCGAGGTGATCGTGAGTAATATTGCTAAAAATTGCACCGGAAAAAGTCAAACCAGCAATTCGGTTTTGGACTATTGCATGCGAACTAACCTCCATAAAACAATAGCTCACACCTTCTTCAATCATCTGATTTAAAAGCATATTCATTTGCAAAGCATCAGGAGTTGTGTGCGTTGAAGGAATTTCTTTATCATGAATTTTATTGCTGATGGTTGACAATAAGCCAACTTTATAGCCTAAAGATTTAAATGTATTATATAATAAAGTAACGGTAGTCGTTTTCCCATTTGTCCCGGTAATTCCAACCAGTTTCAACTGCTTTGATGGGTTATTATAAAAATTAGAAGACATCAATCCTAAAACCAAAGCTGTATTTTCCACCTTTATAAATGTAATATTCTCATTTAGATGTGATGGCAGTTTTTCGCAAACAACCACAAACGCTCCTTTTTCAATAGCTTGGTTTATAAAAAGATGCCCATCAGAAATGGTTCCACTAACAGCAACAAAAATACTATTTTGTTCAACTTTGCGCGAATCAAAAGCCATAGATGAAACCATTATCTGAATATTTCCAAATAATTCATATTCACCAATATTGATTAATAAATCGATTAGTTTTTTCATTTTAATGTTCTAATTTTTCTTTTTATTATCTGCTTTTTTTACTTCTTTTTTCTTATCTGTTTTCTTTTTATCTACTGATGGTTTTAGATCTTTCTTTTTTGAATCTGATTTTTTATTCTCTTGTTTTTTTGCACTTTCTGATACCTTCTTCTGATTGTTTTTATCCTTCTGCTCTGTTTTAGGTTTGTCTGATTTCTGTTTTCCTGTTTTTAATTTATCATTCTTAGCTATAACCTCATTCTGCTTAAGCTTTTCGGTATTCTTAGATTCCGATTTACTTTTTAAAGACTTAAAAGTTTTTGCTGTTAATGTATCTGTATCAATCACAGTATCTATATGGCTATTTTCATATTGTTTTGAAATATAATTGATACCGTTTTTTTCAAGAAACAATGAAACAAGCTGTTTTTTATTAAATTTAGTACCTTTAGGTAGCGATTGTGAAGAAACTTTTCCTTTGCCAGAAACATTTACTTTTAATCCTATCTTTTCAGCAAGATAAATCGCATCTTTTAGCCCCATTCCTTTAAAATCAGGAACAATACCTGATTTGTATTCAACAGATTTATATCCATTTAAACTATCTCTGGTGGTTGAAACCAAATAATCTGCATCATTATTATCAGATAAAAATGGAAGATTAAGATTTGAATAAATTGTATAAATTTCCTGTTTGTTTCCAGCTGCTACAAAAGGAATTGAGATCTTTTTATATTCAATTTTTCGTTGCTGATGGATATTTAATTGAGTAGCATACACTTTATCAGCAATTTCTTTAAAAACCGGTGCAGCAATGGCTCCACCATAATAAATACCTTTGGTGGGATTGTTAATAATTACGATACATGAGTATTTAGGATTATCAGCAGGGAAATATCCTACGAAAGAAGCACGATAAACATTGCTTTCCTTATTATTATGATAATCAATTTTTGCAGTTCCTGTTTTTCCGGCAATTTTATAAACAGTATTTAATAAATGTTTTGCGGTTCCGTGCTCAACAACACCTTGTAATATTGCCTGCACTTTAGCTAAAGTTTTGTCAGAACATATTGATTTATTTATAACCACAGCTTCTTTCTTTTCAATAAGTTTTCCAGTTTGCATAATTTCTTTAACAAACAAGGGTTTAACCATAACTCCGTTATTTGCAATAGAATTATAAAAAGTCAAAGTTTGCAAAGGTGTTATCATCAATTCATATCCTATTGACATCCATGGTAATGAAATCTTTGACCAGGTTTTATCTTTGGTATTTTTTACATACGGTTTGCCTTCACCTTTCAAATCTATACCAAGCGGTTTATTAAGATTCATTCCATTAAGATAATCAATATATTTCTGTGGATTTTTACCAAAAGTACGGGTAGCAATTTCAGAGATTCCAACATTTGAAGAAACCTCAAAAGCTTTACTTAACGAAATACGGCCATAACCTTCTTCATGTGAATCTTCCATTTTTTTTCCGGCATAACTACTTACACCAGTATTAACCAATTCATTAGTATCAAATTTACCTTCTTCCAAAACAGCAATTAACGAAGCCAGTTTAAAAGTAGAACCAGGTTCTGCACTTTCGCTAATGGCAAAATTTAAATCCTCACCATAAGTACCATCTTTATGACGTTTCAGATTGGCTATTGCTTTGATATATCCAGTTTTAACTTCCATCAGAATGGCACAACCATGTTCTGCATCATTTGAATCTAAGCACTTTAAAAGAGCACTTTCAGCTACATCCTGAATATTAATATCAATAGTTGTTACAATATCTTTTCCGTTTTCGGGTTCTATCTGATTATCTCTTTCAACCGGACGCCAAATCCCATTAGCAATTTTCCGCATTAAACGTTTCCCACTAACACCTTCCAGCTCTTTACTATAAGCACCTTCTAAACCTACATATACATTCGAATTCAGATTTTTATACCCAATTGTTCTACTAGCCAGCATTTGAAAAGGCATTTTCCTATAATCTTTTTCCTCAACTATAAAACCTCCTTTAAATTTCCCTTTCTTCAAAATCGGAAATGTTCTCAATCTTTTTAATTGTGTATAATCTATATTTCTTTTTAGAAGTAAATCTCTTTTGCCATTTTTCCTGCCTCCAACTAAAATATTTTTAAATTCACTACTTGATTTTTCAGGATACAATACAGATAAACTATCACACAACTCTTTAAGATACAATTTAAATGTATCCTTTTGGATAACAGATTTGTGTAAATCAAGTTTAACATCAAAAATAGGAATTGAAGTTGCAAGTAAGTTAGAATCAGATGAGATAATATTTCCTCTGACGGCTTCAACTGTTTCGTAACGAAGCGTAAGATTCTCAGCACGTTGACGCCACATATCACCATCAACATACTGAATAATAATCACTTTATATATTAATACGATAGCAAATACTAACACAGCATAATATATCAGCTTTATTCTCCAAACTATATCATTTTTCCCCTCTTTCATGCAGCTAATTATTTGATTTAATGATAAATTTTTGTGGAGGAATAGTAGATTCTTTAATCCCAAGAGAATCTAATCGGCGTGCAACCTCTGATTGTTTGCTTCTATACATAAAATCAGATTTAGTAGTAATATGCTCAAATCTAAGTTCTTTCAATTCTTTTTTCAAAGTTGAAATTTCTCTGTAATTTTTTATTGCCCAATAATTATTTGCAATATAAATTATTCCCAATAATGAGATAAATAGAATAAGTGGAACCAACGTCAGGAAACCTTTACGGGTTAAAAAAGTACCATTTAAAATGATATCCAGAATATTACCAGCTGCTGTATCTTTTGGAAGCGATAACCGTAATTTGAAATTACTTGTTTTTTTAACCTTTACTTCTTCAGGTTTTTTAATTGAATTTTTTCCCATATCAAACCCTTTCAGCAATTCTTAATTTAGCACTTCTTGATCTGGTATTTCTCTCAATTTCTTCAGCTTGAGGAATAATTGCTTTTTTGCTTATTACCTTAAAAGGTGAAATAACATTACCATAAAAATCTTTTTGAATCTCTCCCTTAAAATTTCCAGATTTCAAAAAATTCTTTACCAATCTGTCTTCAAGCGAATGATATGATATTACAACCAATCTTCCGCCAGGTTTTAGACATTCAACAGTTTGTAAAAGCATTTCCTTTAAAACTTCAAGTTCCTCATTTACTTCAATACGAATTGCTTGAAAAATCATCGCCAAAGTTTTGTTTTCAAACTTTTTTGGTAAACAACTAAAAACAGCTTCTTTTAATTGTTCTGTATTTTCTATTGGTTTTTCTGTACGATAATTAACTATTGAATTAGCTATTTTCCATGCATTTTGCAATTCGCCATATTCTTTAAAAATGCTTTTCAATTCATCAACAGTATAATTATTCACAACATCTTTTGCTGATTTTCCTTGATTTTGATTCATTCTTAAATCAAGTTCACCATTAAAACGTATTGAAAAACCTCTTTCGGCAACATCTATCTGATGAGAAGAAATACCCAAATCAGCCAAAATTCCATCAACAGGACAGGCATTATATAATTTTAAGAAATTTTTTAAATATCTGAAATTATGATTAATAAGTGTGAATCTATTATCTTCGGGCACATTTGCCAAAGCATCATCATCCTGATCGAAAGCAAGCAATCTGCCGTTTTCGTCAAGATTATTCAATATTTCTCTTGAATGACCACCGCCACCAAAAGTAACATCAGTATAAATTCCACCTGAAATAATTGATAAGCCTTGAATGCTTTCAATTAACATAACCGGATTATGATACATCCTTTGCTTTTTTAATCGTTGTTGATATCTACTAGTCTTTCATTAGCATAAGCAACATAATCCATTGTTGAGCAATCGTTTACTTCGTTATACTTCTCAACATCCCAGATTTCTAAAATATTAATTCGCGAAATGAGTACGATATCTTTTGATATCCCGCCGGCTTTTTTTAAATCTGAAGGAATCAGAATTCTATCATTCTGATCTAGTTCAATTTTATTTCCTTCAGACAGTTTTCTGATGAGTATTAAATCTTTAGGATTATATGGATTAAGTCTCTTCTTTATTTTTTCAATTTCAATATCCCACTCGGCCATTGGATACAACTCCAAATATGGGCCAAAAATACTGCTTCGCATGACTAATCCATTATTAATCACACTAATAAGCTGTTTCTTCAACGCAGAAGGAAATTTAAACCTTCCGTTTGAATCAACAGTACAATATTCTTTTCCTATGAGTGCCAACATTTTCAATTTTAAAAATTCAGGATGTAAATTTACATAAAAAAATCAAATAAATCCATTTTGTTAATAAATTTTCCATATTAATCCAAAAAATCCCATTTTTAAAATTTTATACTCATTTTTTTTCAAAAGGTTACAAAGAAATATTTATTATATTACATGCCTGTTTTATTGAATGTTACAAATATTTTTCAAAGAATAAAATATAGAATATTTGCTTTTTTGGTTTCATTTTAATCAAAAAAATTTTTTTTACTAAATATTAAAATTGTTGATAACGTCAGAAAAAGTAATATTAAAAAATTACTATATTTAGATGATTTATAAAAAAAATATAGAGAATTAAGGATGTTTATTGTACTTTTGTAGCAATAATTGTCAAAAAAAAATAATAATTTGAGTAGTCAACAAATAGAAATATCTGAAGATTTCATTGATTTAAAAAGGATTATCGGGAATAAAAACCCGAATCTATTAAGAATCATACCCTCTTTTATATTCAATTATCTAAATCGGGTAATTCATATAAAGGAATTAAATGCTGCAATTTATCGCAATAGAGATAAAACAGGTATCGATTTTGCTACAGAAATCCTAAAAGAATTTGGTGTAAATATTCAAATCAATGGATTAGAAAAAATCAGTAAATCAGGAAGATATATATTAGTTTCAAATCATCCGCTTGGAGGTTTGGATGGGATGGCACTTATAAGTAGAATTGGAAATTACCGAAATGACATTTTGTTTCCGGTAAATGATCTGCTAATGAATTTGCCACAATTAAAACCTATATTTATCCCTATAAATAAACATGGGAAAAACACTGATAATATTAAAATACTAGATAGTGCATTTGCTTCTGATTCAATGATTTTGTATTTCCCAGCTGGTTTGGTATCTAGGAAACAAAAAAATGGTATTATAAAAGATTTGGATTGGAAAAAAACTTTCATTTATAAAGCAAAACAATATCAACGAGACATAATTCCTGTATATATTGATGGTAAAAATTCAGATTTTTTTTATAATCTGGCAAATATCCGAAAAAAAATAGGATTAAAAGCAAATATAGAAATGCTATATCTGGTTGATGAAATGTATAAGCAAAAAAACAAAACAATAAACATTACTATCGGAGAACCAATATCATATCAAACATTCAACAAGAATAATACTGATAACCAATGGGCTGAAAGAGTGAAAAATCTGGTATATCATTTAAGTTTAGACAAAAACAGTTCAATTAATTAGCTTATTAACTTAACGAAAAAATGGAAACAATAATTCAGGCGATAAATACCGATTTAATTGAAAAAGAATTAACTCAGGAAAGATTTTTAAGAAAAACAAATAACGGAAATAAAGAAATATATATTATTAATCATCACAATTCACCAAATACCATGTTGGAAATTGGCAGATTAAGAGAACTTAGTTTTAGAGATGCAGGTGGTGGTACCGGCAAACCAATTGATATTGATGAATTTGATACGTGTGAACAACCTTACGAACAATTGTTGGTATGGAGTCCAGAAGACAAGGAAATAATTGGAGGGTATCGTTTTATAGATGGAAAAAATATTAAAATTTCAGAAAATGGCGAACCATATTGTGCCACAGCAGAATTATTTCACTTTTCGCCATATTTTATCAAAGAATATTTGCCCTTTACCATAGAACTAGGTCGTTCATGGGTTCAGCCAAAATATCAACCAACTTACAATATCAGAAAAGGAATCTTCTCGCTCGATAACCTTTGGGATGGATTAGGTGCTATAACTCTAGATTATCCTGATATGAAATATTTTTTCGGGAAAATAACCATGTATCCGCGTTTTAATATAACTGCCAGAGATATGATACTTTTCTTTCTTAAAAAATATTTTCCTGATCCTGAAAACATGGTATTTCCACACGAAGAGCTCACTATAATTACTGATATTGAAGAACTTAACAACACCTTCAATTCCGGAAATTATGAGGATGATTATCGTATTCTGATGAAAAATGTCAGAAGATTTAACGAATCAATTCCTCCATTGGTAAATGCATATATGAATCTGTCTTCTACCATGAAGTCATTCGGAACTGCTATCAATCATAGTTTTGGGAAAGTAGAAGAAACAGGAATTTTGATTACAATAAACGATATTTACGACATCAAAAAACACAGACACATAGCAACATACATAAAAAACCAATAATATAATGTCAATAAAAACAGCAAAATTTTTTATCAGTAGTCAAAAAATCAGTCAATGCCCAAAGCCAATTTTACCTGAATATGCTTTTATTGGCAGATCAAATGTTGGGAAATCTTCTTTGATAAATATGCTTACTGATCATAAAGATTTGGCTAAAACCTCCTCAACCCCGGGAAAAACAAAATTAATCAATCATTTCATTATTAACGAATCATGGTACTTAGTTGATTTGCCAGGATATGGCTATGCAAAACTATCAAAATCAATTAAAGAAAAATGGCAAAAAATGATAGAAGATTATCTGTCGCACAGAGAGAGTCTGATGACGATTTTCGTATTGATAGATTCCAGATTGGAGCCGCAAAAAATTGATTTACAGTTTATTGAATGGCTTGGTGTAAATCAAATCCCTTTTTCAATCGTTTTCACAAAGCTTGACAAAATAAATGCCAAACAATTAGCTGAAAACACTAATAAATTCAAACATGAATTACTAACTCAATGGGAAGAATTGCCCACTATATTTTTATCATCTGCAAAGAATGAGGCTGGGAAAAAGGAAATTATTGATTACATAGAATCTTCATTATCATTATTTGTGCCAATCAAATAAAAAAAGCTGATATTTCTATCAGCTTTTTCATTAGGCAATATTATTTTATTTTAACAAGAACCTGTGCTTTATTTACAGAATCCCCTTCTTTAATATTTACTTCTGCAATCACGCCGTTTACTGGAGCAAGCAATTCGTTACTCATCTTCATTGCCTGAAAAATAAGTAGTTTATCGCCTTTTTTTACCTTATCTTTAGGTTTTACAAAAACCTTAAGTATAGTACCCGGAATAAAAGCATGAATATCTTTTGGATCTTTAGCTTTAAATGGCTTTCTATCCTGATTCTTCTTCGGAATAGTAGTTTGATAAATAACACCATCTATATTAATGACATCCCACTTTTCAGTATTGCTACCATCCTGTTCAATATTATTGTAAATCTCTTCCATTATTATTTTTTTTTAATGAAACATTATCTAATTAAAAAGTATTACTTTTCTGAAAACTAATTGCATCAAAAAGGAGGAATACCATGTTTTTTGTATGGACGAGTTTCTTGTTTATCTTTAGAAATATCTAATGCATGAATAAGGAAATGTCTGGTTTCTGTAGGATCTATAACAGCATCTACATAACCATAAGCAGCAGCAACATAAGGATTTGCAAACTTTTTCTTATATTCAGCAATTTTCTTTTTACGCATTTCTTCCGGATTTTCAGCAGCTAAAATTTCACTTCTGAAAATAATATTGGCAGCACCTTCAGGTCCCATAACTGCAATTTCAGCAGTTGGCCATGCAAATACAAAGTCTGCTCTTAAATGATTAGAACACATTGCAATATAACCACCACCATAAGCTTTACGTAAGATTACAGTAATTTTTGGAACAGTAGCTTCTGAATAAGCATACAATATTTTGGCACCATGACGAATAACACCTGCATGTTCCTGATCAATACCCGGTAAATATCCAGGTAAGTCAACCAAAGTAACCAAAGGAATATTAAATGCATTGCAATATCTGATAAAACGACCTGCTTTATCTGATGAATCAACATCGAGTACACCTGCAAGAACTAAAGGCTGATTTGCAACAAAGCCGACAGTTTGCCCGTTTAATCTTGAAAATCCGACAACAATATTAGCGGCCCATCTTTCATGAACTTCCAAAAACTCAGAATCATCACAAATTGCTTTAATAATATTCCTTACATCATAAGGCAAAGCCGGATTTGTAGGGAATATACTATCTATTTTGTAAGTTTTCAATTTTGGAGCTTTCTTTGGAAAGGCTTCTGCTTTTTTTGTATTATTCCATGGAATATAACTAACCAGTTTTTTTATTTGTTCAAAACATTCGTCTTCACTTTCAGCAAAGAAATGAGCATTTCCGGTAATTTCAGCCTGAACTCTGGCTCCACCCAATTCTTCCATTGATATTTCTTCGCCAAGAACAGTTTTAATTACTTCGGGTCCTGTAATAAACATTTTTGAGATTTTATCAACCACAAAAACATAATCTGTTAAAGCTGGCGAATAAACAGCACCTCCGGCACAAGGACCCAAAATTACAGAAATCTGAGGAATTACTCCTGATGCCATTGTATTACGGTAAAAAATTTCTCCGTAACCAGCCAACGAATTTACACCTTCCTGAATACGAGCACCTCCAGAATCGTTAATGCCAATAATTGGCACTTTCAATTTCATGGCATGATCCATAATTTTTGTAATTTTCTTGGCATGCATATAACCCAGAGAACCACCTGCTACTGTAAAATCCTGAGCATAAATACATACAGGATGTCCACTAATAGTACCTGTTCCGGTTACTACACCGTCTCCGGGAAGATACTTTTTATCCATATCAAAATCTTTTCCAGAATGTTCTACAAATAAATCATACTCGAAAAAAGAATTAGGATCTAATAAAGTTATAATTCTTTCTCTAGCAGTTAATTTACCTGTAGCCTTCTGCTTTTCAATAGCCTTAGAACCACCACCTTGTAGTGCTTCTTGCATTCTCTTTCTGAGGTCTATGGTTTTTTGTTTTACTGACATTTGTTTTTTAGTTTAATGAAACCTATTTACCCAAATTAGCTACAAAGATATAATCTTTTTTGCGAATAATTTATGTTTTGTAATAGTTTAACTTACTGACATAATCAAGCATTTAATACGTTTTCGTACTGTTTTTCCGTAAGTTATAATATCATAAATGATAGATTATATTTCAAATTTAATACTTTTTAACTTTTATTAAGATATATCTCATATCGGTTTTTTGTTTAGAAAAAAAACCTGCATTTTATCAGTATTTCTTGCTGCAACATTGTATATAACTGATTTTATTAAGATTAAGATTTTTGCTAAAAATACTTAAACCGTATTGATGTAAACTTAATTTGATTATTTTTGTACAAAATTTATCAAATGGATATTAAAATTGTAAATCATTCCAAACATCCACTACCTGCTTACGAAACAGAAGCATCGGCAGGTATGGATTTAAGAGCAGCCTTAACTGAATCAATCTTATTAAAACCAATGGAAAGAGTATTAATACCTACAGGATTATTTATTGAACTTCCAATAGGTTATGAAGCACAAATCAGGCCCAGAAGTGGTTTAGCTTACAAGCACGGTATCACCGTTTTAAATACACCTGGCACAATTGATGCTGATTATAGAGGTGAAATTAAAATAATTTTGGTAAACCTTTCCAATAATGATTATGTTGTTAAAGATGGTGAAAGGATTGCTCAAATGATTATTTCTAAGCATTCGACAATCTGTTGGAGGCAAGTAGATATTTTGGAAGAAACCCTGCGAGGTAAAGGTGGTTTCGGACATACCGGAAAATAATTATCAACTAAATAAAGTTTGAAAATAAATTAAAACTCACTTTAAATAAATTAAAATAATAATTCCTGATTCTGGGATTATTACAATACTATAAATAAACATACCAATGAAAATAATTATACCAATGGCAGGAATGGGCAAAAGGATGCGCCCACACACACTTACAATTCCAAAACCACTTATTCCGGTTGCAGGAAAACCTATAGTACAAAGACTTGCAGAAGATATAGTAAAAATTTGCAATGAAGAAATTGAAGAAATTGCATTCATTATTGGCGATTTCGGAACCGAGGTAGAAACCCGATTAATTGAAATAGCTGAAAGATTAGGCGCTAAAGGGAAAATTTATTATCAAACAGAACCTCTTGGTACTGCACATGCAATACTTTGCGCCGAGGAATCGCTTAATGGAAAAGTTACAGTTGCTTTTGCTGACACACTTTTTAAAGCAGATTTTATTTTGGATGAAACCAAAGATGGTATCATTTGGGTACATGAAGTGGATGATCCAAGTGCTTTTGGAGTTGTAAAAACCAATGAAAACGGCATTATTACAGATTTTATTGAAAAACCAAAAGAATTTATCTCTAACAAAGCCATTATCGGAATTTATTATTTTAAAGATGGAGAATATCTAAAAAGTGAATTGCAATACTTAATTGACAATAACATCATTAAAGGTAACGAATACCAACTTACTGATGCTTTGCAGAATATGATGAAAAACGGCACAGAATTTTCGGTTGGCAAAGTAAATGAATGGCTTGATTGTGGAAATAAAGATGCAACAGTTATTACAAACCGCAGATTATTAATTAATAGCAACGGTGATAAATTGGTAGCAGATTCAGCAGAAATCACAAACTCAATTATTAATAACCCATGCTATATTGGTGAAAATGTGAGAATTACAAATTGCATAATCGGCCCATATGTTTCTATTGGCGAAAACTCAATTATTAGCCATTCAATTATTACTGATACAATTATTCAAACCAATTCAAAAATAAAAAATGCCAATATTGACAACTCAATGATTGGTAATTTTGTTGAATACAAAGGAGATATTAATGAATTGAGTATTGGAGATTTTACCACTATTAATTATAATATTTAATCGTTTCACAATAAATAAAAACAAAAATCGTTCATTAGTCAATTTGCTTATAAGGCAAAACAAACCAATGCACTCTGCAAATGATCATACACAAAAAAATAATATATATACTGCTTGCAATCACAATTTCAGCAACTTCATGCAAAGTTACTAAAATTAAAAAAACAGAAAGAAATACAAAATCGCAAACAGTTACAGCTCAAAAACTTGCATTAGATGGTATTTTTATTGATGCCAATAAAGAAAAATTGTTAGGCAATTATAAAAATGCATTAGAGCTTTTTTCTACTGTAATAAATAAAGATCCGCAATACTCTTCTGCATTTTATGAAATTGCCCGCATTTATCAATCGCAAAACAAAAATGCTGAAGCACTTATATTTGTGAAAAAAGCAACAGATATTGACACAGAAAATATCTGGTATCAGATTTTGCTTTCTGATTTATATAAAGCTAATCAACAATTTAAAGAATCATGCAATGTTTGGTTAAATATTGTAAAGAAAAATCCGGATAACATTGATTATTTCTACGATTTGGCTAATGCATATCTTTATGATAATAATTACAATGAGGCCATAAAAATTTATGATCTTATAGAAAAAAAAACCGGTATTTCTGAAGGTATTTCATTACAGAAACAAAAGATATATCTTTCTTTAAATAAGTTTGATAAAGCTGTTGTTGAAGTTGAAAAACTTGTAACTGAATTTCCAAGCGAAACAAAATATCTGGCAATGCTCGCTGAAATGTATATGAGTAAAAAAAATTATGAAAAAGCATTAATCTACTACAATAAAATTCTTGAAAAAGACCCTAATGATAAGTTTATACATATTTCATTAGCAAGTTATTATCGTGAAACTGGCAATAAAGAAAAATCATATCAGGAGTTAAAAAAGGGTTTTGCAAATCCAAATCTGGAAATTGATACAAAAATTCAAATTCTTTTGTCATACTACTCAATTACAGAAATTTACAATGAGTTAAAATCACAAGCTTTTGAATTGTCAGAGATATTAGTAAAAACACATCCCAATGAAGCAAAAGCATATTCTATTTTAGGAGATTTCTTATATAGAGATAAAAAATTTGAAGAAGCTCGTGAATCATTCAGAAAAGTAAATATGATTGATAGCAGTAAATATGAAATATGGGAAACCATACTTATCATTAATTCAGAGCTTAACGACACAATTGCTTTGATAAATGAAAGTGAAAGAGCAATAGAATTATTTCCTGAACAACCACTATTGTATTTATTTTCAGGAATTTCAAATTTTCAGACAAATCAATTATCAAAAGCAATAGAGAAATTAGAAACAGGCTTAAAACTTGTGGTTGATAATGACAAATTGCTTTCACAATTTTACACTTATCTTGGTGATATTCAATATAAAAACAAAAATTATGACAAAGCATTTAATGCTTTTAAAAAGAATCTTGAAATAGATCCTGATAATGTATATGTTCTAAACAATTACACCTACTATTTGTCATTGCAAAATGAAGAACTTGATAAAGCAGAACAAATGGGAAGAAAGCTAAACACTTTAGAACCAAATAATGCCTCATATCAAGATACTTACGCATGGGTTTTTTACAAATTGGGCAGATATGAAGAAGCAAAAAAATGGATATTAAAATCACTGGAAAATGGTGGTTCTGAAAATGATATTATACTTGAACACTTAGGCGATATATATTACAAAGCAGGTGATGCTTCAAAAGCCGTGGAATATTGGCTTAAAGCAAAAAAAATGGGTGATGGTACAGAACTTTTACAGAAAAAAATTGATGAAAAGAAATTATATGAATAAGTTGAGAAATACATTAATTATAACATGCTTTATATCAATACTTTTTCTTGTTTCGTGCAAAACTCAAAAAACAATTCAGACTGAGCAAAATCAAGCAAAACCCATTGTTGTTCAACCAATTGAAACGCAGGCTTCAGACAGTATAATAAATAAAATGACTAAAAATCAGTTTAACTTTGAATGGCTCTCAGTTAAATTTTCTGCTGATTATGAAATAGATAACAACAATACTTCGTTTAGTGGGCAAATCAGAATCAAAAAAGACAGTATAATCTGGATTTCTATATCAAAATTTTCGATAGAAGGAGCACGCATTCTCATTACCCAAGACAGTATATTTGTAATCAACAGAATGGATAATAATTATTTCAAATCAGATTTTAATTATATCAATAGATTTATTAATTCAACAGTAGATTTTGATATGCTTCAAGCATTTATAGTTGGAAATGACTTTAAATACTATGAAAATGATAAGTTTAAGAGCAGTTTTGATGGTGAAAATTTTCATTTGAATACTGTAAACAGACATAAGCTAAAAAAATATATCAGAAACGAAAATGACAAATTAAAAATACTTGTACAAAACATCGAAATTGATTCAAAGAATTACAAAATCAAGAACCTGAATGTCAAAGAAGTTAAAGAAAATAACAAATTAAAAATATCTTACTCTGATTTTGAATTAATTAGCAACCAGTTATTCCCTAAATTATTACAAATTTCTATAATTTCAGAAAAAGTTATTGAAATAAAAATAGATTATTCAAAGGTAAATATCAATGAAGAATTAAATTTTCCGTTTAAAATCCCTGAAAATTACGACAGAATAATGCCAAAATGATTTTTTTTTTATAATTTTGACGTTCATGAATAAAAACGGAATGAAATATCATCTAATTCAACTAAAAAAACAATATAATGCATTAATATTGGTTTTTATTTTTTCAACATCTTGTTTTTGTGTATATTCGCAAAACGATAAAATTAAGTTGCAAGAAAACAAAAAGAAAATAGAACAGGAAATCCGTTTTACAAATCAATTATTAAAAGAAACAAAAAAAGACAAGCAAAACTCACTAAATCAGTTAATTGTATTAAAGAATCAAATAAACAAAAGAGAAGAGCTTATAACTAATATAAATCAGGAAATAAATGTAATTAATTCTGAAATAAACTATACCCAAAATTCTGTTGAAAAATTAATTAAAGATTTGGCTACTCTAAAAACAGAATATGCCAGAATGATAATTGCAGCCAATAAAAATCGAGGCTCAAATAATATACTGATGTTTATTTTTGCATCCGAAAATTTTAATCAGGCATTTCAAAGGGTGAAATATTATAAACAATACTCTTCGTACAGAAAAGCTCAGGCTCAATTAATTACAAATAAACAAAATGAATTATCACAAAAAAGGCAAGAACTGGTAAGCCAAAAACAAAATCAAAATCAATTACTTTCAAATAATGAAACAGAAAAAACACAATTAACTCATGAACAGGAAGCCAAAAATGTTGCAGTTCAGCAACTTCAAAAGACAGAAAAAGAACTACTTAAAACATTAAGAAAAAAAGAATCAGAAGCCAGAAAATTACAGAAAGACATTGAACATATTATTGCAGAAGAAGTTAGAAAAGCAAAAGAAGCTTCAAAATTAAGAGCAGAAAACAAAGTTAAATCAAATAAAAATGTCACAAACCCAACCAAGATAGAAAAAGAAGAAACTAAGGTAAAAACAACATCAGAAATATTAACTGATACCCCTGAAGAAATGGCATTGTCGAATAGTTTTGCTGCAAACAGAGGGAAATTGCCTTGGCCTTCCGAAAAAGGAATTATTTCAAGCACTTTTGGAAACCATTCTCATCCTGAATTGCCAGGCATTATTATAAATAATGATGGTATTGATATCACTACAAATAAAGGATCTACAGCCAGAGCAATATTTAACGGTGAAGTAACAGCTGTAATTTCAGGACCAAATGGAAATGATGTAGTAATTATCAGACATGGAAATTTTTTATCAGTTTATTCAAATTTAGTAACTGTTTATGTTAGAAGAGGTGATAAAGTGAGTACAAAACAGAAAATTGGTTTGATTTCAACTAATGATGATGATGATAAAACCATACTTCAATTTCAGATTTGGAAAGGCAATAGTAAACTCAATCCGTCTGAGTGGATTGCCAGATAATACCAATAAATGTCCTGATTTGAAAATAATTTCCCAATTAACCAACAAAATTGAGCATAATAAATTCTTTAAAAAGAGGTATTAAAAAAATTATAACAAAAGCATAAATTCATAAATCGTAATAAAATTAAGGATTTACGTGTGTATTTAATTACATCTTTTTCTATAACTTATCAAATATTAATATTTTAGCACATAATTTGTATAGTATTATTATTAAAACAAACTTGTTAGTAAATTAACAGAAATTAAACAAACACTGTAAACATATTAATTATCTTTGTGTTATATAAATTAAATTACAATTAAAATAATAATTTATGAAAACAAAAATTTACTTTCCAGCAAAAAGTATTTTGTTTATTATCAGAAAATTAAAATATTTATTTATTTTATTATTGCTGGTATTTGCATTACACAACAATGCAAATGCACAAAATTGTTCTGTTAATGCAAATATTGACTTTACACTTTGTGCGAATGAACCCTTACTACTGGTAGGACAAAAAGCGGGATTATTTTACGGAAGCGGGACAACAACATGGTCGCAAATCAGCGGACCAACATTAAATATCCTATCGCCCAATGCATTAACCACCGCAGTTACAGGACATGTAGGAAATACAGTCTATAAATTCAGGATAACAACCAAATGTTTGGATGGAACCTTAACTTATGACGATGTAACATATACAGTTAAGCCTATAACTCAGTCAAATGCAGGACCTGACCAAACTATTTGTCCGGGAAGCCCTGCGGGATTAATGGCAGGAAATTCAGTGGGAGTAAATGAAACAGGCTCTTGGCTTGTAACAGGTACAAACAATGGGGTTACTGTAAGTAATTCATTATCTCCAACTTCTGCATACAACTTAGATGCTGCCAAATCTGGAATAACTAAAATGGTATGGACAATAAACAATACAAATGGTTGTTTATCAAGAGACACCATGACCATTACAAACCGAGGGGGAGTAAATCCTGTAAATGCGGGTACAGATAAAATATTGACTAATTGCTATTCAAGTTCACAAACTACCAGTATGACAGCAAGTTTTGGAGGTAGTGGGATAGATGGTCAGATTGGGACATGGACTCTTTTAACTGGTCCAAGCATTCCAACAATATCAAATTCAAACAATGGCACAACAAATGCTTCAAGTTTAATTGAAGGTACATATAAATTGTTATGGTCAGTTAGCGGGTCTTGTGCAAATGGTGCAGATACAGTTCAAATAATTGTACCACCTGCAACATCAAGTGTTACAAGCGTTTCAATTAATTCTGTACCAGCATTTTGTGATGGGAAAACATCAACTGTATTAACTGCAACAACTCCTCTATATACAAACGAAACCGGATTGTGGACAAAAAATTCAGGACCTGTTGGTGTGGTTATAGAAAATCCTACAAATCCCATAACAAATATTACAGGTTTAAACGGAAGCAGTAGTTATGGTTTTAAATATACAATTACGAATTCATTAACCGGATGTTCATCTAGCAATACAACTACACTCAGCTATTCTCTACCTGCAAGTATTGATATTTCAGTAGATCAAACGATATTACCTTGTGGACAAACTTTTGCTGTTATTCCTTATACAACCAGTGGTGGAGGTACTGTACAATGGAGTATAATAAGTGGACCAAAAACACCAACATACAACACAATTCCAACTAATTATGCAAATGCAAGTGGATCTCCATTAACGATAAACGGCTTGACAGTTTCAGGAACTTATGTAATTAGGCTAAAAAAATCTTCAGGCACCGGCCCAAGTTGCAATACTGTGTTTGATGATGTAACTGTTGTTGTATCAGCAAATCCAACAGGATCAAATTCAGGTACAAAACAAATTTTAGCTTGTAATGTAACACAAACAGCTTTAGCAGGAAACTTGCCTTATGTAGGTTTAGGAAACTGGACTCAAGTAAGCGGACCCAATACAGCTACTATTGATTCAGTAAATAAGTTTGATTCACCAATAAAGAATATGATTAGCGGTACCTATAAATTTCGATGGTTAATAGCCGGTGGACCTTATTGTTCAACCCAGCAATCTGATGTAACTATAGTTGTGGTATCAGCAAATCCATCTCAAGCAAATGCAGGACCAGATGTAACTTCATGTGCAAATACACCTTTATATCTGAATGGAAATAACCCTTTACTTAACGAAACAGGAACCTGGACAGTTATTCCATCAACGGGTATCAGTTTTTCTGACGTAAATTCACCAAATTCAGTTGTTACGGGTTTAACTGCAAATACTACATATCAATTTATTTGGAAAATGCAAAATGCTTGTAGTTTCAACACAGATACAATGATAGTAACAACAAATAATATTACAGGTCCGATTCAAGCAAATGCAGGACCAGATCAATGTAAAACTTCGGGAACAACAAGTACAACTTTAGCAGGAAATAATCCGGGAACTAGTTCAGGAACTTGGACAAAAATAAGTGGTGGTTCAGCAACAATAACAAATCCAAATCTTTATAACACAACTGTTACAGGTCTTTCAGATGGAACATATCGCTTTGAATGGTCAATTATATCTAATGGAGCTTGTAATCCAACAAGAGATACAGTAATAATTACAATTTCTGCACCTGCAACAACAGCCAATGCAGGAAGTGACCAACAAATTTGCGGAAATTCTGCTAACTTATCGGGTAATATTCCCTCTATCGGAACAGGAACATGGTCGCAACTATCTGGTAATGGTGGAGCCACAATTAATGATTCAAGCATAAACAATGCTAATATTTCAGGATTAACAAATGGAGTTTATAACTTTTTATGGACTGTTTCAAACAATGCTTGCCCTGCAAATTCAGATACTGTAAAGATATATGTTACAAATCCGCCAACAATTCCAAATGCTGGTTCAGACTTTTCAGTTTGTGGTTTTGATACTACTTCATTAAATGCGAATGTTATTAATGTTGGTACAGGTAGCTGGTCTTTTGTTAGTGGTCCGAATTCACCAGTATTTGTTAATGCTAGCAATCCAAAAACTAAAGTAACAGGATTGATAACTGGAACTTATACCTTTAAATGGTCTAGTTATAGCGGTCCATTTTGCCCAACTAATTCAGATAATGTATCTGTAACTGTGGTATTACCAGCAAATGCAGGCAGTGACCAAAGTTATTGTGATGCAACTAATACCGTTAACCTTATAGGGACAAATGCTTCAACCGGAACATGGACGCAAGTTAATGTTTTAAATCCAGCTACAATTACAACAACTTCTTCAAATAGTGCAACAGCATCAAATTTAACTACAGGATCTTACACTTTCAGATATTCAATAAATGCCTTAGGTTGTAGTAGTACAGATGATATGATAGTAAATTTATATGCTCCACCAACAATTGCAAATGCAGGTTCTGATATTTCATATTGCAATGAAGATACAGTTCAATTAGCAGGAAACACTCCATTATTTGGTACAGCAACTTGGACAAAACTTTCCGGACCATCTGGAGGTAGTTTTAAACCAAATGCAAATACACCAAACGCAATTTTTACTGCATCTACAGCAGGAACATATGTTTTTGTTTATACAATCAGTAATAATACATGCAGTAATGCTGATCAAGTAATCGTAAGAAATTATGCATTACCAACAAATGCAAATGCAGGCTTTGATCAAAATTCAATTTGTACCAATTCAACATTAATGTCTGCAAATTTGCCTTCAAATGGACTCGGAAACTGGACTTTAATTAATGGACCAAATACACCCAATATTGTTTCTCCAATCCTTCCAAATACAAATATTAACAACCTGATTCCAGGAGAATATAATTTTGAATGGAGTATTAGCAGTGGTATTTGTTCAATAAAAAAAGACACAATTAAATTAATTGTTAACCAACCACCAACAACTGCAAATGCAGGAATTGATCAGGTTTTGTGTAATACACCTTCTTTAAATCTACAGGGAAATACACCAACCATTGGAACAGGAAACTGGACTCAGTTTAGTGGCCCTAATACAGCTGTTTTTTCTGATGAAACAAATCCAAATACATTAGTTAGCAATTTGGTAAACGGTACATACATCTTCAATTGGACAACATCATTTTCGCCATGCTCTTCAACTGATCAGGTAATTATTACAAACTACCAAAATCCAACAATTGCAAATGCAGGTTCTGATATTAATAATTGTTTATTTACACCGCTTGCATTAAATGCAAACAATCCAAGTCTTGGTATTGGGCAATGGAGCCAGCTTTCAGGTCCCGTAACTACAAATATACTTTCGCCTAATTCCCCAAATTCTTATATATTGGGAACCGTGCCAGGAAATTATTCATTTATTTGGACAATTAACAACGGAATCTGTAATTCAAGTAAGGATACTGTTGATGTTGTTGTTTCTGATATTCCAACCATGGCTGTTGCAGGTTCGGATCAATCTTTATGTAATGTTACAACAATTAATTTAGCTGGGAACTCTCCTTCACAAGGGATCGGGACATGGACTCAAAATAGTGGTCCTAATATTAATATTACTAACATTAACAGCCCTACAACAAGCGTAACAAATGTTGTACCTGGAACTTACAATTTTATATGGCAAACAAGTAATAACTTCTGTACTTCAACTGACAATGTAAACTTTACTGTTTACGGACAACCGATTTCTAATGCAGGAAGTAATCAAGAATATTGTAATAGTAACACTTTTACAATGTCGGCTAACGCACCTGTTTATGGTACTGGAAACTGGACTAAAATTAGTGGACCTAATACACCCACAATTACAACAGCTTCATCACCAACAACAACGATTACAGGAGCAACAACAGGAACTTATGTTTTCAGATGGACAGTTTCAAATGGCAATTGCACACCAGTAACATCTGATGTTACTATTACAAATTATGCTTTACCAACAATTGCAAATGCAGGAAACAACCAAAGCATTTGTGCTTCATCAGCTACAATGTCAGCAAATACAGCAAGCGTAGGAACTGGTTTATGGTCGCAAGAAAGTGGACCAAATACTGCTACGATAACTAATTCAGGTTTAAAAAACACTACAATAACAGGATTAATTCAAGGTACTTACATTTTTAAATGGACTATCAGCAATGGAAATTGCAGTGCATCAACTTCGTTGGTTACTATAAATGTTTCAGCAAATTCTACTATTGCTAATGCTGGAACTGCTCAGACTTTATGTAATGTAACTTCGGTTTCTTTAAGTGGGAACAATCCTGTTATCGGAAACGGTTCCTGGTCAATGGTAAGTGGTCCTAATTCGCCTTCATTTACAAATGCAGGCTTATTCAACACCGATGTAAATAATCTTACCAATGGAACATATATCTTTAAATGGACTATTAGCAATGGTGTTTGTACTGCTTCTGAAAGTCAGGTTACAATAACTAATAATCAATTACCTACAACTGCAAATGCAGGTGCAACTCAAAATCTTTGTAATATAACAACTACAAATCTTAATGCTAATATTCCTACAGTTGGAACAGGAGAATGGTCGTTGATTAGCGGTCCTAATACTCCTACAATTACTAATTCTGCTTTAAACAATACTTCTGTAAGCAATATGATTACAGGAACTTATGTTTTCAGATGGACTATTTCTAATGCAAATTGTACTCCTTCAACTGCTGATGTTACTATAAACAATTATGAATTACCAACACTTGCAGATGCCGGAACTGCTCAAACTTTATGTAATGCAACTTCGGTTTCTTTAAGTGGGAATAATCCTGCAACAGGAAACGGCTCCTGGTCATTGGTAAGCGGACCTAATTCCCCTTTATTTACAAATGCAGGTTTATTCAACACTAATGTTACTAACTTAATTAATGGAACTTATATCTTTAAATGGACTATCAGCAATGGTGTTTGTACTGCTTCTGAAAGTCAGGTTACAATAACTAATAATCAATTACCTACAACTGCAAATGCAGGTGCAACTCAAAATCTTTGTAATATAACAACTACAAATCTTAATGGGAATATTCCTACAGTTGGAACAGGTGAATGGTCATTGATTAGCGGTCCGAATACTCCAACAATTACTAATTCTGCTTTAAACAATACTTCTGTAAGCAATATGATTACAGGAACTTATGTTTTCAGATGGACTATTTCTAATGCAAATTGTACTCCATCAACTGCAGATGTTACTATCAATAATATTGAATTACCAACAGTTGCTGATGCCGGGGGTAACCAATCATTCTGCAAAAGTCAAACTTCAACTATATTAGCTGCAAATACTGCAATAATTGGAAATGGAAGCTGGAGTCAGGTTTCAGGTCCAACTACTGCTTCTTTTGGAAGTACAAGCAATCCTAATACTGGTGTTTCTAATTTAGTTTTCGGTAGTTATATTTTCAAATGGACAATTAGCAATGGTAGCTGTACACCAAGCACTTCGGAAGTAACTGTACAACTAATCAATTGCATACCTGTAGCAATAAATGATACCAATTCAACACCGGAAAATACAGCTGTTAGTGGAAATATTTTGCCAAACGACAGTGATCCTGATGGAGATGCATTGGTAGTTACAAGTTTTATTGTTGGCGGAGTTACATATGCTGTTGGAACCACAGTTAATATTAACGGAATAGGTAATATAATTATCAATTCTGATGGAAGTTATACTTTTACTCCTGCAACCAATTGGAGTGGAGTTGTTCCTAATATTCCTTATACAATTTCTGATGGCTTTGGTGGAACCGCAACGGCTGATTTAATTATTACAGTTACTCCGGTGCCTCATTATATCGATTTGAGTGTTACCAAAGAACTTACTGATCCAAATCCATTATTTAATGATACTATTCATAAAAATGATACTGTTACCTTTACAATTATTCTGAAAAACAACAGTTCTGTTTTCAATGCTACTAATATTGTTGTTTTAGATACATTACCAATGGGTATGAATTATGTTTCTTCTGCTACATCAAATGGCAATTATGACCATGTTAGCGGACTTTGGACTTTGGCAAATTTAAATGCACTTGATTTTGCGACTCTTAACATAAGTGTTAAAGTTGATACTTCGGCCGAAAACAACGTTTATATTATAAGTCATAATAATCCGGACTCTAATCTCTATAACAACAAAGATTTTGCTTCAGTAAGTGTTTCTAACACTTCAAGTGGTAACGACGGTGGTTTGGAAAGCAATGGTAATTTGGCTTCTAAGGTTGGTTTGCGTAATTTCTTGCGTCATAAAGACAGAAACGAGATTTATAATCACCCTGAGAAATTAGAATTATTCTCTCCTGCTTCATTGGTAGCTGTTAAATCTAAATCTGCTCAAACTACTGATTTGATTAATCTGATCCCAACTAGTACAGCCAATGATTTACCTGCTATGATTTCAACTCCGATTGATTTAATTGGTATTAGTAATGCTATTGAAGTTGTGGCTGTTGACTATTTTAATCAATCTGATCGTAAAGCAGCTATTCTTGGTATTGCTTCTAATGTCGGCACTGTTTATGAACACACCAAAATGGTTTGTGACCGTTTGGACGGTGGTTTCTTAAACAACATTTCTTATGATACAATTAATGGATATCCTTTCCTATTAGCAAGTATTACCCAAGATAATAACAATACTGATTATGCAATTAGTTTTATTGCTTACAAAAGTGGCAACACTTATTATATTGATAGCAAATGGGATTTGGAAGATTATAATCCATCAGGTAATCATGCTGTTCTTAATTTTCAGGTATGGTCAATAAATGAAAAACAAACCAAATATTTAGTATCCAAAGTTCTTGAAAAAATCAGTTTCTTAGGTTATAATATTGTATATAAAAACAATACTTATCCTAAATTTCCTGAAGTTTATGTAAAAAATGGTACTTACAAAGATGGTAATCTGGAGTTGAATCTGGTTAATACAGATGGTGCTTCTTCCATTACTATGAATGGCAATAAAGCTATTGTGGAAGATGGATTAAGATTCCCGTTTAATTACGCAAGTCCGATTTCTACTGCTCGTAATAGTTCGATTTCGGTTCCTACAGGCAATATTTTTGATATTGGCTTTAGTTTGGGCAATAATACTTCTCAGGCTAATGATGTATTGTATTTTGCTGATGGTCCATGGGGTAGAGAATTTGACCAAACAGGTGCTACTGTTAATGATTTCAGTATCTCTTCTCAATTTAATCCAGCTTTATCTGGTGCATTTAATTTGGGTCGTAATGCAAATCTGGAAGGCACTGTTAAAACTTATGCTTCTTTATACAGAGTGTTGAGAGTGGGTAACAAAGCTATTAATCTTACTAATTACGATAAACTTGAGTTTACTGCTTTGGGTTCGGGTAGTTTTGATGTTGTAATCAGTAAAGCTGGTATTGCAGCATGGAACGATCAGTATAAAACTACTGTTAATCTGGATTATAATACTGCAAATAATTTCAAAATCCCGATTTCGCAGTTTGCCAATGCGCAAGGCCAGCACAATTTGGATTTGAATGATGCTGTTTCGGTAGTTTTTGTGAAAAAAGGTAATAATTCAACTTATCAGAATTTTGCTATCAATGTTAGCGATATGAGATTTATAAATAATTTCAGCGGTATTGATCCAAAAGCAACTGCTTCCAATCAGATTGATGTTTATCCTAATCCTTTCAGCAGCAATTCTACAATTACTTTCAGCCTGAAAAAAACTGAAAACGTGAAAGTTGGCTTATATGATTTACAAGGTAAACTTATCAGATTAATTGCCAACAAACAATTTGGCATGGGGATCAACAACATTAATATTAATGCTGATAATCTTGCTTCGGGTATTTATATGATTAAGGTTGAAACCAATAGTTTTAATTCTTATGAAAAAATTATCATAAGCAAATAATTCGATAAAATTCCAATTAAAAAAGCCTGGAAAACAATTGTTTTTCAGGCTTTTTTATTTAACAAAATTCAGGATATAATTACAATTAGTTATGTGTTGTCGTTTTCTGTTGCTTTTAAATATGATTAATTTTTGGCTGAACATTATGATACTCCCCAAAAACAGCGGTAAATTTGTGAAAGAATAAATGCAGCAAAAAGATATTAGGTTGTTATTCAATTGAATTTTATATTTGAAAAGCAATTTTATCTGTTGGCATATTCAATTTTCGGATGCCATCCGCGAAAGTGCGGAAGGCATATTTATTTTTCAGATGCCATCCGCGGAAGTGCGAATGGCATTTTCAATTTTGAGATGCCATCCGCGGAAGTGCGGAAGGCATTTTTGGTTTTCAGATGCCGTCCGCGGAAGTGCGGAAGACATATTTATTTTTCGGATGCCATCTGCGGAAGCGCGGAAGGCATATTTATTTTTCAGATGCCATCCGCGGAAGTGCGGAAGGCATATTTATTTTTCAGATATTATCCGCGGAAGTGCGAACGATATTTTTAATCCCTAATTTATTTACAAATTAGGAATAATGCCGATTAGAAATGCACCTAAATTCAAAGCTTAGAATATGATATAATGTACATCTTATTGCCTATTAATAAAAAAGGTTGCCTTTTACAACAACCTCATTTTATTTTAAACCGAATTAATTATTATGCGTCAATATCAATTTTAAAAGCATTAAAAATCATATCAGCAGCCACTTGAGTTGCACCATGATAAGTTGCTTCCAAAATTTCTTTATCTTCCCATCCTAAAACATGCAATTTTTCAACATCCTCTTTTGTAATTGAGTTTGAATCTTTCACTACCTTCAATACAAAAAACAACATTGCTTTTTCATTATCTTCCAGAGGAACATTTTCAGGATTTTCCAAAATATCCTTCAACATATCAGGAAAAACTCCATATTGAAATAAAATACCTGCATTCATCCCAACACAATATTCACATTTTTCCTGTTCAGAAACCATCAGGCGAATAAAAGCCATTAACTTTCCTCCTATCTTAGGATGTTTGAAATAAAAATTAAGGTTATTAACCTGTTGTCCCAAAACATGTTCACTCGAACTATAAATCTTAAACGCATTGGGTACAAAACCCATCGAATCAATCATCCGTTGATAAATTTCGCCTACAATACCTGTAGCTTCTTCTTTTTCTATCACTTTTATTAAAGACATATCTATTATATATTAAATTTAAAAATACAATTCCGTTGACGACACAGTGTTACTCTTATGCAACATTCTGTCATAAATAAAAACTTCAAATTTTACAGTATCCGAATGCAAATAGGGCTGCATTAAATCAACATCCAACTTGGTGGTAAACTCTCCTTTAACCGAACCATTTGCGCTTACAGGCACAATATATGGAATGCGATATTTAAAAACAATCGTATCATTTTGCTGGGTGTTCTGGTTAAAAACCACAAAAGGCGTAAATACACCATTAATCTTCTCAAAAATATTAATATATAAATTGTAATGATAAATACTTGTTGAATCAAACGGAGGAAAAACCTGATCAGAATACAAACCAATATCACCATCGCCATCGGTAAAAGAAATCACCAGATAGCCCTTCTGATCGGTAACATCATTAATAAAACTTTTATATTCAATAACAGGAACTACCGGATATTCCTTTTCTTTAGAACAAGAAAAAATTCCAAAAATTGCTATTATTACAAGAATAAAGTATAATTTTGACATTAATTTCAAAAACATAATGATTACAATTGATTATTAAACCTAATTTACTCACTCAGATAAGGGCATAAAATTACAAAAATAACTTAAACGAACATCAGAAATGCATCTAAATACTTTAAAAAATAAAATATTCGAAATTCAGAACGACACTGAATTTAACGAAATTGCACTCGAAATATTTCGTTACCAATATAATAATAATCATATTTATAAACAATTTATTGATATTAATGATTTTAAAATATCCGAAATAAATCATTATAAAAGCATACCGTTTCTACCAATAGAATTCTTTAAAACCCACAAGATATTAACCAGCAACATAATCCCTGAAATGTTTTTCGAAAGCAGTGGCACAAGCGGAATGACAAGAAGCAGACATTTCATCTCAAATATAGATATCTACGAAAAAAGTTTTCTAAAAGGCTTTGAAGCATTTTATGGAAACATAGAAAAATATTGTCTCATTGCCCTTTTGCCTAATTATCAGGAACAAAAAAACTCATCACTAATTTATATGATTAACAAATTAGTTGCTGCAACAAAAAACACTGATAGTGGATTCTATTTATATAACCTCGAAAACCTTGCAAAAAAGCTCACCGAACTAAATACAAAAAAACAACAAACAATCCTATTTGGAGTTACTTATGCACTTCTCGATTTAGCCGAAAATTTTCCGGTTAACATACCTGAAACAATCATATTTGAAACAGGAGGAATGAAAGGAAGACGCAAAGAAATGATAAGAGAAGAATTGCATAAAACACTTAAAAAGGCATTTAAAGTCAACACAATACATGGCGAATATGGCATGACAGAACTATTATCACAAGCCTATTCAAAAGAAAATGGCAGATTTTATGCCCCCAAATGGATGAAAATATTAATACGCGAAACTAATGATCCATTCTCAATACTCGACAACAATAAAACTGGAGGAATTAATATTATTGATTTGGCAAATATTGAATCATGCAGTTTTATAGCCACGCAAGATTTAGGTATTGTTTTGAAAGACGGAAGTTTTGAGATTTCGGGGAGGTTCGACAATAGTGATATCAGAGGTTGTAATCTGATGCATATATAAAAAAAAGAGGCTGTTACAAAAATGAAACAGCCTCTTTTTTTATCAAAAAGTTTTAATTATAAAACATTGATTTTTTTAGTAACAATACCTTTTTCTGTTTCAGTTGCTACAAAGTAAACACCTGATTTTAATTCAGAAATAGCAATTTTAGCTACATTGTCTTTCACTAATTTTTCAATTACAACTTGTCCAACTGTATTGTAAACTTTTACAGATTTAATAGTTGCAATAGAATTAACAGTGATAAAATCTTTTGCAGGATTAGGATAAACACTGATAGAGTTATTGTCAGCAGTAATATCGTTTACTGATGAAGGTTGAGCAACTTTAATATTATCAACATCTAAAATAAACATATCATTAGAATTGTTTACAAAAGCAATATAAACATTCTGACCAGAATATGCACTTAAAGATACATTACGGCTTTTCCAAATTGAATCTTCTTTAGTAATTGAAAAAAGATTAACAGTAAAATCTGCTTTAGTTTTTCCAGTTGTAGATAGTTTTACTGAATATCCATCTCTCCAACTACCATCTCTTGCAACTGCTTTCCATGATAATATATTATTTTGAGTTACTGCAATAGATGGTGTAATTAACCAACGATCTGCCGTTGCAGCAGGTGTAAACCAAGATGGACTTGAAGCTACATTATTTGATGTATCTTCAACATCTACCAAATTAGCCCAAGCTGTAGGAAACAAAGAAGCAATTTGAGAATTTGGTGTGTTGTTATCATTTATCATTGTAAAAGATGTTGGAATAACTCCACTCTCAAAATCTTCTTGAAAAATAACTTGGGAAAATGAAAATTTTCCGATAAATAAGATCGCTAATAAAATGTAAAATTTTTTCATGATTTTTTTTAAATTTAAATTTATAATATTTTGAAGTGCAAATTTAAACAATATTTTTAAATTAAACTCCTTTTTTTTGTTTTTTTAATAACACAATTTGGTTAAAAACAACCTTTTAATTATCAACATTTTTCAATATCAAAAATAATTAAAAAAAGAAAAAATTATGAAAACCTTATATTTTATAAACTCAAAAAAAAGGGCTGAAATTTCAGCCCTTTATCAAATAAAATTAATTAAGATTATTCGCTTACAACAAATTTCTTAATATTCATTCCTTTTTCTGATTCTATTTGAACAAAATAAATACCATTTTTATAAGATGATGTATTAACTTTGTAACTATTACCAATTACTTTAGCCTCAAAAATTTCTTGTCCAACAGCATTAATAATCCTTACACTTTTCAATGTAGAAGCAGAAGTTATGTTAAGTTCGTTTTTAACAGGATTAGGATAAATTGATATGTTTTTATCATTATTTATTTCATTTACATTTACACCAACACCCACAGCAATATCATCAATAATTAATTGCCACATATCAGGATCACTATAAGCATGGAAACCAATATAATAAATTCCAGTTGAAGGAACTGTAAAACTACTTACAGAATGTTGATAAACAGTATCATTTATATTTGGATAATCAACAAGTTTAATAATAGTATCTTTTATTTCATTAGTTCTCATAAAATAAACATTCAATTTTTCAGGATAACCAGGTCTTACTCTATAGTAGAAAGAAAGATTCAAATTTTGACCTGCAGTCATAGAAATACCATTACTAATTAACCAATCATCACCAGGAACAGTTGCATTATAATTAAACGCAGCATATCTTGTACCTCCATGAGCTAATGAAGCAGTTGAACCAATACTCCAAGTACCACCAGCATTTATATTTCTTAAAATCCAGCCATCTAAACTTTCAGTTGTTTCAAAACCCATATTCATAGGTAAAGTATTAGGAGCAATATTAGTTACAACAGTATAAGCTAAAGTATCATTAGATTTTACTAAATCTGAAGTTAAACTTACCCAAACTCTAATAGAATCTGTTCCAATAGCACTAAAATTTACAGGAGTAGTAAAAGTAAAAGTCATTGTATCTCCAATTGAAATTGAAGTATTTCCAACTTGAGAAACAGGAGTTAAGGTTCCTTTTTGGTAAGAAACTGTATAGCCAGTTGCAGCAGCGTAACCTACATTTTTTAATAAAACTTTTACTACTTCAGCATTTGTTAAGCCATTACCAGTTTCAGGCGAAATCAATGATTGTACAGTCAAATCAGGAAATGAAGGTGCAGATTCAGTTGCAAATAAATCCATACAAACATAACCACCATCAGTTTGATTATCAGCAACTAATTCACGAATTCCTATATATATAGGTTGGCCTGCATAAGCAGCTAAATTTAAATATATTTTTGTATAGGTATCTGTAAGAATGGCATTTTCATAAATCTTTGTTGTAAAAGCACCAATTTGATTAGTTGTAGTAGAGACATAAACTTCAATTTTATCATTATAAGATGGAGTTAAATTAGCAGCATAAAAAGAAATAGTATTTCCAGCTGTTAAAGTAATTTGTGGTGTAATCAACCAACTATCATTTTGTGCAGCTCCACCATCACTATAAGTAATTGCAGCTACTCGGTTGCCTCCACCTGTAGGTGCAGTAACTGTGCCTGATCCTGTCCAGCTGTTTAATGCAGAACCAACAGTATCAACTCTCCAGCCTGTACCACCATCAGTCATAATTTTTGTCCAACCAGTTGGAGGAAATACAGCACCTTCAAAAGATTCATTTAATTGAGCAAAAATACTAGAACTTACCAGTAAAAATGCTACGATAATGTAAAGTTTTTTCATGATTTTTTTTAAATTTAAATTTATAATATTTTGAAATGCAAATTTAAACAATATTTTTTAATTAGTATGCTTTTTTTTGATTTTTAATAACACAATTAGGTTAAAAACAACCGTTTAATTATCAATACCTTCCAAAGCTTCTCTTCTATTTTCTAACCTATTTTCTTTTATTTTTTCTTTTTGTTTCTCTATAGTTTCCAGATATTTTTGATATTGTTCTTCTGAAATTATTTTTTTGATTTCTGTATTCTGATTATCTTTAATAACTTGAATTTCAGCAAATTTATCACCGCGTTTTGTTGGTTTTGTTGAACGTAATTCTTTTAATTTTACAATAGAAACTAAGAGTACTTTTTCAACATTAAGCTGCTGATCTTGTGTTAAATTACAGGCTTTGGTCAAAATTTTAGTCTGATTTTTTGCTCTTTCTTCAGGTGTTTTTGTATTTTGCATTTCCTGCTGAGCAAATGTAAAATTGCTGATAAATAATATCAGAATTAATCCAATAAATTTTAAAGTCTTCATAAACATATTTATTAATTATTTTACTTTTTAGATTAAAGAATAAACCTAAAGTTTAAATAGCAAATGTAAAAAATTTATTTTTTGAAGTTTTGAAGCTCAACAGCTTCGAAAACAGCGAATAAAATATAGAAAAGAAAAAACCAGATGATAAAAGGAATCGCATCAGTTTTATGAGTAAAAACATACAATAATAATACTATCAAAAGCAACATCAGTTTTGAAAAAGTAATCAACATATAATTTGTAGTAAACTTTGCAAAACTTTTTTCAGAACCTTTAAGAAGCAGATAATGAGTTAATAATGTGATTGCAAAAAATAAGGGCAACATAAACAGAAGTGCAGGTGTAATAAAAGTAGCAGGTAATAGAAATTTTGATAATAATGCAACTATAAAAAGGATTATAGTAAGAACTAAAAGCTTCTTTACAAATTTTTGAAATATAAGGTTCATTATTTTTTAATAAAGTCTTTAATAACGTAAAATATTGCTAATAAAACAGATAACAATGAAAAGATTAATGTAAAAATAGGTTTTCCGTTAGTAAGAAATTCATCAAGTTTAACTCCAGCAAAAACTCCTAAAAGAATAATAAAAATCATTTGAAAAGCTATAGATGAATACTTTACGTAATCATTAAGAGAATTCTTAGGATTTTTCAGTTTCATCTTTTGCGTTAAACAAGTGGATATTTTTGCCGCTATTCATATTGCATGAACCAGAAAACTGAGCACCTGGCTCAATTGAGAGTTTATTAACTGTAATGTCACCTACAAGCTTAGATGTGCTTTTTAACGATAACATTTCCAATACATTAACATTAGCTTTTACACTTCCTGAAAAATCTGCATTTTGGCAAACGATTTCGCCTTCAACAGAACCAGTAGCTCCAATTACAAGTTTGCCTTTGGCATTTATTGTTCCTATTAAGGTGCCATCTATTCTGAAATCGCCATTTGCACTAATTTCACCTTTTACTAAAGTTCCGGCTCCCAATATATTAATAGAGGAGGAATCAATTTCATTAACTTTTGCCATTGCTCTGATTTTTTAATTACAAACAAAATACAAACCTACATCTTTTTTATTAAAAAACAAAATTTTTCTGTTTTCTATTTTGTTTTTAAGTAGATACTATTGAAAAAACTCTGATAACCTTCTATATCTTTTAACTTCATAAAAACATTAAAATTTTCAGTTGAAATCACATTATCAATGGGATTGGCATTTGTTAAGGATGAATAAATGTAATCGTTGCCCTTAATTGCATTGTAATACAACATTGCATCTTCTGCAGTAGTAAATTGCGTAACAGATATAATATGAGTATTTTGATTATAGATAAAACTATTTATTTCTAAATTTTTTGCTGAATAAAATTTCCTGTTGAAATCAGAAATTTTTATTTTCAATACATTTATATTCACTTTACTTGCATCCACCATCAGAACAAAAAAATGTGCTGCTGATTCTTTAAAGCTATATGCTGACATCAAGGTTGTTGGCTCTTGATCTAAAATTGGAGCTTTAATAGTATCAGCTATAGATGCTTTATTGGAATTTGCCAAATCTTTTTTAACCTTTTCGTTTTCTATCTCCATTTTCTTCTCATTAGAAACTTTAGATTTCTCTTCCTTTTTGGTGTTTTTAGACTTAGATTTATCAACATTTTCTGTTATCGTTCCTCCTCCAGACAAACTCACATCACCTTTTTTAAGATATTCCAATACCATTTGTGCAAGTGGAACAATTTCATGGGTTGGATATTTTGAAATTAAATTATTCAGCCCACTTATTAAAGAATCTTTACCCAAAATCTTACCTTTAGATAAAGCTTTAAGATATTCGAACTTGGGATATATTGGTGTTATTTTAAACTTTTCGGTTGCAATCTGATGATTAGCAATCACTTTATTATAATTACCTAAAATAAATTCTTTGTAAGTTTCTTCATAAAGCAAATTTACTTCATTATTTTTAGCTCTGATTTCTTTATAATAATTTGGATCAGAAATAATTTTAGCATAGTCACTTTCAGGATATTGTGATAGAATCAATCCTTTATAGTAATCACGTTTGGTATTATTGTTCAAATCACTATAAATTCTATATAATTGATAATAAGATTTCAGCGTATTCTTACCTTTAGGAAATCTATAAAGAAGTGTATCAAATGTTTGTTGAGATTTACGTAAATCTTTTAAACCTTCATAATAGATATAACCTGCATTAAATAATGCTTCTTCAACTTTTTCTTTTGATTTTAGCATTTTTTCTTCAGTAAGTGGCAGATTTTTCAGATAATAATTTTTACTTTTCGGATTAGTAGCATTTTTCAAAGTATCTTTGGTATCTATCTGATTTTCTTCATCAGTCAATTCAGTTTTTTGATCTCCATAATCAAAAGTTTGTTTATTACTAATTCGCCAAAGATCTTCCAATTTTCGTTTTCCCCATTTTTTACCAAATTCAGAAAAACCAAAACTCATGGTTGAAGGATTATAAAAATACCATTCACCTACAGCATTTTGTCCCCCATTATTTGTGCCGGGTCGTTGATTAGAATTCTGTTGCAAAACATTTAATGCCATTCTATTGGCATTTTCTTCCTCTTTTTGCAATCGTTCTTCTTTCAATATCTGAGCAATTACGTTATTAATTTTCATATCTCTGGCATCAGGTTTCATCATAGCCATAGCTTGCAAACTGTCCTGAACCTTAACTACTTGTATATTTTTTACCAATTCATTTAACACATTGGCTTTACTTTTTATCAATTCATAATTTGGAAAATCCTTTGGCAGAAACATAACAGTACTATCATAATATGCCTGAGCATTTTCATAATCAGGTAATTCGAAATAAATATCCGCTAATTTCAATGCAGAAATTGCTTTTTGGTAATTATTTCCTGCACTATTGCTTACAGAAAGTTTTAGAAATTTTATTCCATTTTCATAATCTTTATTTTTTAATGCAACCTCAGCCATTGCATAATAAATCTGATCGAGAAATTCTTTATTTTTCTGATCTTTAAGCATTTTGGTAAGTTTTTTCAACAGGTCTTTACTATCGCCACTTGATGCATCATAACACATTGCAAGACTGATTTTTGCATTAAATGCCATTTCGTAAGGCGGATTTTTCTTGATTACTTTTTTGTAAAGATCAGTCGCTTTATTAAGTTCACCGGTTT
>JAHEYQ010000055.1 GCA_023251515.1 Bacteroidales bacterium
CAAAAATTAATTTCATCTGTTTTTATTTATTTTATAAGTATTTAATTATCAAATGCAATGCCCTTAATTTTTTTTTCAAACAATTTCTTTTTGAGCATTTCATATGTTTTTTATTTAATTATTTGTTTTTCTATTATTTAACATAATGCTTTCATTATGAGTAATTAATTAAAGTGTATAGTTTTTTTTATTAAAAAATGAGTGCAAATATAACGAAATATTTTTAAATATATTGTTTAACGTAAAAATACTAATTTGTTAGTTTTAACAACCTGATCTCCATTTTGTTTTGTAACAGTTAATCGATAAACATATAGTCCTTTACTTAAATTATCTCCGGAATCTGTTGTCCCATTCCAAGTTATGGGCTCTGTCTTATAACCTCCTGAAGTAATTTTTTCTGATAATGTCTTTATTAATTTCCCATTAATATCAAAAATCTGAATTTGGACATCCAATTCTGTATCAGCCTGATTGTGCTCAAATACAAAACTGGTAGAGTTCATAAATGGATTTGGATAATTCAAAAGATTATTTATTACCAATTGTGCTGATTTTGAAACTATAAACTCTGTAAAACCTTCTGCCGAATTATTGAAAACATCCCAAACTTTCACTTTTACTGTATGTAATCCTTCGCTTAAATTAAAAAATGGATAATATACATTCCCTTTATTAAATTTATCAATATCAGATACATAATAGCCATTTAAATTTATTGGCTTGGTTTCATTTCCATCGAAATAGGCAACAATATCATGTCCAATACCATTTCCTACGGTATTGATACCATTTAAATCACTTATTTTTGCAAGTAATATTGGATTTTCATCAGTCATTCCTCTGAATATGAAATTTGTATCATTCATAAATAGTTTAATTTGTGGGCCTGTTTCATCAGGTGTAATAGATTGATTAAATCCTCCAACAATCAGTTTATCGTAAAAACCATTCGCATCACTGGTGTCATTTTTAGCATAATAGCTAATTTTCCCATAACCATAGTAATATGCAATATCTCTGGGTACTATAAATGAAAACTCAAAATCTCCGTTTTTAATACTTGCTTTACCTTTATATAATATTGCTTTTGGTATTTCAAAATTGGTTTGATAAGAGCCCGGATCGTTTGCCAACGTTTTTATAATCATTGGTTTGTCGTAAATAGTTGGATATAAAATACCATTATAGTTTAATTTGTTTTGATTTTCATCTGTAATAATACCTTTAATAGTTACTGTTGACATTGCCTGGATGGTATCATTTTCTGTATCAATATTTTTGTTATTAATTTGTGTGGTTACTACATTGTATCTTGGATAAGCAAGGCGTAATGCCGGATCTCCTAAAAGTACAAAGTTTCTGATGGCATAATTATTTCCTGCATCATTTTTTGAAATTCGCATCAAATCACCTAAGGTAGGATATTTTCCGTTTTTCTTAAGGAATACATTATTGAAAAAACTGTTGTTTAAAACCATATTAGGCGCTTGGTATGCTAATCTTGATGTTGTTAACAATGCAATTCCTCCACCATTTTCATTCAAAAATACCAATTCACCGGCTGAAGTTAATTTTGGATCATCGTATCTGCTAAATTCACAGGTTGCTGTAAAAAACAAAGGCATATTGTTTGTATTTTTCCATTTTAAGATATCTGAAATCTGTAAAACTCTTTCGTGCGACCAACCCAATTCGCCCCCATGTCCGATGTAATTGATAATCAAAGAACCTTTTTCAACCCTCTGATTTATTGCATCTGTAGCATCGGGATATCTTTGTCCACCAGCATTTGATATTTGAGGATATGCATCTAAATAAATTTTATCAACATTAATTACTTTATTGGCATTTTTTAGTTTATAATAAATGCTTTCAGTATCAGTTAAATATACATTTCCATCTTCATCATCAGCTACAAAACAAACGCTATTTCTCCAATCTGCATAATTAGAAATGATGGTATTAGAATTTTTTACTAAATCTGTTTGGCTTGCATATCTGATTATCTTATCAACTGCAATTTTACCTTCTGCAGTTGTTTTTACCGGAAATCTTCCGATTCCAATATCAAGACTTTCGTATGAATTTGTTCCTGTTTCGTTGTTGTCGAGAAATCCAAAGAAATCATCTGTTGCATAAGATGTTGATCCATCAAAAGATGCATCCGATTCGTATGTAACTATTAAATTGCTGTTGTTTTCAATTCGATTTTTAAAATCATAAGAACCATCTCCGAAAAGCAGAAGATATTTAGGCATATTGCTAGAGTCTGTTGATCTATTGTAGAACATTCTCATGAAATTTCTGATAGCCATCGGATCCTGTAATCCTGTAGAAAATTCATTATAAATCATTTCAGGTGTTACTACTTTGACTTTTAATTTGTTGAGGTTTTCATGCAATTGAGCAAGTCTGATAGCATCGTTTATAAAAATTGGATTTGCAACAATAATATAATCTTGTTGTGATAAACCATGAAGATTCTGATTTTGAACAATTCCGGCAAATTCTGCTTTAAGAAAATTAGTTTCGTCGTATGCCAAAAATTCTCTTAAAGTATCTGTTCTAATTTTAAATGACAGGCTAAAATCAGAACTTTTTAAATCAACATAGCGCACGTTTATAGGATTAGTTACATCTAAAACGCTTATTGTATTGGGTGTGTTGCTGAATTTAAACTCTGAAATATTTCCTGCTCCATAAGCCTGTGTGGTTCTGAATAACATCTGATTACCTGATAATTGAAGTTTTCTATAAGCATTTACCTCAACATAATTAAGCCAACCATTAGATGATGACACAGGATGATTATAATTTATATTTAAATTTACCGGATTTGAAATATTGGTTAAATTTAAATAATCAACTTTATTGAGTGCAAGATTTCCCGAATTACTTGGTGTAAGTTGTGGAAATTCTATTGTTTTAGTATTGCCATTTAAATTTAAAATAAAGTAACTTGTTGTTGGTGAAGTTGCTAGCAAGCTGTATTTTAAAATAAAATTTGAATCGGAAATGAGATTTGGAAAATTAAATGGGTAATTGTAATTATAAATCAAACTATTGTATTTTTCGCCAACCCAAATTTTGCCCGATTTTGCCAGATTTTCAAGCTCTTTATGATAATATGCATAGTCAATAAATGAATTAATTTGAAAATTAGCGATTTCATTTGGTTCGTTTTGTTTTGAAATTCGTTTTTTTATTCCTATACCAAGCTCTGTTGTTAGAAAATAATTGGTTTGATCTGCGTAATAATTAATCTGATGTTCAAATAAACCTCTTATAGAATTATATTTCCACACTACAGGTGATTGTCCGTAAAACAGAATATAATCATTTTGATCAAATATTCCATTGCTATTCAAATCTTTAACAATTATTGAAATTTCATTTAAATCATCATATTGTGTTGCATAATTTGCTTCAGGCAACATTCCTGCCGGATTACCAAAAATAGAAATCTGATTTGTTGATAGATTATTAAGATTTACACCCATTGCTAACAAATCAGCGTATGTAATTTTATACATACCCGTTTGTTTTACAGCTAATTTATACCATTTTCCATTAGATAAAACAGAATTAGCAGCAAATGAATAAGATTTTTCTGAGGAGTTTACACTTTGATTTGATTCGCTCGTTTTAAGCGTATAACTGAATGATATAAGTTTCTCAAATTTGTTGGTTAATGGATTTATTCTGAATGGGTCTATTTTTAATATTGCAAAAGGAATTTTCTTTTCATAAGTAATCAATACTTCTTTTCTGATTTCTTTATTTTGTAAGTTATTGATATTGATCAAATTTAATTCATTATGATTTAATTCTTCAAAAATTAAATCTGATAATTCTAAATCAATTTTATTTAATGGATTTGGAAGTTCATGTTTTGATATATATATAGGTGTATTTGAATTGAAATTTTCAAATATTCCTCCTTCAAGTGTTATAAATCTGCGTATTGTCGAATCTTTAGCAGTTTCAGTTTTTATTCCTGTCCAATTTAAATTAATTTGTTTTTTTAAATATTGCGCCTGAATAACAGTTGTTTGCAATAAAAAAATAATTATTGAATAAGCAAAATATTTTTTCACAGAAGTTATGTTTAAATTTATAGTATCATAACTCAAAATTATCAAAAATATTGTATTAATTTAAAAATTATCGAAATATTTTATTGGAAAATGATTTTTAGATTTATTTTTAAAAAAGTAAAATTAATAAATTGAAAATTAGATAGTAAACGAATTATAAAACAATTTATATTCTTGTTTTGTTTGCGAAATTTATTAAAAATGTAACATTTTTTTATTTTTCAGGTATAACTTTCTGTTCTGATATTTTCGCTGTATGAAATTAACAGACAATGAATTACAAAAACTTAAAATTTAACATATTAGTAAAAAAAAAATTATTGTAATCGGTTTTTTTTTTGTAATATTGTAATCAAAAAAAATTACACATGGCAAAGATTTCGTCTTTCAAAGTAAATAGACTGATTTTCATTATATTAACTACGGTTTTTATAGGTAAATCCGGCTTCGCTCAAGACCCAGAATTTTCGCAATTCTATGCAAATCCACTTTATCTTAATCCGGCTTTTGCAGGTTCGGCTGTTTGCCCAAGACTTATTATGAATTATCGAAATCAATGGCCTTCAATAACTGGTACTTTTGTTACTTATAATGCTTCTTATGACCAGCATATCGACAAAATTTCTGGTGGAATTGGACTCTTGGTTACTTCTGACCGACAAGGTGAAGGAACTGTTTCAACAAACTCATTTAGCGGCATTTATTCATACAGATTGGAAGTTACACGTACTTTTTCTATAAAAGCTGCTTTACAGGCTACTTATGTTGATAAAAGACTTGCCTGGGAAAAATTAACTTTTGGTGATCAGATAGATCCTAGAAACGGGTTTGTAAATAATACACATGAGCAAAAGCCTGGAAGTACCAGTAAAGGTTATTTAGATTTTTCTACCGGAATTATAGGCTATACTGAAAATTTTTATACTGGTGTGGCAATAAGTCATTTAACTGAACCGGAAGAAGGATTTATCACATTGCATAAAATGCCATTAAAAATAACTGCACATGCTGGTGCAATTATTGATTTGCAAAAAAGGAAAAGCAGAACCAGAGGTTTAAATGATATAACGATTTCTCCGAATATATTGTTTATGAAACAAAGAGATTTCAATCAGTTAAATTATGGTTTTTATGTAAATTGGTATCCGTTTGTAAGCGGTTTATGGTTCCGTCAGAATTTTAATAATTCTGATGCTATGATATTTTTAATTGGATTACAACAAAATGGGTTTAAAATTGGTTATAGTTATGATTTAACTGTTTCTAAATTGACAAATATGACAGGAGGTGCTCACGAAATTTCTTTCGCATTGCAATTCCAATGTCCACCAAAAAGAAAGAAAGTTAGAACAATAAATTGCCCTTCTTTTTAGTTATATATAAAAATTAAATCACGAAAAATTACAAATTAATAAATATGATTAAGTTCAATAAAAACATTATCAACAAATTAAGCGTAATTGCTATTGCTGCTTTTTTGATTACTTCATGTAGTAAACCAGAACAATCTTCTACTACAGGTTGGGATTATAATAATCCTGAAAATGGTGGTTTTGAAGTTGCTCCTTTTGAAGAACAAGAAACTGGTCCCGGACTTGTTTTTATAGAAGGTGGTACTTTTATAATGGGAAGAACTGAACAGGATGTGATGTACGATTGGAATAATGTTCCAAGAAAAGTTACTGTTCGTTCATTTTATATGGATGAAACTGAAGTTAAAAATCTTGATTATCAGGAATATTTATATTGGTTAGGTCGTGTTTATGGTACAGATTATCCTGAAGTTGTTCGTAAAGCTCAACCTGACGATAATGTTTGGCGCGATAAATTATCATTTAATGAGCCTTTGGTTGAAAATTATTTCAGTCATCCTGCTTACCGTGATTATCCGGTTGTTGGTGTTACCTGGTTACAAGCTACCGATTATTGTGCATGGAGAACCAACCGTGTTAATGAAAATATTCTGATTCAAATGGGTGTTTTAGATATGGATCCTGATCAGACCAATGAAAATAACTTTAATACTGATGCATACTTAGCTGGTCAGTACGAAGGTTTGGTTCAAGAGGATTTAGAAGATTTGAACCCTTCTGGTGCAGGTACACGTAAAGTGAATAAACGTGATGGGATATTATTACCAAATTATCGTTTACCAACTGAAGCTGAATGGGAATTTGCTGCTTTGGGTTTAATTGGAAACACTATGTATGAAAGAGTTATTGAAAGAAGAATTTATCCTTGGAATGGTCATATCACTCGTACAGATGATAAAAAAGCTTACGGAGAAATGGTTGCTAACTTCAAAAGAGGTAAAGGCGATTATATGGGTGTAGCTGGTAATTTGAATGATGGTGCTGATATTACTGCTCCGGTATATGCATATTGGCCAAATGATTATGGCTTATATAATATGGCCGGAAATGTTAGCGAATGGGTTTTGGATGTTTATCGTCCGATGTCAACTGAAGATATGACTGATTTCAATCCATTTAGAGGTAACGTTTATAAAAAGAAAAAAGTTGATTCTGATGGTTTAATTCAGGAAAAAGATAGCTTAGGTAGAGTTGTTTATGAAGATGTAACAGTTGAAGAAAATGTTACAAGACGTAATTATCGTAAAGCTAATAATATCAATTATATTGATGGTGATTATTCTTCTGTTCTTAATTCTGGTGGCGATTGGTTATCTGAACCTGAAGATAAAAATACATCAAAATTAATGTATGAATATGGTATAGCTTCTATGGTTAATGATGAAACCAGAGTTTATAAAGGTGGTTCATGGAAAGATAAAGCTTATTTCTTAAGTCCTGGTGCTAGAAGATTTATGGAACAGGATCAGGCTAATGATAATATAGGTTTCAGATGTGCAATGACCAGAGTTGGCTCGCCATTTCAAGCCAGATAATATTTAAAAACTAAAACATTTAGCCCTGTTTACTTTTAAGTAAATAGGGCTATTTTTTTAAATCATATAATTATGGATATCAATTTTATATATAGTGTTTTTAAAAATTTCCCTAAAATTTCAACCGATACCAGAAATATTGAAAAAAACTCTATTTTTTTTGCTCTGAAAGGTGAAAATTTTAATGGGAATGCTTTTGCTCAAAAAGCACTAGAAAATGGAGCGGCTTATGCAGTAATTGATGAAAAAGAGTATTATAAAAATGAACACTATATTTTAGTTGATAATGTTCTTGATTGTTTGCAGCAATTAGCTGCATTTCATCGAGATAGTTTAAATATACCAATTATAGGTATAACCGGAACAAATGGAAAAACAACAACAAAAGAATTAATAAATGCAGTTCTGTCAACCAGATATAAAACTTTGGCTACTAAAGGGAACTTGAATAATCATATAGGAGTTCCTTTAACAATTCTCTCTATTTCTGACGATTATCAAATGGCTGTTATCGAAATGGGTGCAAATCATATTGGTGAAATAGGCGAATTATGCAAAATATCAAAACCTGATTTTGGTATTATAACCAATATTGGAAAAGCTCATTTAGAAGGTTTTGGTGGAATTGAAGGCGTAATTAAAACAAAAAACGATTTGTATTTATTTGTAAAACAACATAATGGCAAGTTATTTGTAAATTCAGATAATAAATTGTTGATGGAATTATCAGCAAACTTAGATAGAATTTGTTATGGTGTCAATATAGAAAATTTCTGTTTTGCTAAAATTTTAAAAAGTACAGGTTTATTAAATCTTGAATTTGGATTTAATAATCAATATATTGGAGAGATACAAACAAATTTAGTTGGTGATTATAATTTTGAGAATGTATTAGCAGCGATTACAATTGGTTTATATTTTAAAATTGAACCGGAAAAAATAAAAATTGCATTAGAAAATTATGTGCCGGGTAATAATCGCTCACAAATACTTAAAAAAGAGAATAATACGATTGTTTTAGATGCATATAATGCAAATCCATCAAGTATGGATGCTTCAATTAGAAATTTTGCAAATATAATTGCTGATAATAAAGTGCTGATAATTGGCGATATGCTCGAATTAGGCAAATATGCCCATAAAGAACATCAGAATGTAATTGAACTTATTGAAAATATGAATTTTAAAAAAGTTATTCTTGTTGGCGATTTTTTTGGAAATGTATGTAAAAATAGTAGTTTTTTATGTTTCCCCAATTCATTGATGGCTAAAGATTGGATTTTGCAAAACCCAATAATTAACTCAACCGTTTTAATAAAAGGATCAAGAGGAATAAAAATGGAATTTGTTTTAGATGTATTGTAATGAATAAAATTTATAATGTAATTGGTTTAATGTCAGGTACATCTCTTGATGGTTTAGATATTGCCTATTGTCAGTTTTCAAAAAAATCAAACAATTGGAATTATAAGCTTCTGATTGCCGAAACATTGCCTTATAATGACAAATGGAAACAAAAATTAAAAAATGCAGATAAATTGAATTCTATTGATTTATTGCTTCTTAATAATGAATTCGGGTATTATCTTGGCGAAAAATCTACTGAATTTATTGAAAAACATAATCTAAAGATTGATTTTATATCTTCGCACGGACATACTATTTTTCATCAGCCCGAAAAAAACCTGACTTATCAGATTGGAAATGGAGATTGTATTTCAGCAGTAAGCAAATTAGATGTTGTTTGTGATTTTCGTACACATGATATTGCTCTTGGAGGACAAGGTGCTCCATTAGTACCAATTGGTGATAAATTACTTTTCCCAGATTTTGATTATTGTATTAATTTGGGTGGAATTGCAAATATTTCTTTTGATAATGCTGAAAATAAAAGAATTGCTTACGATATTTGCCCATATAATATGGTGCTAAATTATTTATCCGGATTATTAGGTTATGATTATGATAATGAAGGTCAAATTGCTTCAAAAGGATTAATTGATTTTAATTTGTTTAATCAACTCGAAAATCTTGACTATTTTTGCAGACCTTATCCAAAATCATTGGGAAGGGAATGGGTTGAAAAACAGGCTTTACCTTTAATTGTTAATTCAGAAATTGCGATTGAAAATAAACTCAGAACGTATTCAGAACATATCGTTTCACAGATGAATAAATCTACAATAGCAAATATTGGAAAAAATATCTTAATTACTGGAGGAGGAGCATATAATGCTTTTATTATAAAAAGGTTTAGAGAAGTTTCTGAAAATAATATTGTTGTTCCTGAAGATAAGTTAATAAATTTTAAAGAAGCTTTGATTTTTGCCTTTCTTGGTGTTTTAAAAATTAATACAGAAAACAATTGTTTACAGTCAGTTACAGGGGCTTTAAAAGATAGTTGCGGAGGTAAATTCATTAGTTATTAGCAAGATATAAAATTAATTAATCAAATTGTTTATTTTTGCAATATGCATATTGAATAATTAAAAATTTAAATTAATAAATGTCAATTCTTGTATTTGGTTTTTTTTGAAAAATTGTTTAATAAATATCTATAAAGAAATGAAAAAGTCATTATTTTTGAAATCATTATTCGTTGTATTGGGTGTTTTAATAGTTCCAATATCTGGCTTTGCCCAAGAAGCTGTTTCTGCAATTCCTTCAATAGGAGGTATAAGATTGGAATTTGTTTTATTTGCATTAACCCTTATCGGAGTTGCCGTATTTCATAATAAAACAATGTATGTTGCATTAACAGGACTAGCTGCAATTTTAATTTTTAAATTTTCATTTGATAATGGTTTTAACTTAAATGAGCACATACTAGGAAATGATCATTTTGAAGGAGAATGGAGAACATTATTAAATTTACTCGGACTATTATTTGGCTTTGCAATTTTGGCAAAGCATTTTGAAGAGTCTGGTATTCCTGAGGTATTGCCTAAGTTTCTTCCAAATGATTGGAAAGGTGGATTGGTTCTTCTATTTTTAATAATGGTTATTTCGTCTTTCCTCGATAATATTGCAGCAGCTATGATTGGAGGTACTATTGCATTAGTTGTATTTAAAGGCAAAGTTCATGTTGGATATTTAGCTGCTATTGTTGCTGCAAGTAATGCTGGTGGAGCTGGAAGTGTTGTTGGTGACACAACTACAACTTTAATGTGGATTGATGGTGTAAATCCATTAGATGTAACACATGCATTTGTTGCATCTATTTTTGCTTTTATCATTTTTGGATATTTTGGATCAAAACAACAACACAAATTTCAACCCATTGAAGCAAATGTAAATCCGAATGCGAAAATAGATTTTAAAAGAATTTTGATTGTAATTATGATTTTAGTTGGAGCAATTTTGACCAATGCATTTTTAGATTTTCCTGCATTAGGTGTTTGGATTGCAATTATTTTAGGTGCAATATTCTCAAAAACGCCATGGTATGAACTTAAGAATGCATGGCAGGGAACTGTCTTTTTAATGTCATTAGTTACTATTGCATCGTTAATGCCTGTAAATGAATTGCCTCCGGCTTCTATGTGGACTGCATTTATTTTAGGTTTTGTTTCAGCTGTATTCGATAATATTCCACTTACAAAACTTTGTTTAGAACAAGGTGGTTATGATTGGGGTGTTTTAGCATTTTCTGTTGGTTTTGGTGGATCAATGATTTGGTTTGGTTCATCGGCTGGTGTTGCATTATCAAATATGTATCCCGAAGCTAAAAACACAGTGAATTATGTTTCAAAAGGTTGGCATGTAGCAGTGGCTTATATTATTAGTTTTTTTATTATGATTGGTATAGTTGGATGGCATCCTCATACTCCTCATAAAAAAGAAAAATTAGAGAATAATCAAAAAGAAATGCCAAATACACAGACAGAAAAGCCTATCGCAAATTAAATAAAAAAAGCCTGATTATTCAGGCTTTTTTTTATAATATATATCTGAAAAATTCGTTATATAATTATTATTTAATAAATCTTGGATTATATGTATTAACAAAAATATGTTCAAAAAATAATCTTAATACATTATTATCTAATGTTTTTTATCTTAATTTTATAAGCTTAAATAATTAAAAAATGTACGGAATAATTTTGCAAATTTCACAAACCACTACAGATGTGGTAGATACTGTTAATCAGGCTGCAAGTCAAATTGCTAATCAGATACAACAACCTAAAGAAGAAGCAATTTCTATAATGAGTCTGGCAATTAAAGGTGGATGGATTATGATTCCAATCTTTATCCTTTCTATTATAACAGTTTATGTTTTTGTTGAAAGGTATATTGCAATCAAGAAGGCTTCAAGAGAAGAATCTAATTTTATGAATAATATTAGAGATTTTATTGTAAATGATAGGCTTGATTCTGCAAATTCTTTGTGTAAATCTACTGATAGTCCGATTGCCCGAATGACCGAAAAAGGATTGCAAAGATTAGGTCGTCCTTTAAAAGAAATTGAAGAATCCATAGAAATTGTAGGTAAATTTGAGGTTTATAAACTGGAAAAAAATTTAGCAATACTCGCAATTGTAGCAGGTATAGCACCCATGTTTGGTTTTATTGGTACTATTATTGGCGTAATAAAAATATTTCACGATATTTCAATTGCCGGAGATGTTAGTATTTCAAGTGTATCTGCTGGTCTTTATACAAAAATGGTTTCAAGTGCATCCGGTTTAATTGTCGGTATTGTTGCATTTGTTTGTTATCATTGGCTCAATATTATGATTGAGAAAATTGTACAAAAAATGGAATATAATGCGATGAATTTTATTGATTTCTTACAAGAACCTACACGATGAAACTTCGCAGGAAAAATAAAACAACTATTGAAGTAGCTACTTCATCAATGAATGACATCATGTTTTTTTTGATGTTGTTTTTCCTGATTATGTCAACATTGCTTAATCCTAATGTAATCAAACTTACGTTGCCTAGTTCAAAGCATCCTAGTGAATTACGTCAAAAGGAAATAAGCTTGTCTGTTACAAAAGAAATGAATTATTTTATCAATAACAGACAAATTACATTTGATCAATTGGAACAAGAGTTGCTTTCTGAAATTAAAGGTGTAGAAAATGCTACTGTAATTTTAAGATGCGATAATTCTTTATCTGTACAAAATCTTGTTGATGTTTTGGAAGTTGGAAACAAATTGAAAATTAAAATGATACTTGCAACAAAAGCTTCAAATGGGACAGCAAATAACTGATAATACAGAACTTAAACGTAAGGTTGGTGGTGTTGCCGGAACAATTTTATTTCATATAATATTGATTTTATTGTTATGGTTGGCTGTGCTTAAAACTCCAATTCCACCTTTTCCTGATGCCGGAGGCGGAGGCGGCGGAGGTCTTGGAATTGAAGTAAATTTGGGTAATTCAGATTATGGAATGGGTAATGATCAGGAAAATATTTCATTTCCTGAGTTTAAAGAACCGGCAAAAAATATCATTAATCCTGATCCTGTTAATATTAAATCTGCTAATGATATATCTGAAAATGTAATTACAGATGAAACAAATACCGAAAATGCAACTTCATTAAAATCAACAAAAGATAATAAAAGCACAAAAAATGAAATTAAATCTGAAGAACCCAAGTTAAATACTTCAGCACTTTTTAAAAAAATTAATGGTGATGGGAGTACTAATAAAGGTGGAAATCAAGGAGATGTAAACGGAAATCCGAATAGTTCAAATTATGCTAAAGGTGGTGGTTCTGGAAATGGTCAAGGAAGTGGAAATGGTTCAGGAATTGGACAAGGCTCTGGATCAGGTACAGGGGGTGGAAATGGCTCTGGAACAGGCAGCGGGACAGGCAGTGGTAAAGGTCCGGGTATTTCTTTTTCATTAAATGGTAGAAGTGCAAAATCGTTACCAAAACCCGAGTATATCTCTAATGAACAAGGTTCTGTTGTGGTAAAAATTTGGGTAAATAATAAGGGTGAAGTTACACGTGTAGAAGCTGGACAAAGAGGTACAACCACATCTGACAGAGGTTTGTGGAAAATGGCTGAAATGCTGCTTTGCGTTCAAAATTTAGTCCTGATAGTGATGCTCCTGAAGACCAAACTGGTACAATTACTTATAAATTTATCCGCTTGAATTAATCTTTTATGAAATCAGGTATAAAATTTGATTCACACAAATTTACATATTTCTTTTGGCTATTTACATTTTATAAATAGATAAAAAAATTATAAACAGATGAAGTATCAGGAAACTCTTGATTATATGTTTGATCAATTACCTATGTTTCAGCGTATAGGTGGTGCAGCATACAAAGCAAATCTAGACAATACTATTGCTATTCTCAATTTACTTGAAAATCCGCAAAATAACTTTAAAAGCCTACATATTGCCGGAACCAATGGAAAAGGTTCTGTTTCACATTTTTTGGCTGCAATTTTTCAAAGTGCTGGTTATAAGTGCGGTTTATACACTTCTCCTCATCTAAAGGATTTTAGGGAAAGAATCAAAATTAATGGTGAAATGATTTCTAAAGCTAAAGTAATTCAATTTATTGAAGCTTATAAGATTGATTTTGAGAAAATTCAGCCTTCTTTTTTCGAAATGACGGTTGGTATGGCTTTTAAATATTTTTCTGATGAAAAGGTGGATATTGCTATTGTTGAAACCGGAATGGGTGGAAGATTAGATTCTACAAATTTAATTAATCCTGAACTTAGTATTATTACTAATATTGGTTTTGATCATACACAGTTTTTGGGAGATACTTTAGGGAAAATTGCATTTGAGAAGGCAGGCATTATCAAATCAGAAATTCCTGTAGTTATTGGTGAAAATCATTTTGAAACTAAGTCTGTATTTATTGAAAAAGCGAAAGAAACGAATTCTCAGATTTATTTTGCTGATGATGAATATCAAGTTAATAACTATTCTCATTTTTTTTCAAATAATCAGCAGTTTCTTGAAATTATTTTGAGTAAAACAATGAAATCCAAACCAGTAAAATTATGTTCTGAATTGTTGGGGCTTTATCAATTAAAAAATATAAAGACAGTTTTAACAGCTGTTGATATTTTGAAAGAGAAAGGATTTAAACTTAATCAAAGTAATATAAAAAATGGAATTGCCAACGTAGTAAGCATTACCGGACTAATGGGGCGTTGGCAAATTTTATCTAAAAATCCTTTAATGGTTTGTGATACAGGTCACAATGAAGATGGAATTAGAGAGGTTTTAAAACAAATTGGGCTAACTCCTCATCAAAAACTTCATTTTGTTTTAGGAATGGTTAATGATAAAGAAATTGACAAAGTTTTAAAAATGCTTCCGGTTGTTGCTGAATATTATTTTTGTAAAGCAAATATTCCCAGAGGATTAGATCAAAATATTTTGAAAGAGAAGGCAGTAAGCAATAATTTGAAAGGAGAGTCTTATAACTCTGTTCAGAAAGCGATAAAAGCTGCCCGAAAAGCTGCTAATAAAGACGATATGATATTTATTGGTGGCAGTACTTTTGTGGTTGCAGAAGTTTGAATTTAATTATTCAAAAATAAATAGAAAACGGAAATACTTTTTGAATAAAAAGTATTTCCGTTTTTTTTATAAACTATTTACAGTTTTTCAACCAAAGATTTTAGTTCAGTTAGATTTATGTTTCCGATAGCCATTTGCTGTAATTGTCCCATTATCCAATTAGTTTCATTTTCATGACTTTCATTGAATTTTATCTGAGAAAATTTTTCTTTAAGGAAAGGTATATGTTTTGCAATTTCATCTTTCTTTAAGTATTTGAATTTGATGCTTGTAAGTACTGATTCCATATCCATTTTCGGATGAATATAAATAACTGGAATCATCTTTTTGGCAAGTTGCAAATCAAGTTTATTTTTTAATAGATAAATAAATAAGTCATAAATCATTTCGTAATTAAATTCGCGACCTTTTTTGTTATGACCTTCAACATATTTCATAAAATGACCAAAGAAAGTTCCAACAAATACAGGATTTATTTTTAAATCAATAATTATTTTTTCAATTAATAAATACAGATTCTTTTTGAAAATGTAAGTATAAGTATCTTCAGGAATTCCCCATTCTTTCATCTGATTGTATCTGACTATAACTTCTGTTGGAAGTTTTTTGCGAAGTTCTTCAATATAAGATTCTTCCAAAGGAATTGGTTTCGAATCGGTATCAGGATACATACGATCAGCACCAGGTAAAACACGTTCAAAAATTGTAGTTCCATTGGCAAAAGATTTGCGTGTTTCTTGTGGTACTCCCATAAATGCCATTCGACAACGTTCCTCAATGGTTTCTATTGCCGTTTTTATATCAGCTTCAGGTCCCCAGAAAATAATCAATGCATCATTATCTCCCGAATTAAACATTGCTTTCAGACAGCTTAAATCGTCGTGCGAAATTTGAGCTTCAAGTTCTTCTGAATGTGTCATATTTGGGTTTTCAATGCAGGCAATTACCTTCAGTCTTTCGCTGATTTCGTTAGCAAACATTTTTCCAGGTTGAGTAAAATATGACAAAATTCCTTTAAAATCAGGCAAATTTACTGCATAAATTTTCATTTTGGCATTTTTTGCAGTTTTAATTGAATCGCATGGAAATTTAAGTGAGTAGTAATCAATTTCTTTTGCTGTTAATTGCCATTCTTTTGGGTTTTTTACCCTTTCATTTAGAATGTCTTTAATCTGAAGTAAAGCCCATTGACGAAAGCATTCGTTATGAGTAAGTTCCGGTATCCATTTGGTGTGAGCTACTCCTTTTATTTCAATACGGGTTCCACCTTTGCAACTAACATTAACATCCTGACGGCCAGCACCAATTCCGGTTCTTACTTTATTGGTACTTCTGTTTAGAAATCGGATATAATTACATGCCTCCATAACTTCATCAGGATTAATCATTTCGGGATATGTAACTGTTTCGATAAGAGGCATTCCCAATCTATCAGTTCTGTAAATACGGGTATGTCCGATGTCTGAAACTTCCCTACATGAATCCTCTTCAATGCTAAGCTGAATTAATCTGATCTTTTTATTTTTAAGTGGAATTTCACCTTCAACACCTATGATTGCTGTACGTTGAAATCCCGTAGGAATACTCCCGTCAAGATATTGTTTACGTGTGATATGAACTTCGCCAACAATACTTAATTTAGATAAAAGTGAAATTTCGATAGCTCTTTCCAAAGCTTGTCTGTTTATAGGAAATGGAGGAGTATCGTCAACTTCGTATGTACAGGTTGTTTCGTTTTTTATGCGATAAATAATTTCTTTTTTTGTTCTGAATTCCATTAATGCAGTACCGTCATACTCACCTAATTCGCTGAGTGTAGGACGCATATGGCGAACAACTTCTGCATCATATTCATTTGGCTTTTGAAAAACTCCTGCCGGACAGTGGCAAAATAATTTTTCATCGGTTAATAGTTGCTGATGCACTTCCAAACCCGACATGAAACCTATGCCATCATAGGTAGATTGAGTGGCTTCCTTTCTGGGAACGTAGCCAACCATTCTTTTTGATTCTTCGTAGTTTTGCTTAGGATCGAATTGATTATTCATTTCTTGCTGTTAAATGTATGAAGTTGCAAAGCTAATAATTTTACGTTTAACTGAAAAACTATTCTCAATATTTATAATTATAATCTTCTTTTTTCATATATTTAATGCATAATCAGCAAGTTTTGACAAGCGTTTTTTTTATGAATTTTGAAATAAAGTAAATAAAAACTTATGTTATTTGTAAAAGTGTCAGATTATGAGATATATAGCTGCTGCATGTCTCCCATGTTATAGCTAAATTTTTTTTTTTAAAAAACGAGCTTTTTTTCATTAAAATTAGTATTTTTACAAATTCAATTTTTAATTTATAATTAACATATGTAATGTGATTAATAAATAACTTAATTTGTGAAAATCTGTTTATTACTTTAAATATTAGTTTTAAAAATCAATTAATTATGTTAGACATTTTCAGAAAAATAAATAATTTAATATAAACATGTTATGATAAAAAAAAGACTTTACCGATTTTTTGCAATATTTGCAGCATTATTTTTTGTATTAAATGTGAATGCGCAAATAACTATCAATGAAATACAATCCATGAATGGAAATGTAATTGCCGATGAAGACGGTGATTATGAAGATTGGATTGAGATTGTAAATACCAGCACAACACAAGATATTAATTTACAGGGTTATTATCTTTCGGATAATATTAATTCTCCTTTTAAATGGAAATTTCCATCTTATGTGTTAAAGAAGAAAACCGGTGCTGAATTTGAACGTGTATTGGTTTTTGCTTCAGGTAAAGACCGATATGAATGCTTTGATCATTGGGAGCTATTAATTAATAATACTGATTCTTGGAAATATACTGCAAATAAAACTTCTACTATTGCAGCTGCAAACTGGTATCAAAACTTTAATTCTAGTTGGCCAACTGGGTCTGGTGTTTTTGGATATGGAGATAATAATATTACCGGTCCTTCAATTGCTACTGGAACTATTTCAATCTTTTTGCAAAAACAATTTACTATTGCAGATACTTCTAAAATTGATGCGTTGGTATTAAGTTGTGATTATGACGATGGTTTTGTTGCATATATAAATGGCGTTGAAATTGCCAGAGATAATATTGGTGGCGCAACACCTGCATGGAATGCTTTAGCTATCAATGCTACAGATGCTGCAATGACCAATGTAGGAGGTAAACCAAGAAGTTTTATTATTCCTAAAAGTGTTTGGAAAAATTTTATAAAATCTGCATCTACATCAACAACACCTAATCTGCTTTCAATTCAAGTTCATAATGCGTCGGCAACTTCATCAGATTTGAATATTACAGCTTTTTTGAGTGTTGCGATGAAAGAAAGTTCAGCATCCTATACTGCTGTGCCTAATTGGTTTCCTTATAGACCAAAATATCTTCATACAAATTTCAAAATTGAGAGTCTGGGAGAATCCATTTGTTTAACTCCAACTGTAGGTTTTACCCAAGAAGTTATCGTTCCTAATTTATTGTATAATACTTCTTTTGGACGAAGATCAAGCGTAACTAACTTTACAGGTGATGGTACAGGGGGATTTCAGACTTTATATCCTGCAACACCTAAAACAACTAATAATACAAGTAATATTTATAATGGGAATACGGGAAAGCCATTAATTACTTTGCCTTCAGGTTTTTATAATTCTGTTCAGACAATCGCCATTACTGGTAATTTAGGTAATCAACATATCAGATACACTACCAATGGAAGTGTTCCTAAAATTACAGATAAGTTATATTCTTCCCCAATTTTTATTGACTCAACAATGGTTATAAAAGCAAGAATATTTAGTGATGCAAATAGTCAATTGCCTGGTCCGATTGCAACTGCAACTTATTTTATCAATTGTCCTTCAATATTGCCTGTGTTAACAATTACAATTGATTCTTTTGATTTATATGATTATAACACTGGTATTTATGTTAAAGGTCCAAATGCTGACGCTTTATATCCTCATAAAGGAGCTAATTTTTGGCAAGACTGGGAAAGACCTTGTCAAATTGAATTGTTTGATACCAATAGAGTCAGACAGATTTTTTCTGAAGGAATGATTGGAATTTTTGGAAATTATACCCGTGCAAAACCACAAAAAAGTTTAGATTTTAAAACTCAGACTTTATATGATACTGCTGGAATTACTTATAAAATATTTCCTCAGAGAAATAAAGTAAACTTTAAAAATTTAGTATTCAGAGATGCTGGTTCCGATTGGATGGATGGTCATATTAGAGATGAATTTTTGCATCGTGTACATTTTGAGGATGGTATCTTTGGAACTTCAGCACGAACTGTTGTAAGTTATTTAAATGGTAAGTATAATGGTATATATCATATCAGAGAGAAAAGTGATGAGAAATACTTATCAGATATTTCTGGCATTAATAAAGATAGTATAGATCAGATCAGAGTTTCCGGAACAGATTATGCTGCTAATGGTGATATGACTGCTTTTAATTCTATGATTAACTATTTTAGCACTCATGACCTTACAAATCCAACTTATTATAATGAAGCTAAGAGTTATTGGAATATGGAAAATTTTATGACTTATTTTGCAGCTGAAATATATTGTGCTAATGAAGACTGGATAAGTACTTGGATTAATAATATTAAACTATGGCGACCCAGAGGTATTGCCGGAGCCAAATGGAATTATATGATACATGATGTGGATCAGGGGCTTAGAAAATCAATGACAACTGATACTACTCTGCATACTTCATATACTACTTATGTAACTAATAATCACTCATTAATGCTTAAAAAGTTTTTAGCAAATCCTGAATTTAAAAGACGTTTTATTAATAAATTCTATGATTTGTTTAATACTACTCTAAAAAGAGATTCAATGTTGAATGTATTAAATAGATTTGTTAATAGTTTTAGTGCAGAAATTCCGAGAGCAGTTGCTACTTTTCCTTTAGATCCAGGAATGCCATCTCAAAACCAAAATACGTTTACACCGAATACTGTTTCAAAATTTAATACGAATATTGATGATATTAAGTATTTTATAAACAATAGGCAGAATGTGATTCGTAACCAACTTGTTTCTGAATTTGGGCTTTCCAGTGGTGATACGGCATTAGTTACAGTTGGTGTAGCTCCTGGAAGTATTGGGAAAGGGAAGGTGAAATTTAATTCATTAAAACCTACAGATCAGTATTGGAGTGGTTATTATCTTAAATCAAATCAAGTGGAAGCCGAAGCAATTGCAGAACCTGGTTATGTCTTTGATTACTGGAGTGCAAGTAATTCTTTTATAGCTGATAGCAATATGGTGCTTGTTAAATATATTAATACCGGAGATTCGTTAATTGCTAATTTTAAAATTGCTCCTAAAATTGCTATTACAGAATTAAACTATAAATCTGAACCTACACGTAATGCCGGCGATTGGATTGAATTGTATAATAATGGACCCATTGCGATGAATATCGGAGGATGGAAATTGAAAAAAGTATCTGATTATAAATCATATACAATTCCTAATAATACATTTTTAAATCCAGGTGCATATTTAGTGTTGATAAATGATACAAATGTATTTAGTACTCAGTTTCAGGGAATAACAAACAAAAAGGGACCAACTTACTTAAGTTTTAATGATGATGGAGATGTATTGTTATTAACTGATAATAAGGATAATGTAATGTTGAGGATTGCTTATAGCGATACCAATACCTGGCCCGATTGTGCCAATGGATATGGAAGAACTTTACAGATAGTAAATCCTGACTTAAATCCAAATAAAGGAACTAGCTGGACTTGTGGTTGTATGGGTGGATCACCGGGTTGGGCTTATACAGCTTCTTGTCCTGATCCAATTATCTTTAATGAAATAAATTATAATTCAAATGATACCACAAATATCGGTGATTGGGTTGAATTATACAATTATAGTGGAAATGAAGTTGACTTATCAAATTGGATTTTTAAAGATGGTTTAGATGAGCATGCTTTTGTATTTCCTCAAAATACAAAAATTTCACCATGGGGTTATTTAGTTTTGGTCCAGAATCTTGCACAATTTAATTCAAAGTTTGGTCAATATAGTTATATAAATAAACTAGGATCTTTTACATGGGGTTTAAATGGGAATAAAGAAGCATTAAGACTTTATGGGAGTAATGGGAAAATATCACAATCAATGTATTATAAAGATAATGCTCCCTGGCCAACTCGTCCAAATGGTTTGGGCTGGACTTTAGAGTTGATATATCCAACCTTGAATCCAACTAGTCCTTATAGTTGGGCAGACAGTTGCAAATATGGAACTCCTGGAAGTGCTAATTTTCAATGTGCTTTATCTATAAGTGAATACGATAAAAATTCAACTATTTTAATATATCCAAATCCGGCTAGTGATATTATTAATATTCAGTTGAATGAAGCGACTAATTATCTTCCAGTAGATATAGAAGTTTTTGATTTGCAGGGTAGAAGAGTTGTTAAAGAAACAATTACCTCGAATAAGGAACAAAGTATTTCTATAGCAACCCTACAAAAAGGAATGTATTTGCTAAGGATAAGTAGTAAAAATGAAATAATAGGAACTTCTAAGCTACTGAAGCAATAGCTTTATTTGTATTAATTAAAAAAGGCAGACCGAAGAGTCTGCCTTTTTTGTTTTCTTATTGAAAAATTTATTTTGTATCCTGATTTTCAATTCTTAAAAAGTTAGAATTGATATCAAAAATAAGTGTCATTTTATCTTTCTTCTTTTTAGCTATTTCTACTTCGTACAATCTTTCTCCCAGATTATTATCAGTAAAATTTACTTCTTTAATTTTATAAAGCGCATAATATTGTTTAATATAGTCTTTAATTTTTTGAGGAGTATATTCAAATTTAAACTCATATGATGTTTTTTTCCATGCATTATTCAGATATTCAATTTCCATTTTTGAATCATCGTTAATGAATTGAGCTTCGATTTTCTCCTTGTTCTTTTCCCATTTAATTTTTGTAGCTGAAGGAAATTTAGCTTTGAAATCATTTATTACTTGTGGCGGAATTTCTTTCCCTTCTTTTTGTGAAAATGCAAATGTTGAAAACAGGATTGCCAACATTACTAAACTAATTTTTCTCATTTGTTATTATTTTTTAATTGTTTGATATTTGTTTTTATTTTAAGATTATTAATTATAAGAGGGAATATGCTTTTTTTTACAAAGTTATAATTTTTATCAGAAACAGTATTATTTTCTTAAAATATTTTCAAAAGCACCTTTAAAATTTATAATTCCAAACATTTGTGCTGATGTAATCAATATTATTATAATAATGACCCATCTTACAAAGTTTGCACCCCAACTTACTGCAAATCTGGATGCTATAAATGCTCCCGCAATATTGCCTATTGCATGGATAAGTCCATATTCATAATTAATTTGTTTGTTATAAATAAATACGATTAAGGTAAATGGAGCATAAAGCAAAACAAGAAACACTTTTAATGCATTGGCTTTCACTAAGTCATAGCCGGCATTTAAAACCAGACCGGCAAGTATAAAATATCCGACACCAACATGAATAAAACCACCATAAAGTCCGATAAGAAAAAAGATAAAAATCTGAAACACCGAAATTTTGCGACTTATCAAATCGGTTTTGCCTTTTAACCATGTTTGAGGTTTGTAAATAATAAATACCATCATTATCAGCATGATAACACCTATTGCTTGCTCAAAAAGTTTTTCATTAATATCAATTGCAATTTCTGCTCCAATTACAGAACCAATAACTGTTGGAATGCCAAGAAGTAAGCCTTTTCGTGTGTCTAAAACTTTTTGCTTTTTAAAACTAGCTGTTGATACCAGTGTTTGAAAAAACACTGCAATTCTGTTTGTTCCATTTGCTACAGAAGCCGGAAGTCCTAAAAAGAGAAATAGAGAAATAGAGATAATCGTACCACCTCCTGCCAAAGTGTTAATAAATCCAACCAATAATCCGGAAGTTATAAGAGCCGCTACAATTAACCAAGACATTTATCTTTATTTATTTTTTTGATTATTTATAATTAGAAAATTGTTTTCTAAGAAAAAAAGCTGCTTTTTGAAGCAGCTTTTTCTGTTATATATGTCCTTGTTTATGTTTATTTCCAATAACTTCCAACATGTCTTTTGTCATCAAATCTAAATCAAATGAAGGCTTCCAACCCCATTCTTCTCTTGCACAGCTATCGTCAATAGAATTTGGCCATGAATCTGCAATTGCCTGACGAAAATCTGGTTTGTAAGTAATTTCAAAATCAGGTATATATTTTCTGATTGATTCTGCCATTAACTTAGGAGTAACACTAAATGCTCCTACATTAAAATCAGAGAAATGCTTTAATGTACTTTTATCTGCTTGGAATAAGTCAATTGTAGCTTTCAAACAATCAGGCATGTACATCATAGGTAACATGGTGTTTTCGCTCAAAAAACACTCATATTTCCCGAATTTTACAGCATCATAATAAATAGCTACTGCATAATCTGTTGTTCCGCCACCTGGTAGTGTTTCGTTACTAATAATGCCAGGATAACGCAATCCTCTAACATCCATTCCATATTTAGCAACGTAATAATCGGCAAGTAATTCGCCCGCTACTTTTGTAATCCCGTACATTGTAGTAGGTTTTAATACAGTTTCCTGTGGTGTGTTATCGACAGGTGTGCTTGGTCCAAATGCAGCTATTGAGCTGGGAATTAAGACTCTTTTAATATTTTTTTCACGTGAAAGTTCTAATACATTCAACATTCCATTGATATTGATATTCCAGGCAAGCATTGGATTTTTTTCACCAACAGCCGATAATATTGCAGCAAGATGTACTATTGCATTTATCTGATGTTTATCAATTAAAGCTGCAATAGCTTCTTTATCTAAAACATCTAGTTGTTCAAAAGGTCCGCTCTTTTTTATTTTTTCAGGCGCATTAGGACATTTGTCAGATGCTATTACATTTTCACTTCCATAAATTCCTCTTAATGCCATAACCAATTCAGACCCAATTTGTCCGGATGAACCCGTTACTAATATTTTATTTATCATGATTTTTTTTATTAAATATGGTTTTTTATAAAGTAAAGATACTTTTTTAAGTGGCAAAGTTAAAAAAAATGTTCAAAAGCAAGGATGTTTTACTTCATATTTTTTAGTAAGATTTGATAGTTTTTGTTGTTAAATAAAAAAATAAATTTATGATAATCTTGTACAGAATGTAGAATGTTAGTTATATAGCATTCGATATTTTGAAATAATCAACCGCATCACGTAAAAATCTTGCTTTTTGAGCAAATTCTTCAGAGTTTGAATAAACTTCTTCAGCAAAACTTGCATTTTGTTGTATAATCTGATTTAATCTTTGAATTGCAATGCTGATTTGTTCGATTCCAATTAATTGTTCTTTTGATGTTTCAGTAATTTCATTTATAAATTGAATAGATTGTTCAATTTGAGGAATCATATTGTTCATCAATGTTTTAGAATCTTTATTTACAATTAGACTTTCTCTTGAAATTAAGCTTATCTCATCCGCAGCATTTTTGCTTTTTTCAGCCAATTTTCTAATTTCAATAGCAACAACATCAAATCCTTTTCCATAATTTCCTGCTCTGGCTGCTTCTACTGCCGCATTAAGTGCCAGAAAGTTTGTTTGGAATGCAATCTCATTAATAATATTTATTCTTTCTGTTATTTTTAAGGAAGTTTCCATCCCTTTTTTTGCTGCTTTAGCAAATTTATATAAACTTTCGGTTGTACCTTTTGAGTATTTGTTACATATTAAAGCATTATGATTACTTTGCTCTATTTTTGCTGTCATTTCGTCAATTGTTGATAATATTTCTTCTACTGCTATTGTTTGAGAATTACTTCCATCAGTCAATTGTTCAGTACCTTGTTTTATTTCTTCACTGCTTTGTTCTAATTCGAAGGCGTTTATGTTTATTTTATCAATAATTAGTTTGATTTTCTCATTCATTATGTTTAGAGAGTCAAGCATTTTGCCAAGCTCATCATTTGAATTAATCTCAATTTTGCTGCATAAATTCCCATTTGCAATTGATTTAGTTAAGATTATGCTTTTTTCAATTGGTTGGCTTATTTTTTTTGCAACCCAATATACAACAAAACAAATAAAAATAATGCCAATAACACCAAACAATATAATATTATTAAGCATTGATTTTGAATTTGATAATATTTCATCTACAGGTACAACCATACAATAAGCCCATGGAGTTTTTGCTTTTCCAATTGTAAATGGCTGATAAGTATAAATGACTTCTTTATTTAAATAGGTGTCAAATCCTGTTTTACTAAAAGCGATATTTTTTTCTATTTGTTTAATTGCAAGGCTATCTGTTAATTGAACTCCAGCCATTTTGTTGTTAGGATGACTAACATAAAATCCATTTTGTGAAATCAATGTTCCATAACCTGTTTTATAAATTTTTATGCTTGAATTAATCTTTTGTAATTCATAAAAATCAATATCTATTCCAACAACCCCAATTGATTCATTGTTCTCAATTACCGGAACTACAATACTTGTTTCAAAAAAGCTATCTTTTACAACACTTTGTGTGCCATAAGCATACATATAAGGATCTGTAATTATTTCAGATCTTTTTAGCATGGGCTCAGTATAAAAACTTTCCTGATATTCATCTGTAGAATTTCCTTCAATATATTCATACGCAATTCCGTTTTTATATCTTACCAAACCAGTATTAAATCTTCCATTTTTATCGTATATATTTGTATTTAAATATAATGAATCTCTATTATCGATTTTGTTTTTCTCAAACATTAACCAAACCGAAAGAAAATTCTTATTTGATTCAATTGCAGATTTTAGAAGTCCTAAATAATAATTTCTATTTAAATTTCCTGTTTTTTTTAAGGTTAGAATATTGTTAGAAAGAGAGTTGGTTACATTACTTGCTGATTGCAGATATGATTTTGACAAGAATGCTGATTCTTTTGCTTTAATTTCTGCTAATACAAACGCTTCTTCTTTTGAATTTTGAAAACTACTTAAAGCTATAAAAATCAAAATGATACTAAAGGTAAGAATTGAGAATAATCCAACCCACAACATCATTTTAAGTTTAATACTCATAATTATAAAGATTACAATTTAAAATAACTTACTGCATCTCTTAAGTCTTTTGCTTTTTTCTCAAATTCTTCCGAATTGGAATAAACTTCCTGAGCAAATGCTGCATTTTGTTGCACAATCTGGCTTAAACGCTGTACAGCTATATTAATTTGTTCAACTCCCATTGCTTGTTCGCTCGAACTTTCGGCAATTTCTCTGATAAACTGCATTGATTGTTCTATTTGTGGGAATAATTTTTCCATAAGTTCTTTAGATTCATTATTTACAGAAATGCTCTCTTTTGAAATAATACTAATTTCTTCTGCTGCTTTTTTGCTCTTTTCTGCTAATTTTCTTACTTCAGAGGCTACAACTGCAAAGCCTTTTCCGTGTTCTCCTGCTCTGGCTGCTTCTACTGCGGCATTAAGTGCCAAAAAGTTAGTTTGAAAGGCTATTTCATTTATAATGTTTATTTTTTCAGAAATTCTTTTTGATGTTTCCATACTGTTTATGGCAGCTTGGGTAAACTTTTTCATACTTTCAGTGGTGCTTTGTGAGTATTTTCCGCTTTGATTGGCATTATGACTGCTTTGTTCAATTTTTGCTGACATTTCCTGCATGGTTGATAATATTTCTTCAACCGCAGAAGCTTGAGAATTAGCTCCATCTGACATTTGCTCTGCTCCATGTTTAATTTCTTCACTGGAAATTTCTAATTCGCTGGCACTTAAATTTATACTGGAAACAATTAATTTTAATTTTTCAACCATTTCATTCAGAGCATGTATCATTTTACCAATTTCATCTTTTGAACTTACATCCAATCTTTCATTTAGATTTCCAGCTGCTATTAAATTTGTTAGTTTTATACTTTTATCTATTGGCTTACTGATATTTGATGAAATTATAAAAATAACTATAAATAAAATGATAATCCCTATAACCCCAAGTATGATTACACTTCTGAGCAATTGACTTGAATTTGACATTGCTTCATCTACAGGAATTACCATGCAATAAGCCCAGTACGTATCTGTCTTTCCTATTGTAAATGGTTGATAAACAGCTATAACATCTTCTTTAAGAAAGTCGTCATAACCTCTTGTCGTAAATGTTTTTCCTTCCTTTATTCTTTCAATTAAACTGCTGTCATTTATAAGTTTACCACCTAATTTATCATCGGGATGGCTTACATAAAGGCCTCCATGCGAAATAATGGCTCCATAGCCTTTATCATATATTTTAATTTCAGAATTAATTTTTTGTAATGCTTTAAAATCAATATCAACGCCAACAACTCCAATTGCGGTTTCATTCTCAATTACAGGAACAGCAATACTTGTTTCTAAAAAGCTGTCATTTAATGCGCCTGGCATATCATACGCATACATATAAGGGTCTAAGATAATTTCTTTTTTGTTGTTTAATGCTAATGTATAATAATCTGATTCATATTCATCTTCTGCATTTGCATCTGAAGTTTCATTTTTAATTTCATTTGGATATCTAACAATACCACTATTATATCTGCCCAAATTATCATATATCGGATCATTTTTATATAGAGAATCATTTTTATCTAAAGCATTAGGTTCCATCATAACCCACACAGATAAAAAATTCTTATTCTCTTCAATTGCAGAACGTTGTAACGCATGGTATTGTTCGCGATTTCTATTTCCATTTTGTTTTAAAGACAGAAAATTATTAGCTAACGACCATGCTATATCACTGGCTGATTGTAAATAAGCTTTTGAAGTATATGCAGATTCTTTGGCTTTAGCTGCTGCTAATTCATAAGCAGATTCCCTTGCGGTTATTATACTTTGTCTTGCAATAAAAATCAATGTAATTGCATAAACAATCACAGTTGATGTAATTAGCAAAATCATCATTTTTGTTCTGATTCGCATATGTAATGTTTAGATTATATGTGTTTTAAATAATAAAGTTATTTAAATTGTTTATATTGGCTTAGCCTTATTAAATAATTAGCTACAAATTTAGTAAATTTCGTCTAATTAATGTATAATTCTTTTTTTTTTTAAGATTTTTATCCCAAAATGAATTTGATTCAAGGTTAGTAATATCTTGTTTAAATGATCAATATTTTTTAAACAATAAAAGTTTAATATAAAGTAGTTTTAATTTTTTAATTTTGTAATTTTGCAAACTTTTTTACTTAGGGCTTATTTTTTATACTTAAAATATTCGTATTTAGTTTATTAATATATAATCAAATTTAAAATGGCATTTATCACAAAAGAGAAATTATTTTCAAAACAATGGTTTATTGCTTACGGATTAATCGTTCTTGGATCTTTTATTCTGGCAGCAGGCTTTGTGTTTTTTATTAATCCATATCATATCGTTCCAGGTGGTGTTTATGGTATTGGTATTGTTGTGCATTATCTTGTTCCTCAGATTCCTATCGGTTTATTCGGTTTGGCAATGAATATTCCTTTAACAATAATAGGAATAAAGGTATTAGGACCTCGTTTTGGTGTTAAAACTGTAATTGGCATGGTATTGGCTTCTGTTTTTATGGATTTGCTTACCTTCTTTGTAGGTGAAAATGCAAAAACAATGCTTCATGGTTCTATAGATTTAACCAATGACGTATTGTTGGCTTGTGTATTTGGTGGTGTTTTAATTGGCTTTGGGTTAGGCTTGATTTTTAAAGCAAAAGCTACTTCCGGTGGTTCTGATATTATTGCAATGATTGTTGCAAAATATACACGTTTACCCCTGGGTCAGTTAATGATTTATGTTGATTCAATCATTGTATTGTTTGGATTACTTGTTTTTGGCGATTGGAAAATACCTTTGTATTCATGGATAGTTATTTTTATTACCGGAAAGGTTATTGATATTGTCCTTGAGGGTGTTAGCTATGATAAAACTTTGTTCATAATTTCTGATAAATATGAAGAAATCCGTGATAAAATTCTTAACGATTTAAATCGTGGAGGTACTTATATTAACGGAAATGGGATGTTTAACAATGCCGAAAAGAAAATTATATTTACTGTAGTAAGTCGTCGCGAACTAGCTATTTTAGAGGAGTTTATACATCAAGTAGATCCCAATGCTTTTCTTACGGTAATGGATGCAAACGAAATTCTTGGAAAAGGGTTTAAATCGTTAACAGATAAAGTTACATCTTAAAAAAACAGAAATATGGCTTTTATACAAAATGAAAAACTATTCTCTAAAAAATGGTTTAAAGCTTATGGTTTAATCACTTTAGGATCATTTGCTGTTGCATTGGGATATGTTTTCTTTATTACGCCATATAGAATTGTTCCGGGTGGTATTTATGGCATTGCTATTGTTCTGCATTATTTGCTCGATTTGCCTGTTGGATTAATTGCATTGTGTTTTAATATTCCGCTTACTATAATTGGTATAAAAGTTCTTGGTCCCAGATTTGGTATCAAAACTGTTGTTACCTTTGTATTAACTGCTGTTTTTGTAGATTTACTGACTTTTTATTTTGGTGAAGATCCTTTGAATCTTAGTAAAGATATTTTGCTTTCATGTGTGTTTGGTGGTTTAGTTATCGGTTTTGGAGTTGGTATAATTTTTAAAGCTAAAGCTACTAGCGGGGGTTCAGATGTAATTTCAATGATCGTCTCAAAATACACAAAATTACCTATCGGGCACTCTATTATAATTGTTGATTCAACCATTGTACTTTCCGGATTGCTTGCTTTTGGCGATTGGCGTATTCCATTGTATTCGTGGATTACCATTTTTGTATTGAGTAAAGTTGTGGATGTTGTTCTTCAGGGGATTAGCTATGATAAGACATTGTTTATTATTTCTGATAAATATGAGGAAATCAGAAGTAAAATCCTTAATGATATACACAGAGGCGGGACAATAATTGCAGGAAAAGGAATGTTTAATGGCGCTGAAAAACAAATTATTTTTACTGTTGTAAATAGAAGGGAACTTGCTATTCTCGAGAGTTATATAAACGAAATTGACCCGAATGCATTTTTAACTGTAATTAATGCAAATGAAATTATTGGTCAAGGTTTTAAGTCTCTGAATGATAAACTAGAGTAATTCTTAAATTGATTTCTTAAGTTTTGAAATATTAAAAGTTTAAAGGTTTGGTAATGTTTTTATCAGACCTTTTTTATTTAATTGCTTATTAAGTAAAGTATTAACATTAAATTAAATATATAAATTTAAAATATCATTTTTCAATTCAATTTTTTTATAATTTTACCTCCTGATTCAAATTTTATTAATCAAGTTAATAATCATATTCTTATGAAGAAAAAAACAATTTTATTTATGGCATTAACAGTCATACTTTTTGCAGCATGCAAAAACAAAAATCAGACAAAACAGTCTGATAATCCATTTTTTACGGTATATACTACACCGTTTGAAGTTCCTCCATTCGATAAAATAGATACTTCGCATTATATACCTGCTTTTATGGAAGGTATGAAACAGCATAATGCTGAAATTGATTCAATTGCAAATAATCAAGCCGAGCCAACATTTGAAAATACCATCTTAGCTCTGGATAAATCTGGTAAATTGCTTACAAAAGTTAGTAATGTGTTTTTCAATATGTCGGGTACAAATTCTAACGAGAGAATGCAAGCTATTGAGATGGAGATCAGTCCATTGATGTCAAGTCATAGTGATGAAATAGGTATGAATGAGAAATTGTTTAAACGGATTAAATCTATTTATGATAAACGCATTGAAATGAAGCTTGATGTTCAGCAAATTAGAGTAGTAGAAAAATACTTTAAAGATTTTGAACGTAATGGCGCTAATTTACCAAAAGATAAACAAGAAGAATTAAAAAAAATAAATCAGGAGTTAGCTGTTGAACAATTAAAATTTTCACAAAATTTACTTGCTGAAAATAAAGATTTTAAACTTGTTATCGATAAAAAAGAAGATCTTGCCGGTTTGCCTCAAAGTGCTATTGATGCCGCTGCTACCACTGCAAAAGAGGCTAAAATGGATGGAAAATGGGTGTTTACTTTAGATAAATCAAGCTGGATTCCATTTTTGCAATATTCTGATAAGCGTGATTTGCGCGAAAAAATTTACCGTGCTTGGTTTATGAGATGTAATAATGGCAATAAAAATGATAATAATGAAATTATCAAAAAATTAGTGAAATTACGTCTTCAAAAAGCACAATTACTAGGTTTTAAAAGCTATGCAGCTTATGTGATTGATAATAATATGGCTAAAACCCCGGAAGCTGTTGATGCTTTCTTAACTAAATTGTGGAGTGCAGCATTGCCTATGGCTAAGAATGAAGTAAAGGAAATGCAGAAGATTATCGACAAAGAAGGTGGAAAATTCAAATTACAATCTTGGGATTGGTGGTATTATGCAGAAAAAGTGCGTAAAGAAAAATATGATATGGAAGAAAGCGTAATGAAACCATATTTTGCACTTTCTAATGTGAGGGATGGTATGTTTCATGTTGCCAATAAATTGTATGGAATTACTTTTGAAAAGAAAACAGATTTACCTGTGTATTTTCCTGGTGTAGAAACTTTTGAAGTAAAAGAAGCAGATGGCAAACATTTGGGAATTGTTTATTTTGACTATTATCCTCGTGATTCTAAACGTGGTGGCGCATGGTGTACTAGTTTTCAAAGT
>JAHEYQ010000056.1 GCA_023251515.1 Bacteroidales bacterium
ACAATGCCACATCTTACGTTAAATCTACTAATTCTGTTATAGATAATTTAATTAAGATAAAAGTTAGTGGCAATGCTAATTCTATAACAGATGAAGCTGTGGTTTACTTTGCAAATAATCCTGCATCATCAGGTTCTGAAAAATGGTTCAGTTACGAAGCTACAGCACCTTCATTATATACTGTTAAAAGTAATAAAAATTATGCAATTAATGTATTATCTGATGCAAACACATCAATTGCAGTTCCTTTGGCATTTAAAGCCGGAGCGAATGGCAATTACACATTAAAAGCAACAGAAATCGGTAATTTTACATTATGTTCTGGTGTTACATTAGAAGATTTAAAAACTGGTAGTACACAAAACATACTTACCAATACCGTTTATAACTTTACAGCAACAACTACTGATAATGCCAATCGTTTTGTATTGCATTTTGCTTCTTCTGTGGGTGTAAATGAAATTGGAAAAACCAATGGCGGTATTTATGCTTACGATAATAATATTTATGTAAATGCCAACGAGCAAGTAAAACAGATAGCAGTTTACAATACCTTAGGTCAATTGGTTAAAACAGTAAACAATGTAAATGGCTTGCAAAAAATCAATATGAATGGCAATGCAACAGGATATTATATTGTAAAAGTAATATGCGATAAAAACGTTTATTCAGAAAAAGTATTGGTTAAATAATAACCTCACCCTAACCCTCTCCTAAAAGGAGAGGGAACTAAGGAAGAGGTTAATCATTAAATAATGTTCTTTGAAATAATAAAAAAACAAATAAGCTCTGCTCTATCACCTCCCCTTTTAGGGGAGGCAGGGGTGGGGTCAAAATAAAAAACATATGAAGAAAATAATTTTAACAATAGCAATCGTTTTAGGTGGTTTGGGAGTATTTGCACAACCCACACCTCCAACAGGTAGCACCGGACATACTGGTGCCGGACAAAACGGACCTATAGGAGGCGGTGCTCCAATAGACGGAGGCCTCAGCATTTTGCTTGCAATGGGAGCCATTTATGCTGCCACTAAGGTTTATCAAATAAAAATAAAGAAAGCAGAAGCATAAAATGCTTTTTTGCTTTAAATAACAGGGTATTATTCAATATTTATACCCTCAGTTTATACATAAACTACTTGGTTAAGGGCTGGCAGGTATTTAGAACCTGTCAGCCTTTTTTTTAACAAAATTTTACCTGTTATTGATATAAATATTTAAAACAATTACTAATTTTGTACTTTAAATTTCAAAATTGAAATGGACATTATAACTCAGAAATTAATTAAATCAGAAAGTTATACAAAAGCTGAAATTGAAGCTTTTGGCTGCGAATACATTAAAGAGACAACTATCACAATGTATTATCGCAAAGAAAATTATTTATATATTTTCAATGCTAAACCTGATAAAAATTGCAAATACAAATTGTTAACCATTGATATTGACAATTAATCTATTCTCGCTTCAGAGACCAAATTAATCTCTCTGATTTATAGTCGATTATTCTGTTTTGTATAAATGAGCAATAAACGCTTTTTTCGATTTATTGCTCAACTTGTAGCGGTCGTCGATACGCCAGCCTATGATCCATACAATATCTTCGGCTGAGCACAATAGCCAGGTTTGTTCTTTGTCTAAGATAGAAAATTTTTGGTCGGTAAAGAAATCACTTACTTTCTTCTTTCCATTCATACCATAAGGATAGAAAAAATCACCCTGTTTCCATTTACGTAATGTAAGCGGAAATTTCAGTTTATCGAAATCGAGATAAGCAAAATTCTTATCGGGATTAATTTTTATTATTTCCGATTCGGTAGTTTGCCTGAAATCAATATGTAGCGGAACTTCAATAGTATTGGTTTCGGCAGTAATGGAAATTAAATCACAACTTGTGGCTTCTTCTTCCAATCCGATAATAATCAGATTTTCACGATCTTTAAGCAAACGGTGTGTAGGCGAGAAGAATTGTTTGCCCGAAATATCATCCAAAGCATTTATCAAACTTTCAATGGTTTCGCCATTAAAATTATAGGTGCTTAAAAAATGAAAAAGATAAATCCTTAACGGATTAAGCATCTGCAATTCAGCAATATTAATCAGAACTCTGTCTTTTTCGGTTTTAAGCAGTTGGGCTCTTTTCAATTCCAGCATTTCCATAAAAACCGTTTCAGTATCTCTTATTTTTCTGATATTTTCAATCATGGTTTGCTCAAAATCGCCCGCCAATTGTTTAAAAACCGGCACAATCTGATGACGGATGGCATTGCGGATATACTTATCAGACGAATTTGAGCTATCTTCTCTGTAATCCAGATTGTTGAGACTTACAAATTCTTTAATTTTGTCGCGGTTAGCAAAAAGCAAAGGATGAATAATCCGGTTTTGCTTTGGAAGAATACCATGCAAACCAGCCACACCGGTTCCCCGCATCAGGTTGATGAAAAAGGTTTCAATTTCGTCGTTCTGATGATGCGCTGTTGCTATGTATTGATAATTTTCAGCAGTCAGAATTTCATCAAACCATTTATATCTCAACTCACGGGCAGCCATTTGTATCGAAATACCATGGTCTTTGGCATATTGAGCAGTATCAAAACGATTTACATAAAATGTAACATCGTATTTTTCAGCCAAAGTTTTTACAAAAATCTCGTCGACATCCGATTCTCCGGCTCTTAAGCCAAAGTTGCAGTGAGCAATACCGAATTGCAAACCAGCCTGATAAAAGAGCTCACACATAGCCACAGAGTCAATACCCCCGCTTACCGTTAAGAGGATTTTTTCTTTTCTCAGAAATAATTTCTGAGCAGCAATATATCTTTTAAATTGTTTAAGCATTTATGAAAATAAAAATAAGTAAAACAGCAATTATTTGAGACAATTTGGTAGCATTTCTAAAAACGCTAAACATTTATCATAGTTGAGTTCATAAAAATTAACACCAAGGTTAATTGAATTGTAATAATGTGTCTGCATTTTTTTGTAATACTCTTCTGATGGAATTTTCCAGAAGTTGCCACCTAAATTTTCCGAAATAAACCATTTTTCCAAAAGTCTGGCAGCTCTTCCATTTCCATCTCTAAACGGATGTATATGTGCAAAACGTAAATGTATAAGAGATGCGAAATAAAACACTTCAGTTTCATTTAGTTTAGATGAAATCAACATATCTAAATCCTGAAAAAACAATTTCATCTCTTTTTCTACAAACTCAGGCTCTACAGCCATATATGCCAAACCAGACTTTCCAAAAACACCTACCTGCTCCAGCCTGTATTTTCCTCTTTTGCTTCTGATTAATAAAGTATCAGAGAATACTTTATGACAATTTAATAAGTTTTGTTCATTAAGTTTATGATTTTGAGCAAACTCATAAGCTTCAATTAAGTTTTCAATTTCTTCTATTTCTTTACCTGATTTATCTTTATTCAATTCATAATTCATATAAGAATTCAGATCTATGCTGTTTCCTTCAATGTTTGATGAATAAACAGCAGAAGACTTTGTAAGATATTCGAAATCACCCCTTTTTTCTGAAAAATCAAAATCCTTAATTAACTTTGGAATTTCATTTCCAATAGCCTTTTTGTAAAAATCCAGATACTTTCTTTCTATAATTCTCATTCAATCATGTTTTTAAAAAAATGAATATTGTTCTGATGATTTTTTAACTTAATGTTTTAGCAATTTTCTACAAAAATAATAAATAAAAACCCTATAAATAAAAAAATCCTCCCGTAAAGAGAGGATTTCTTTTTTGATAAAAAGATTTATTCAATTTCCCATGTATCGCCGCTATTCAGCAAATCGTCCATGTTTTTGATTTTTGAATTTTCCTTGGCATATTTAATTTGTTCTTCCACCATATCATCATAAGTAGGATACATAGCCGAACGGATAACACCCATAGCCATAGGCAAATGAGGTGGAGTCATTTTGGCAAGCATCAGGTGTAATCCCGGATCTTGTTGGTATTGATCATGAATCAGAATATCCTCTTCAGTAATACCATCTACCCCAATTTCTACAACTTCCAAACGGGAATCTCTCATACGAATACCTTTTTTCTTTTCTTTGCCAAAAAGCATAGGTTCGCCATTTTTCAGATGTATCTGATGTTCATCTCTTAAATCTTTTGAAGTAATCTGAGCATGAGTTTTGTCAGCAAAAATTACACAATTTTCTAAGATTTCAACAACAGAAGTTCCATCATGACGGGCAGCTTCAAACATAACTTCAGTCATCAGCTTAGGATTGGTATCAACCGCTCTGGCAAAAAATGTTCCCTGAGCTCCCAAAATCAATTCACCCGGATTGAAAGGATGTTCAATAGTTCCCTGAGGTGAAGTTTTTGTAATACTTCCCATTGGGGTTGTTGGTGAATATTGTCCTTTGGTTAAACCATATATCTGATTGTTGAATAACATGATATTGATATCAATATTTCTACGGATAATATGGATAAAATGGTTACCACCAATTGCCATTGAGTCGCCATCACCTGTTGCCATCCAAACACTTAAATGTGGATTTGCTATTTTTACACCTGAAGAAATAGCAGCAGCTCTACCATGAATACCGTGAAATCCGTAAGTATTTACATAATAAGGAAATCTTGATGAACATCCGATACCTGAAACCATACAGAAATTTTCTTTACGGTAACCTATTTTTGGAAATACATTGGCTACTGAAGATAAAATGGCATGTCCACCGCATCCGGGACACCATTTTACCATTTGATCACTAACAAAATCCTCTTTTGTTAATTCAACTTTTGATCTTTCTATTGTATAGTTTTCCATGATTATTTCTCCTCTAAAATTTTGTTAAACGCTTCAGTTAACTCGCTTACAACAAATGGTAATCCTTGAACTTTATTAAATTGTGAATATTTAAAATCAGGTTGTTTCATTCTTAAATAATTTACAAACTGACCAGAATTTAATTCACAAACAATTATTTTTTTGAATTTTCCAAAAATTTCATTTGTATTTTTTGGTAATGGCATAATATAGTGGAAATGAGCATGACTCACTTTTTTGCCTTCTTTTTGAAGTACTTCAACTGCACTTAAAACCGCACCTTCGGTACCACCCCAACTTACTACCAATAAATCACCGCTATCTTCTCCGGTTAATTCTTGTTTAGGAATAAAATCAGCAACTTTCTGAACCTTTGCTTCTCTTAAATCAGTCATTATCTGATGATTTTGAGGATCGGTTGAAACAGTTCCAAAGATATTTTCTTTTTCCAAACCACCAATTCTATGACGCAAGCCTTCGGTTCCCGGCAAAGCCCATTTTCTTACCAATGTCTCCGGATCTCTGCGATATGGTTTAAAATCAGGATCATTAGGCTGAGCAATAGGTGGATTTATTTTAGGTAAATCTGCCATTTTTGGAATTCTGAATAATTGAGATCCATTGCCTAAATAACCATCTGTTAATAAGATAACCGGAGTCATGTGTTCCATAGCTAATTTACCAGCTTCAAATGCATAGTAAAAGCAATTAGCTGATGAAGAAGCCGCAATAACAATCACAGGAGCTTCGCCATTACGTCCGAATAATGCCTGATATAAATCTGATTGTTCAGATTTTGTAGGCAATCCGGTTGAAGGACCTCCACGTTGTACATTTACAATTACCAATGGTAATTCTGTAATAACTGCTAATCCGATGGCTTCGCTTTTTAATGATAAACCAGGACCGGAAGTAGTGGTACATGCAAAAGAACCTGTAAAACTGGCACCGATAGCAGAACAAATACCTGCAATTTCGTCTTCAGCCTGAAATACTTTAGCACCCAATGATTTGTGTTTAGCTAATTCCATCAAAATTTCGGTAGCAGGTGTTATAGGATAAGAACCTAAAAACAAAGGTCTTCCTGATTTTTCGGCAGCAGCTAATAAACCCCATGCTGTGGCAACATTACCTGTTATATTGCGGTATTTGCCTTTTTCGAGTTTTGCTCTGGGAATAGTATAAGTTGATTCCAAAGCTTCAACATGGTCGGCATAGCTGTAACCAGCTTTTATAACGGTTTTGTTGATTTCACTAATTAATGGATTTTTCTTGAATTTCTGGTCAAGAGCTTTGAAAGTCTGATCGAAACTTCTGTTGAAAATATAAAAGATAATACCTAAAGCAAACATATTTCTGCTTTTTTCAGCAGTTTTTACATCAGTTGTAAGTTCTTTAATACTTTCTTTGGTCATTGATGAAACCGGAGCTTTGATAACATTATATCTTTCCAGACTTCCATCGTCCATCGGATTGGTTTTATAACCTGCTTTTTCAATAGCTTTATCGTCAAAGCTGTCATAATCAACAATAATGGTTGCACCAATTTTAGCCCATTTCAAATTAGATTTTAAAGAAGCAGGATTCATTGCTACCAAAACATCGCACAAATCGCCCGAAGTGTGTATTTTGTTGGTACCGATATGAACCTGAAATCCTGAAACACCAGCTATGGTATTGTGTGGTGCTCTGATTTCTGCAGGATAATCAGGGAAAGTTGCCAAATCGTTTCCAGCTATTGCTGCATTATCAGAAAAAAGTGTTCCTGTTAGTTGCATTCCATCACCGGAATCTCCAACAAATTTAACTACAACATCTTCTTTTTCAATGATTTGTTTTTTCTTTTTTCCAGTCATTGTGATGATTTTTTTATTGATAAATATCCTGCAAAGTTAGTTTTTTTATGTTTTGACATTATATTTATTATCATTTTTTTTAAAAATATTTTATTCCTCTTTATCTGTTTGAATTCTAAGTACAAGTGTGATTGATTTTTAGTACGTCTTAAATATTAAGACTTTATTAATATTTGATCTTAAAACTATAATTACATTTATTTGTTATTTTGCAACTTGAAATTTTCTATATAATAATAAGGTGTAAATTTCGTTTTACTAATCGTATTAAATTCTTATTTTTATAATTTTCAGATACTTAAATAATAAAGACAATGAAAGAAGAAAAAAACATTAAACAAATTAAAAATCAAGAAATTACAAAAGAACCTATACTTAGCTCCTCTTCGTTAAAACAAAGAGAACATGCTGAATTTCATAATTGCCATACAGAACAAAGTGTAAAAGATGATATTGCATTCCTTCAATTGGTTTACAAAGACAAGCTTGATTTAAGCGCCAATGACGTAACTATTGATTTAATCAACAGTTTGAAAGTGATCAGTAAAGATATTTATTTCTTTTTGAAAACGCTTGAATATGACCTTACTCCACAAAATTACATCAAGAGCAAATACGAATTTATCCGTCATAAAATACCAAACGGAAATCCACATTTGTTTTATTTGGCTTGGAACGGATTGATAAAAAATGACAGTTTCCGTAGATTGTTACTTCAAACATTCAGCCTGAATAAATTCAATGATATTTTGTGCCCTCAAAACATTCCGGTTGTTGGCTCTCATATGACCCGCTACCGTACCAAACTGGTATTAGCCAACGATATGGCTACTAACGAAGATGGCTCGAGACGTACCAAAGGAAGAACACTGGACGATGGAAGCGGATTAAATATGCAGGAAGGTATCGTATGGCTACCAAATGAAAAAGCGTTACCCTTATTTCCACAAGCGTATGTGCCACTTAATCAAACACATGTAATAATGATACGTCATGGAAAATCTATACATGAATCTGGTGGTGAAAATCCTGAGTTTGTAGGTTCCGGTTTTTGGGATACATGGGAAAAAAACAGACGAATATCAGGTGCAAAAAGTAACTTTCTGAAAGAAGAAGGCATAGCAACTGCCCGCGAATTGGGGAAAGATTTTAAAGTAGCAGTTGATATTTTAGATAAAAGTGGTTTTCCGCTTTGGTCGTGGTCAAAAGATTTACCAATTCCGGTTTACGGAAGCGAATCGGAAAACACCGAACAAACTGCCCGCTACTTTTTGCAGGAAGCCGGTTACTTTAACATTGCTTTCAATTCAATGTTCGGCTTAAATTCGCAGAAATACGGGGCTTTGACTTTTATGCACAAAAATGAAATTTTGGAAGAGGCCATTAAAATATACAGCCATGGCAATGAACCAACTGCAGAAATAAAAGCAAAAGTTTCCAAAATGTTTAAAAATCGTTTTTATCATTATCCTGAAGGTGAAACTCTTTTGGAAGCCGATTGGCGTATAGCATTTAGTTTCATTGATTTACTTAATAAAAATCTTGGAAAAAGAATCATGTTAGCCGATCATTCAGGAGCTATACGTGTTTTTGAAGCTATTATCCGAACATTAGATTTTGCTGAATATAGCACAATTAAAGAAGCTCAGGATTCGATAATTGCGCTTTGTTATCAACCGGGTCGCAATTTGCGATATGATTATCTGCAAAAGAAAGAATTTCCGCTTCGCAAACGCGATAAAAAATAAACGATTAATAATGAAGATTTTAATCTTAGTTTTAATCATTACAAATCTATTTCTTCTTGCAAAGATGCTTAAATACAGAAAAGCATCTTTGCATGACGAATTTACTACCTTGCCAAATTATAGAGCTTTAAATAAATATCTTAAAAAAAACATAAATCGATCTCTTAAAATTGCCATTATTGATATTGATAATTTCAAGAAATTCAACAAAATAAGTATTCGGAAAGGGGATGAAGTTTTAAAAGAATTTTCTGATATTTTAAAACACCATTTATCTGAAAAAGCTTTTATTGCCCGCTATCGGTTTGGAGATGAATTTGCTTTGGTTTTTAACTCAGATTATGAAGCAGATAATGAATTAAACAATCTGAAAGATTTTTTAAAAACATATTATTTGAAAAGCTTACCTGAGATGCCCGATTACAGAATTGGTTTTAGTTTTGGCATCAGCTTTCATGAAAAAGAAGATATAAAATTTAGTAAGCTATTAGAAAATGCTGAACTTATGCTTGCTATGAAAAAAAAGGAAAATAATCATAAGAACGTTCTCTAAAGTAGCTTAAATTATAATTTTCCACTCAGTCAAAATACAGAAATCAAAAAAGTAAACAATAATTTTACTGACGAATTTAAGCATTTAAAAACAATCAGCATTTTATAAATGTATCCATATACAAAGAAAAACCACTTAAAAACAGCAAACACATCATTTTAAATTTTTCAAATATCAAAATTTTCCATAGTTTTGTAAAATATTTTTTTGTGAAATTCATTTATATAAACATATAAAAATAAACATAATATGCAAAAGTTATTGTTATTAGGAGATGAGGCTATTGCTCAAGGCGCAATTGATGCTGGATTATCCGGTATTTATGCTTATCCCGGAACACCATCTACTGAAATTACCGAGTATGTGCAGCATTCTAAGGAAGCTCAGCAAAAAGGGATTCGATGTTCATGGTCAACCAACGAAAAAACAGCCATGGAAGCAGCATTAGGTATGTCGTATGCAGGCAAAAGAGCAATGGTTTGTATGAAACACGTTGGATTAAATGTAGCAGCTGATCCGTTTATCAATTCGGCAATTACAGGTGCTAATGGAGGAATGATAATCGTTTCTGCAGATGATCCATCAATGCATTCATCTCAAAATGAACAAGACTCTAGATTTTTTGGCAAATTTGCCATGATGCCGATTTTAGAACCCAGCAACCAGCAAGAAGCTTATGATATGGTTCATTACGGTTTTGAATTGTCAGAAAAATACATGATTCCGGTATTAATGAGAATTACAACCCGTATGGCTCACTCCAGAGCAGGCGTTTCTCGCAAAAGCGAAACAAGGAAACAAAACGAGATGAAATTACCAACTGATTTGCGTCAGTTTGTATTACTACCTGCAATTGCACGTCGCCGTTACAAAGGTTTGTTGAGTAATCAGGAACTTTTTGAAATGGAATCAGAAAAATCTGTTTTCAATAATTATATCGACGGAGCTGACAAAAAAATGGGGATTATCACAACTGGTATCGCTTTCAATTATTTAATGGAAAATTATCCTGAAAGAGTGATTCCAAATCCTGTTTTAAAAATAGATCAATATCCGATTCCAAGAAAATTGGTAGAAAAACTATATAATGAATGTGATGAGCTTTTGATTTTAGAAGAAGGCTATCCATTGGTAGAAGATATGTTGAAAGGTTTTATGGCAAACGGCAAAAAAATCAAAGGTCGTTTGGATGGGACTGTACCCCGCGATGGTGAATTAAATCCGAATATTGTGGCTGTTGCTTTAGGAATGACAGATACTATTGGTGCTGATGTTCCGGGAAATGTAGTTTCACGTCCACCGGCTTTGTGTACCGGTTGTCCTCATACCGATTCATATCTTGCTTTAAATGAAGCTTTGATAAAATTAGAACCAGGCAGAGTTTTTGCTGATATAGGTTGTTACACTTTAGGTGCATTAAAACCATTAGAAGCAATTAATACCTGTGTTGATATGGGTGCTTCAATAACCATGGCTAAAGGTGCAGCTGATGCAGGTTTGGTACCGGCAGTAGCTGTAATTGGGGATTCAACATTCACTCATTCAGGCATTACAGGTTTGATTGATGCTGTTAATGATAAATCACCGATTACCGTTCTTATTTTAGATAACGGAACTACTGCAATGACAGGAGGGCAAAATTCTGCTGCTCAGGGCAGAATAGAATCTATTTGTCGTGGTATTGGAGTTGAAGAAGAACACATCCGCATATTGAAACCTCTCCGTAAAAATCATGAAGAAAACACTCAGATTATGATGGAAGAACTGGCTTACAATGGTGTATCGGTAATTATTCCTCGCCGCGAATGTATCGTAGCTATCGATAAAAGAGTTAGAGCAAAGGCAAAAATAAAAGCAGAAGATCAAGCATAATTATTCATCAATAAAACAGAAATAGAAATGAAAAAAGATATAATCTTAGCAGGTGTAGGTGGACAAGGAATTCTTTCAATTGCTGCCATTATCGGATCTGCTGCATTAGATATGGGTTTATACCTTAAACAATCAGAGGTTCATGGGATGGCTCAACGTGGAGGTGATGTTTCATCAAATTTACGTATTGGTGATAAAGAAATTGCTTCAGATTTGATAGCTAAAGGCAAAGCAGATATTGTTATTTCAGTAGAGCCAATGGAAGGTTTGCGTTATTTACCAATGCTTTCTTCAGAAGGCTGGTTAATTACCAATTCTACTCCATTTAAAAACATACCAAACTATCCTGAGATTGATGATCTGTACACAGAAATTGCAAAAGTACACCGTCATGTAATGATAGATGCAGAAGGTATCGCAAAAGAACTGGGAACAGCCAAAGCAGCCAATGTTGTTATATTAGGAGCAGCATCAGCACATTTGGGTATTTCTTTCGAGTCGCTTGAGAACGCAATCCGCAGAATTTTCGCTAAAAAAGGCGATGCTGTAGTTGAATTAAATATCAATGCACTGAAAGCAGGAAGAGATTTTGCTGAAAAAAACAGCCATTTGTAATCTGATTGAATAACGATTTGATACAGAAAACACAAAACGCTCTGAATGTAATACATACAGAGCGTTTTTTTATAAAAAATTTGAAATAACAATGGGTTTTAATACAGAATTTATTATAAAAAAGCTATTATTATTTGTTGTGTCATCAAACAAAAAACCACTGCAATTTATTATATTACAGTGGTTTATGATTTTAAGTGTGGTCCCACCTGGACTTGAACCAGGGGCCTACTGATTATGAGTCAGTTGCTCTAACCAACTGAGCTATAGGACCAGTAGCTTGTACTATTTTTTTGAGGATGCAAAGTTACAAAAATCACTATAATTACCAAATTTTAATTTACAAAAATGCAAAAAAAAATAAAAAATATCATTTTCGACTTTGGAGGGGTTATCCTCAATATTGATTATCAACTTACGATTGATGCTTTTAAAGAAATTGGTATGGATAATTTTGAAAAAGCGTATTCTCAGGCTTCTCAAATCCATTTATTTGATAATCTGGAAAAAGGTTTAATTTCTCCAAAACAATTCAGAGACGGAATCAGAATTGCTTCCGGTTTAGATTTAAGTGATGAAAAAATTGACTATGCCTGGAACAAAATTATTCTTGATTTACCTGAATCGAGAATAGATTTATTAATGAAAATTAAAAATAATTACAACTGTTTTCTTTTAAGTAATACAAATATAATTCATTACGAACTTTACATCAAACAACTTCATAAATTTGGACTTCAAAACTTTGATGAAATATTCAGAAAAACATATTTCTCGTTTGAAATGGGTATGCGAAAACCTGACAGTGAAATTTTTGAATTCGTTCTAAACCAACAACAGCTTATAGCTAACGAAACTTTATTTATAGATGATTCGATACAACATATTGAAACAGCCAATAAACTGGGTATTAATACGTATCATTTACAAAAAGGAAGTGATATTACAGAATTATTTAACAAAAATAATCAATTAATTATCAATAGTTAATCCTTCATCTTTCAGCATACGGTAAATGGTTGTTTTGCCAATATCAAGTTTTTTGGCAACCAACCTTACTTTGTTGTTATATTTATCTAAGAAATACTTAATAATTATTTTGTTGTATTCTTCCAAGGTAGTTTCTTCTGCCAAAAAATTATCTAATTTATTGGTACTGCTAAAATTAATATTATTTTCTGTAATTTCATCATCATCTGCCATTACGGCAGCCAATTCCATAATTGCTTTTAACTCTCTGACATTGCCGGGGAAATAATATTTTTTTAGTTTTTCCTGTGCTTCCAGACTAATTTTCAATTTATTCATTTTGTTTTTATTACAAAATTCGTCAACAAAAAATTTGGCTAAAACCAAAATATCATTACCTCTTTCCCTTAAAGGTGGCAATTCTATCGGCATACCTAAAAGCCTGTAATACAAATCTTCTCTGAAATTACCTTTTTGGACTTCTTCTTTCAGGTTTTTGTGAGTAGCAACAATAATTCTCACATCCAGAGTAATATTTCCACTTCCTCCGATTCGAGTAACTTCTTCTTCCTGAATAACTCTAAGCAATTTTGCTTGCATATTCAAATCCATATCCCCTACTTCATCTAAAAATATGGTTCCTTTATTTGCCTCTTCAAATTTTCCTATTCTTCGGGCATTTGCTCCAGTAAAACTACCTTTTTCGTAGCCAAACATTTCACTTTCAATTAATTCACGGGGAATTGCTGAAACATTTACAGCCACAAAAGGCATCTTGCTTCTTGACGAATTAAAATGTATTGATTTGGCAACCAATTCCTTACCTGTTCCGGTTTCTCCTGTAATTGAAACAGAAATATTGGTTTTGGCGGCTCTTTCTATTAAATTAAAAATCTTTAGTATTGGAAGGCTATTGCCTTTTATCAGGTTGTTTGATTCGTATCTTTTTTCAATTTCCTGTTCCAGAATAGTGATTTTTTGCTTCAAAATCAGATTTTCTCTGATGTTTTTCATCACATTCCACAAACGGGTTTTGGTATCTTCATCTTTTAACACATAATCATAAATACCTTTTTTAAGAAGTTCGATGGCTGTAGAAATATCTTGCTGTCCGGAAACAATAACAACAGGCAATTCAGGATTAAATTCTTTAACTTTATTTAAAATTTCCATACCAGACATATCTGGCAGATAAAAATCTAAAGTAATGGCAGATGGATTTTTATATAAATTTTTTAAAAAACTTTTGCCATTTGTAAATATTTCCACTTCATAATCAGGATTTAAAGACAAATGATGTTTTAGAATTTTAGCAAAAACTTCATCATCTTCAACTATGAAAATTTTAAAAGTATTCATTCTATTAGGTTTTATGTTTTTATGCGACGTATTAAAATTTGTACTAAATTAGTACTTTAACTCATAATACGTACATCTGTTTCAAAAATAAATGTTAACATATTGTTATTTCGCAATATTAGCGGAAATAAAATAAAAAAAGGCTGGATAAATCCAACCTTTTTTTGTGGCATCGACTGGAATTGAACCAGTGACACAAGGATTTTCAGTCCTCTGCTCTACCAACTGAGCTACGACGCCATCCGTATTGAGATTGCAAAATTACAACTTTTTTTGAAACTGCAAAAAAATAAATTGTTTTTTTAGAAAATCATTCAAATAATTTTCTAAATCACTGATTATCTATGCTTTCCAAAATCATTTTGCTGCTGCCTCTTTTTTCATTTATGTAATTCATACAAGCTACTTTTGCTTTATAAAAAACATCTTTATCTGATAACAAAGCACTTAATTGATTTTTGAATTCTTTATTATTATTAATGCTAAAACTTGCCTGAATTTCAATCAGCTCTTTAGCTTCAGTGAATTTTTGATAATTAGGTCCAAAAACGGTTGGAACTCCAAAACATGCAGCTTCAAGAATATTGTGAATTCCTTTTCCAAAACCACCACCAATATAAGCAATATCAGCATATTGATATAAATTAGACAGAATTCCTATATTATTTATAATCAAAACATTGCTTTGATTATAATTTTCTTCGTTCAAATCAGAAAACAAAAGTGTGTTATCGGGCAAAGATTTTTTTAAATTGTCAATACGTTCGCTATATACTTCATGAGGGGCAAATATAAACTTCAGCTTATCGGCATTTTCTTTAACAAAATCCAAAATTACAGCTTCATCAGCTTCCCAGCTGCTTCCTATTAAAACTAAAGGTAATTCTGATTTAAACTTTTTAATTAATGAAAATGATTTGGGATTTTGAGCAATTTGAAAAACCCTGTCAAATCTTGTATCGCCGGTAATTTTCAGATTATTAAATCCAATTGCATTTAATAATTCTTTAGATTCCTGATTTTGTAAAAAGAAATAGCTGAAATGTTTTAACTGCTTCCTGAACCAAAATCCATAAAATTTAAAAAAATGCTGTTTCTCTCTAAAAATGCCAGAAATAAGATAAACAGGTATTTTTCGGTCTGATAAAATTTTAAGATAATTAAACCAGAACTCGTATTTGATAAAAAAAACAATTTCCGGATTTACAATGTTGATAAATCTTTTTGCATTAAAATAGGTATCGAGAGGCAAATAACAAATATAATCAGCAGATTCATAGTTTTTTCTGACTTCATAGCCTGAAGGAGAAAAGAAACTTAATAAGATTTTATACTCAGGGTGTTTTTGTCGGAAAAGCTCAATTACTGGCCTACCTTGTTCAAATTCGCCAAGAGAGGCTGCATGAAACCAAGCAATTTTCTGATGTTTTAAATCTGCATTTTCAAGAAATACAAATGCACTTTTCTGGCCATCAATCCATTTTTTTGCTTTTTTATTAGACAGCGAAAATATGCAGGCTCCAATATAGTAAAGCCAGATTCCGAAATTATAGATAAGACGCATTAGTTATAATAAAATGTTTCAGGAGCTCTTTGATAAATCGGAAAAATCCATCCTATTTTAAAGCCCCAGAATGTATCAAATTTTTGAGATTTATCGTTAGACATGGTATCAAAATTATAATCTCTGAGAGATTTAGTCCATCCCTGTATAAACTCGAAACCAGCAAAAAAATTGGTAAGTTGTCTGTCACTCAAATGCAAATATCCAATAAACTGGCTGATTGCCAAACCATTTGAAAGTCTGTCGTACCCCTTGGCATAATCGCCAAGCAATTGAGGGGCTGAATTATTATCAACTTCAATCCTGATACTATGTTGCAGCAATCCAAGACTTCCCAACACAACCAAGCCCGAATTGGGATTAGAATTAAAGACAGGAAACATTTTGCCAAATTTTACAGATGTAAAAAATCCACGTTCAAACATCTTGGTATCACCATAAACTCCTTCACGATTAATGACAAGTCCATCAGAAGTAGCTATATTATTAATTATCTGATTGTAAAGTTTTACATCATTTCCGAAAATATAATTAAAATCGGCACCAAACATCCACCCTCTTTTTGTTTTAAAAAGCAAAGAAGTACCAACTGTAGAATTATTACCATATCGATCTTTCAAATCTCCTCCTGAAAATTGAAAAGCATAATTAGCTGTAATTAAAGTTGTAAATGCGGCAGAATCTTTTAGTCTGATTTGAGCTCTTGTTTCTATTGAGATGAAAAATAATGAAATGGATATTATTGCCAGAATTAAGTATTGTTTATTCATGTATGCTTTTTTTGAACGATAACGCAAAATTACATATTTCATTATATTATATATAATAAATTTATCAGTTTTAAGTTTATTTTTATCAAATACTTTAAAATAATATTTATTTTTGCAATAAGATATTTTCATATATTAAGGTATTTCTTTTTTAATAATAAAATAAATATATACAAATGAGAAAAATACAAATGGTTGACTTAAAAAGTCAATACGAAAAAATCAAACCCGAAGTAGATAAAGGAATTCAGGAAGTTATAGATAATTGTGCATTTATTAACGGGCCGGCAGTTCATGGGTTTCAGGCTGATATGGAAAAATATCTGGATGTAAAACATGTAATTCCGTGTGCAAACGGTACAGATGCCTTGCAAGTTGCAATGATGGCTTTAGGTTTGAAACCGGGAGACGAAGTTATCACCGTATCATTTACATTTATTGCAACTGCAGAAGTAATTGCATTATTAGGTTTTACTCCTGTTTTGGTTGACGTTGATCCTGAAACTTTCAATATTTCTATTGAATCGTTGAAAAAAGCCATTACACCAAAAACAAAAGCAATTGTTCCTGTTCATTTATTCGGACAATGTGCTGATATGGAAGCTATCATGGAAATTGCAAAAGAACATAATCTGTTTGTAATTGAAGATACTTGTCAGGCAATTGGTGCTGATTATATTTTTAAAGACGGAACTAAAAAGAAAGCCGGAACCATTGGTCATATTGGCTGTACTTCTTTCTTCCCATCAAAAAACTTAGGTTGCTATGGCGATGGTGGCGCTATTTTTACCAATGATGATGAGCTTGATAAACAAATGAAAGTTGTGGTTAATCATGGAATGGTTGTTCGTTATTATCACGATTTTATTGGTGTAAATTCAAGATTAGACAGTATTCAGGCCGCTATTCTGAAAGTAAAACTTCAACATCTGGACGATTATGCAAAAGCAAGAAATTATGCTGCAAATTATTACAATACAGCATTTGCCAATCATTCAAAAATTAAAACACCGGTAACTGCCAAAAACTCAACTCATGTTTTCCATCAATATACTTTGGTTTTAAATAATGTTGACAGAGCAGCTTTAATCAATCATATGACGGCGAAAGAAATTCCTGCTATGATTTATTATCCGGTGCCATTACACATGCAAAAAGCTTATATTGATACTCGTTATAAAGCAGGCGATTTCCCTGTAACTGAAGATTTATGTGCTTCTGTAATTTCTTTGCCAATGCATTCAGAACTGGATGATGAACAACTAAAATACATCACCGATAGCCTTTTGGAATTTGTAAATCAATAAAAAAAACTCTAACAATAAGGTGTAAAAAACTGATTAAAACAGGATTATTTCACCTTTGTTTTTAATATTTTATAGAATGGAAAAAGAATATTTTGCCCACGAAACAGCCATTGTTGACGACGGTTGTAAAATAGGAAAAGGAACTAAAATATGGCATTTCACGCATATTATGTCGAACTGTACGATAGGTGAAAACTGCAACTTCGGACAAAATGTGGTAGTTTCGCCCGAAGTGGTTTTGGGTCGTAATGTAAAGGTACAGAATAATGTTTCTATTTACACCGGCGTTATTTGCGAAGATGATGTTTTTCTTGGACCTTCTATGGTTTTTACAAATGTGATTAACCCAAGAAGCGCTGTAAACCGCAAAAGCGAATATGCCCGTACCTTGGTTAAAAAAGGAGCAACGATAGGTGCTAATGCAACTATCGTTTGTGGTCATGATATTGGTGAGTTTGCTTTTATTGGTGCTGGTGCTGTGGTTACTAAAACCGTTCCTGCTTATGCACTGATAGTTGGAAATCCTGCACGTCAGATGGGATGGATGAGCGAATATGGACAAAAACTTAAATTTGACGAAAATGGATTTGCTATTTGTCCCGAAAGCAAAGAAAGATACAAATTAGAAAAAGGAATAGTAAGTAAGATTAGCTAATGATGAACAACAAAGTAATAAATTTCGGTTTGATTGGTGCTGCGGGCTATATTGCTCCCCGCCATATGAAAGCCATTAAGGATACAGGAAATAATCTGGTGGCTGCTCTCGACAAATTTGACAGTGTGGGCATTATCGACAGCTTTTTCCCGAACGCCGACTTTTTTTTGGAAGCCGAACGTTTCGACCGTCATCTGGATAAATTGAGAAGAAAAGGCGACAGAAAAATTGAATACGTTAGTATTTGTTCGCCAAATTATCTGCACGATTCGCATATCAGGCTGGGTTTACGTAATGATGCACATGCCATTTGTGAAAAGCCTTTGGTTTTGAACCCATGGAATATAGAAAGTTTGGAAACTATGGAAAAAGAAAGCGGCAAAAGGATTTTTAATATCCTGCAACTGCGTTTGCATCCATCACTTATTGCTTTGAAAGAAAGAATTGATGCCGACAAATCGGGCAAAGTATATGATGTGAATCTGGCATATATAACCAGCCGAGGTGGTTGGTATCATTATTCGTGGAAAGGCGATACCAGCAAATCAGGTGGGATTGCTACCAATATTGGTGTTCATTTTTTTGATATGCTTACCTGGATTTTTGGAGGAATTAAAGAAAATGTGGTTCATTGCTACGAAACTTCAAGAGCCGGTGGATTTATGCAGCTCGAAAAAGCCAGAGTTCGTTGGTTTTTGAGTATCGATTATAATGATATTCCTGAAAACATAAAAGCAACAGGGCAGCGAACATATCGTTCTATTACAGTGGAAAATCAGGAAATTGAATTTAGTGGCGGTTTTACCGATCTGCATACACAATCGTATCAACAGATACTTGCCTGCAATGGTTTCGGACTGTCGGAAGCCCGCAATTCTATTCAGATTGTGCATGATATCCGCCATAAGGACACAATTGGCATAAACGGTGATTATCATCCGTTTTTAAAGAAATAATTATTTAAAAAATCTGCCAGATTTGGAATAAAAATGCGAAAAAATCTGCCAGATTTTAAACCAAGTAATTTGTTGGGAACTTGAAATTTTGGAAAAATAAAATGAAAATAAATCTGGCAGATTTAATAAAGAAACATAACAAATACAATTTTATATGAATATTTTAGTTACAGGCGGAATTGGTTATATTGGTTCACACACAGTGGTTGAACTGATGAATCGCGGACATAATCCGATTATTATTGATAATCTGGTGAATTCGGATTATGAGGTTGTGGACAGAATTGAGAAAATTACAGGCAAACGTCCGATATTTGAAAAAGTGGAGATGTGCAATTTTGATGAAATGCATGCCTTTTTTACAAAATATCCCAAAATAGATGCAGTTATACACTTTGCAGCTATTTTGCTGGTAAACGAATCGGTGGACGAACCGCTGATGTATTATCACAACAATCTGGCTTCTACGGTTAACCTGCTTAAATGTATGAAAGAATTTAAGATAGATAATATTGTATTTTCATCTTCATGTACGGTTTACGGTGAGCCCGATACTTTGCCTGTGGATGAGTATGCTCCTGTAAAACCTGCGATGTCGCCTTATGGCAATACCAAGAAAATTTGTGAGGATATTCTGGTTGATACCACCAAAGTAACTGATATCCGTTGTATTGCACTACGCTATTTTAATCCGATAGGTGCTCATGAAACTGCTTTGATAGGTGAATTCCAGGATGGACCACCACATCATCTGGTTCCTTATATTACCGAAACGGCAATGGGAATCCGCGAAAAACTGAGGGTTTTCGGCAGCGACTACAATACACCTGATGGTACTTGCCTTAGAGATTATATTCATGTAGTGGATGTGGCAACGGCTCATATTAATGCCATTGACCGACTGGTGGAAAAACGCAGCGATAAGGATTTTGAAGTTTTCAATCTGGGAGTTGGCGTTGGAATTTCGGTGCTGGATATGATAAAAGCTTTTGAAAAAGCAACCGGAATTGCCATTAAATACGAATTGGTACCTCGCCGTGCAGGTGATGTGGAAGCTGTATATGCCGATACCCGCCTTGCCAATAAAGAACTGAACTGGAAAGCCGAACGCCCGCTTGAAGAAATGATGCGCTCTGCCTGGGAATGGGAAAAAGCATTGGCTGAGGAGAAATAAAATCAGATTTTCAGACTCACATTAAGTGAGATTATCTATAAATAAAAAGCCGGTAGTTTTATACAACCGGCTTTTTTTATCATCCGCCCGGATCTATTCTCATAAATGTAAATGGCAGTTTCAGAAACATTCCCGGTCCGTAACTGCTTTTGCCGTTTACATAGCGGTATCTGAAGCTTGCTCCCAATGTTAGCCATCCGTAGGCTGAGGTTTGAATTCCTATTGCGGTTTTGCAGTCTTTGCCCCATTCGAGTACTGGGCCAGCTGAAATTCCGAATAAAATAGGCAATCCCATTTTATTTGCAGCATATTGTGTAAATCTGATTTCGGTATAAAATCGGTTGCGGTTTTTTTCAAAGTCTAAACCCAGCTCCAAACTTAATACTCCGCCGCTGTATTCATTGTATTTGATGGGTATTCCTATAATTCCAAATTCTAATCCTCCGCTAGCTTTACATTGTTTGTTGCCGAAATTCCAGCTTATTGTTGGCCCAATAGTGAAAATCTGCGAAAACGAGGCAAGTGGCAGTAATGCTGTTGCAATTATTAAGAGGATTAGTATTTTTGGTTTTCTCATTTTCTTTATTTAGCAAATGATATTAAATATTTGAAAAAAATCCAGAGTTCAATTTAGAATAATTCTCTGTATATTGCTGCTTTTCCTTCTAAATTTTAATAATTTTCCTGATAGAAATATTTTGATTTGTTATCATCTTAACTAAATAAATCCCTTTTGGAAACTGACTTATTTCTATTTTATTATCGCCTGTATTAATTTGGTTTGTATAGATTACTTTTCCGTTAATATCAGTTATCAGAAGCTTAGTGTTTTGTTTTACATTGTTAATATTCAACAAATCGGATACTGGATTCGGGAATATTATAATTTGAGAAGCTGCATTTTCGCAAATGCCTTGATATAAGAAGTGATTATAGCTAAATAAGTTGTTAGTATTATTCTGAAAAAGAATTTTGAGATGGTCTGCATATTGCTGTAATACTTCAACAGAGGATTGTATTCCATTACCTACAGCAGTAGTATAGGCAATATCGAAATATTGAATTGAATCGTATTGTAGTAAAAATGGGCCTACCGAACCTACTCCTCTGCGATCGCCGGGAGGGGAAAGAGTAGTTTGTTCGCTCCATTGCATATTTGAAAGCGGATTGTTACCACAATTACTGCCCCAATTCAGCGAATCTGAATTTGCCGGAAACATAAAATTGGTAACAACATTTGTTGCATTATTGCCGCTTCCATTTCCATTTCCTCCCCATTTTAATTGTTGCCCGTCTTTCCATTTACCTGTTAAATAGTTATAGTAATCTGCTGCTGATAGTGGTTTACCCATATTATCGTTAGAAGCATTGAAACTCATAAAATATTTCATACCTAATCTTTCATCATCCACTATTCCATTTCCGAAATTGAGACCATTGATGCTTTCGTTGCAATATTGATTTCCCGAGATATCATATTTGGGATTATCTATTCCGTCGGCTACCATTTTAGGACCTCCCAAAAATATAACACCCTGAGCCGGCGGATTGGTTCCATAAAGTGCATCGCTGGCATTGGCATTATAGGCATAATACATCGAGCGTTTTACATCACAACCTATATAATCGTCAATTACATTGCCTATATCTAAATCGGAAAATATTCCCATATAGCAATCGGAAAGTGTTCCGGCTGAACGTTTGATAACTTTAAATTTATAAAAAATCGTATTATTAAGAGCTTGGTCGTTGGGTGCATCAAAAGAATAGGCAAAAACATGTATTTCAACACCTAATGCCTGACCTTGTGTATTTGAATGTGTTTTGGTATCGTTGAGTATATAAAATATTGATTTATCGCCGTATATTGCAGGATAATCACCATTCTCCCAATTATACTCAAAATCTCCGTCAACATCAACAAATGGTGCTAATTCCCATGATTGACCAAGATTTAGATCTCCTTTATAAGGCCATTCTTTAATAGAATAAGTACTATATAACGGATTATATGGTTCAAGAATTAAATTTTGTATATCGGTTTTGCTTATTTTAAATAATTTATTCCATTGATTTGCTACATTTTGATTTGTAAAGGCAGAACCATTTATAGTTAGAGGTCCTGTCCAGAAATCGGAGCTATTCTGATTATATAAATCAGCCGAAAGATGTAATTGTTGTTGGTTGTCTTTACCTGCTATCCAAAAACTACTGATGAGCATTGTTTTTTTACCGCTTCCTTTCGGAAATTCGAATCTGCCTGTATTGCCATCGAAAAACTGTATTGATTTTGAATTAACAAGTGCTTTAACATTGTTTACATCAAGATATTCGCTTGTAGGATATGGAATTTGTGCGCAGATAATTAAAAAACTTAAACTGCTGATTAGTGTTAATAATAATTTTTTTGTCATGTTTTTTTACAATATGTTTGTGCAAATGTATTATTATTTTTATAAAAATAAAAAACAAAAAAACCGGAGTACTACTTATAGTTGCATTCCGGTTTTTGCTATAATCTTTTTACTGATTTGCATCCTGATCATCATCAGGTTTGTTGCCGGGTTTGGCTTTTGAGTAATAATCTATCCTCAAATTTAGTTTGTTTACAAAACTGGTATAAGTTGCTTCTCCGTTTACAATTATGAGTGCATTGATGCGTTTTGCAACGGCTTTATAGGCTTTATCAATTTCTTTGCGGACTTCTTTCATGCGGAGGCGGGTTTTATCGTCGGCCTCATCAAAGCGGTTGTTCATCAGCTGATCAAACGCATTGTTGTTAGCTTCCAGTTCGTCAACCCATTCCATCAAACCCAATGTATTTATATCAGCGGCATGGGTTGCTTTAAGTTCGCTCACTATTTTAATGATAGCTGCCGATTCTTCTTCGTAAGATTTTGCAGTTACATTGCCAAAATTATTTAAAAATACCAGCAAGCGGTTTGCTGCTTCGCGGTTTGCGGGTTTAAAATGGCTTAAAAAGCTTTCGATTCCTTTTTTTAATCCTTTCAGAGTGGTATCTCGGGTAAGGTCAGCAGCAAAAATATTGTCGGTAATGCTGCTTTTGCGAACAAAACCCAATGCTTCGCCCTCATTGAGGAAACCGCTTTTAAAAATATCGTATTCATTAACTATTGATAATGTGCTTGCATCTTCACTTACAATTAAAGAATTAGCATCGAACATAAATTTGTAATGTTCTTCGTTTGTTAAGCCTGTAAGGCTAAAATTTTGAATTTCCATACGTGTTAGAGAATTTAAAATGTGAATAATAATTGTTTGAATTATACTTATTTGATAATAAGGTCGTAGAACTTAATTTGTATGTATCTGAAATTGTTTGATTTGTATTTGATTTAAACAGGATTATAGCTCGGAATGAACCAAATGAAGTTGCGGGGCTCATTCTGAGTGCTCGGAATGAGTGCCTGAAGTTGTGGGGCTCGTTCTGAGTGCTCGGCTCGAGCCAAATGAATGCATTTGGTTCGTTCTGAGTACTCGGATTGAACCAAATAAAATCATTTGGCTCGTTCTGAACAGTCGGACTCATTGTTTGATATTTTTTGGGTTCAGTAATCATAATAAAAACTGATGAAATTTTTAACAATCAATATTAGGCTTCAAAATTAAAAAATATTTTAAAATGAGCAAGGGGTTTTGAAAATATTTTTTGAAGATTACCTTCTTTATTGAAATTCTATCTTATATCAAAATTTTCTGGCAGTTCAATCGCAAAAGTTTTCATTTTTTCTTTGCTTATTTTATTGGTTATTTTATAGTTTTCACGAAATAAAAATTGAATCATAATGGGATAATTTGCTTTATTATTCACATTTATAAATTGATTGTCATTGGTAGCTATGCGAAGAATCTCAATTTAATTGGTGTTTTAAAAATTTATCGAACAATAATGATTTTCAATGATAAACTTGATAAAGCGGGTTTTAAAATCTAATTTTTTTTTGTGTGTATTTTTATTTTCTCTTTTTATTCTTTTCCTGAATTTTCTTTACCTCTTTCAAAATCTTTTTTTCATCGCTTTCTAATCTGCGTTCTATTTTTTTAACATCTTCAGATGGCGGAAGTTGTTCTGGTTTTACACCTCTGTCATGAAGTATTTTTCGGACAGCTAAATTATTTTCAATATGTTCTTTCGTAATTTGAGAATCACCTTTCAAATCTTTATCCACTACATTATGACTTGTTAATTCAGTTGCAAAATCTTTTGCTTTAATAGTTAGCGTTGGAAGAAAATCAGCTAAGGGGCGATTTGCAGGAACATTTAAAATGCGTTTCATATCATTAGTTGTTCTCCCTCCAAATAATGCTTGATCTCCTTTTGAACGAATAATAGCAAAGCTGTTATTGTCAACACCTCTTTCAAAAATAATTCCCGAAAGTTTCTTTTCAGAATAAGATAGTTTTTCGCGGGCTGTAACTCTTGCTACATCCAATAATCTTTTTTCGATGATTTCCTGCTTTCGAGTTTGAACCGCAAAATAGGTTTGAGCAAAAGCAATTTCCGATTTAGTTGTAGCATCACCATTTTGAGCAATCAAATAACAAGCATATCTCGTAAGAGCAATATCTTCAATAGGTTTTTGAGCACCACTGCCAATTTCAACCATTTTGCTGAATTCGGCAAAATGGTCTGTTGTTTTTTCTCCTGCTTGTTCACAAGATTTTTCTGCTTTTTCGATAACGTTTTTAAAGTTTCTCCATTGAGAATATCCAAGAATGTTTTGTAACTCTCTTGCACTCCAACATTCTATTTCCTCATAGTTATAACAAGCATCTTCAAACTTCTTAAAAAGTTCGGCTATAAATTCTTTTTTCATTTTATGAAATTGTATTTTCGTTGATTAAATCTTATACCATTTTCGTTGGAATTAGTTTGTCAAAGGACATATTATTTATTTTGCATTTGATTAATATTTATTTGTTTTTAGTATAGATAAGAATATAGTTCGGATTGAACCAAATAAAATCATTTGGCTCGTTCTGAGCAATCGGACTCATTGTTTGATATTTTTTGGGTTCAGTATTCATAATAAAAACTGATGAAATTTTTTAATAATCAATATCAGGCTTCAAAATTAAAGAATATTTTAAAACATGCAAGAGGTTTTGAAAATATTTTTTTGAAGAATACCTTCTTTATTGAAATTCTATCTTATATCAAAATTTTCTGGCAGTTCAATCGCAAAAGTTTTCATTTTTTCTTTGCTTATTTTATTGGTTATTTTATAGTTTTCACGAAATAAAAATTGAATCATAATGGGATAATCCGCTTTATTATTCACATTTATAAATTGATTGTCTTTATAATTAAAAAGATTAAAACACCAATAACTGTGATTATTATGATAAATTAAATCCATCGTAATAATTTCAAAAATACCGTCACCATCCATATCTCTTTCCAATCTTTCGCAAGGCGACATATCAATATAGGATACTTTTTTAAACGTATTGTCGGGCTGTTGAAACAAAAAAACTACTCTTTCATTCAAACTGGCTATACCACAACCACCATACCAACAACAAATTTTTACATCAGCTAATGAGTCACCGTTAATATCGGCTATATAAATTGTATCGATGAGCATACCGAAATTTCGTCCGATAGCATAGGGTTCAAAAACCTTTTTTTGAAAACTTCATTTTTGAAAATACAGATTTGTTTTTGAAAATCGGGTTAAAGATAACACATTACAAACGTATAGAAACCATAACAAACCAAAAGGCATAAACCTAATGTTATTATCAATTTCAGAACCATCATCCTATTTTCAACTTTGTGTTGCTTTTTAATTTGAAGTCTTATTTTTTCGAGTTCTTCTTCACTAAGTTCTTCATATTTTATTGCAGTTTTATGCAATATCTTTTGCATACTGTTATGTTCCCTTTTGAGATGTGATGATTTTCGCGATTCTTCGTTTTCCCTAATACGGGCAATCATATCAAATATAAACCCTCCGCCTCCTGACATATTTTTTTTCTGCAAAGATATATGATTAAAAATATCTTTCATAGGCTGATGGAAAATAATTACTCTGATTTTCTCTGTCCACATTTTTTTGGTTTAAACCAATAGGCAGAAAAATTAAAGAATATTTTAAAACATGCAAGGGGTTTTGAAAATAGTTTTTTGGGGGGAGAATATTATTTTTGGGAAAAAACCAACTCACACATCATCCTTTAAAAAACAACGCCCGAAATCGCAATGGATTCCGGGCGTTGTTTTTTAATAGCCGTATTTCTTACCAGATAACCGCTCTGTCGGCTTCTTTTTTGAAACGTTTGTCGGTTTCTTTAATATCGAATGCCTTGTAAAATTCGGGAATATTGTAAACAATACCGTTAACACGTGCCACTGCAGGCGAGTGTACATCTTCTTTCAGACGACTCATTAGCTCTTCGGCTCTGATGTTGCCTCTCCAAACCTGTGCATAAGAAAGGAAGAAACGTTGAACAGGAGTAAATCCGTCAATCTTGTCGCCTTCTTTTCCATTCAACGATTTGTGCAAAGCAGCCAGAGAAACCGTAACACCACCTATATCAGCAATATTTTCGCCCAAAGTTAATTCGCCATCAACATGCAGCGAATCCAGAATAGGGAATGCATTATACTGGTCAACCAGCACTTTGGTCTGGTTTCCAAAATTAACCGCATCTTCCTTAGTCCACCAGTCGCGTAAGTTTCCGTCTTTGTCGTACTGGCGACCCTGGTCGTCAAAACCATGAGTCATTTCGTGTCCGATAATAGCTCCGATGGCACCATAATTTACCGCATCGTCAGCATTCATAAAGAAGAAAGGAGGTTGCAAAATTCCGGCAGGAAAAACGATTTCGTTCATATTCGGGCTGTAATAAGCATTAATGGTTTGCGGAGTCATACCCCATTCGGTACGATCAACCGGTTTGCCAATCTTTGCCATTTCGCGGGCAAAACCAAAGCGGCTTGCACTGATTACGTTTTCGAAATACGAATTTTTAGCAATTGTTAAGCTGGTATAATCAATCCATTTGTCAGGATAACCCACTTTTACATTAATTTTTTCGAGTTTTGCAACCGCTTCTTTTTTGGTAACTTCGCTCATCCATTTCAGGTTTAGTATGCTTTCTTTCAAAGCAATTTTAAGATTGCCTACCAACTCGGTCATACGTTTTTTGGCTTCTGCCGGAAAATATTTTTCTACATAAAGTTGTCCTACAGCTTCGCCCAAACAATCAGAAGTTTCAGACAAAACTCTTTTCCAGCGGGGTTTCATTTCTTTAACACCTCTTAAGGTAGTAGCATAAAAGTTGAAATTTTCTTTCACAAAATTATCCGACAAATAAGCAGCAGCAGTGTGCATGGTATGCCATTTGAAATAGGTTTTCCATAAATCTACAGGGAATTGATTGGTCATATTGGCCATTTCTTTCATAAATTTAGGCTGGCAAACATTAATTTCATCCGTTTTGGTTAATCCCAAAGTTTTGAAATAATTATCCCAATCGTATTTCTGAACCATTTTTTTCAATCCATCCAGATTCATTTTGTTGTAATTTTTGATAGGATCGCGCAATTCCAAACGGGTAGAAGAAGCTTTAGCCAACTGAGTTTCCATCTGCATAACCTGAGCAGCCATTTTTGCAGCATTATCTGCAGTTTCGCCTGCCAATTCAAACATTTTTCCAATATGAATCACATATTTAGTACGAATATCTTTCGAACGTTCGTCGTCCGACAAATAATAATCTCTGTCGGGCAAACCCAAACCACCCTGATAGAAATTAGCGATAATAGCATTGCTGTTTTTTTCATCCTGTCCCGGATAGAAATAGTACAATGTAGAGATACCAGATGATTGCATATAAGCAATATGTTTCTGAACATCTACCACATTTTGAATAGCAGCAATTTTATCCAATTCAGTCTGAATAGCTTTAATGCCATCTTTTTCAATTTTTACAGTATCCATACCGCAAGCAAAGAAATCACCTATTTTTTGTTTAACAGTACCCGGTTTGGCATCTTTAGAAGTTGATGCTTCATCCATTATAGATTGCAATTGTTTGTAGTTTTCCTCCATCAGGGTTTCGAAAGCACCCCAGCGGCTGTTATCGCCCGGTATCGGATTATTTTTCATCCATGTACCATTGGCATATTGGTAAAAATCATCGCCCGGACGAACAGTTGTGTCCATATTTGCGATATCAATTGCAGGTCCGGTTTTCGAACCATCGTCTTTTTTAGGACCACAGCCTACAATCATTGTAGCTAATATTATTCCCATGAAAGCATTATTTATTGATTTTCTATACATTATATAAAATTTATTTTGTTATAAAAAGTTGACAAATGTATTAAAAGAAATTGAAAATCAATGTGTTTTTAAGCATTATTTAAGATAATTATAATTAAAACAATGTTGAAAATAAAAATTGCGACGAAACAGTCCGTAGGACTGAATTATCATAACCCCCAATAATATTGGGGGTTATAAAGCTTTATAAAAGCTACAACCCTTTAGGGTTGAATTGTTTATTTGATTGCTCGACACTAAAAGCTTACGGTCGTATTTACTTTCTTTCCCTCAATAATATTGGGGCTTATGTAAATTAAACTCTTCGGCTTAATCTTAATTTTACACATAAATTTGCATAAAAACATAAAACAGAATCTTTAAGATTAAACATTTATTAAAACTCAACAAAACATAAATAGTAAAACAATGTTTTATTGCTTCAAAAGTTTGATTTCAAACTTAATTTGGATACGATTACGCTTAATAAGAAAAAAATCTTTAATTTTGTAAACTATGGAAACAACACGTCAAAATAAAATTTGCAGGCTGATACAAAAAGATTTGAGCGAAATATTTCAGCTGAATACACGCAAGTATTTCAATAATGCCATGATAACAGTAACCATTGTAAGGATAAGTCCTGATTTATCAGTTGCAAAAGTTTTCTTAAGCATTTTTTCGCCCAAAGAAAAATCGGAAACCATCATGCCATTAATCAACACACACAAAACAGAAATCCGTCACGAACTTGCACAAAAAGTTGGCAAACAACTCCGAATTGTTCCCAGCCTCGAGTTTTTCCTTGACGATTCATTAGACTATATCGAAAACATCGACAAACTGCTTAAATAAACCCAATTTATTTGAAGTTCCCGTTTTACATAGCCTGGCGTTATTTATTTGCCCGCAAATCGCATAATCTGATAAATATTTTGTCGGCTATTTCGGTTTCAGGTTTAATTATTGGCACTATGTCGATGGTAATAGTACTCTCAGTAATGAATGGTTTCGAAAGCATTATTACAAAGATGTACAATTCCTTTGATCCCGATTTCAGAATTGAAGCCATAAAAGGAAAAACCATTGATTTATCTGCATTTCCTATTGATAAAATTGCTGCATTAAATGGCGTAGCCAATTACTCTGAAATAATTGAAGAAAACGCACTCTTACGATATAAAAACAAACAGCAGATTGTTACCATAAAAGGAGTTGATCAGAATTTTACCAAAGTAAGCAATATCAAATCAAAAGTTGTTGAAGGCAAATATCTTTTGCAAATGCGCGAAGCTAATTTTATGGTAATTGGTTATGGAATTTTCGACAAAATGGAAATGGAAATCAACGATTTCAAATCGCCCATCTCGATATATATACCTAAACGCGACAATACCGTTACACTCGACCCTACCGAATCATTCAACTCGGAACAAGTTTTTGCATCGGGTGCATTTTCTATACAAGAAGAATTTGACACCAAATATGCCATAATCCCTTTGCGACTGGCAAAAAAATTACTCGATTATAAACACGAAGTTACGGCTATTGAAATCGCCATTTCAAATCCCGAAAATTCTGATAAGATTCAAAAAAACATTCAGCAGCTTATTGGCGATAATTATCAGATAAAAAACAGATTCGAGCAACAGGAAATCTTGTATAAAATTATAAAATCAGAGAAATTCGCCATTTTTTTAATCCTATCTTTCATCATACTTATTGCAGCTTTTAATCTGATTGGTTCAATCTCTATGCTAATTCTCGAAAAAAAGAAAGACATCGTAATACTGCGAAGTTTAGGTGCTTCCGAAAATCTGATACAGCAAATCTTTTTGGCAGAAGGATTGTTGATTTCTCTTGCCGGAGCTTTTTTAGGCTTGGTATTAGGTGGCTTAATCAGTTTTATTCAGCAGCAATTCGGCATTATCCGACTTCAGGGTAGCGGCACTTTTATTATCGATGCTTATCC
>JAHEYQ010000003.1:0-124318 GCA_023251515.1 Bacteroidales bacterium
GTATATTCATATTTCTTACTACACTGGTAAATGTTGCCATTTCGCAGACAACTACCGATGAGCAATTGGCTGCACAGTATTTTCAGAATGGTGAGTTTGACAAAGCTGCTGATTTATACGAAGAATTACTCGACAAAAATCCAAATCCGTTTTATTACAACAATCTGTTGCAGTCGCTTATAAATGCAAAAGATTATAAAAAAGCGGAGAAAATTGTAAAAAAAAGGATTAAACAAAACCCCACAGACATCCGATTATCTGTTGATTTGGGTTTTGTTTTTGCCTCATCGGGCGATGCAAAAAGAGCCGAAAAGCAATATTTCGAAAGTATTGAATCTTTAACTGCCAATCAGCAGCAGATTTATGATCTGGCAAATGCATTTATAATGCGGATGATGTATGATTATGCCACCGAAACTTATCTGAAAGGCAGAAAAGTAATGAATAATCCCAATCAGTTTTCGGTAGAATTGGCAATGATGTTCGAAACCAGAGCTAAATATCAGGAAATGATGGAAGAGTATTTGAATCTGATTAATTCTGATGCCAATTATCTTACTTATATTCAGGCTCGGTTGCAGGCGGTTTTAAATACTGATAAAGAATCGAAAAAGTCGGAAATAATTAAAAGTACATTGCTTAAAAAAGCTCAGAAAAATCCTGAAAATGGTATTTATGCCAATTTGCTGATGTGGTATTCTATTCAGCTTAAAGATTTTGAACTGGCTTTTATACAGGCTAAATCTATCGAAAAAAGATTTAAAGACAATGGGGCTAAGGTTTATGAATTGGCAGAAATCTGTATTTCAAATGCTGAATATCTGATTGGTATTGATGCTTACCAATATCTGATTAATAAGGGTGAACTGAACTTGTATTATCTGAACAGTAGGATTGGTTTGCTTAATGCCAGATATTTAAAAGTTACTACATCATTGATTTCAAATCAGAAAGATATTTTTGAACTTGAAAAAGAATACGTTAAAGTATTGAATGAATTGGGTAAAGATGCTTCAACCATTATTCTGATGAAAAATCTGGCCCATATTTATGCTTTTTATTCATATAAAACCAATGATGCCATTGCATTGCTTAATGATGCCATTGTAATACCCAATGCTGATAAAAAAATTATAGCCGACTGTAAACTTGAACTTGCTGATATTAATTTGTTTGGTGGTGATGTTTGGGAGGCTACTTTACTTTATTCTCAGGTTGAAAAATCATTTAAAAATGAGCCTACCGGTTTTGAAGCCAAGTTGAAAAATGCCAAACTATCGTACTATATCGGAGAATTTGAATGGGCAAAAGCTCAGCTTGATGTGCTAAAAGCTGCTACTACCAAATTAATTGCAAATGATGCCATGGAGCTTTCGTTGCTAATTAGTGACAATATGGATGAAGACAGTACTTATACTGCATTAAACTATTATGCCAAAGCTGATTTATATGAATATAGAAATCAATATGATTTGGCTTTTGCTACATTAGATTCTACACGATTACTTGGATTATCGCATCCTATTTTTGATGATGTTTTGTTAAAGCAAGCCCAAATTAATATAAAACAAGGAAAATATAAAGATGCTGACAGCTTATTGCAAAAACTGGTTGATTTTTATCCTGATGATTTGCTTGCTGATGATGCTTTGTTTTTGCAGGCTCAACTAAATGAAATTCAACTGAACAATCGTGTTAAAGCGATGATCTGTTACGAAAATCTTCTTTTTAAATATCCATCAAGTTTATATACTGTAGAAGCCCGCAAAAAGTTCAGAAAATTAAGAGGCGATCAGATAAATTAATATTTCGATTAACCACAAAAAACACTTCTAATATACAGCTAATGAATTACGTAAAACCTAAAAAACATTTAGGACAACATTTCCTCAGAGATGAAAATATAGCTTTTGATATTACCAACAGCATCGATAAAGATTGTAAGAATATTTTGGAAATAGGGCCCGGAACCGGTGTTCTTACCAAGCATCTGCTCAAAAAACCTGATTTGAATTTGTATGTTGTTGAAATTGACACCGAATCTGTTCTCTATCTAAATATTCACTATCCTGAACTGAAAGACAAAATTATTTCTGATGATTTTTTGAGATATCCGGTTGAAAACATTTTCAACAACGAAAGTTTTACGGTAATCGGAAATTTTCCTTATAATATTTCGAGCCAGATTTTGTTCAGAGTGTTGGATTATTATCAGCAGATTCCGGAAGTAGTAGGTATGTTTCAGAAAGAAGTAGCTGAACGTATAGCTTCAAAGCCGGGCAAAAAAGCCTATGGAATTCTGAGTGTTTTGTTGCAGGCTTATTACGATATTGAATATCTTTTTACTGTTGATGAATTTGTGTTTGATCCGCCTCCAAAGGTTAAATCGGCAGTTATCAGATTGAGAAGAAATCAAACTTCAAAAATTGATTGTGATGAAAAATTATTCTTAAGAGTGGTGAAAACCGCTTTTAATCAAAGACGAAAAACATTGCGAAATGCATTGAGTTCTTTTAGTTTTGACAACGAAAAACTTGCAACTGATATTATGACAAAACGTGCCGAACAACTTAGTGTGGCTGATTTTGTAGGATTGACCAATGCGGTAAGGGTATAAAAAACCTGCATGTATTTGAATACATGCAGGAAAACCAAATTTAATTATGAAAATCACACTTAAAATTAAGCAATTGTCTTGCAACCAACTTAACTTTACTCTTAACAGGAATCAAATATTTAATTTAATGAAACCTGAATTCAATTTTGCAAATTGAATTATTTCTTTGATAAATAATCGGCTACACCTTCTGCTGTGGCTTTCATGGCTTTTTCGCCTTTGTGCCAGTTTGCAGGACAAACTTCGCCGTTTTCTTCGAAATATTGCAACGCATCAACCATACGAATGGCTTCATCAATACTTCTACCTAAAGGCAAATCATTTACTACCTGATGACGAACTACTCCTTCTTTATCAATAAGGAAAAGTCCTCTGTAAGCTACAGGAGCTCCGTTGAAAACACTTTCGCCTTCATCATTGTAATCAAATTCACCAGCTAAAACATCATAATTTTGTGATATGGTTTTGCTTAAATCTGAAACCAAAGGGAATTTAACACCTTTAATTCCACCATTTTTTAATTCGGTATTTAACCATGCCCAGTGCGAGAATTTTGAGTCTATTGAACATCCAACCACTGCAACATTGCGTTTTTCAAATTCAGCTAACTTTTCCTGAAAAGCAAGAATCTCAGTTGGGCAAACAAATGTAAAATCGAGTGGATAGAAGAATAATACAACATGTTTTTTGCCGATGTATTGTTCCAATGAGAAATTTTCAACAAATTCGCCACCATTAATTACTGCGTCTGAACTGAAAAGCGGTGCTTTTTTTCCTACTAATACCATTGTATATTTATTTTTTTAATTTTATTATTAAGTACAAATCGTTTGAATTGTATTATAAACACAAGTTGAAAAAAAAAGTTCAAAAAAAATATTTTATTACCATAAATCCACACATCATCTGATGACTTTTTTTGAAAAACCACCAAAAATATTAAAGCTTTAAATTTAATTAATTATATGAATATGTGTTATTTGGTCGATTTTTTGTAAAAACAAAGTATTGCATTGTTTAATCCAATATTTCCTGTACACGACCTATTTCACCGCTTTCGAGGCGGACTTTAATACCCCGGTGATGAAATGCTACTTTGGTTAAAAAGTCTTTTACTATACCTTCGGTAAGTTCTCCGCTTCGCTGGTCTTTTTTCTGTACAATATTAACCAAACTTCCTATGCTTATTTTTTCTCTGTAACTGCCATCCATAGTTTATTTCTTTTTTTGTCCGCGTGTTTTAGGTTTGCCGTATTTTTCCTTTAGTTTCTCAGCTCTGGTTTTATGATTATAAACCTTCAGATTCTTTTCCTTTTTCGGATGAAATGCAGGACCCACATCCTCGCGTTTTGGTATTTTTATCAAAACATTTTTCATTTGAACCTTAGGCATTTCATCAGGAGTTAACACATTCGAAATTAAAAGATTTTCAGGCAATGGCAGCATCGGAATCTGATAATTCATCAATGCTTCAATCTGTTCCTGACTTTTTGCCTCCGAAGGCGTAATAAAACTAATAGCTATCCCTTTTTCTTTAGCTCTGCCTGTTCGCCCGATGCGATGCATATAGTTTTCGGGTACTTCGTGCGTATCGAAATTGATTACGTGCGATACTTCCGAAATGTCCAAACCTCTTGATATAAGATCGGTGGCAATTAAAACCCTGTAAATGGTACCCTGAAACTTTTTAACGGTATCAAAACGATTGTTTTGCGATTTGTTTGAATGTATCACCCCTATCTGTCCGAAATAATCTGTATTTACCAAATCATAAACCTCATCAGCCATTTTTTTCGATTCGCAAAAAACCAAAACTTTATTGTATTCCTCTTTGTCGGCAAGCAATAGTTTTAAAAGATTGATTTTGGTATTGAAGTTAGGAACATGATAGGCTTTTTGAACGATATTTTCCAACGGAGTTCCGGTAGGTGCAGCTTCTATTTTGAGAGGAGTATTAAAAAAATCTTTGATAAGTACTTCAATTTCATCGGTAATAGTAGCCGAAAACATCAGGTTTTGCCTTTTGACAGGTATCAGTTCAAACAAATCGGTCAACTGCTTACGAAAACCAAGTGTCAGCATTTCATCTACTTCATCTATAATCAGTTTTTTAATATTTTTCAACCGCAACGAACCATTCAGCACCAAATCGAGCAAGCGACCCGGAGTAGCCACCATTACATCCACACCTTCGTTAATGGCATGTATCTGAGTTTTGATATTGGTGCCACCATATGCACCCACTACCTTTACACTCATGTATTTCGAAAGATCTTCCACAACTTTTACAACCTGAACTACCAGTTCGCGGGTGGGCACCAAAACCAGTATCTGTGGCATTTTTTCTTTTGAAAAACTCCACAATCTGAGACATGGTAAAAGATAAGCAAGCGTTTTGCCGGTTCCGGTTTGGGCAATTCCAATAAGGTCTCTGCCTGACATGATTGCAGAAAAACTGCGTTCCTGTATGGTAGTCGGATTAATGCAAGCCATGTCACTCAGTGCATTCAATAAAGGCTTATTGAGATTTAATTCATCAAAAGTCATAAAAACGTTTTTTATTTCGGCTGCAAAGGTAAGGATAAGTTTCTAAAGAGCCTAAACTACTTAATTAAGATGGAAACTTAAATGCTTTTAGGTACATTCCATATCTTACTTAAAAAAGTAAGATTTCCTGAAATGCTTGCTATTATTGGTTGGAGAATATGTAAAAGCCGTTGGAAGACATGTAAACGTGCTTGGAAAATACGTCAAAGCTGTTGGAAGACATGTAAACATGCTTGGAAGATATATAAAAGCTATTGGAAAAGGTATAATTATCTTTGGATTGCATCGCAATGCTGTTGGAAGCATAGTAAATAGCATTGGAAAGCATGTAAAAGCCGTTGGAAGATATGTAAAAATACATTGAAAGCCTCTCAACTAAGTTGGGAAGCAATGTGAGGTGTTATGAATAAAAATGCTATTGGTTGATTATGTCAAACATTTACAAAGGGAGGGTCATTGTCCATTTAATAGCCCAGTTGCTTTTTTCATCAGAAAAACGATAGGTTCCATAACGGTAGTAGGCTCCGATACCCAGACTATTAAAACTGAGTTTAAGCAAATTATTGATACATAATCCCGATTCGAAATAGCCTTTTTCGGGAGCTTTTATATTTATATAACGATGATTGGCAGCATTATCCATAGTTCCGATAATTGCATTTGTAAGCACAACAACTTCGGGTTTAAAGTTTCCTTTGCGAAACAACAAAGCTCCAAAACTGTGTTTGAACATGAGCGAAGCATAGCGATTGCTTGCAAATTCATTAAAACGCATGGTGTTGAAACTTGCCGGAATATCAATATAGCCGTCGTTATATCCCGAACGGGCAGCAAACTGCATGTTGTAAGGCAGATTTTTATCGGCATATCCACCATTGGCAATCAAAGTAGTTTTACCCAGATAATTGGTGTAAAAGCTCTTTTCTATTTTCATTTCCACTTTCTGATAATCATATTCGCCATCCAAAAAATTCTTTAATCCTTTGGTGTAATTCAACCAAACGATAGGGTAATTATTAGGAATAGGAATCAGATTATTGCGGACTTTCATATATTTTTCTTTATAAGCATATCGCAAACTCAACTGAATATCAGCATAATTAAACTGATTTGTCAATAAAGTTACATCTCCTCTGCTGGTTGCAAATTCGTAGTTGTACAATGCAGTTTTACGGTTTTTGTCTAAAGACAATTTTACTTGCATATATCTTAATGTGCGAAAACCAATGGCTACAGATGATTTTTCGGTTTTATCGAAATAATCGGCAAAAAACTCACGGTAATTGCCTTCAAAAAGCGATTTTTTATCATTCAGAAACTGCGAACTTCCACTTTCATTTATATCGTTTGAGTATGCAAACATCAGTTTCAGATTCCATGGCTTATAAAAAGTATATGCAGCATCGCCACCGTATTTATGAGCTTTATCGCCAAAACCATAGCCCCAGTAACCACCAATTGAAAACTTGTCAGAAAATTTATCGCTGGTGTGCATTCCCAAACCCAATCGAACCTTCTCATATTCATTAAATCTGAGGAACTTATCAATATCAAGATTAATAATTCCCCACGGAATTTTATTATCCATCAATGCCTGAATGATATTGAGTTTCTTTTCAAAATTCAGTTCTTTGCCCACACTATCAATTACATGATAGGTCTTCAATTCCTTTTGCGATAACGAATCAATGCGATGCAGATTCCAATAAATTTCCGATTGCAAACCGGCACTGTCTTTTATTTCCAACTCAATATTGCTGAAAGTACTTTTAGGAATATCGGGCGATAACGAAATATCTTTCAGATAAGCTCTTGCATTGGCTATTAATGGATAAGGCAGATTTTCAGTGGTAAACGATAAATCGGTATTCAACTGAACCGGAAACCATTGCCTGTCTTCAATAAGTTCGTATTTTTGCTGAATCAGAATATTCATTCCTTTTTGTTGTTGGATGGCTGGTTCGGCAGTAGCATTTTCTATAGCCCAATGAAAAGTATTGATACTCAACAAACCTTTTAGTCCTTCAAAATTGGTATTTGCTTTGGGGCGGTACGAAATAACAAACGTTGTATCAGTATTGTTATCAGTATATAAAGTGTCTTCAATCTGAAAATAATATTTTGAAGTACAGCCATTACTTATCGGATTGATATAATATTTTTCGAAAATATTAAACCTCTCGTTGTAGAAAGAAAAAGATTGCAATTGCGAACCGATAAAGGCAAAAATCGGATTTTTAAAACCCGAAACTCTGGAAGCCAGCACTTCCTCATAATTTTTGTCGGGTTGCAGAAATTTGCGTTTGGTAACGCTTTCCATCATCAAAAGATGTTGCTTATCGAAAAACTTTTTCATTTTGATAGCTGAACTATCTTTATCAGTTTTGTTTTTAATCAGATTACTATCAGTCTTGGAAGTAAAAACCAGTTTGTTATAGGAAGTATAAGAAAAAGAATGCTGCTTTTCGGGATTATTCAGATTTCTGTTTGCCAACACATTGCGGATAATACGATGAGCCGGATTTTCGCCGGCAATAATTCTCACTTCCGAAAGTTGCAATTGCTTCTCCTGCATGCGAATAAGCAGATTATTCTTATTATCATCAATTGCAACAACTTTGGTTTCAAAACCCACATAACTGAGTTTTATGCTTGTAATTGGCTGTTGATTTTTAAGCATAAATTTGCCATCGATGTCAGTAGAAGTTCCTTTTGCAGAATTATTTGCGATAATATTTACAAAAGCAAGAGGTTCGCCGTTTTTTGCATTTACTACTTTGCCGCTAATGGTATTGGTTTGGGCAGAACAAGTCAAGGCAGTGAAAATAATAAAAAAAAACAGAAAATTGAATTTAATAGTTTGTTGCATTAAAATTAGATTGTAAAGTTTAAATACAATGCAAATATAACACATATAATAATTACCTCAAATAATCTTTAATTTAAACTATTCAAATACAAGTTTTTTATTGTTAACAATACAAACAATAATATATCTTAAACGTTATTATAAACTATTTAAAAGTAAATTTTAATCGTCCAACATTCGGACACAATAACTTAACAATGAGAAATATTTTACAAAAAATCACAATAAGTGTCTTAATGCTATTCGTATTACATATTGCATTATTTGCACAGCCCGCTGGCTCTAAAATTAAAATCGGAACTGATAGCCATATTAGTTACTGGGATGGCATTAATTCATGGATACCCATTTCACCTGGTTTACCCGGACAAAATCTTCAATTTGTTGCTGGTATTCCTTCATGGGTAAATAATCCACAAGGGATAACAACTAATATTATTACTTCTTTAACCGCAACTTCTGCTGTTAGTGGAGGCAATATAATAAGTGATGGTGGTGCAACTATTACAGCTCGAGGTGTTTGTTGGAGTACTTCTCCAAATCCTACAATCTCATTATCTACCAAAACAATAAACGGAACAAGTAATGGTAGCTTTGTAAGTAATCTTTCTGAACTTACATCTGGGACAACCTACTTTGTAAGAGCTTATGCAACTAATAGTGCTGGAACTACTTATGGTAATGAAATGAGTTTCACAACAGTAGCGGTACCAATTACTAATGTTACTGATTTTGATGGAAATGTATATGATATAATTACGATTGGTTCTCAAATTTGGATGAAACAAAACTTAAAAACCATACATTATCAAAATGGAGATGAAATTCCAAATGTAACTGTAAATTCAAATTGGGCAACAACTCTTACAGGAGCTTATTGCGATTACAATAACAATGCTGTAAATTCCGCAACTTATGGAAGGCTGTATAATTTTTATGCTGTAGCAGATGTACGCAATCTTTGTCCAAATGGTTGGCATGTACCAAGCGATGCAGAATGGACTACACTAACAACTTATCTGGGAGGCTCAACTATTGCTGGAGGCAAACTAAAAGAAGCTGGATTAAGCCATTGGAATGCACTAAATGACGGTGCAACCAATGAAACCGGTTTTACGGCTTTGCCTGCTGGTTATCATGCCAATTATGGAACATATGGAGGTTTAGGTACCCTAAATTATTTCTGGAGTTCTACGGAGTATGATGCAACTTATGTTTGGGCTCGTTTTTTATTCAACTATGATACTAACGTTAACAGAAGTTACTATGCAAAAAATCAGGGATATTCTGTTCGTTGCCTTAAAAACTAAGATTATGATATGATATGCAACAGTTAAAATAAACCTCCATTTAAACAAAGTGGAGGTTTATTTTTTAAGATTCAACTAAATATTCATTCACAGTAAAATAAAAATTTATTATCTTTGTTGAAACAATTTGCAAATGAACATAAATTCAAACCGTTGGAATATTATCCGATACACAATTTATACACCCATTTATGATTTGTTCGGTCGCATTTTAAAACATTCGCGCCGAAAAGCAATAGAGATGCTCAATATTCAGGTTGGCGATAAAGTACTCATAGTTGGTGCCGGTACCGGGCTTGATTTCGAGATGATACACAACAAATGCGAAATTACGGCTACCGACCTCACGCCTTCGATGGTTGCTGTAATGAAACGCCGTAGCAAAAAACTTAATCGCAATATTAATTGTATGCAAATGGATGCCCAACAACTTAGCTTTGCCGACGAAAGTTTTGATTGTGTTATACTTAATCTGATTTTAGCCATCGTTCCTGAGCCGGTGAATTGTTTTAAAGAAGCCGAAAGAGTTCTGAAAACTGGTGGGCACATGCTTATTTTCGACAAATTATTACAAAAACACAAAAAACCTTCATTAATCAGAAAAATACTCAACCCTATAACCAATTTGCTTTTTAGCCGCATAAACCTAAGTTTTACTACAGTTTACAAACACAGCAGCATGAAAATAAAAGCCGACAAACCTACATTTTGGAATTTGTTCAGGATAATCGTATTAAAGAAATAGCCTATTGTATTTTTTCAAAAGCTAAATTTCTTAATTTTGCAGAAAAAAACTCATTGGAAAAACATCTTTCTCATCCAGTATTTAAAGCAGTTTCTGAAATAGCATCCGAAATGGATGTTAAAGCCTATGTTATCGGAGGGTATGTTCGTGATATCATAATGAACCGTCCATCTGTTGATATTGACATTGTTGTAATGGGTAGTGGAATTGAACTGGCCGGAAAAACTGCAAAATTATTAGGCAAAGATATTACATTAAATATTTTTAAAAGTTTTGGTACTGCCATGTTTCACTATTGTTATGAAGATAAAAACTGGCAGATTGAGTTTGTAGGAGCGCGCAAAGAATCATACAGAAGCAATTCCCGTAAACCTATTGTTGAAGATGGTAGTTTGCAGGATGATCAAAATCGCAGAGATTTCAGTATAAATGCACTGGCAATCAGTTTAAACAAAGAAGATTTCGGCAGCATGCTCGATCCTTTCAATGGAATTGAAGATATAGAAAATAAAATACTCAGAACACCACTTGATCCTGATATTACCTTCTCTGACGATCCTTTAAGGATGATGCGTGCTATCAGATTTGCATCGCAATTGAGTTTCGAAATACAGGTCTCTACACTTGAAGCCATCAACAGGAATGCCCATCGGATTGAAATTGTTTCAGCCGAACGCATTGTAGAAGAATTAAATAAACTGATTTTATCTCCGAAACCTTCGGTGGGTTTCAGGCTTTTACATACTACAGGATTGCTGAAACTTATTTTTCCTGAATTTCTGGAACTGAAAGGTGCAGAGTATATTGACGGAAGAGGGCATAAAGATAATTTCTTTCACACACTGGAAGTACTTGATAATCTGTCGAAGAACACCGATAATTTGTGGTTGCGATGGGCTGCCATTTTACATGATATAGCCAAACCACAAACCAAGAAATTTGTAAAAGGTATGGGCTGGACCTTTCATTCACATGAGTTTGTTGGGTCAAAAATGGTTTCAAAAATATTTAAACGACTGAAACTTCCATTGAATGAAAAGATGAAATATGTTGAGAAACTTGTGTTACTTCATTTACGCCCGATTATTCTGGCTGAAGAAATTGTAACAGACTCTGCCGTAAGAAGATTGCTTTTTGAAGCCGGTGACGAAGTTGAAGATTTAATGTTGCTTTGCGAAGCCGATGTAACTTCAAAAAACAAAGCAAAAGAGGTTAAATACCTTAAAAACTTTGCAATTGTTCGTCAGAAGTTAAAAGAAATTGAAGAAAAAGATAAAGTTCGTAATTTTCAGCCACCTGTAAGTGGCGAAGATATTATGAAAGCCTTTGGTTTGGCTCCGGGCAGAGAAATCGGTATCATCAAAAACACCATTAAAGATGCCATTTTAGACGGAATTATACACAATAATCATGAAGAAGCCTGGGAACTAATGCTAAAAGAAGGTGAGAAACTGGGTTTGAAACTTAATAAAAATCATTCTTAAAATTAAAAAAGCTGAATGAGATGTTTCATCCAGCTTTTTTGAATAATTATAAAATTACAAACAATATTAATTATCACCCAAAACCTTTAATAATTCATCCAATTTAGGAGTAAGAATAATTTCGGTTCTTCTGTTTTTTGCTCTGGCTTCTTTTGTATCAGCTAAGTCCACAGGCACATACTGACTTCTGCCCGAAGCTGCAATTCTATTGGCTTCAATACCTTTGTTTTCCAATAATATCTTAACAATAGCTGTAGCTCTCATTACGCTCAAATCCCAATTATCTTTCACCTGGCCGCTGCCAGAATATGGAATATTGTCGGTATGACCTTCAATCATCACATTAATATCTTTATTTAATTCGAGAACTTTTGCAACACTTTTGAGTGCGTTTTTGCCTTCTTCTGCCACATTCCAACTTCCGGAAGCAAACAAAAGCTTTTCGTCCATCGAAACGTAAACTTTTCCATTACGTGTTTCTATGGTTAAACCTTTATCTTTAAATCCCAAAAGCGCAGCTGTAATTTTATTTTTCAGATCGGCAACCTGCTTATCTTTATTATCAAGTATAGTTTGTAACTCATTGAGTTTTTTTTCTTTTGCATCTAGTTGCTCGGTTAAAATATCCAGATTGGCTTTCTTTTCATTCAATTGAGACTGCAATTTCAACAAATCAGCTTCACTTTTCTTCAAATCGTTTTCTTTTTTTAGCAAATCAGCCTGTGTCTTTTGCAATGCATCCATCACATCCTGAGTTTCTGCTCTGTTTCCGGTAAGCAATTTATTGTATTTCAATTGCAAAGAAGAATAATCTGTTGACAATTGAGCATGTTCACTTTCCAATTTTGCGAATTTATTATTCAACATTGCAGATTCACTTTCATTATCTGCTTTTTGTCTTTTCATCTTTTCAATTTCTGCATTTAGTTCGTTATTTAAAACGCTTACATCGTTTTTCGACTTTTCAATTCCCGACAAATCGTTAGAACATTTTTTGTATTTGTCTTCCAAATCAGCATAACGTTTTTGGGTTACACAGGACGTTGATAAAATAATTGCGATAAAGGCAATTAAAATTTGATTTGCATTCTTCATATATTGTAAATTTGATATTTTTAAAAATTATTAACTGAAATCGATATCCAACAATACCGGACAATGATCAGAGTGAACCGCATCTGCAAGTATTTCGGCATGTTTCATTTTATTTGAAATTGTTTCGCTTACCATCAGATAATCAATACGCCAGCCTAAGTTTCTTGAGCGTGCTTTGGTTCTGAAACTCCACCACGTATATTGATCAGGCTGAGTGTTGAAAGCTCTGAAAGAATCAACAAAACCACTTTCAATAAAATTTCCTATCCATTCACGTTCTTCGGGTAAAAATCCTGAACTTGTGGCATTTCTGACGGGGTCGTGTATATCAATTGGTTTATGACAAATATTATAATCACCGGCAATAATCAGATTTGGTCTTTCTTTTTTAAGCTCATTTATATAATTTTGAAAATCATTTAACCAAATCATTTTAAAACCCTGACGTTCATCGCCACTACTACCTGAAGGATGATAAACACTTATAACTGAGATATCGCCATAATCGGCTCTGATAAATCTACCTTCATTATCGTATTTCTGGATACCGATACCGTTTTTTACCAAATCAGGTTTTTGTTTTGTAAGAATGGCAACTCCGCTGTATCCTTTTTTAAGAGCAGTTTCGTGATAACATGAGTATCCGGCAGCTTCAAAATCAAGCAAAGGCAATTGATCTGGTTGAGCTTTCAACTCCTGCAAACAAATAATATCAGGATCAACTATTTTTACCCAGTTGAGCCAAGCTTTCGACATTGCTGATCTGATTCCGTTTACGTTATAGGTAATTATTTTCATCTATATGTATTTTTAGCAAATTTAAAAAATCTTCTTTTTATAACGTTTTATTTTTGATTTTGTTATTAACAATAATTTGTAGATTAATAAATCATATAAATCAGAAATGTTAGAAAAAATATAAATCTTCAAAAAAATTGATTTATTTCATAAAAATCTTGTAGGTTTGCATTGAAATGAATTCACAAAAATACATAAACAAACTTTTTGTCTGGCGATTGAAACACATAAGTAATCAACGCTTTGTAATTATTCTTAGCCTTATTATCGGGCTATTGAGTGGATTGGCTGCTATTATTTTGAAGAATACTGCATTTTATACACACTATTTTTTTACTTCGGGTTTTGATGTGGATTCTGTAAATTATCTGTATCTGGCATATCCCGGCATTGGTATTTTACTTACTGTATTGTTTGTGAAGTATTTCGTGAAAGATAAAATCAGTCATGGTGTAAGTAGGGTTTTGTTTGCGATATCAAAAAATGGAGGCAAAATAAAGCCGCACAATACCTATTCTTCGATGATAGCCAGTACATTAACAGTTGCTTTTGGCGGTTCTGTGGGGTTGGAAGCTCCAATAGTTTATACGGGGAGTTCTATAGGCTCTGCATTGGGCCAATTGTTCAGATTAAATTACAAAACCATCATATTATTAATAGGTTGCGGCGCTGCAGGTGCAGTAGCTGGCATTTTTAAAGCCCCGATTGCCGGAATAGTTTTTGTAATTGAAGTTTTGATGCTCGACCTTACAGTTGCTAATCTTATACCTTTAATGATTTCAGCAATTACAGCTTCTTCTTTATCATATTTTTTAATGGGAAAAGGTGTATTGTTTACATTTGATGTTACCATGCCTTTCTATCTGAAAAATACTCCGTTTTATATTATTTTGGGTGTTTTTTCGGGTTTGGTGTCATTATATTTCACCAAAGTTTCGATGTATATCGAAGAGTTGTTTAAAAAAATCAACAATCAATATTTGAAAATAATTATTGGTGGTGTTATTTTAGGTATATTAATACTCATATTTCCATCGCTTTACGGCGAAGGTTATGATGTATTGAAAATGATGCTTCATGGAAAAGGTGACGAAATTGTACAAACCAGTTTTCTTTATTTTGTAAAAGATGATTTGTGGTTGTTTTTGGGGGCATTGCTGGCAATTATGTTTTTTAAGGTTGTAGCAATGGCAGTAACCAACGGAAGTGGTGGTGTTGGTGGTATTTTTGCTCCTTCGTTATTTATGGGTGGAATTACAGGTTTTTTTGTTGCCAGACTTCTAAATACGCTTGGATTTGCTCATGTTTCGGAAATTAATTTTGCTTTGGTGGGCATGGCTGGCATTATGTCGGGTGTTATGCACTCTCCTTTAACAGCCATCTTTTTGATTGCCGAAATTACTGGTGGTTATCAATTATTTACTCCTTTGATTATTACTTCTGTTATTTCATACCTTACAATTTTTAATTGGGAACCTCATTCTATTTATACCAAAAGACTTGCCGAAAGAGGCGAACTGATTACACATAACAAAGATAAAGCTTTGCTTACGCTTATGAAAATTGATAGATTAATTGAAACCAATTTCCGAACTATACAGCCCGATGCAACACTCAGAAAACTCATAGAAATTATTTCTGTTTCGCACAGAAATGTTTTTCCGGTAGTAGATGATGATAATAATTTTATTGGGCTTGTGGTTTTGGATGATATACGTCATATAATGTTTAACACTGAAATGTATGACAATACCTATATAAGTGATTTAAAAATAATTCCTACTCATATTGTTGAATTTAATGACAGCATGGAAACAATAGTTAGAAAGTTTAACGAATCGGGGAATTACAACCTGCCGGTGCTTAATGAAGGAAAATACATTGGCTTTGTTTCAAGGGCTAATATTTTTTCGGCTTACCGCAAACTTTTACGTCAGTTTTCCGAAGATCAGTAAACGAAAAAGCTCTGAAAAGAAAGATTTCAGAGCTTTTTTGATTAATTACAAATACAAATTTATGGTAAACTATTTAGATAAACAATATCTTCATCTGTTAAACCTCCTCTATCTGAAATATTCCAGATAATGTTTTGAAGTTTTGAACCTTGTTGCAATTTTTGTTTGTTTTTCAAAATTCCGACTACAGTATTTAAATCACTGTGAAGCGATACTCCAATCAGATTGAATTTGGTATTGTTTGGAACATGTTTGTGCAAATTGGTACAATATGCTTTTAATAATACACCAACACTGTCATTCGGATTTAATATCAATGTATCGGGCTGAACGATAACTCCTGTTTGGGCAGCAGTATCTTCAGGACAAAAAATTAATCCACCCGGAATAATAAGGGTTTGTTTAAATGGATTTTTGTTTCTGAATTTCATGTAGATTTGTACCAATGAGCCTGATCCTAATGGGATAAAAGTTGTTTTTTGATTCATGATAAAATCTTCGGCATTCTGATTTTCTTTATCAAAGTTTGTAGATTTAAAACCTGAACTCTGCATTTGTCCGATAAATTCGATACCTGAAGGCAGAATAAACGGAGCACAATATGGTTTTCCGGGGTTTGAACCCAATCCGGACGGATTGTCTTTTACTTCGGGTGCTACCGGAGCAATTGTTTTGTTGGTTACATCCACTTTTTCGCATGCGGCAAAAGCAAATATCCCCAAAATCAACACTAATAAGGTACTTTTTACTGTTTTCATTTTTATTAAAATTTATAAATTGTTTATTGTAATCAAGACAAATATATATGTAAAAAGTTGCTTTATCATCCTTATTTTTAACAAAATAATTATTATTTATACCTTTTTTAAGTATCTTAAATTAAAAAAAAAGCCCTGCAACTATTCATTACAAGGCTTTTTTTTATATGGAATTAAAAAATTAATATTGTTCAATAATTTTTTCTTTCAAGGTATTATATTCATCATCCGATAAAATATCAGCTTGTTTTAATCGGCTGAGTTTCTCAAGCCTTTTCAGCATATTGGTTTCAGGATCTTCAGTTTTAGCTGGAACGGCTTGTTGTTTGTTTGCAACTTGCTGCGATATTTTATTCCAAAGTGTTTTTAACTCCTGATCTTTGTCGTTGATTTCTTCTTCGTAAAATGCTACACGGTTTGAAAGCTTCTCGTTATATGCCTTTTCATCTTCAAGTTCTGATGATAACTGATTGACATGTTCTGTCATTTCCTTCATGCTTTCTTCTATTTCCCTGCTGCGTTTGGCTATTACACCTTCCATAATATCTTTGGTTTTCAGTGCATTTTCCAAATGCTCTATCCGCTTGGTAAATTCTGTTTTTATTTGTTCTATTTCAACTTCGTTGAGTGGTTTGATGCTTGTTTGCTTTTTTAATTCTTTTTCCAGATCAAATTTCTGATTTTCCAGATTTTTGATTGCTTCTTTCAATAGTTTATTTTCAATCAGATACTGATTGCTAAGGCTATTCTGATTGGTTTTTGAGGTGAGCAGTTTTTTATAATCTTCAACAATGCGTTTGCTTTCGGTTGTCAGGTTCTGATTTTCGATAACCAAAGCATCTATTTTATGTTCAAATGATTTTATTTTGATATTCATTTCGCGGTGAAGTAATATTTTTTCTTCACTTACCCGCGAATAATTGTTGTTGGCTTCTGCAATGTCAGCTTCAAGGAAAACAATATTTTTAGCCATAGTTTTTAGTTTTTCGGCCAAATAAATACATAATCCTATCATTACAGCCAAAAACAACAAAGCAATATAGAAATAGGTTTGAGCTCTGTCTTTTTTTGTACGGAGGTTTTCCATGGTTACACCAATTAATGGCGACATTTTATCGTTAGCAGCAAAAGTAGAGTCAATGCGATGCGATTCTTCCGAAATAAGGCTGTCGATACTGCTCATATCGTTGAGTGTATTTACAAAATTTGGATCGGTAAATATTTTTGGATCCATTTTTAGAATAAAACTCTGATACAAGTTTTGTCTTTCAAACATTAATGTATCCATTCTGGTTTGAGCTTGCGAAGTATGGATTTGTAATGCTGAAAAACAAATTATTATAAATGTAAAAAATTGCTTCATGGTAAAATTTATAACATTGTTTTTTTAAACGTAAAAATTTTAAACTTGTTACATCAAACAATTATTTTGTTTTTTTTGGCTCAAATTTAGCTAATAAAAGCATGCATATTTTAAAATTTCAGGGATTAAAAACACTTTAAATCAGCAATATTTGCTTATTTACTGTTTACTTTCATTAGCATACCGGCATAAATCAGATTGCCATCCTGATAAACGATGAGGTAGTAACTGCCTTCTTTTAAGCCTTCCAAATCCAACCTGAATTGATTGTAATTACCCTGATCGCTGTTAAAAATCTGAGTCTTCAGTTTTTCGCCCATATTGTTGAGCAACTCAGTTCGGAAACGGGCATTTTCTGTAGTATTGATATTGATATTTACATATTCGCTAGCAGGATTTGGAAAAATCTGAATAATTTTTTCGTCTTTGGACGATTTTTTATTAATCCCGTTTGAGTTGCAGGTATTAAGATAAGTATCGAAACCATGATAGGTTGGCGGATTATTGATTTGCCAGTGCATAGTGCGGTCGTCCGGACAAATAACGGCATAAGCCGGAAATCCGAAATATCCCAATTGATTCTGAAGCATATTAATAAGGCTGTCGCCGCCACCTTCGATACCAGCACATGGAAAATCAACCTGATAATTATTGCAAAACTGATTGATATCCTGATTGCTGTCGGCATTGGAAATCCCCCAGAAAACTACATTGTTTTGTCCGCTACCAAGCAATTTGTAAGCCGAATCGATAATTGGTGTATTGGTTTGGCAAGGCCCGCAGGTAATCTGAAACAGGTCGAGAACCACAGTTTTGCCTTCGTTTAGGGTTTTATAAAGGCTTAAAGTATCATTATTCGAAGTAATTACAGTAAAATCGTTTGCCAGTGGAATATTGATATTTTTTTGTGCAAACAATTGAAAGGTAATTACTAAAAGCAGTAATGATAAAAGATTTCTCAACATGGTAAAAGTTTTTTGAATTTATGCCAGCACAAAAATAACGAAATAGTTTCAGAAAACTTGCTTCGGGCTTGCTAATATTGTGTTAATTACGATTTATTAACTTAAAGAAAACCCGTCCACAAGTGGAGAAAGTTTCCCGTAACCCTTCAGCAAGGTTTCCACAAGTGGAGAAAGCTTCCCGTAACCCTTCAGCAAGGTTTCCACAAGTTGAGAAAGCTTCCTGCAGCCCTACGGCAGGGTTTCTCAATGTGGAGAAAGCTTCCCGTAAGCCTTCAGCAAGGTTTCTCAACCTGAGAAAGCTTCCCGTAGCCCTACGGCAGGTTTTCTCAATGTAGAGAAAATGTTTACAGCTACTTTGTTAGGTATTAAAGATTTGTTCGATCAATTAAAAGCAGATAATCTTGAAATAAAACTATTGTTCGATCAACGCAATCTGGAAGTAGGCAGCCGAACCGAGCCCAGCAGCGAACTGCGTGCACCAGCAGTGGATGCTTACCGCGAATTTTGTATATCAATAGAGCAGTCTGCCACTTATGCACCCAATCAGGATATTAGCAATTTATTTATCCAGATGGAAGAGTTGCGCAAAAAATACCACGCACTTATCCCAAAGGAAGAAATAATCACCGACGACCAAGCTGATGAGGTAGATCCGGAAATGTAAACCGTAAACAAAAACTCAACCCCTTGGGTAAGGCAGCACCCAACGGGTTTTTAAACGAAAAATAAGTATATTTGCAACGAAAAATAAATAAATAGCTCACCACAAAGGTGAAGCAGGAAATAAGTTGGCAACCATTTAACAAAACGATACTACAATGAATAAACTTCTTAAAATTTTAAAATGGACAGGGATTAGCGTATTTGGAATTATTGGATTGATAATATTGACTTATTTTATTTATAATAAGTTCTTCTATGAGAAAGAAATGAATCAAATCAGAGATCAATTAAATGCGATTGAGAATGTAGAGGTAATTAATATTTGGGGACATAAAGATATTACACTTGAAGAAATAACTGCGCGATTGAAAATTGAGAATAAAGGAGAAATTGTTCTATATGGATTAAGCAAAGATGCATTTAATTATCCTAAAAACGTATCGGTTTCAGAGATTGGTGGATATTCATTTACTTGGTTTTCTTGCAATGGAGGTATTGGTTCTAACATTAACATTGGACAAGAAAGTGAAATTGGTAGGCGAATAGGAATTCAGTTTAATTCTGTCAGTGATGTAGTTGAAAATTATGACAAGATTCTAAATGTGATTGATAGTTTAAAACAATCGCCTGATTTGAATCATTTCACAAGTGCAAATTCGGAATCTTACCTTTTGGTAGAGCATAAAAATTCAAAAGACAAAGACCCTATTTTTAATTTGTTGGGAATTGAAAATAAATTCGAATTTGCGAAGACTTTGAAATGGTCACGAGAAGATTGTTATTATAATAATTAGATAATTAAAACGGTTGCCAACAATGTATATACAAAATAGGCGTAATAGTAGTAATTTTAAAATTATACCCCGCTCAAACTTCGGCGTATTTAGAAAAGAAAGTGGGACTTAATCCCCGCCAAAAAGTAAGCCTCGGGCGTTAACCCATAAAAAAATCCCGTCCGAAACAATATCGGACGGGCTTTTTTATTATGTATAAAACCAAGTTTATTTATTTACCACCATTTTCTTTACAAGGCGTTTGCCTTCAAATTTATTAGAGAATAGAAAAATCTTTTATTTTTCCCTTCTCCCAACTCAAAACTTAATCATCATCTGCACTTTAATTTCCGATTTCGAATTGCCCTGTATTTCGTCCAGTCCCGAGCCTATAATGTTTTTGTTGTTGTAATAGGTTGTGGCATAGCGTAGCCATAAATCAATATTTCTGTTTACATCATATTTCAGCATCAGATAAAAACGGCTGCCCTTGTAGTAATATGCCGGTATCGAAAAAGCATACAAAACATCGCTCTCGTAAGCGTATAATCGTTCTTCGTAAGTGTCGGTATCAAACAGGGCATATCGGGCCGAAATTCTGAGTGGCTTGTTTGTAAACTGATAACTCACATCCTGATAAATCAGAAAACCCTTATGATTATAAGTATTGCCAATCTGATAACGGATAAGCTCTACCCTGTTTTTAATTGTAATATTCTGATTAACCGCATACGAAACATTGAAACGTAAATTCTGACGTTCGGTATTGTCAAGATAATTGATTAATGAATTATCTGAACTGTTCTGCATTTTGTTTTTCTGGCGATATTGAATGTAAAAATCAAGCCTTCGCGAGGGTTCAAAACTTAATTTTGCAAGATATTCATTGCCTTTCGACGGAGCATCTGTGCGGTATCTGAGCCATGGAAACGAAAAGAAATCGCAATATGCAGAAATAGTCCATCTGGCCGTAAGCCCGAAATCAATACCCATAAACAATCCCGATTCGTTTGCATTCTGACTGTTTTCGCCAAAAGCTACACTTTTCAGGTTTTGATAATCTTTTTGGTAATTACGGTAAATCATGCTGAATGACAAACGGTTTTCCAGATTGGTTTGCAAACCATTAATAAAAGCCATACCTCCGTTTTGGCTTGCTGCCATTTCGCCAAAAAAGTTGAAAGGATAAATTAAATACTGATAATTAAAACCATAATTTGTATTTTCTTTTCCCTGAAATTCAAACTGATTATAAGGTTTAATATCTTTTGTAAGTTCTGTATTAAGCAACAAACGATAAGCCGTAAAGCCAATTTTCAGATTATTCTTTCGATATGAAAGATTTGAACCAAAAACAGTTTCTTTTATTGCATTTTTATCAGCCAATTCGTTTGGAGTTCGGTGATATCCTGTTTCCTGCAGTGATGTAATATAAAGGTTTTCCTGAGTTAAGGTGTCAGTTCCTCCTACATTTGCATCCGAACTTTTGTAAGAATAAAAAACGGATAATTCCATGTTTTTTAAACCAATCGTAGTACCCACACCTCTCAGAAAACCGCTTTCGTTAGCTGATGAATAAGGTTTTATACCCTGAGCATATTTTTTTACATCAATTGCATTGCCCGATTTCCCGAAACCCAAACCAGTCCATAAAGTTAAACCCTGCCCGAATTGCGCCTGATAATCGCCAATGACCAATGATTTTACAATTCCAATATTTTTCAGAGAGAAATAAGCAGAATAAAAGTCGAACCCATTCTTTTGACTACCTGTAAATAACTCTTCGCCTGCATCTTTATCGGCTACAAAGCCAAATTTTAAAACATCTCTGTAATTGAAACTATATTTGGTATAAATTTTTGCCGCATTTCCCAAATACCTTTGATTTGGATTTGCCGATAGAGCAGAATCTGTAATTTCCGAATAGCCTTTTTGCGCTTCGGGTATAATCTGATATCTGGCTATCAGACTGCTTCTGCCGTATTTAAAAATATCTTTTATTTTAAAACTAAGTTGTTTTTCAGTTTTTTCAACCACAACGTAAGGCAAAATTTTAAATATCAGCGGATAATCAAACCCATTTACAAACTGAAGCTCGTAAATGCTTTGCATTTGTCCGTTGTTTGTGAGGTAATTAATCAGGTTGTTTATCTGAATATCATTCAGAAGCAATAATTTTTTTAATTCTTCGGCATTGGTTTTGTTCAGGTTTATAGGGTTTTCTTTGTAAAAATTAAGTACTTCAACCAATTCGGTATAATCAAGTTCGGCATCCGTATTTTCTGCAATGTTTTCAACCTTTTGTTCAATATCTTCGTTGTTTACAGGCTTTTCGGGAATAATTTGTGCATTAGAATTCAAGCCAATAAATAAGCTTAAAAAGATTGATAACGATAAATATTTCAGAAATGATTTATTCATAATTTATTTCAGGGTATAAATTAATGAAAACTGAGGAGAATAACCCAGAATATGGTGAACCGAAGAAGAAAAGTCTATATTAAATTGCTTGTATTCAACGCCAAAACCAAACGAAAAAATATTCGGATTATTTGAAATTCCCATGCGGGCATGAGCAAAAGGAAGTATTTTATATTCAATACCAAGTTTTAAGATAGCATCATAATTGATGTTTTTTTCTGTTTCGCAGGCAATCAGAAGTTTTTCAGAGAAAATATAATTGATGCCCAATCTGGCAACAGAAGGTATTTTTTCATTATTATAATCGTTGAATTTTGCATTAACCGGATTAAAAAAATGTGCTCCAATATTTACATTGTCAGTAAGTTTTGCTATAATACCAACTTCAAAAGTAAAGGCAGATTTGCTGCCATAATTTTCGGCAATATTAGTTCCTAGATAATCAAATTGCAAACCAGCCGAAAATCTTTTACCAAAAGATTTGGCATAAGCCAATCCTATTTTTTGTTCGTTATATAAATTGTATCCGTAGTGAGAATAATTTATTCCGAAAACACCTGACTTAGTCGGTAAAACAAAGCCCAAGGCTTTATAACCCAATTCTTTTGTAAGGAAACGGTTTTCATAATACATCCCGATTTTCATTTTTTTGATTTCAGCAATACCCGCCTGATTATTGTTAAGCGACCAAAAATCGGAAAAGCAAACCGAAGTACCACCCATTGCAGCAGCTTTTCCGCCGGTAGTGGTATTTTCATTAGCTGCCTTTAAGAATGATATATTTAATAAACAAACGATTAAAAAAAGTTGAGCAATAGTTTTCATTTTAAAAAGAATAAAATATCAGTTTAGTTTGCAATCGGAAAAAATACAGCCTGCAACAAACTTAAATTGCAGGCTGTAATTTAATTATACTTTAAATTCGTATTTAATCTGAGCCAATTCTTCATTGGCTTTGGTTATTTTATTTTTTAAATCAGCTTTAAATTTCAGCATTTTTTTGTATAACTCTTCATCACCGGTAGCCAGAATTTCCAAGGCAAGAATTGCAGCATTCTGAGCACCGTTTAAAGCAACCGTTGCAACAGGAATTCCGGGAGGCATCTGAATTATTGAAAATATAGCGTCTAATCCTTCAAGCGATGATTTTATCGGAACACCAATAACGGGTAGGGGAGTTATAGCTGCAATTACACCCGGCAAGTGTGCAGCCATTCCAGCAGCGGCAATTATAACTCTGATACCTCTGTCATAAGCAGTTTCAGCAAATTCAATTACTTTTTCAGGCGTTCGGTGTGCCGATAATGCATTCATCTCGAATGGAATCTGCATTTCATTTAAAAATTTAGCAGCAGCTTCCATAATTGGTAAATCGGAAGTGCTACCCATGATAATACTAACTTTAGCTTGCATAAATATTGATTATTTGTTGTTTAAAATTAACATATTACAAAAACAAACGTTTATTAATTTTCAAAATTACGATGTTTTATTAGGATAATTCAAAAAAAACACGTAGGTTTGCTAATTAAAATTTTTTGTAAAAATAGTTATTAAATGAATATTATAAAAGTCAAAGATAAAGAATTTTCAATATTTATCAAATCTGATGAAATTTTAAATTCTGTAGCTAAAGTTGCAAATCAAATCAATCATGATTATAAAGACAAAAATCCTTTGTTTTTAGTAGTTTTGAACGGAGCATTTATGTTTGCCTCTGATTTGATGAAAAAAATTGATTTGGAATGTGAAATTTCTTTTGTGAAACTTTCTTCATATGAAGGCACAACTTCAACTGAAAAAGTTAAACATCTGATTGGTATCAATGAAGAAATAAAAGGACGCAATGTAATTGTGGTTGAAGATATCGTTGATACAGGCATCACCATTGTTCATATGATGGAAGAATTGAAAAAATATGAACCGGCGGATGTAAAGATTGCTACATTATTATTGAAACCTGAAAAATATGATAAAGGTTATAATATAGATTACGTAGCTATTGAAATTCCAAATGATTTTATTATAGGTTATGGTCTTGATTATGATGGCTTAGCCAGAAATTTATCTGATATATACAAAATTGTTTAATTAAAAAATCAGAATATATGTTAAACATTGCATTATTTGGACCTCCGGGAGCCGGAAAAGGAACTCAATCAAAATATCTGATTGAAAAATATAATCTTACCTATATTGCAACAGGGGATATTTTACGTCAGGAAATTGCCGAAGGGACATCTTTGGGTATGGAAGCCAAAGATATAATTGACAAAGGGGGCTTAGCATCAGATGAAATTATTGTTCAGATAATTGAAAACAGAATTTTAATGAACCCTGATGCTAACGGAATTTTGTTTGATGGTTTTCCACGTACTGTGGTTCAGGCATATATTCTAGAAGGTTTGTTGCTGAAAATGAATACATCGCTAATGTGTATGCTCAGTTTGGAAGTTCCTCGCGAAGAACTTATCAGACGTATGCTCGAAAGAGGTAAAACTTCTGGAAGAGCTGATGATAAAGCAGAAGTAATCGATTTCAGATTACAGGAATATGAAAATAAAACCATTCCTGTAGCTAATTTTTACAACGAAAAAAAGAAATTTTATCCTATTAACGGAGTAGGAAAATTAGATGATGTATGCAAACGCTTAACCAAAGTTATTGAGAAAAATCTTGAAAATGTTTGGTTAAATATTGTTCTCTTTGGCCCTCCTGGAGCAGGAAAAGGAACACAGGCAAAACGTCTTTCAGCAAAGTTTAATCTGGTTTATATTTCGACGGGTGAATTGCTCCGAAATGAAATAGCACAGGGATCAGAAATGGGTAAAATTGCTAAAGAATACATGGATAGAGGTGATATTGTTCCTGACGAAATTGCAATCAGATTAATCGAAGGGAAAATAAAAATGAATCCACATGCAAAAGGTTTTATTTTTAAAGGATATCCAAGTAATATTGTTCAAGCTTATATTCTCGATGGATTGCTCAGAAGATTAAGTACTTCCGTTACCGGAATGCTCGAAATTACATCCAATACATTACAGTCAATGAAAAGATTGTCTGCTCGTGCAAAAACAGATAAGGCACGTTCTTATGATATGGATCCCGAAATTATTATTCACCGTTTGGAAGTCTATGAAAAAAAGGCACCAAAAGTGGCAGAATATTTCCAGAAACAAAATAAATTCTGGACAGTTAGCGGTGATGGAGATGCAGATATAGTTTTTGAAAAGCTTTGTAAATCAGTCGAAAATATCAAAAAGAAGCTAAAGTAGTCTTATGTTCAATATTATTGTTTTAGGTCCGCCCGGATGTGGAAAAGGAACTCAATCAAACAATATTACAAAAAAATATGGTTTAACTCATATTTCAACTGGTGAAATATTGAGAGAAGAGATTGAATTACATACACATATCGGAAGGATTGTAAAAACATATATTGATAAAGGAAGTTTGGTTCCTGATGATATTATGATGCAGAAAGTTTTTGTTTCAGCTGTAAATTTAGAAAATTCTAATGGATTGCTTTTTGATGGATTTCCAAGAACAATATTACAAGCTGAATATCTGGATGATATATTAAGAATCTATGATAAAAAAATTTCTCTCGTATTTCATTTAAATGTTGAAGAAAATGAATTGTATAATCGCATTTTGCATCGTTCAATTGATTCAAAAAGAAGTGACGATCAGTTGGAAATTGCAAAAAACAGATTAAAAGTTTATTATAAAAATACTTTTCCTTTAATTGATTATTATTTAAAGCAAAAAAAGCTAAAAACGATATCCGGAATGGCTGAAATTTCAGAAGTTTTCGGGAAAATTTCATCAGTAATTGATGATAAAATAAATAAAACAGAAAAATAATGGCAAGTTCAAATTTTGTAGATTACGTAAAAATATTTTGTCGCTCTGGTAAGGGTGGCGCTGGTTCTCATCATTTTCACAGGTCGAAAATCAGTCCTCGTGGCGGTCCTGACGGTGGCGATGGTGGAAGAGGCGGTCATATTATTTTGAGAGGTAATCAGCAGTTTTGGACCTTACTTCATTTGAAATATACCAAACACATTCATGCTGAAAATGGGGAAAGTGGGGGCGAAAGTTTATCAACCGGTCGCGAAGGTAAAGATATTATAATTGACGTTCCTTTAGGTACTGTAGTAAGAGATGCAGAAACTGAAGTTGTAGAATTTGAGGTAACTGAAGATGGTCAGGAAGTTATAATAATGAAAGGAGGAAGAGGTGGTTTGGGTAACGATCATTTTAAATCATCTACTAATCAAGCTCCAAGTTATGCACAATCAGGCGAAGAAGCCAGAGAAGGTTGGAAAATATTAGAATTAAAATTATTAGCTGATGTAGGGCTTGTTGGCTTTCCAAATGCAGGGAAATCAACACTTTTATCTGTTGTTTCTGCTGCTAAGCCAGAAATTGCTGATTATCCTTTCACTACTCTCAAACCCAATTTGGGAATTGTTAAATATTATGACGATAAGTCGTTTATAATGGCAGATATTCCCGGAATTATTGAAGGTGCATCAGAAGGTAAAGGTTTGGGATTGCGTTTTTTACGACATATCGAAAGAAATTCAATTTTATTGTTTATGGTTCCGGCTGATAGCAATGATATAAAAAAGGATTATAAAATCCTGGCAAATGAATTAAAACGTTACAATCCTGAATTGATGGATAAGGCCAGAATTCTGGCAATTACCAAATCAGATATGGCTGACGAAGAACTTATGAAAGCTATGAAAAAAGAATTACCGAGAGGGATTCCTCATGTATTTATATCATCTATTACAGGTTTTGGCATTCAAAAACTTAAAGATTTGATTTGGAAACATATAAATGCAGATTAGACGAAATTTTAAAGCCGGGTATATTATCCGGCTTTTTTTATAAATACTTGCAAAATAAATTAACATTTTGTATCATTCAGTTATACAATACATTGTGCAGATTTGGCTCTCGTAAATGAATTTTTTCTTTTCTTTTTTATCTTTTTATCTTTTTTTAAGCTATATTTGTTAATTATTTTAAAAACGTATTAAATAAATTTAAATGGAGGAAATATTATGAGAACTTCGAAATTACTTTTTACCGTATTGTTTACATTTGTAGTTACTATGGCCTTTTGTCAATCATCTATTTATGAGATGAAAGATTTTGCAGTTTACCAAAAAATGCATAAAAAAGTAGCAATTATTCCTGTTGAAATAACCGTAGATATAAAGAGTACACCCAGAGATATAAGTGTTGATGATATAGATAAACTTCATAAAGACGAATCATTGTTTTTACAGGAATTTTTCTATGCAGTTAATCTAAATGAAAATGCAGATAAAAGAATGAGTGCAGAAATTCAGGATGTTAGAAAAACAAACGCATTACTTGAAAAAAACAATGTGAATTTTTTCAATATTTCGAAAATTTCTAAAGAAGATTTAGCAAAATTTTGTGAAGTAGATGGCATAATTTGTGTTTTTTTCTATAAATCTAATCAGATAGTTAACGAAAAACCACGTAATACAATTGATTCAAAAGTCGCTATTTTTGATAAAAATGGCAAATTACTTTGGGAATATTATGATACAATTTTTGCAAGTGGAGATAAAAACATGCTATATCTTGAAAAAATAGTTTTAGAAAAAGCAGCCAAGAAAAATCCATATCGCAATGAAATTAAGGAAATAAAAAACTAATTATTAATTAATTTTATTATGAAAAATCAAATTTTTTTTAAACCTCGATGGTTTAAAAATAAATTGATATACATTGTATTATTTTGTATTTCAATTGTTTTTATAATTTCATCGTGTGTTAAAGAAGGCGATTTTGAATTTGATAAATTAGCTGATAATCAGTTTGACCCAACTGTAGCGGCTCCTTTCGTCAATTCAAGACTAATGCTAAAAGATATCCTAAAAGATACTTCCGGGATTATTCAGACCGATATTTCAGATAATTCTTTAAAACTGGTATATAATCTGGATAACATGGTATCTGTAATGGCAAAGGATTTGTTTGTAATACCTAATCAGAGTATTCCTATAGATACTTCTAATATTATTCTTATCTCAACCGGACAAACAAGTTATTTTTCTATAACCAAACCTTATTCTTTTAGGTTGCCTGATACTACTAAAAACCAAAGAGTTGACAGTTTCTTTATTAAAACTGCAATTTTGAAATTGAGCATGAAGACAAATATTAATCATAGTTGGAAAATTAAAGTTACTTTTCCCGATGTGATAAAACCTAATGGAAGTGCTTTGGTTATCGAGGATTCTATAATTTACACAAATCAGAGTTTACCGGTTATTTTGAATTTTCAACAAATTAATCTGGCAGGTTGTAAAATCAGATTCAACAATTCTTTTGGGAAAAAGAATGAATTGATAATAAAAATGGAACAATGGGTTTATTCGGACGTAAATCCTTATAATAATCCATATTATATCCAACTTTCAGATAATCTAGATAATATTACTTATGATAAATTGATAGGTTATATTGGCCCTTATGATTATACGGTGATGGATACCATGAAAATTCAGGACGACCATATTAAAGATTTGTTGGAACATATTAATTTCTATAAGGTGGGAATTAGTGCTGATATTAAAAATTCTTATGGATTACCTATTAATATTCACATTGATACAATTCTTGCAAAAACAAATTCAGGTAATTATTTGGTAACAAATTTTCCGAATATTTCAAACACTGTAAGTGTTTTATATCCAAATATAAATCAGTTAGGCCAGAGTATAGCAACTCAGATTCCTTATACAGAAAACCCGTCTTTGATAAATGCAATTAATAAAAAACCGAATGAAATTTTGTTTAAAATAACGGGTAAATTGAATCCGAATAGCAATTCTAATATATCTAATTTTGTGATTGATACAAGTAAATTTACAGTTGGTGTTCATGTTGAGTTACCTTTGGAAGGTAAAGTTGCTGGTTTTGTATTGGAAGATACCATAGGTTTCGATTTGGCATCCAAACTTAAAGATCTGGATGAGGTAAGTTTTAAAATCAATACATCCAATGCTTTTCCTTTAGATGCTTTTGTTCAGGTTTACTTTGCAAATTCTTTAGGTAAAATTATTGATTCATTAATTATTGATGGACAGAATGTTATTCGTTCGGGTGTGGTTAATTCTAATCATATTGTTACAATGCCGACTAATAAAACTACCGACGTTGCTTTATCTGCAGCAAGAGTTAGGAAAATTGAAAATGAAAATACTCAGAAGCTTATTATTAAAGCAAGATTAACTTCATATAATGGTGGTGCTGATAATGTTAAAATCACCAATGATAATTATTTGGATGTTAAGCTGGGTATGAAAGCAAAAGTTATTCTTAAACCGCAAAGTGGAGGGAATTGATATGAAGAAGATTCTTACACAATGTTTTTATGCTGCAATGTTTGTTGTTTATTTCGTTATAGGTAAACAGGTTATTGCCCAGGATGGAAATACCATTTATTTTATGCAGAATATTCCACAATCAAGTTTTAGTAATCCTGCTTTAATGCCAAATTGTAAATTCTATCTCGGACTACCCGGTATTTCATCTTTGCAATTTAATTTGGATAACAGTGGTTTTTCTTATAACAATGTGTTTACAAGACGTGCTGATGATTCATTAATTATTGATAAGGATAAACTTTTAGCTTCTTTATCAGACAAAAATAAATTGTCGTATGATATGTCTGAGCAAATTTTTGCAATGGGTTTCAGGGCTAAAAGAAGTTATTTTTCATTAAGTGTTAACAGTAAAATTTCAGCTAACTTCAATTATACCAAAGATTTTATGACATTTCTTCTGAAAGGTAATGCCGAATTTATTGGAAAAGATATTGATTTGAGTGGCTCAAAATTAGAGGCTAATACTTATTCGGAAATTGCTTTGGGTTATGCTCGTGAATTTGGCAAAAAATTTACTTTTGGTTTGCGTGTTAAGTATTTGGTTGGAGTTGTGAATGTTTATACCGAAAGATCTAATATTAAGATATATACAGATCCGGATAATTATCAAATCAGAGCTACTTCTGATGTGCTCATACATTCCTCTTCTCCTTTTGATAGTTTGAAAAATTTTGATGAACAAGCAAAAAATATCAAATGGAAAAACATGATGGATAACAATGGTTTTGCCTTCGATTTTGGTGGAGAATTCAGATTGAATAAACGCTGGGCAGTTGGTGCAAGTTTAATAGATTTGGGTTCAATTAACTGGAAATCAGATTTGCGTGATTATCGTACAAAAAACCCGAATCAATCATTTACCTTTTCAGGTTTAGATATCAATGAAGCTTTTAAAGGAGGCAAATTAGATACAACAGTTATAAATAATTTAATAGATACTTTAAAAGAAACAGTTGGAATCGGAGAATATCAAGGGGTTTCATATAAAGCACCTTTGAAAACAAAACTATATTTGAGTGCATCGTTTGCTTTAAACAGCAAAAACCGTTTTGGCTTTCTGATGCGAAATGAATTTACAAATGGAGATATAAATACCATGTTTAGTGTTTCTTACAATACGAATATAGGTCGAAACTTTGCAATTACATTAAGTAATACTTTTGTTTCGGGAAATATGTTTAATCCTGGCGGTGGTTTTACATTCAACTTTGGCCCATTGCAATTATATATTATTGGTGATCATTTCTCATCTGTATATGCAGCTGATTTAAAAAATGTTGGATTGCATTTTGGTATGAATCTGATTTTTGGAAAAACAAAACAAGGGTATCGTTATCAAAAGCCGAAATATGTTGAAATTGAGGAAGAAAGACCTCGTAAAAAACGTATTTTACCTATAATAGCGGATAGTATTATTGTTATTGATACTGTTATTCCAGTTTTTGATTCAGTTAAAACAGAATTATTGCCAGTAAAAAATGATACAGTTTTGCAAATTGTTGCTGATTCAATAAAACTTATTGATAGTGTTAAGGTTGAGGTTAAGCCTGCTGATACTTTAAAAATTGAGGTGAAAGATACAAATCCTCCAATAATTAAAAAGGAAGAGATTGTACCTCAAAAAGGAGTAAAAGTACCTGGTAAACCAAAGACTATTCCTAAAAAACCAGCGGCAATTGCTCCGAAAAAAATCAATCCGCAACAAAGTAAACCTGCTGTTAAAAAACCAGCTGCAGCAGCAAAGCCAACTTTGAAGCCTGTTAAAAAATAGAAATAAAAAAAGCGAGATTTTATTCTCGCTTTTTTTATACCTGAAATCTACTTAAAAACTATCCTTTGTAAAATGGAAATTTTACAACCTTAGCTTTTAATAGTTTTTCACGAATTTTAATAAATAATTCAGTGTCATTTTTTGCAAAAGGAGTATTTACATAGCCCATACCAATATTATTCCCTAAAGAAGGAGCCATAGTACCTGAAGTAACTTCACCTATTACATTTCCTTCTGCATCGCAAATTTCATAATGCTGACGAGGAATACCTCTGTCAATCATTTCAAAACCAATCAATTTGTGTTTTATACCATTCTTTTTCTGATCTGCCAGATAATCTTTATCAATAAAGTTTTTAGCCTCAGTGAATTTTGTAATCCAACCTAAGCCAGCTTCAATTGGTGAAGTGGTGTCATTAATATCATTGCCATATAAGCAGAAGCCCATTTCTAAACGTAAAGTATCTCTTGCACCTAAGCCAATTGGTTTAATGCCAAATTCTTCTCCGGCTTCAAAAACTGCTTTCCAGATTTTGTCTGCATCTTCGTTTGCCATATATATTTCGCAACCACCTGATCCTGTATAACCTGTAGTTGAAAATATTACATCTTTAACACCTGCAAAATCAAGTTTTTTAAATGTGTAATATTCCATATCTTCTACAGATGTATTTGTAAGTTTTTGCATTGCTTTCAAAGCTAATGGTCCCTGAATTGCCAATTGTGCAATTTCATCAGATGCATTGTAAATTTCTTTTCCAATTTCCAAACCCATTACTTCAGCTTGTTTTGTACACCATGCCCAATCTTTTTCAATGTTAGCAGCATTTACAACCAATAAATAGGTTTCTTCATTGATTCTGTAAACCAGTAAATCATCAACAATTCCACCTTTCCCATTTGGGAAACAAGAATATTGAACTTTTCCATCAAATAAAGCAGCTACATCATTTGAGGTAACTTTTTGAACAAAGTCGAAAGCTTTTGGTCCTTTTACCCAAAATTCACCCATATGCGAAACATCAAATACTCCTAATGCCTTTCTAACTGTATGATGTTCTGCGACTAATCCTTCGTATTGTACCGGCATATTGTAACCTGCAAATGGCACCATTTTAGCTCCCATTTCGATGTGAAACTTTGTAAATGCTGTATTTTTCATTATTTTAAATTTAATTATTAAACAATATTATTTAAGCTAACAAAAGTATAAAATATTCTCCAATCTGTAATTAAAAAATCCTAAATTTTGAGGATTGAAACTTTTAATTGTGTTTTTAAAATATTGGTTTCTTTTGAATTTTTTTTAACTTTGCTAATATATCAAAAAAAATGTGTAAGTTTGAAGCTTAACTTTTGAGTTTTTAGATTTTAGCAAAAAATAAGTTTATGGCAGGTAATACTTTTGGTAAAATATTTCAACTTACCACTTTTGGTGAATCGCATGGAGTTGGTATTGGAGGCATAATTGATGGTTGTCCATCTGATTTGGAAATTGATTTAGAATTCATTCAGAATGAGTTGTCAAGACGACGTCCCGGGCAATCTAATTATACAACAAAGCGGAATGAAGTAGATAAAGTAGACTTTTTATCAGGAATTTTTAATGGAAAAACTACAGGAGCTCCAATTGCTTTTCTTGTTAGAAATACAAATCATCAATCTTCTGATTATGAACATTTGGCAGATGCTTTTCGTCCTTCACATGCAGATTTTACCTATTATTTAAAATATGGAAATTACGATTTCAGAGGTGGGGGTAGGGCATCTGCTCGTGAAACCATTGCCAGAGTTATCGGAGGTGCTTTTGCTAAACAAATTCTTCGTAAAGAAAATATTTCATTTAAAGCTTATGTAACTCAGATTGGAGATATTATTGCCTCAGATTTTAGTGATACTTCTTCGGAAAGTATTGAAAATAACCCTTTAAGGTGTCCTGATAAGAATGCAACAATCCAGATGATGAATCTGATAAATAAAACGGCAGAAAATGGGGATAGTTTGGGTGGTGTAATTTATTGTTTGATAAAGAATTGTCCGATAGGACTTGGGGAACCTGTTTTTGATAAACTTCAGGCAGATCTGGCAAAAGCGATGCTTAGTATTAATGCCGTCAAAGGATTTGAATATGGAAGTGGTTTTGAAGCTGCTAAAATGTTTGGTAGTCAGCATAATGATTTGTTTAATACCGATTTTTCCACAAAAACAAATTATTCAGGTGGAATACAAGGCGGAATCTCAAACGGAGGAGATATTTATTTTAGATTGGCATTTAAACCAGTATCTACAATTATGCAAACTCAGCAAAGTGTCGATAAATCAGGCAATATAATTTCACTTGAAGCAAGAGGCAGACATGATGTTTGTATTGTTCCGCGTGCTGTTCCTATTGTTGAAGCAATGGCTGCTTTGGTAATTGTTGATCATTGGCTCAAGTTTAAAAAGTGAAGTTATAAGGATTTTGAAATTTATTAAATTATGTTAAATCTAAAATTACTTCATTCTACTGTATCATAAAATCTTATATATTTGTCGAATAATTTAAAATTCCATTTTAATAATGAAAAAATTAATAATCACTTTTTTTACTTTAAGTATATTGCTAACAGTTAATGTATTAGCTCAAAAAAACAAATCAATTAAATTAATAACTACAGCTGATAGTATTAGCTATTTAATTGGTTCAGACATTGGTCATAATCTGATGAATGGTGGTATTGAATTTACACCTGAATTACTTTCAAGAGGTATTGAAGATGCAAAATCAAATACAGATACATTGATAATCAGTAAACAAAAGAAAGATGAAATTTTAAACAGATGGCAACAAGAAAGAATGAAAAAACAACAATCTGAACAATCAAAAAAGTCTGAAGTTGCAAAAAAAGCTGGTGCTCAATTTCTTGCATTAAATAAAAGTGCACAAGGCGTAAAAGAATTACCAAGCGGATTGCAATACAAAGTTGTAAAAGAAGGAAGTGGTTTACACCCAAAAGCAACTGATAAAGTTAAAGTACATTATCACGGTACTTTAACTGACGGAACTGTTTTCGATTCTTCTGTTGAAAGAGGTGAACCAATTTCTTTTGGATTAAATCAAGTAATTCCAGGTTGGACAGAAGGTGTTCAGTTAATGACACCAGGTTCAAAATATATTTTCTATATTCCTGCTAATCTGGCTTATGGTGATAGAGAAATGGGTAAAATACCTGCCGGTTCTACTTTAATTTTTGAAGTTGAATTGTTCTCAATTGAACCTGCTGAAACAAAATAAGTTTTTACTATACACACATTAAGTATTTGAAGTCTCCTTTTTTGGGAGACTTTTTTTATATTTGCAAAAACATTATTAATATGTTAGAACAAATTAAAAACAAGATTGTTGGTATTGCTGGTTGTGGTGGATTAGGCTCTAATTGTGCGATAGCACTTGCCCGCATAGGTGTTGGTAAATTAATAATTGCTGATTTTGATATTGTTTCTAAATCAAATCTGAACAGACAATATTTTTTTATAAACCAAATAGGAATGCCAAAAGTTGATGCATTGCTAAATAATATAAGTAATGTAAGTGCAGAAGTTGTTGTAGAAAAGCACTTTATAAAGCTCAATCAATTTAATATTCCAGATATCTTCAAAAATTGTGATATAATTGTTGAAGCTTTTGATTTGTCTGTAATGAAACAAATGATAATTGAAACGGTAATGTCAGTAATGCCCGATAAATATATAGTTTCAGGTTCAGGAATGGCAGGTTGGGGGAATAATAATTCATTGAAAACCATCAATTATGATAAACTCTATATTTGTGGTGATTTTATTTCTGAAATTTCAGAAACTTTGCCACCTCTTGCCCCAAGAGTTGGTGTTGTTGCCAATATGCAGGCAAATCAGGTGTTGGAGATATTAATGAATCTAAAATAATTTGATAATGTTTAATAAAATTATAATCAATAAGATTTGTATTTTGATATTTTAATAAATTTTAATAAAAATGAATATTATTTTAAATAATAATCCGGAAAGTTTTGATAAAGATGAAATGAGTATTTCTGAAATACTTGTTAGTAAGAATTATGTTTTCAAGATGTTAGTAATTAAAGTGAATGATAAAATTATCAGAAAGAATGAATACGAAACTGCCATTGTAAAAGATGGTGATCATGTCGTAATATTGCATCTAGTTAGCGGTGGCTAAATTATATGTTCATAAAATGTTAAAAATCAATATATATTTTTTTGTGTTTTGCAATTTCGTAATTTTGTAAATCATATTTATTTAAAATACAATGTCTAAGCTTTTTAATTTAACACTCTTAATATCATTTGTTTGCTTGTTTTCATCTTGCGAAACTGATTTTAATCCAAATGCAGAATATCAGGATATTACAGTAGTTTACGGATTATTAAATCAAAATGATAGTATTTCATATATTAAAGTCAATAAAGCTTTTTTGGGCGATCAGAATGCATATGTTATGGCACAATATGAAGATTCAAGCAGCTATGGCAATAATGTTGAGGTTAAAATTCAGGAAGTTGGGACTAATAAAACATTTGTATTCGACACAACCACAGTATATAATAAAGAAGCTGGAATATTTTATTCTCCAAAGCAAGTTTTGTATAAATGTGTAACTTATAAGCAGCTTATTGTTGGTAATGAATATAAAATGACGATTAGAAACAAGAAAACAGGTAAATTAATTTCATCTTCCACTCAGTTAATCAGTCCCTTTAGTATTATGAATTTATTTAATGGTGGATATTTTAATTTGCCAACAACTGGCAAGAAGGTAATCGAATGGAAATCAACAAAGTATGGTAAAGCTTATCAGTTTAATTTACGGTTTAATTATTTTGAAAACGGAACTCCTAAATATCTTGATATGGTATTTCCTGTAACAAAATCAAAAGATGTAAGTGGGGGAGAATTAATGAGGGTAGAATTTACAAGTTCTTATTTTTTCAAAACATTACAATCACATATACCGATAATTCAGGGAGTTGTTAGAAATGTTGGCAAAATAGAGTTGAAGGTTTCTGTAGCTGCCGATGAATTCAGTACTTATTTGGATATAAATTCACCATCAGGAAGTATTGTTCAGGTTCGTCCCGAATATACCAATATTGCTAATGGAATTGGCATATTTTCTGCAAGATATGATAATTCTGTTGATAATCCTTGTCGCCTCGAATTAGGTAGTAAAACCAATGATAGTTTAAAATTTGGACAATATACCCAGGAATTGGGATTTCAATAATATATGAATTGATATTTAATTTTTTGTGTTCAAAATTCAATATTTTTATTTAATTTTGCAGCCTTAATTTAGAAAATGCAATTATCTTAATTGTCAATGAATTAATATATTAAATACTTACAATGTTTTTGATTGTAATAGCTTTATAATAATAAAAAAATATCATATGAAATACCCATGAGTTAATATTGCTCACAAATCGAGAATGGTTTTACGGGTATTACATTTGTACATATAAATAAAAAAAAATAAACAAATGAATATTACTAAAGAAAGCACAGGAAATCTGACAGCTGAAATAAAAATTGAGATTTCTCAAAATGATTATCAAAATAAAATAAATAAACAACTTAAAGATTATCAGCAAAAAGCTAATGTTCCAGGTTTTAGAGTTGGAAAAGTTCCTTTTGGAATGGTTCAGAAAATGTACGGAAAAGCTGTTAAAATTGATGAAATTAACAAAACAATTTCAGAAGAATTAGATAAATATATTAAAGAGAATAATTTAAACTTATTAGGACAACCAGTTTTTAATGAAGATAAAAATCAGATTGAAGATTGGGAAAATCAAAATGATTTTGTTTTTTCATTTGATATTGCCACTCAACCTGAAATAAATATTGATTTAAGTGCGATAAGTGTTGATTATCAAAAAATTATAGCAGATGATAAAACCATTGATATTTTTGTAAAAGATATTCAAAAACGTCATGGACATGCTCATTCACATGATGTTGCTGATGAAAATGATATTATTCATGCTGATGCAGAAGAATTGGATGAAACTGGCAATGTTAAAGAAAATGGTGTGAAATCGATAGTAAATTTTGCAATTGAAAAAATTGTTGATAGCGACATTAAAACCAGTATAATCGGATTGAAAAAAGAAGATTATTTCGATATCAATTTTGCAAAAGCTTTAGGTTCAGAACACGATGCTTCACATGTATTAAATGTAGAACATGAAGCAGAAGGATTAGGCTCTACTTATAGAATTAAAGCTACAGAAATCAGTCATTTACATGAAGCTGAATTAAATGAGGAATTATTTGAAAAAGTATATCCTGGTCAGGAAATAAAAACTGAAGCTGATTTACGCAATAAAGTTAAAGAAGAAGCTGAGAATTACTACGTAAGAGAAAGTGATCAAAAGCTTATGGGCGATGTTATAGGCAAATTAATCGAAGAAACTACTGTTGAATTTCCTGTTGAATTTCTGAAAAAATGGTTATTGGATATGAATCAGGGTAAAATTACTGCTGAGCAGATTGACAAAGATTATGATTCTTATGAAAAATCATTGAAATGGCAATTAATTGAAAATTCACTTATTACAAATAATGGAATTGCGGTTGCAGAATCTGATATCAGACAATATATTAAAGATGTTTATTTAGGACAGTATTTTCCAAAAGCTGAAAATGATGAACAGGAAAAACGTTTAGACAGTGTTGTAGATACCATTATGAAAAATCAAAAAGAAGTAAAAAGAATTTATGATGAAATGTATGACAAACAGTTGATAGAAGTGTTTAAACAAAAAATAAATACAACTGTAAAAGAAATCAATTTTGAAGATTTTGTTAAACTTGTAGGTCATAATCATCACCACTAAAAACTTGCAATATGCACAACGAATTTAAAAAATATGCAATAAAACATAAAGGAATAAATAGCCTTACTTTTGATAAATATCATTCAACTGTAAATGGCTATATATCACCTACTATTATTGAAGAACGTCAGTTGAATGTAGCGTCAATGGATGTTTTTTCGAGATTAATGATGGATAGAATTATTTTTCTTGGAGTTCCTATTGATGATACCGTTGCCAATATTATACAAGCGCAGCTTTTGTTTTTAGAATCTGTTGATTCTTCAAAAGATATACAGATTTATCTGAATACTCCGGGAGGCTCAGTTTATGCTGGTTTAGGTATTTATGATACCATGCAGTATATAGCACCTGATGTTGCTACAATTTGTACTGGTATGGCTGCTTCAATGGGAGCTGTATTGTTATGTGCCGGTGCCGAAGGTAAAAGAACTGCTTTAACTCATTCCCGTGTATTAATTCACCAGCCGATGGGTGGAGCTGAAGGACAAGCGTCTGATATTGAAATAACTGCCAGAGAAATTCAAAAGTTGAAAAAAGAATTGTACGACATTATCGCAAAACATTCAAAACAAACTTATGATAAAATATGGCAGGATGCTGACCGTGATTATTGGATGACAGCTGAAGAAGCAAAAGATTACGGTATGATTGACGAAATTTTAATACGTAATAAATAATTATTTAATTAATCAATAATCAAGACCTAACAGCTTTTTTAAGTCTGTTAGGTCTTGTTTTAAATAAAAAACAATGGCAAAAGAAAAGGAATTATGTTCTTTTTGTGGTAGAGATAAAGCCAAAACCAATATGCTGATAGCTGGTTTAAATGCACATATTTGTGATTATTGTGTTTTACAGGCAAAAGCTATTCTTGATGAAGAAATGCCTCAGAAAAAAGCGCAGGCTTTTTCAAAGACAAAAATATTAAAACCGTATGAAATTAAAGCCCATCTCGATCAATATGTAATCGGACAGGATGATGCTAAAAAAGTATTATCTGTTGCTGTTTATAATCATTATAAGCGTATTAATCAGGTTGCTGCTACAGAAAATGACGAGGTTGAAATTGAAAAATCTAATATCATAATTGTGGGTGAAACCGGAACAGGTAAAACCCTTTTGGCAAGAACCATTGCTAAAATGTTAAATGTTCCTTTCTGCATTGCTGATGCAACTGTTTTAACAGAAGCTGGTTATGTAGGTGAAGATGTTGAAAGTATTTTGTCACGATTATTGCAAGCTGCTGATTATAATGTAGAAGCCGCTGAAAGAGGTATTATTTTTATAGATGAAATTGATAAAATTGCCCGTAAAAGTGATAATCCCTCAATTACCAGAGATGTTTCAGGAGAAGGAGTACAACAGGCTTTATTGAAGCTTTTGGAAGGAACTTCAGTTAATGTTCCTCCACAAGGTGGCCGCAAACACCCAGAGCAAAAAATGATTTTGGTGAATACCCAAAATATTTTGTTTATTGCAGGTGGTGCTTTTGATGGTATCGAACGCAAAATAGGCTCTCGTATGAAAGCCAATATGATAGGTTATTCTGCTGCAAAAGAGACCGATAATATTGATAAAGCAAATTTACTTCAATATATTGCTCCTCAGGATATCCGTAGTTATGGAATGATCCCTGAAATTGTCGGCAGATTTCCGGTTTTATCAAATCTAAATCCTCTGGATACAGATGCGTTGAAACGAATTCTTACCGAACCTAAAAATGCTTTGGTAAAACAATATACTAAACTTTTCAAACTCGATAATATTGATTTGAGTTTTGATGATGAAGTTTTGGATTTTATTGTTGAAAAAGCAATTGAGTTTAAGTTGGGTGCCAGAGGTTTAAGATCTATTATAGAGACAATTATGACTGATGCCATGTTTGACTTGCCTTCAGTTAAAAATATTAAAACTTTTGCAATTTCTTTGGATTATGCCAAAGAAAAAATGGAGAAAACAAATCTGGCAAAATTAAAAGTTGCTTAATTACAAAACTTAAATAAAGGTTTTTTTTGTTAAAAGTCTCATTAATATTATTTTAATGAGACTTTTTTATTTTATAGTTTTTTAATAAAATAGAAGTTAAAATCGGCTTGGTTTTGTTTATATACAATACTTCCAATTTCGTGATTTGGAGTTTCAAAACTGAGATTCTTATATTCATTTTGTTGTATAACATTATTTGTTTTAATAACATCAATTTCAGGTAAATTATCAGTTAATCCTAAACCTTCAGCTTTCAAAAATGCTTCTTTTAATGTCCATATTTCATTGAAAGCCCGAAAGTTTTCAATTTGAGAACAATATAATTGTTCTGCTTCACTATATGCATATTTTGCTATGTCATTTGTGTTTATGTTAATATTGACATCTTCAATATCAATACCAACTTTTTTTTTAGAAATAGCAATTGCAAAAGCAGTTTTTGAATGGCTCATATTGAAATGTAAATCAGAATTGTTCAAATATGGCTTGCCGTTTTGTGTTGTATTAAATTTTAATTCATCCGGATTAATGTTTAAAAAAGCAGATAAAAGTTGACGCAAGCAAATATGAGAGGCGAAAAAAACTTTACTTTCAATAAGATGCATTTTTTTGCCTCTCGAAATTTCATTTGCAGATAATAATTGTATTTTCGATTCATCAAATAAACTAATTTCCCCATATACAACCAATGGTGTTTTGAAACTAATATCTATTATCGAATTAACTAATTTCCAATCAATGATTTTGATCATTTAGATTCTTTTAATTCACACTCTTTTAATTGTTTATTTAAAACCTGAGCAAAAAACTTATCATTTGGAGGTGCAAACATATTTGAATGTTCTCCTGGAATTGAATGTGAATTTACCCCTTTTAAAGCATATTTAGACCATCCGTAAGTCTTCCTGTTTGGAATATAAAAAGATGGTTTTGACGCTTTGAATAAATCAATTTTAACGCTTGAAGGTTTTAATATATAGCGTTTTAGTGCTCCCATTAGTTTTAATCTGAGATCACTATTGAGGTAAACAGGCGCAGATTTGTCAACAGGATTCAGTTCTTTGTTTTCAATTTTTGATTTTCTTGAGTAATAAGTAAATATTAATGATAGGTTTTTTAATTTGCTTTTTAAGAATTGTTTTTTCTTATTCATAGGTTCATTAAGGAATAACCAGAATATGTAAATTGGAACAATTATCAAATGAGAAATCTTGATGATTAGTTTTTTAATTAATGGAAAATTTTCATTTGCATGTGAAGCTACAGAGTCAATTACACCTATGAAGTTGTCTTTTTCATTTCTTGATTCTAAAATACGTGCCATTTCAAATGCAATAAAACCACCTAACGAGAAACCAAGAAAATGGTATGGTCCAATTGGTTGGATTTTTTTAATTTCACCAATATAATGATTTGCCATTTCTTCAATACTTGTACTTATGGTTTGCTTTCCATCTAAACCTCTGGCTTGTAATGCATAAATAGGCCTGTCGGATTCTAAGTGTTTCGACAACGATTGATATAACAAAACATTTAAGCCAGCACCATGGATTAAAAATAATGGAGGTAATTTGCCTTTTCGACGAATTGGTACAATTACATCCCACAAATGTTCGGTGCTATTACTTTCAATAATTTCTGATAATTTTCTAATATTTGGGTTACTGATTAATGCTGATAGAGGTAAGTCTAAATTGAATTTTTGTTTTATTCCTGACATTAATTGTACTGCATTCAATGAATGACCTCCAATCTCAAAAAAGTCATCTTCTACTCCTATATTTTCTTTTTTAAAAACAGAACACCATAATTGGTGTAAAGCGGTTTCTATTTTGCCTACTGGTGGTTTAAATGTTTTAGATTGAGAAGAATATTTGTTTATAACAAATTGATTTAATGAGTTTTTATCAGCTTTTCCATTCCTTGTTAATGGAATTTCATTAATATGCATAATAAATCCAGGAACCATGTATGAAGGTAATACTTCCTGTAATTGTTTTTTTACAAATAATTCATCATTTTGTACACTTTTTCCTGTATAAAAAGCAATTAATATTTTATTGCCATCTTGTTCGGTAAATCCATATACTAAAGCATTCTCAATTCCTTTAATTTTTAGTAATTGTATTTCAATTTCTTTTGGTTCAATCCTAAATCCTCTTATTTTAAGCTGTTCATCTACTCTGCCTTTATAGTGTATATAACCATTTGGATCTGACGATACCAGATCACCTGTTTTGTAATATCTACTCTGATTATCACTATCAATTCCAAAGGCAAGGTTTTGCTCTTTGCTTGCATGAATATAGCCATCAGAAACATTAGTGCCAGCAATAATCATTTCTCCTGCAACTCCCTGAGGTAATTGAAATCCAAAGTTATCTACAATGGAAACAGAACATCCAGGGAAAACGTTCCCTATTGGTATGTCTTTTAATGATTCATTAAAAAGATTCATTTCAAATGCCAATGCAACAATAGTAGTTTCGGTTGGTCCATAAGTATTAAACAATTTGTGTTTTAATGACTTATGACGTGACCATTGCTGAAAATCTGATATAGTGGTTGCTTCACCTCCAATAATTACTGTTTTGAGATTAGTAAGATGCAGTTTGTTGTTATATGCTTCACTTGAAATAAGTTGTCTCCAAAATGCTGTGGGTAAGTCCCAAAGAGTAATATTGTTTTCAATTGTAAATGATAATAAATTTTCGGATTCAAGCATTTCTTCATTACGCAAATATAGTGAAGCTCCTGAACAAAAAGCACAGAAAATTTCTTCAAGAGATGCATCAAAACTAAGGTTTGAAAATTGTAGAATTCGGTCTGTTTCATTTATCTGATACAGACTTAATGCTCCTGATGTAAAACTTGACAGGGCTAATCTATTGATTTTAACACCTTTGGGTTTGCCTGTAGAGCCACTGGTGTACATAATATATGCTAATGTGTTATTTTCAGGACGATACGGTTCAGCTTCGTTTTGTAAAGATAAATCAATTGTTGAAATATCGACTTTTGAAATCTCTTGTTCTATAAGCATCGATTCTTTATGATAAACCAATAAAACAGCATCTGAATCTTGAATAATATATTTTTGCCGGTCTAATGGTAATTTGGGGTCAACAGGTAAAAATATTGCGCCACAATGAAGTATTGCCATCATAGAAAGGAAAAATTCATATCGACGATCTATATTGATTGCAACAACAGTGTTTAGGTTTACTTTATTGTTTTTCAGTACTGTAGCTAATTGACTTACTTCTTTTTTTAATCGATAATAAGTGTATTCATTTCCTGAATCATAAATTGCTAATTTATTCCCAAATTTATCAACTGAATTTAAGAATTCAAGATACAAATCTTTTGTAAATTTGGGTTTGCAAACAAGTTCATTTTGCTTACTTTTTGTTTTTGAAAGCAAATTTTCAGACATTAGCATTGTATCTTTAGCAGGCAACATAATGATGTGCTCTAAAATTTGTATAAATGAGTTTAATGCTTCAATTACTGAAATGCTAATGCCTTTAATTTGAATAGATTCGTCATTTACATTAATTAATATTGCATTTTGTGAGGCAAACGGAATATTAAATTTATCTTTTATGATGTAAATTAAAGGCATTTTTCCTCTCAAATCATTAAGAGAACAATATCTTTCAATTATATTTGTACAATAATTTCCATGATTATTAATTTCAGTAATTTTCATAATAATATTTGAAATATTTGTATTATTTGATTTGTCTCCTGAAATTTCAATATTAATTGGTTTCCATTTCCCAAATGGTAAATCGTTTTCAATATTTTCATTTATGTACCCAAATGTGCCTGCATTAATTCTCGAAAGTCTTAAAAAATAATACATTATAATAGACTCAAGAGTTTCTGTAATGCTTGACGATTCGAAATTTGTTTTAATCCATTTAAATGCGGAAATATTAATAGATTGCCAATTGTTTTCTTGGGATTCGGACGTGAAACTTGGTGTAAAGTAATTAGAGCCAGCAAATTGTTTAACCCAATATTGCTCGTATTTTGCCCATTTTTGGAATAAAATATTTATTCTTTCAAAGCGAATGGTATTTGTTGTTGAAATTATTTGTCCGGGAATTAATAAATCTGTTGCTTCTATTTCTTCTCCATATTCATTGTTGATTTTTTCAATTAATACACATCCATTTTTGCAATTTACTGCAATTTGGTTGTTTTCTATACTTATTAAACCAGGTTTGCTGATTTTTTTATGGATAATTCTTGATTTTATCAGGCTGTAAAATTTATTATTTTGCCATATTGAGGGAGTTAAAAATTCATTATTTAGATTATTACCATAGTTGCATGCTCTTATAAGTGTTTCAATTTCATTGATATTGCTATTCCAATTGATAATTCCAAATTCATTAGGTCGTTTTGAGAGTGGAAATAAAGTCCTTTTGGTTAAATCTTGCTTTTGTAATATAATTTTATCGTTTTTTATATTAGATATTACTTGTTTAAAGCAATCAATAGCTGCTTCATAACATCTTATATTTAATGAGTAAGCAGTGTCATCTTTTTGAATTTCAACTTTTGATGAAGCAACAATATCTCCTGCATCTACTTCATCTGTAATTAAATGCCACGAAATCCCATGTGTTGTTTCACCATGTAAAATTGCATGACTTGTAGCATACATTCCTGCATATCTTGGCAATGGTGAATCATGATAATTAATTGCTAATCTTTTGGCTTTTTGAAGAAACCATGGTTTTAATATAACACTATTGTTAATGCTAAATATATAATCTACCGGCTCTTCATCTTCTGATTCGTGAATGTTATTTGAAGTTGTAATATTATATTTCTTTGAGAAATCAATTAAATTTTTATCCTCGGTAATTATTTTCTTTATAGTAAAATTATTTTTTAAAAGTAAATCACAACAATATACGGCCAAAGAACCCTCTCCAATAATGATACTTGTATTTTTGCTTTCTGCTGAAAGATTCAAATTTGTTGAGGTAATAGCTGCTAATATATTCTGTTTCGAGTCAATTGTAATTTGCTGCAAAATATGATTGATATCATCTGTTATTTTTTCGATAAAATCCTGATCATAAAGCATTATGTCATATTCTATCCAACATTCATATTTTTGATTGCTTTTTTCAACATTGAGAATTAAATCAATTTTGCTTGTGTTATTTCCTATTTCTTTTTGTGTAAAATTAAAGTTATGAATATTGCTGTTTTCATGCGGCCAATTTTGCATAACAAATATTGTTTGGTAAATTGGATAAATGCCAGGTGCAAATTTAATATTTAATTTTTTCACCAACTCGCCAAAAGGAAGCAATGCATTTGAAAAGGAACCTATTGATGATGTGTTACATCGTTTTATGAATTCATCAAAATTATCATTATCTCTAATTTCTGACCGAATACTTATCATATTGGTATAATAACCAATTAGTTCGCTTGTCATAGGGTGTAGTCTGTTTGCAAATGGACTTCCTACTACTATTTCTCTCTGTTTTGCATGTTTTGAAAGTGCGATTTGGTAAGCACTCATCAGTACAACATAAGGTGTTGTATTATTTGCTATTGAAAAATTTTCAATTTGAGTTGTTAGTTCGATATCAATTGAAAACCAATATCTTCTGCCATAATTTCCGGCTTTCGAAAAATCTGCATTTGATTTAGTTGGAAGCGTAATTCTGTTTGGGATATGTTCTAACGCTTTTTCCCAATATTTAAATTCTTTTTCATATCCATTTTTGCCAACATATTCATTAAGCCAAAGAGCATAATCACCATTTCTGTATTTTCGTTCTGGTATAGTTTCGCCATTATAAATGGAGGATACTTTTTGCATAAATAGCGATAACGACCATCCATCAAATATAATATGATGGATAGCCATTAATAGTTTTATTTCATTCTCAGTCCATTTAATCAGGTGAAAAGAAAATAAAGGAAGTTCATTGAAATTAAAAACAACATTACCGTTTTGAGAGATAATGTTTTCATATATTTTTTCTTTATTTCCAATTTTAATTAGATCTGTGATTGGAATTTCAAATTTAATTTCTTCATGAATAAGTTGAATGGGTTCTTGTTCGTGAATCGGAAATGTTGATCTGAAAGTTTCTTCTGACTGGATTGTTTTTGTTATTGCATCTAAAAATCGAGGAATATCAATTTTGTCTTTAACAGTAAATTCAACTTGAATATTATGTGTAAGTCCAGTGGGATCAAAATTGTTCATAATCCACATTTCCTTTTGTACTGGAGTTATTGGGAAAATATTTGTGTCATTATTTTTTTTCAATTTGTAATCTAATTGATTTTCGGTGTCTTTTTTGTTCTGAGCTATAAAATTGCACATTTTTTGCAAAGTCATGTTATCATAAAAAAGGCATAATGGAATTTCAATATGGAAAGTTTTTATAATTTCTGTAATTACTTGAATTGCTTTTAATGAATGGCCTCCTGCCTGAAAAAAATCTTCATTTTCTGCTATAAATTCCTTACTTAAAAGCTTTTTCCAAATATTATAAACAATTTCTTCGGTTTCGTTTGTTGCCTGGTATTCAGTTTTTTCTGATGCTAAATTAAAATCTTGTAATGATGGAAGTGCATTTCGGTCTATTTTCCCATTTTGATTTATCGGAAAAATATCACAAATTATATATTCATTTGGAATCATATATTCTGGTATAGAATCCTTAAGTGTTGATTTTATATGTGTTGCAAATGCAGCATCTGCAACCCTGAAATTATAATTTTTATCGGTATTGGTTGCACTTATTCTTAAATAAGCAATCAGACTATCATCATTGTTTCGGTCTTTGGCAAAAAGGACAACACATTCAAGCACTTCGGGTATATTTTGCAAGGCAATTTCTATTTCGCCCATTTCTATACGTAATCCTCTTAGTTTTACCTGAAAATCTTTTCGTCCAATAAAGTCAAACAATCCGTTAGGTAATTCTTTGCCAATATCTCCGGTTCTGTAAATAAAGCCTTCTCCTTTAATCGGATCTGTTATAAATTTTTCATTGGTAAATTCGGGTAAATTCAAATATCCTTTTGCAACGCCTCTGCCACCAATACATATTTCACCTTCTTCGCCAAAACCTACTTGTTTTAGGTTTTCGTCCAGAATATATATATAATCGTTTGTAACCAGTTCACCTATAGGTAGTTTCGTGTATTCCTTATTTGGGTCACATAAATAGGTGGTCGCATAAACACAAGTCTCTGTAGGTCCATAAACATTAAATAATCTGACAGTTTCGTTGTTTATTGCTTTATAAAAATGTTTAACCAAAGTGGGCGTAAGAACTTCTCCAGCTACAGATACCCATTTTAGTGAAGAAAGTGTATTTGAATCATTCAACGTTTCAGCATAATCTAGAAATACCGATAGCATTGAAGGAACAAAAAACATAAAATTAATTTGTTCTTTGTTAATCAGTTCGCATAAATTTTTAGGATTTTTTTCATCGCCAGGATTACAAATATAAAGCGTTCCACCCATCAAGAGCCATCCAAAAAGTTCCCAAATAGAACCGTCAAAGGTGTATGGTGATTTTAGTAATACAATATCTCCTTGATTTATTGGGTATCTGTCTTGTATATATTCGCATAAATTAACAACGGAATGATGTGCAATAATTACTCCTTTTGGTGTGCCCGTTGATCCACTCGTAAATAAAACATAAGCATTGTCGTCTGGTGAAACAATTGTTTTATTTTCAATGTGTTGATATTCTGTGATAATTTCAGGAACAACTGCAATAAACCCCATTTCTTCTATGAATGGTTTTAGGTTTTGAGTTGTTACTACATATTTGATATTGGCACTTTTATATAGACTTTGAATTCTTTTGGATGGATTTGTTGGATCAGTTGGCACATATGCACAACCCATACGCAAAATTCCAAATATGCCTAAAACCATTTCAAATGAACGGTTTAGACAAATGCCGATATATTCATGGGGTTTGCAACCGATATTTTGTAATTGAATAGAGAAATTCCAACTTGCATTTTCAAAATCCTGATAAGTATAACTGTAATTTCCACTTTTAACTGCAACCTTATTTTGATATAATTTTGAAGTTGTATCAAAAAGTTCAATTATTGTTTTTTTCATAATCTTTTATTATTTAATTAATTGGATGAAGTTTTTAGTTTTAAAATATTAAAATTTTGTAAATAAAATACTTCATTCAATTTAAGTTTAAGAATCTTAAAGCTATGTTTATAATAGATATTTATTTTATTATGGCAAAATTAAACGAAAAGAAGACACATATAATGATGAATATCAGGATTTATTAACAGTGAATGGTTGATATGTAAAAAAGCAGAATCATATATTTCTGATTCTGCTTTTTAATTTAAAATAATAAAGAAAATTATTATTTTATTGTTAATTGGCTTTGCTTTTAGCAATATTAATCAAATTGTCACCCTGTGTTTTTGCAGAAGAAACCAATCCATTGGCTTTCTTATCAGCTTCTACATTGAGTGCATTGGCTTTATTTACTGCTTCACTATGCAATTTATCTGCAGATTTTTGAGCTGCAATCTTTGCAAAAGGATTGCCTGCAGCATCCACTAATTTTTTACCTTGTGCAACTGCTTCGGTTACTAATCTGTCACCCGCTTTTTTAGCTTCAGTACGTAAAGCATCTCCTTGTCTCTGAGCTTCGGCAATCAATTTATCTGCTTTTTTCTGAGCTTCTGCTATGGCTTTATTTGCCTCTTCTTTTACTTTGTTAATAGTTTCTTCTTTCTTTTTATTCAATTCATCTTTTACTTTGTCTTTCAAATTATTAGCAGCATTTCCGGCAGCATCTTTCAATCCGGTTTTTATAATTGGTTTTTTAAATGTACCTCCAATCATCACATCAAATTTCATAATATCAGCAAGTTTAACATTTAAACCTTTTGACCCTGCTGCTCCGGCGAGTCCTTCCATTAATGAATTTGCAGCTCCACCCATTTCTTTACGAGGAATCTCCATTTTCATCAGATAATCAATGCTTTCGTCAAAACTGGTAAAGCCTGAAACTTTGGCTTTTGATGTACCGAATTTAACATCAAAAGGCTTAGTTGTAATTTTTCCATCCGCAACTGAATAAGCGATATTTAATTTATCGAGACTTAATTTTTTTAGTTTATCCATTTTCAAGGTTTCGCCAAGCTTATTCAAAGTTTCAGAATTCTCAACAACTATGGGTGAAGTTGCAAGCATTCCTGAACCATTTATACTATTGGGGACAGGACTCATTGTTTTGTCTAATACGCATTTAAAAGCAAATTTTGTTGAAAAACTTCCGGTTGTTCTTTCTGCAATTGGAGCCATTTTACCCAATGTAGCAAATGTTTTTGCAGCTTTTGGAATATCAAAATTACTGATATCCAGACTGAAATCGGCAGCAGGTTTTTCCGGATCTTTGGTTGTATAGGCTCCGGTAACAAGCATTTTACCATTCAGTAAATTCATGCTTAAGTTCTTCATTGATACAGCTTCATCCTTAACTGTAATAACTCCGTTTACCTTTTCCATTTCCATTTTATCGTAAATCAGCTTGCCAAAATCAGCCTGCATGTAAAAATCAATATTGGCTGGTATTTTAACAAAATCCATAGGTTTTGCAGTGCTATCACTGATTGCTGTAGTCTTTTGGGCAGTTGCAGCATCTTTTGGCATTAAATCATTCAAATTAAAATATTTCGAATTTGTAACAAGCTTTCCTTTAATGGTTTCACCTTTCAACCAGTAGGCTATGTAATTTTCAAGTTTCCCTTTGGCAGAAAAATCATTTTTACCAATAAGCATATCAAACTGAGCCAAATCGAGATACTGAGGTGTAAAGTTCAAACGGGCAGCCTGAATATCAACTCCCTGAGGAAAATTTTTGCTTTTGTATTTAAGTTTCTGTAAATCAAGAAATCCTTCTGCAATAAACTCATTGTATTTTTGTTGCTGTAAAGCTGAAATTTTTCCTTTCATACTAACATCAGCCTTGAAAAATCCATTCAAATCCTGAGCTTCTTCCATCGGATAAACCTGTTTTACACTTGCCAGATCCATAGAACCTTTGATATTCATATTAATAGCTGGATCTGACATAGGCGTGCTGAGGAATAATCTCATATTCAAAGGATTACCGGCAAGTTCGATATGAAACTGTGATATATCAATGCAAGTATTATCTGCACTACCACCTTTGTTATTGATTTTCATAGTAACATTCACATTTTCAACTGATTTTGGCAATGTCGGATATTTGAACATTCCATTGATAACCTGCATATTTAAAGCAAAAGCAGGCAATAGATTCATATCTTTATAAATACCTTTGAAAAATCCATCCAGAGCCATTTTGCCTTTGCATTCAATTTTATCAAAATCTTTGGCATACAAAGCAGGAACCATAGACAAAATATTTTTGAAATCAGTTTTGTCAGTTTTAATTTTAATATCCATATCATAACCACCATCTTTCAGCATGGCAAAGAAGCCTTCAAACTGAAAAAATAATTGGTTCAATCGACTTGAGTTTTCAGCAAAAGTGAACTTCATATTTTTCATATCCATACCCATATCAAGCTTAATATCAGCATCGGATTTGCTCAAATAACGCACACCTCCGTAATCAACATCCAGATATTTAATGGTAGTGGCGGTTTTCAGGGTGGTTATCTCAGCTGTCATATCGCCTTTTGATGTATGATCCAATCCATCGAGCAACATATAGAAACCCAAAGAAGCATCATCATAAACGATATGTGCATTTTTTATTTCAATTTTCTGGAAAGCCATCTTAAAACTTGATGGTTCACTGGGAGCTTCTACGGGTTTGGTCGTATCTTTTTTGGTAATATCCCAGTTTACCTTTCCGTTTTTTAGCCCTTTAAGTAATATACGGGCATCTTCGGCTTCTATCTTTTTGATTTTATACTCGCTTCCACCGAAAACACTCATCAAATCGATGGTTATGTATAGTTTTGGTACTGAAGCAAGTGTATCGTTTTCAAATTCTTCAACTCCAACAACACTTAAGCCTTCCATACTTAATGAAAAATTTGGAAAACTCCTGAAAAGTGAAAGCCCGAAATCATTGAAATCGACTTTGGCATTCAGGGTTTTATTGGTTTCTTCCTTTACTTTTTTAACGATAGTTCCTTTAAACATAAAAGGTAACACAATTATCAGTACCAGTAAAACAACCAGTACAATCCCAGAAATTTTTAATGTTTTCTTCATTTTTTAATGATATAAGATTTAAGATGGATTATTCTATTTTAATTAATTGAATATTATTAAACAAGACAATTTAAAGTATTGTTTTTATATTAATTACGTGCAATATTGTCTTTAATAAATAATAGTTTCTTATTAATTATTGTTATAAAACTAATAACAAAAGTACAAAGAATAAACAATAAGCGTGCATAAAGGTAATTAGTTTCTTATTTTATTATGAGAAAATTCTGGTATAATTTAAAGTAAATATCTGATAGGAAGCATAATCCATTCAAATAATTTTTCGATTTGTGGACGATTTTTCCATTTATTGTAGTCAAATTCTTCGCAATCTATCATCGTTTTAGAGATGTGTTCTCTTATTGCTATATTTGTATTATCATCTTTTCCAATTAAAGCGATTTCATACTGATATCTAAAACTTCGATAATCAAAATTAGGAGAGCCTATTGAAAAAATTTCATTATCAATTAATAAGCATTTAGCATGTAGGTTGTTAGGAGTATAAAAAAGAATTTTCACATTTTTCTTATAATACAATCCTAAGTATTTGTTTCTGAGTAAATCAACTAATTTTACATCTGAACTTTTAGGCACAATTATTTTTACATCAACGCCTCTTTCTCCGGCATCCATTATTGCTTTTCTGAGTTTATAACCAGGTAAAAAATAAGGTGTTTCAATTAAAATCTCTTTTTTTGCTTTATTTATTAAATCTGTATATTTTTTTCTTATTCGTTGATGATAAATTGAAGGAATGTCTTGAATTATTTGATAATCACCAATTTTGATTGTTTTCTTAAATGAGAATTTATTGAAATTATATTTCCTGTAAATTTTAAAGCTATCTTTAAAAGATTTTTTAAAATAGTAGGTTAAATCGCCTACAATTCTAAGTACAGTTTCGCGCCACATCAGACTATATGACGTATAATTTGATGATCCTATGTATGTTATCTGATTATCTATTAATAATAATTTTCGATGATTACGTCTATGATTCTTAGTAAAAAAATCGATAAAGAATTTGATTTTTTTAAAATATCTAACTTCTCCACCATTATTTATAATTGGCGAAAAAAAATTGTAAGAAGCTGATGTTCCCCAAGAATCTACAAGAATTTTTACATTCAAACCTTGTTTACACTTCATCGCTAGCGCATCGCGAAATTTCAATCCAATTGCATCTTCATTTATACGGTATGTTTCCAAAAAAATACTGTCTTTTGCAGCGTCAATATCTTTTAACATAGCTGCATAAAGTAATAAGTTATCGTCGTAAAGATCAGATGTTTTATACATGAAACTATCCGTTTGTATTATTAATATTTGCTTTACAAAGCTAATAAAAAAGATTTGCTTTTCGGTATTTTTAATTAGGTTTACTGAAATTTTTATTCTCTGTTTTTTGTTATTGCTAAAATTGTATTTGTAATATATTGGTATTTAATTTAATGGCTTCTTTAAATTTGTAGAATTTGAATGATTGATTATGTTGGTTTTTAAAAAAAAGTTTACCTTTGTAAAAATTAAAAAATTGCATATTATGTTAAAATCAATGACAGGTTTTGGAAAATCCGTTTGTGAATTACCAAATAAAAAGATTTCGATTGAAATTAAAACTTTGAATAGTAAGCAAATGGATATCAATGCCAAATTACCTGTTTTTTATCGTGAAAAAGAAACTGAAGTGAGGGCTCTTTTAACCTCACGACTGGAAAGAGGTAAAGTTGATATGTATGTAAATATTGAAAATATTGGTGGTTATGCCGAATGTTCAATAAATAGAGATGTAATCAAAGCTCATTTTAATGAGTTGAAACAAATTGCAGAAGAGCTGAAGCAAACACCAAATGATTATATGTCTCTGTTGATGAAAATGCCCGATATTTATAATACCAATACTATAGAAATAAGTGATGATGAATGGCTTATGTTTAAAGCTGCCATTGGTAGTGCAATAGACAAGGTTGAGGAATTCAGGTTGAATGAAGGTAACATACTTACTGCAGATTTTATTAAAAGAATTGCCATTATTGAGACACTTTTAAATTCAGTTGAAGCCTTTGAAGTGTCAAGAATTCAGAATATTAAAGATAAACTATGGAAGAATCTGAATGATATGTTAGAAGCTTCAAAAATTGATAACAATCGTTTTGAGCAGGAAATTATTTATTACCTTGAAAAGATTGATATTACTGAAGAAAAAACCAGATTAAAAAAACATCTGGATTATTTTACAAACACTTTAAATTCAGAAAGTTCTCAAGGAAAAAAACTGGGGTTTATCTGTCAGGAAATCGGAAGAGAAATAAATACGATTGGTTCGAAAGCGAATGATGTTCAAATTCAACAAATTGTGGTTCAGATGAAAGATGAATTAGAGAAAATAAAGGAACAATTAATGAATATATTATAAAATCTTAAGTGATGAAGAAAATTATTACTCTCTTCTTATTTATTTCGGGTTTGCTAACTGCACAATCTCAGGACGTTAAATATGCCCATTATGTTATTGATTCATTGTGCTCTCCTTTTCTGTATGGAAGAGCTTATACAAATAATGGCGCCAACAATGCTGCGATATTTATTTCAAATGAGTTTGATGCTATGAAAATGAGAAAGTTTTCTGATTATTATTTTCAAAATTATCCGATTTCAATAAATTCTTTTAGTAAGAATATTGATTTGGAAATAAGCAAAAAAAACCTGGTTGCAGGCACAGATTTTATGGTGGCATTATCTTCTCCTTCTGTTAATGCTACTTATAAAATATTTAAGTTAGATAGTTCAACTGTAAAAACAAAAGCAGATTTAGAAAAGCTCATAAAAAAAAATCTGAAAAGCAAGGTCTTATTAGTTGATAAGCAAAATATTAAAGATAAGGAAGTGCTCGATATTCTGAATTCTTTGAGGAATAAAAATGTTTTTAATTCGGCTGGTTATGTTTTTATTAATGATGGTAAGCTGAGCTGGGGTACTTCTGATGGAAAAAATGTAAATAAGTCTTTTAGGATTAATGTGTTAAGAAAAGCATTGCCTGAAAAGTTTAAAAAAGTAAAGATTAATATCGAAGCTGATTATTTAATAGATTATCCAAGTAAAAATGTAGTTGCTTACGTTAAAGGCAAATTACATCCTGATTCATTTTTTGTATTTACAGCTCATTATGATCATTTGGGACAAATGGGAAAAGATGTATTTTTCCCGGGTGCTAACGATAATGCAAGTGGTACTGCAATGGTTTTGGATTTGGCAAAATATTATTCTGATATAAATAATCAACCCGATTATTCCATAGTTTTTGCTTTGGTATGTGGTGAAGAATCAGGTTTAAATGGATCACAATATCTGGCTGAAAATCCTTTATTTCCTTTGGATAAAGTTAAATTTTTGATTAATATCGATATGGTTGGTACAGGTAGTGAGGGAATTACTATTGTTAATGGTACTAAATTTGAAACTCAATTCAAGAAATTTGAGGCAATAAATAAAGAAAAAGGATATTTGAAAACAGTTTCGCAAAGAGGTGAATCGTGCAATAGCGATCATTGTCCTTTCTATCAGAAGGGTGTGCCTGCAGTATTTATTTATGCAATGGGTAGTGAATTTACTGAATATCACAATATTTATGACGTTCCTCAAAAGTTGCCTTTAACAAAATACAATGAAATATTTAAATTACTTACTGATTTTATCAAGGATTAATAAAATCAGTAAGTAAAAGTTTTTCTTTAGATTCTTTGGTTTTTTGTTCTTTATTCTTCCAATTGGTTAAAATTTGAGTACTTTCTCCATTTTTCTATTACCAATTGCATGTCTTCTGGCAAATCTGAATCGAAAAATATTTCTTTTCCGGTAGTTGGATGAATAAATCCTAATGATTTGGCGTGCAATGAATGACGTGGAATAATCTTGAAACAATTTTCAATAAATTGTTTATACTTGGTATAGGTTGTTCCTTTAATTATTTGATTTCCACCATAAGTTTCATCATTAAAAATAGGATGTCCGATAAATTTTAAGTGTGTTCTGATTTGATGTGTGCGACCGGTTTCCAGTTCACATTCTATTAGTGTGATATAACCAAATCTTTCCAATACTCTGTAATGTGTTATGGCTGTTTTGCCAGCGCTTCCATCGGGGAAAACGGTCATTATTTTTCTATCGCGTGGATGACGGCCGATATTTCCTTCGATAGTACCTTCTTCTTCCTGAAAATCGCCCCAAACCAACGCCTGATATTTACGCTTTATACTATGGTCGAAAAATTGACGGGCAAGATGAATTTGTGTCATTTCGTTTTTTGCAACTAACAATACCCCAGATGTATTTTTATCGATACGATGGCAGAGATAGGGCTTGTTTGATTCGCTGAGTTCTTTGCCATTTTTCATTAAATGAAACGAAAGTGCATTTACCAGAGTGCCGGTATAATTGCCGTAGCCCGGATGTACAACCATTTCGGGTGTTTTGTTTACAAGAAGCAAATCATTGTCTTCATAAATAATGTTTACAGGAATATCTTGCGGTATAATTTCTATTTCGCGTGGCGGATATGCCATTACGATACTTATTACATCCAATGGTTTTACCCTGTAATTGGGTTTTATTGGTTTGTCGTTTACAAGAATATTTCCGGCATGGGCAGCATTCTGAATTTTGTTTCTGGTGGCATTCTCGATGCGAATCATCAAGTATTTATCGATTCGGAGTAAGCCTTGTCCTTTGTCAACTACAAAGCGGTAATGCTCGTATAAATCCTGTTCTTCTTCTTCAATTATCAGGTTGTTTTCGTCTTCTGCAAGTATTTGATTTTCTTCTGTCATGTATTCTGTTTATCGTGATATTATAAGTTTTTTGGTAATTTGGCTTTTGCTTGTAATGTCGGTTATTTTTACAAAATAAACGCCATTACTTAATTGATTGATGTTTATTTCATTTTTTAGTTCTGACTGATACAATTTGTTGCCCAGAATATCAAAAACCTGTAGTAAATATTCGCTGTTTTGTTTGTTTGCGCTTGATTGTAAATTGATTTGTAAGTTGCCGTCTCTTAATGGATTTGGATAAATTTCGAAAGCAAAGTTGTTTTTTTCAACAGTATTGATTCCTAAAAAATCTACTCCGAAAACGGGACGTATCATCAATGAGCCTTTTAAAAAAGATTGGTTCCAGCTTCCGCTTGAGTTATAAAAAATCCGACTTTCGGATGATGTATTTCTGTCGAATCCGATGTTCATATTATCGTCGGTGGATTGTATGCAGCCAACATATATTTTTCCACTTACTTTTAATTGTCTGTCTAAGAAAAAGGTTTGATATTTATTGAATTCAGAAATTTCCAAAGGCAATATTGGATTGCTGCTATAGATTGTGTCGCCGGGTAAGCCACTGCCGTTATCTGCCCAAACACAAAGTTTAAAATATTTCAGATTGCTGTTGTTGTATGTTGAGTTGAAAAACATTTGAACTGCAACCAATGTGTCGGGATTATTGAGGGTGAACTGATATGCCAGTTTTGACCCTGCAGGTGTTAACCCGTATCCGTTTTCGGCAGTGCCATCATCATAAGCATAGTAATCCTGAAAATTCTGAATAAAGATATTGGTGTCGTTTTGAACCCTGAAATCCTGACCTATACCTTCTTTGAAAATATGTCTGATTTCGTATTTTGTTTTGTTGGCAACAGCTTGTGGAAATGTATAGTCAACGGGTGGACGCGAATGGTAGTTATAGGTTTGAAATCCGTTGGTCAGGTAGGGGTCTATATTGCTAAAACCGCCGTTATAAGTGTGTACGAGTACTCCGTTCTGACTACGTATTTCGTATTTGTAACTCGAAGCATGGGCTACATTATCTAAATTGCTCAGCAAAACGGTTCTTAGTGAATCTTTTAGCTCAGCAGCTACAAACTGGCTGGCTGGCATTGCTTCGTAATATTTTAAGAATGAGGGTGCTTTTTCAACAAATGTGAGGTCTTTGCGGGCGGTATCTGTTTTGGTACGGTTTATTCCCAGATATACGTAGTCGATATTCCATTGGTCGCAATTGCCCGACCAGCTGGGGATAATATTGTTGCCGAGGCTGCTGTAATTGCGGAAACGGAAACGAAATCCGTTTTTATAATATTTTGCAGTATCGTTTACCGGAAGAATTACATATTTAAAGTATCTGTTGTTGTTTTTATAGATTGAATCTAAAATCATTCCTTTGGTACTCCATGCATGGTTCCATGTTTGCTGAACTGGTGCATAAAATTCCAAAACCAATGAATCGTCGGTTTCGGGTGCATCGCCCAATCGTTCCCAGGCTGCTCCTCTGCCACCTCCGGGTTGGAAATAGAAGCTGAAGTATAGCGAATCTGATGGTTTGATGGCTTTTAATGCCGGGCTGAAAACACTATCGAGACGGATGGGCTGCGAGGTGAGGGTATCTGCCGAAAATTGCGATACGGTGGCATTCGGATAAATGGTTCCGGCCTGATTAAGTGCATCGAAAGTTGCTACGCCGATACTTGGTGGATAAATAGCAAACTGAGTGTTGATAAATACGTAGTTATCTGCCCACAAATTGCTGTCGGGATATAAAGTATAGTTAGAAAAATCGTCAATAAAAGGCAACTTAACTGCTTCAATCGTTGATTTTTGTTTTTTGCGGGCTTGTTTGCTTTTGTTTAATTGCGGATTGTTACCCAATGGCAGCAGTATTTCCTGCGACCATGCGGTATTTGCAAATATTGCTATAATTATGAACAAAACAATTTTCTTCATCTTATTTTTTTTAAAATTCTGACGATTCTTCGGCTGTTGAATCGTATTTGTAATTATTAATTAATTCGTTAAAGTTTACTTTTTTATCTGATCGATACCAGATATCTATCGTTTGACCCATGTTTATGGGTTTGCCTGAACCATAGGCAGGGCTTTGACGGAATACACGCGAATGCACGGTATCTTTGCCATCCATAAATATTTCGCTTCCGAGGTTTAACGACGAGTTTCTGAGAATTCTCATCACTTCGCTTTGTTTTTTTCCTAACAAAAACGGAACCATCATCATCTGTCCGCCAGTTCCTTGTCCCAAAACCAAATCAATACGGGCACCTTTTTTAATAAATTCGCCAGCTGCAATTGTTTTGCCGTTGTATTTCTGTTCGAGTACGGCATTTTTGGCTATATCGGGCTTGTATTCAAGGCTTCCGACTTCTAAATTATAGGTTTCGAGCAACGAAATGGCCTGTCGCAACGATAAATCGGATAAATCGGGCATACTTACTTTGTCGGGTACATCCGAAACCACTGTAAGATAAATGGTTCGGCTGTGTTTAACTTTGGCATTCGGGAATGGATCCTGAGCCACTATGCTGCCTTTGGGGCGTTTGATATCGTAAACCGAGTCAACCACAACAAATTCAAAACCATTGTCGTTAGAGTAATTTTCTAACTCATCCACCTGCATTCCCCTAAAATCGGGCACCGAAAACGCCTGTCCGTGATGGGTATAAAACCTCAGCGAAAGTATTATTAAAAATATGCTTGCAAGAGCAATGCCTATTGCCAGAAACAATTGTTTGAAAAAAACACGGCTTTTCAGAAAATTTATTAAACTCATTAGTAGCGTTTTTACCTATGCAATAATGTTTTATTTATGATGCAGTTACAATAACTTAGTTTTACTTAATTTATTGTTTTACATGCTTTGCAAATTTACAATATTTTTTTGTATATCCGAAACATAAGCCTATGCAATACCAATTTGGTTCTGAAATTTTAGCCAGAGGGTTTGTTTGAAGAGCTTCGATAATCAGGGTTTATTACTGGAAATCGTAAAATGCTGTAATACAGCGTTGGAAAGCACGTCAAAGTGGTTGGAAAGCATGTTAAATTCATTGGAAGACATGTAAAATAGGTTGGAAAGTATGTATAAGATGTTGGAAGATATGTAAAAACTACTGGAAGTAAATTCAATGCTATTGGAAAGTATATTAAAGATATAGGAAGCTACCTTTATATTCTTGGAAGGCAGCTCAAAATGCCTGGAGGACATCACAATGTTGTTGGAAGGCATCTAAATGAACCTGGTAATTATATTTAGATGTATTGTAACTATTGCAGGGCAAATAATACCCCAAAACAACAAATTTTTTACAATTGATATCAATTATAACTCTTTGAAAATTAATTTTAAAGAAAATATTTTTAAAAATAGTATAAGAAAATTTGGTTTCAGTTCTGTTCTGTGTTATTTTTGTAACAGTAAAAAATCATAATTATTAATAAAAAATCAATTTTTTATGAATAGATATAAAGAAAACAAATTGAGTATGTACCGCACAGTGTTAGAATGGTACAAAATACATGAAGCAGAAGTAAATGCTATTCCGATGCTTAAAACATTTATCCTAAGCATAATAGATGAAGTAACAAAAATTGAAGGTTTGAATGTAATGCATCAAACCGATTTAACAGGTTTTACTTTAGAAAAACGCCAAATCCGCGATAATCTTGAAAAATCAGCAATGCAATTGGTATGGACACTTACCGCTTTTTTCGATCATAAAGATTCTATTATAGAGGGAACTGATATCTCATTTTCGATATCTGACCTTAGAAATGCCTCAGATGAATCATTAAAAATCAATTGTTTAAAATTAATCGGACATGCAACGACTAATATTGCCGATATGGCTGATTATGGTTTAACACAACAAATGATTGATGATACAAATGTATATATAGAAAAATTTGCAGCAATAGTAAAAGCACCCCGCCAACGTATTGGCGAGCGCAAAAGTCAGAAAGAAAAAATGGATATTAGTTTCAGAGCAATTGATAAACTGATGGGTCGTTTGGATAAAACCGCCAATTTGTTGCGTCTCAATCGCGAAGATTTGTTTGTATCCTACACCTCGGCCCGTGTAATGGTAGATTTGAAAGGAAAATCAAAGTCGCCCGAAATCAAAACCGGAATGGAAGGTATCGTAACAGATTTTGAAACCGAACAACCCATAGCCGGTGCCGAAGTAAAAGCCGACAATGGCAAAACTGTAGTAAAAACCGACGACGAAGGCTACTATCGAATAGCCCTTCCGGCCGGCGAAACCAAAATTCATGTTAGTTACTCAGGATTTACCACCCATACTGAAACCGTTGAAATAGAAGACGGTATTCTGTTTGAAAACGATATAGAACTGGAAAAGCCGGAGTAGATTAGGTATAAACAAATTAATAAAAATAATAAATCAACTAAAACACAAACGTCTTGGAATGTGTTTTAGTTGATTATAAAACAATTTATAACCAATGAAAAAGATTTTATTTACAGTTTTTATTACCCTAAATATATTTTTTTCATCAGGACAAAGTTTTAAACTGACAATACCAACTAAGATTGAGGTTTTTGATGTTTACGCCGCAATGGATTTAGCTCAAAAAACAGTAGAAATTGATAACAAGTTTGCAATTACTGACTCAATCATAGAGAAAAAGTGGCAATTACAACATCCTTTATTTTGTATTTTTGAATTAAATTTAGGAAATGATTATAGACCCAGATTTTCTTCATATTTAGGATTTGCAGAATCTAAAGATACTTTTTTAGTCACCAAATATTTTAATCAATCTTTATTAATGCCCGAAGGAGTCTCTTATGAATGGTCTTATTTGCAAAATAATATATATAAATTAGTTGTCCACAAAAAAAACAATAAGAAATTAATATTCAACAATTCAGATATAAAAACTTTTATAGTTGAGAAAACAGGCAAAGAAAGTGATTTTGAAATTGGAAATTTTGATTATTTTGACTCAGATTATTTAATCAGGATAAAGTTAAATAAAGAATCAATTGTAAAAATAAAAAAAGAAATGGGAGAAATATTATATATAAAGGTTTCGATATTAGATAGGATATTCTTTTTATCAATACCTTTTAAAAAGCTAAAAAGTGAAATATTAATAAAAGACAGTATTTATAAAGATTTTATAGACTCTGTAAAATAGGTAATAAGTATATTGAAAATATTAATATACAGTACTCAAAATCACAAAAAAACTAAAACCCCATCATCAGAAACCATTCCCGTAAGTAACAGAAAAGAATGGATTTTATTATATAAAAACATATGATCTGTAAGTGGCAAACTGATTTATGCAAGGTAATTCTTTTAATTATTTTTCAAAGGCATCGTTACCTTTAATTAAATAATCAATTAGCATTAGCAATGAATCATCCTGATTTTTACCAAATTAGGATGATTCATTGCATTTATCTAAAAGTAATTGGTTTTTTATTTGGTAAACCCGAATATAGTTTATATCTTTGCACTCGCAAGTTAAGAAAAGCAGATAGTTCATAAACTAAAGATATATTGCGGGGTGGAGCAGTGGTAGCTCGGCGGGCTCATAACCCGTAGGTCGTTGGTTCGAATCCGGCCCCCGCTACTAAGAGGTCAGTCAAAAGCTGACCTTTTTTTGTGTTAAATTTATTCAATATGTCGCATAAATCAGGTTTTGTAAATATTTTAGGAAATCCTAATGCAGGAAAATCTACCCTAATGAATGCCGCAATTGGCGAAAAACTTTCAATTATTACAGCCAAAGCTCAAACTACCCGCCATCGTATTATGGGTATTGCAAATGGCGATGATTACCAGATTGTTTATTCTGATACTCCAGGTATTGTTAATCCTCACTACAAACTTCACGAATCGATGATGGGTTTTGTACATTCAGCTTTAAAAGATGCTGATGTTTTTTTATTGGTTACCGATATAGGCGAGGATTTTAAAAATCAGGATATTCTGGATAAAGTGAAGGAGTCTTGTATCCCTACAATTATCGTTATCAATAAAATAGATTTATCAGATCAGGAAACCGTAGAACAAAAAATACAATACTGGAGAGACAAATTTGAATCAGCAGAAATAATTCCGGTTTCGGCTCTGCTTAAGTTTAATATCGAAAAAGTTATAGACAGTATTCTTGTCAAGCTTCCCGATTCTCCACCATACTTCCCTAAGGATGAATTATCTGATAAAACCATGCGTTTCTTTGCTTCTGAAATTATCCGCGAAAAGATTTTCGAAAATTATCAGAAAGAAATTCCTTATGCTTGCGAAGTAGTAGTAGAATCTTATAAAGAAGAAGTGCATATCGACAAAATATCGGCTACTATTTTTGTTGAACGCGAATCGCAAAAAGGGATTGTTATCGGACACAAAGGCAGTGCTTTGAAAAAAGTTGGTACCGAATCGCGTATTGATATTGAAGATTTTGTTCAGAAAAAAGTATTTCTAGAATTACATGTTAAAGTCAATAAAGACTGGAGAAACAACGATACTTTTCTGAAAAGATTCGGATACGATATCTAATATAAATAATTAAATTAATTTGATTTTGAGCATATAACTTTAAGTACTTTAGATACTTTAAGTATTTTAAGTGCTCAAAAATTTGTAATTTTGCAAAAAAGAAAATAAATAACCGAGATGGGAAATATTTTAGCTTTGGTAGGACGCCCTAATGTTGGCAAATCTACACTATTCAATCGTTTAACTGAATCAAGGGATGCCATTGTTGACCCAACAAGTGGTGTAACACGCGACAGACATTATGGAAAATCGGACTGGAACGGAAAAGAATTTTCTGTAATTGATACCGGTGGTTATGTTATAAATAGTGATGATATTTTTGAGGAAGAAATCCGCAAACAAGTTGTTCTTGCCATAGAAGAATCTGATGTTATTTGTTTTCTGGTTGATGTAAAAGAAGGTTTAACTCCTTTGGATGAAGATGTTGCTGATCTGTTACGTCGTTGCAATAAAAAAGTATTTTTGGTTGCCAACAAAGTTGATAACAACGCCCGTATGGCAGATATCAATGATTTTTATTCGCTGGGATTGGGCGAAATTATCTGTATTTCATCCATTAATGGAATGGGTACAGGCGATTTACTCGATTTGATTGTTGCAGAATTTACTGATGTGGTAGATGAAAATGCAGTTGAACTGCCAAAATTTACCATTGTAGGTCGCCCAAACGTTGGCAAATCATCAATTATCAATGCCTTTATAGGTGTTGAAAGAAATATAGTAACCCCGATTGCAGGTACCACACGCGATGCGGTTTACACCCGTTACAATAGTTTTGGTTTCGATTTTCATTTGGTTGACACTGCCGGTTTGCGTAAAAAAAGCAAAGTTTATGAAAATATAGAGTTTTACTCGGTAATGCGTTCGATAAGAGCCATTGAAGCCAGTGATGTTTGTATTCTGATGATAGATGCTACCACTGGTTTGGAAGCTCAGGATTTAAATATTTTCAGCCTGATTGAGAAAAACCGTAAAGGCGCAATTATTGTTGTAAACAAATGGGATTTAGTTGAAAAAGAAACCAATACACACAAAGAATTCGAAGAAAAAATACGTGAAAAGATAGCACCTTTTCGCGATGTTCCCATTATCTTTACTTCGGTACCAAGTAAACAAAGAATTTTTAAAGTTCTGGAAACTGCAAATCAGGTTTATAAAAACCGTGCAAAAAGAATTACAACTTCGCAGTTAAATGATATTTTACTTCCCTTACTTTCAGAAAATCCACCACCTGCACATAAGGGTAAATATATCAAAATAAAATACATAACTCAATTACCTACTCCATACCCCACTTTTGTTTTGTTTTGCAATTTACCACAATACGTAAAAGATCCTTATAAAAGATATGTTGAAAACAAAATGAGAGAATTGTACGATTTTTCGGGTTCTCCTATTGTATTGTATTTCCGACAGAAATAGTTTTTATGGAAGTCCGCATTGATAAATGGCTTTGGTGTGTAAGGATTTACAAAACCCGCAATCAGGCGACAGAAGATTGCAAAGCCGGAAAAATAAAGATTAACGGCAATCCGGTTAAGGCTTCGCACAATGTGAAAATTGGCGAAATAATTGAAGTTAGTATTGATCAGTTAAAGAAAATTCTTTTGGTTAAAGATTTGCTTGATAAACGCTTATCGGCAAAATTGGTTGTTGATTTTGTGGAAGATCAAACTCCAACTGAAGAAATTGAGAGATTGAGATTAGCCAGAAAAACGAATTTTGAAAAACGCGACCGTGGTGTTGGAAGACCCACCAAACGCGAAAGAAGGGATATTGAAAAATTCAAATATGAATAAGTTTGTAAAGGTTTAAAGTTCATAAAGTAAGATTAGCTACTTTTTGGTTAAAAAATATTTTTTTATGAAAGATTTCAGAAAGCTTTTGGGTTTTGCATTTGCACTATTTTTTACGATTAATTCTTTCGGGCAAAACCATAAAGAATTTAAGGAAGTAGAACAATTGATGAAAGAGCAGGAAACTGCATGGAATAATGGCGATATTTCTTCGTATATGCAGCACTACTGGCAATCGGATTCAATGATGTTTGTTAGCAAAAAAGGAGTAACCTACGGCTGGAAACAAACGCTGGATAATTATCTGAAATCCTATCCCGACAAGGAAACTATGGGCAGTTTGAAATTCGACAAGCTTATTTTTCAATACATCGACAAAAGCCAACTTATGGTTATCGGAAACTGGAATCTTATTCGTGATAAAGGCAATGTAGGTGGTTATTTTTCGCTGCTTTGGCGAAAAATTAATGGCAAATGGAAAATTGTAATTGATCACACAAGCTAAATAGTCTTATTTTTATCACGATACATCGGACTTAAATTAAACATTTCGGGATTGCAGGCAGTTTTGTCTTTGTAAAAATCTTCGATAATTCTGAAATCAGCTTCATAATCACCCGACGGAATAATGCGGGGACCAATACCGCCTTCTTTCCTTTTATAATCAATAAAACCCAACAATATAGGAACATTTGCCTTTGCGGCTATGTGATAAAATCCTTTTTTCCAGTGCGAATTGTATTTACGGGTTCCTTCGGGTGTAACAACTACCACCAATTCTTCTGTTTTATTAAAAATATCAGCTACATAATCAACCATATTGTTTTTCTTACCTCTGTCAACGGCTATGCCACCCATAGCCCTGAGCAAGCCACCCAAAGGAAATTTAAAAAGCTCTTTTTTAATCAGAAACTTCACATCGATACCCAACTGATAGAAAGCCAGACGACCCAGCACAAAATCATAATTGCTGGTATGCGGTGCTTCAACCATAATACATTTTTTGACATCTTCGGGCATAGTGCCGATAACTTTCCAGCCGAAAAGTTTTAGTATTAATTTACTCAGAATACGCATTTTGATTTTTTTATGCAAATTTATAAAAAATTACAATCAATATATAGTTGAACTCTAAGGCTTTTAAGAATATTTACATATTGTCATGTTCTGCTCTGTATTTCATTTTGCACTTTGCGGTATTTTTTACTCCACCACCAGCCCTTGCTGGCCTCTGATATTGCCTTTTTCTTTTAGTATGGCTTTGTAATAGCCTTTGGCTAAGTGGCTCACATAAAAGCTATAGCTGCTTTGCCCTTGTGGCAGTTTTACTTCCATTTGTTTTACGCCTAAGGTATTGTATATCTCCAGAACGGCTTCTTCCATTTCCTGAAAATAACTTACAGTAAGCTGGCTGCTTGCCTTTACTTAGTTTTTCTTCATATACCATTTGCCCGAGCATATTGTAGATTTGCAGCATTATGGGTTTTTTGCTGTTAGGTAACGGCTGCGGCTATAAGCAGTGGCGGGCTTTGGAGCTGCGTTCGTATCCCACGACACAGAAAATACCTGCGAGACGAGACGTTTAACACGCTACAAGCCCCGACATTGCTTATGAGCCGTTATTAGACAATGATGATTTATTGTTTTATTTAACTTTCTATATTTTTTACAAAACGTTCAAGTTCATCAATATTAGTGTTTGCTATTTTAAAGATATAATCTAAAAAAAATTCCTGACCGGGTACTATTTTCTCTATATCTATTTCTAGATAATCAAAATCTGGATTTGTAGGTATTTCAACTTCAACAATCCACCATTTTTCAATTTTCAAAGTCAAGTTCTTTATTTGATTAAATAAATCTTTGTCAATAATATATTCACTATCAAATAGGAACTTAGGTAAATCATGTGCTATTCTGTTTCTATGCTCTTTAATCCGAATAATTAAATCGTATTCATCCTGAGAAATCACACCATTATCAATCAACCATAAGCAGGAAGAAAGAAAAATATTTGTCTTTCCATTGATTTTTCGATTTATTATTGTGTCTTTATATTTCTCAGATGTAATAAATTTTCCATCTTTGAATTCCATATTGAAAAAATCAGCTATTTTATCAACAATAACTGAATTAAGCATTTCATAAAAAGATAAATAAAGGGAAGCATCAATCAAATTATTCTTAATCTCCTTTGGATTAAAAAACTTTTTCCAATCCTTATCAACTTTCTTATCCATGTTGCTTAGGTTTTTTTAATGTTGCCTAACTTATTTCCTGCATCACCTTTGTAGTGAGCTGATTTTAATATATCGTCAAATCCTACCATTAAATTTTGATGTATGATTTTTACTTATTGCTTGAACGTAATCTTTCAATTCTGTATTGTCATAAAAAACCCTTTTCTCAAAGTTCTTTTTAATCCTTAAAAGTTTGTTTAGGTTGATATTTGCAATTCTTAATATGTGCTTCTTGGTATCTTTTACCTTGTCCTTCTTTACAGTCATAAAGTCAAGATGAATGAAATAGCTTTCGTAAGTGCTGTATAATGCCAAGAAGTAAACAAATGGAATAAACAAAATTGTAATTGTGCTTGGCAACAAAAATGAAACAAGGTTTTGAAAAGTCAAGATAGATTCAAAGTTTATAAGAGTTTTGTAGAGTGAGTAACAGAATATTGAAAGTCCTGCTATTGCAATTATATTTTGCAAAAACTTTGAAACAACTTTATTCTTATCGTCAATTTCTGCAACCGCTTGAGTTAGGACTAAAAAAACCAAAACTGGCTGTATTATTATTTCATTTAGCAGACTGAAACTATAAAGGTTAACAATAAATTCAAGAATAATTGTCCATTTGATTGCTGATAAGAAAATGCCTTTGAAATATGTGTTGCTGTTAGCATCATTGATTTTGAAAACCAAGATTAAACCAACAGAAAAAAGCCAAAATAAAACATCTTTTAAGTTTGAAGTTTGCCATACTTCAAGATTTTTCAGAAGTAATATTATTCCGAACAAATAAACTCCGATTAGAGAAAAAACAATCAGAAACATTTTGCTTTTTAAGATTTTAACTATTGGAACAAGCGACCTCCTGAGTTTAGACAACAATACAACCAAAACAATAACAGCAAGCCAAAGAAGTAGGGATATTTCTCTGTTATTTAATATCGCTTGTATGTCAGTCCAAATAGTCATTAATTGTTTTCAATTATTTCAATTTATCATTTCCTTGTTGAGCTTTTACAACAAAACAGCTCTTTTGATTTTTTTAGCATTGTCTTTTGTGTCTGCAAAAAATCAAATGTACTTATTATGCGGTTGACTCTTTCTTTGTATGCAGCCCAACTTATTTCCTGCTTCACCTTTGTGGTGAGCTATTTATTATTTTGGTATAGACTGCTACACCTTTTGTTTATTTTTTTCTGCAAATATACATTAATATTTAAAAAAACAATAACACAGGCAAAAATGCAGAGGTATTGTTTTGTTTTTCCAACTTTTATATTTTCAAAGCAATTTCTGGTTAAATGTTCAACCGACATAAACTTGTTTTGTGCAAAATGCCGATGCAAAAAATCAAAGTCTGTTTAAATAATATGGCTGTAAAAATTGTCATAATTGTTTACCGATTCAGAAAATAAGCAGTTTAAGCTTGAGTAGTGCCATCGTTTACAAAGCAAACAGGAAATGACAAACGAACACTCCGAAGCACATTCTGCAACAGTTAAAAGGGCATCCGAAAAATCTTTTGCTCATTGCTCAGTTTTGAAATGGGCATCCGAAAAATGTTTTGCCTATTGTACGGTTTTGAATTGAGCATCCGAAAAATGTTTTGCCTATTGTACGGTTTTGAAATGGGCTTCGCAAAAATGTTTTGCCCATTGTTCAGTTTTGAAATGAGCATCCGAAAAATCTTTTGCTCATTGCTCAGTTTTGAAATGGGCATCCGAAAAATCTTTTGCTCATTGTTCGGTTTTGAAATGGGCAACCGAAAAATCTTTTGCTCATTGTTCGGTTTTGAAATGGGCATCCGAAAAATCTTTTGCCCATTGCTCAGTTTTGAAATGAGCTCCGCAAAATGTTTTGCCTGATTTGAGTTTGTTCTTATTATAAACACAAAGATTTATGCTAAGATGGAAAGAAAAATCCCTGACTTCGGTCTGGCAAGCGTTTAAAACTGAGTTAAACTTCAGTTTTTACAATCAAAAGAATTCTATTGCAAAGCTTTGCGGGCTTTAAGTATATATTTTGCTGTATCCAACGGGCTTATTCCTTTATACTCCCTTACAACGCCCTGTTCATCAGTACAAGGCTGATATCCGTGAAAATGGGTTGATATTTTGGCTTTTCCGCCCGAGCGGGAACTTAGTTTAACCGAATAATCTAAAGATGTGGCAACGGGCAATAGTCCGGTGAGGATAAATTTTCTGTTTTCGAGATTGGGGCTGTTGAAACTTCCCCGCATTTGAGTTATATCGCTGGTAACAGCACCCAGTAAATCGTCGGGTGCCGAAATTCTGAAAGCATTTAAGGGTTCCAGCAAGGTGGTTCCGGTATTTTGCAATCCGTTCATAATGCCCATTGGGGTAGCCACTACAAAATCGCCGGGGCGTGAGTGCATTACATGATCTTCGCCCTCTATAAGTGTGATTTTTATATCGGTAACTTCCCATCCCTTAATGCCTTGTTTGAGTGCCTGCGGAATGCTACGCTCCACTTCGTTCTGATATTTTTGCTGTATGTTGTTTACCCCTAAACTGCTTTTATAAATTACTCCACTACCCAAGGGAGCAGGTTCTAACAGAAATTTCATAATTGCCCAACAGGGTTTTGGCATCCAGTATTGCACAAAACCTTCGCCGCTTGTGGTTGGCGTTTCCTTATATATAACTGTAGGATTTTCGAAGCTTGCTTTTATACCAAAGCGGTCGAGAAGGATGCGTTCGAGAATTTCTATCTGAATCCAGCCCATGATTTTTACATTCAGCTCGCGTTCTTCTTTAAGCCAGTCTAATGCCAATGCAGGGTCTTCGGCACTTAATTCGGTAAGTGCTGCTGCCAATGCCGGATAATCGGTTTCTTTTGCTGCTTTTACCTGTACGGTAATTAAGGGTTGTTGTATTTGTGTATAAGAACGTATTCCGTTGGTATTTTCGCCCAGAACATCTCCAACTTCGGCATCCGTCAAACCACAAATTCCGGCTATATCGCCGGCATTTACCACACCCGTATCTTCATATTTAAAAGCAAGTGTTTTTCTTATCTGCGTTACTTTTGATTCGGTTTGGCGGCTTGCATTTTTCACCACTTCTCTGTTGCTTATTTTACCTTTAAATACTTTTACATAAGCCAGTTTGCCCATGGTTTTGTCGTAACCTATGCCATAAACCAAGGCTGACAAAGGTGCTGTAATATCATAAGAAGGCGATATAAACAACTGAGCAACGGCATCGAGCAAAACATCGCATGCCTGATTGTTTTTGGCCGAACCAAACAATACGGGTATCAGTTTGCAGTTGGCTATCTGATTTTTGAGCGCAGATTGCAAAACAGTATAAGTAATTTTCTGATTGCCCAGATACTGCTCAAGTATGGATTCATCGGCATCAGCCAGACATTCTGTAAAAGTTTCGTCGCAATTATCCTGATTGAAAAGTGGGATAACTTCAGCCTGATTGCTGCCTTCGTTTTCGGTTTTATTGAGCAGAATTATTTTGTTTGTAAGTTCTTTTCTGATGTCGTTTATCAGTTTTTCAGTATCAGCCCCAATTCTGTCTATCTTGTTGATAAAAATAATGCAAGGTATCTGATTTTGATTCAGTGCTTCCCAAAGGTTGAGGGTGTGCGATTGAATGCCTTCTACGGCAGAAATTACCAAAACGGCAGCATCTATTATCCTTACAATACGCTCTACATCAGCCGAAAAATCGACATGCCCGGGAGTATCTATCAGATTGATCCGGCAACCTTTCCAGTTGAAATAGGTGTGTGCCGAACGTACCGAAATGCCTCTTTCTTTTTCTACATTCAGAAAATCGGTAACGGATGTGGCATTATCGACACTGCCGGGCTTTTTGGTAACACCGGCAAGGTAAAGAAAATTTTCGGTGAGGCTGGTTTTGCCGGCATCGGCATGTGCCAGTATGGCTATATTTCTGATTTGATTGGTCATTATTGGCTGGCTATCGTATGATTTTGGAGTTTAGAATTCGATATTATTCATTTCGGGTATAATTTCGGAACTTATTTTTTGCAAAGCTTTTTGCTGGGCATCTTTAAGGGCGTTTTCGTAATCGCGTATCTGCATGCCCTTTAAGCTGGTGAATCCATTGCTGAATATTTCGGATTCGGTTTTATTATCTGTAATTGATATTTCGCAATCGACATATACCAGATACAAATCGTTTTTTTCGAGATAGGCTCCTTTGCTGGTGCGACTCGAAATACGAACAGTTACATCGGCTTTTTCTTTATTATCGGTAAACGAAAACATTTTTTCGGATAGTTCTTTTTTAAATCCATTGCCAATGGTTTTGCGTTTCGACAGGCTGTCAAAATCCCATTCTTCCATTATCATAAAGGCTTTTTTGCCTTCTACTTCTACCATTATTTTGCAACTGGGCAAATTGCTTTCGAATGCAAAAAGCTGGCGGCTGAAGTTGTCTTTTTCAATATCTCCCATCATGGTTTCTACATCCAGTGCGGCTTTTATCTGCTGCAATTTTCCTTTGTTGGTAACTTTGGCTGTTGACAAAATGGCTTCGCCTTTCTGATTACTGATGATAAGTTCGTTGAGCGAGCTTTTGCCTTTTGCAAAGCTGAATCGCAAAGGCAGATTGCTAACGGGTGTGGAAATGCCCGACTTGCGACAACTTGCATTTACTACAATATTCTGATTGATGGGTGTCGATAGGCTCACGAAAAGCTTTTCGGGTTCGGGTTTGAGGTTTATATTTTTGAGTATCGACTGCACCGAATTGTAAATTTCGCTACCCAGATTGATACTGCCTTTGGTGGGCGAAAATATACTGAGGTCGTCTGCCAGATTTTTTTTGATAACATCAAAAGCCTTCAGGTAAAAAATGATGGCGTTGCTGTAATCGGTATTTTCTTCGTATTCAATGGCATTTTCATAAAAAGCAAGTGCACGTTTTTTGATATCGTCGAGTTTTTTGGCTTTGAGGGCAGCATAAGTTTTTTTCGATAGTTTGTAAAAAACCCAGTATTCGTAATCGTTGCCCCATGAAGCAGAAAGTTCGTAGCCTTCGAGGTTTTCTTTTATAGAAGTATTGGTATAGGTTTTAAATTCTTCTTTGAGTTCGCTGCGATTGTCGAACTGATAAAGCATCGAATTGCCCGAAACCTGTATGGATATTTCCGAAACCAGATCGTTGAGGGCATTGTTACGGGCAATGGAGATGTAATTATCGCTTTGTCCGGTTTTTTTTGCCATACCAACACCTATGTAATATTCGGGAATTATGGGGCGACTGCCAACCCATGCAGGCATTTCGTTTTCGGATTTTTGCACCACTACTTCGGGCGTGCGACACGAAAAAAGCATGGCAAGAACGATGATTTTAAAAAGTATAATTTTCTTCATATTTTCAGTTTTTATAGTTTTAACACTTTAGTTCACAATCTATTTATAACATACATAAAAAAACTGCTGCTATCGGTAAAAATATTTTTCAAATGTATAAATTTATTTTCAAAAACAATGCCAAAGTTTAAAATGAAAAAAAGTTTTTTGCTTATTAAAAAGAGCCAAAAGTTATTTTCCGTATTTAAACCGAATGATTTTTGTAGTAAATGAAATCTCAACTTACTGCTAAATTTGTACCATACGATTCTTAGCATTACTACTAAGCTATATAACCTTGATAAAGCATTTTCATTTAATAAATCCTCAAATCTCCAAATCCCAAAAATTTTGTATTTTTGCAGCATGGCAAATAACGAAGACATTTTCAAAAAAATAATAGCTCATGCCAAGGAGTATGGGTTTATTTTTCCGTCGAGCGAGATATATGACGGAATGGCAGCCGTTTACGATTACGGACAAAACGGAGTAGAACTCAAAAACAACATCAAATCATACTGGTGGAAATCGATGGTGCAATACCACGAAAATATTGTAGGTATTGATACTGCAATATTTATGCACCCTACCATCTGGAAAGCTTCCGGCCACGTAGATGCTTTCAACGACCCTTTGATTGATAACAAAGATTCAAAAAAACGCTATCGTGCCGATGTTCTGGTTGAAGATTTTGTTGCCAAAATTCAGGATAAAATCAATAAGGAAGTTGAAAAAGCAGCCAAACGCTTTGGCGAAACATTTGACGAACAGCAATATCTGAGCACCAATCCACGCGTGATGGAATATCAGCAAAAGATAGAAACTATCAACAAACGTTTTTATACTTCGTTAGAAAAGAATGATTTAGCCGATGTAAAAGCCCTAATTGAAGAACTTGGAATTGTTTGTCCTATTTCAGGCACCCGCAACTGGACCGATGTTCGGCAGTTTAACCTGATGTTTGCTACCCAAATGGGCTCAGTAAGCGAAGATTCAGGTCAGGTTTACCTTCGCCCCGAAACTGCTCAGGGAATTTTTGTTAACTTTCTCAATGTACAGAAATCTGGTAGAATGAAAATTCCTTTTGGAATTGCACAGATCGGAAAAGCATTCAGGAATGAGATAGTTGCACGTCAGTTTATCTTCCGTATGCGCGAATTTGAACAAATGGAAATGCAGTTTTTTGTTCGTCCGGGCGAAGATTTAAAATGGTTTGAATATTGGAAACAAGAACGTATCAAATGGCATCTTTCATTAGGAATTTCTGAAAAGAAATATCATTTCCACGATCACGAAAAACTTGCACATTATGCCAATGCAGCAACTGATATAGAGTTTGAATTTCCGTTTGGATTTAAGGAATTGGAAGGAATTCACTCCCGTACCGATTTCGATCTGAATGCACATCAGAAATTCTCAGGTAAAAAACTACAATATTTCGATCCTGAATTAAATGAAAGCTATGTGCCTTATGTAATCGAAACTTCAATTGGTTTAGACAGAACTTTCCTTGCTGTACTTAGTTATGCTTTTAAAGAAGAAAAGCTCGAAGATGGCAGCGAACGTGTAGTTTTGAATTTGCCTCCGGTATTAGCTCCATATAAAGTAGCCGTTTTACCATTGGTTGCAAAAGATAATCTTCCCGAAAAAGCCCGTGAAATCATGGATTCACTTAAGTCAGATTTTATGTGTACCTATGAAGAAAAAGATTCCATCGGTCGCCGTTACCGTCGTCAGGATGCAATTGGAACGCCATATTGTATAACTATTGATAACCAAACAATAGAAGATAATACCGTTACCATCCGCGATCGCGATACCATGCAGCAGGAAAGAATTTCAATTGATAAAATTGCAGAAATTGTAAACCGAAAAATCAAAGGAAATTAATAATTTTCAATATGTTATAAGAAGGGTTTATTTGCAGAAAGCAGATAAACCTTTTTTTATTTCAATAAACTTTTTGCTTCATTTAAGCTAATTAATTTGCCATCTTTAATTGCAATTAAAAATGCGCCATTTACGCCAAAATCATTCGTTATCTGTTTCTTATGGTTGTTGGCATCTTCAAAATTATCAAATTCGCCAACAGCATATTTATACATATTTCCGTTCGGAATAATATAAATTTTCTCAGCAATACCAAACTTTTGTCTGTAAAGTGCTTCCGAATTACTATCGGGTGCACCTGCAATCTGAACTCTTAAAATAAGCTTATCTGAATTGGTTGTTGCTGAATTAATTATAGGTTGAAAATTAGTTTTTGAAACTGTATCATTATGAATGCTATCCTTTTTAATTTGAATTTTTGTTGTTGAATCAGCTTGCATCAATATTGCTTTTTGGTTTGCTTTGTTCAAAGAATCCATATCAATAATAGTTACTTTGGTAGTAATATGTCCACTTCCTTTTTTGCTGTTTTTATCGGATTTTATAAAAGAAGTAGCTGCAACAGTATCAGCAAATTTAGAGATTTTTACAGGTGCATAAAAGTTAGTTGTGTCAACTTTAAGATCCTCGTATGTAGTGTTAAATGTCTTTAATTGATCTTTTAATGCATTATAGTTCGATTTGAATTCTTCAGTTTCTTTAGCTTTTGTCTGACTAAAACTTTGTTTTCTAAAAGTTTCTTTGCTGTTGAGGCAATTTGTAATAAAGTCATTAAAATCATCAAAATCAGCTTCATAATAATATTTGCTAAATAAATCTTTCTGAATATTAGGTTGCAGATAATATTCATATAAAGCTTTTTTAGAGTAAGTTCTGTAAAGTTTGAAAAGCACTTTTTCATCTTCATCTTTTTTAACCAGATAAATTGAAAAAATTAAGTTGGAAGTATTTTTATTAATTCCCTGATTTGTTTTAATAATATTTTCTGATACAATGTTTTCTATACTCAGTTTTTCTTTATCGAGATTGATAATTCCACTGCAATAAACATCCAGACTAACAGAAAATGGTTTTCCCATCATCGAAATATCAGGAATCAGATTTCTGAGTTTATCTTTTTCAAAAACATAGTAAGAAGCTAATTTTCTGGTTTTCCAATTAGATTTTAGTGTTGGGAATTCATAATATCCATCAATTGATTTTACAATCATTAAAGCATAACTTTTCTTTTTAAATTCAATTAATTTCAATTCAATTGAGGAAAAATTTTCTTTTCCAAATTTGTATTCTTCAGATTTTGATGGTATTACAGTTTTGTCATTTGGAATTTTATTGTGAGCACTTACCCATTCGCCATTATTTTGAAGTAGCCATCCTTTTGCATTGTTTAATTTTGATATGGTGTCTGAAAATTGAGGTAGGGCAATAGTTATTGAGTCCAAAACCTGAGCATTGGCTAAAGTGGTAAATAATAATGCAATAAGTATGAAAAAATATTTTCTCATCAGGTTATAATATTCTCAAACTACAAACCTACAAATTATTTTACAAAAAAACACGGTTTTTTTTATAAAATAACTAACAGATAGATAAATAAATAATACGAATTTTATTTGTTTTGGTTTCTTATTATAATAATTTGTAATTATCAGTAATTTATTTGTTTATGTCAAAATCATTAATGGTTTTTAATAATAATTGAGTAACGTTATTCACATTTTTATTAAAAACAGCCATTACACTTTCCCAAGAAACAGCTTCAGTATCGGTTTTCCAGCAGTCATAATCTGTACTTAATGCAATTGCAGCATAAGGAATTTTTGCTTCATTTGCTAAAATTGCTTCCGGAGCTGTGCTCATATTTATCAGATCAGCTCCCCATTGAATAAACATTTTCGATTCTGCTCTTGTTGAAAATCTTGGTCCTTCAATTGTTATAATTGTTCCTTTGCTGTGGATATTGAAATTCAGAGATCTGGCACTTTTTAATATGATATTCCTCAGATTTTCATCAAAAGGATCTGCCATTTGTGTATGATTTATTTCCCCATTTTCAAAATTATCGAAAAATGTAATTGAACGATGACGCGTGAAATCTATAAATTGATCAGGTACAACCATATGACCAGGCTCAATTTCTTCCTTTAAACTACCACTTGCAGTGGTTGCAATTATATGAGTGCAGCCAGATTCTTTCAAAGCCATAATATTAGCTCTGTTATTTACTTGAGTAGGTGGGATGCTGTGATTTCGACCATGTCGGGAAATAATTGCAATTTCAATTTCGTTGATTTTCCCTGTAATTAAAGGCGAACTTGGAGAACCATATTTGGTTTCAACTTCTATAATTTGATGGTCTTTGAAAAAATTCAATTTTTCAAGTCCCGAACCACCTATAATTCCTAATTTAATCATTATGTAATATTTTTTAAAATGATTTCAAAATTAATGATTTAATGAAAACGAAAAACATTTTTCAGTAAAATTTCTGATAGAAGCCAGCGTTTCGTTTCTTGCTTCAATATAACCCATGTGGCCAATGTTAAGTATTAGTATATCAACATGATTGCAAAGCATAGTCTGAGCCATCAGTTGCTGGAGATTTACTCTGCTATCTTGTTTGCCAGCAATAAAAAGTTTAGGTACATCTAAATCAATCAGTACGTTGAGTTTGTCGGTTCTCAGTTTCATCCCTTGCTGCGATGCAATAATTGCTTCAGAGCTCATATCAATTACATGCGATTGTAGTTCTTTAATTTCTTTGTCAAACCTGATAATGTTTTCAGGTGCAAACAATTCAGGAATAAACTGGCTTATAAAAATTTTTCTGCTTTTTCTTACAATTTCACAAGCTCTATCTCTGTTTTGTTTAGCTTCATCAGTATCTGCAAGTGCGTGTGAGTGAAATAGTCCCAGTCCTTTTATTTTTTCAGGAAATAATTCGGCAAATTGCAGGCTTACATATCCCCCCATCGAATGACCGATAATCACAAATTCATGTATTTCAATGCTTTTACAAAGATCATTGATCATATTTGCAGTAAGTTCCATTGTTTGAATATCTGCAATTAAATCGCTTTTGCCATGACCAGGTAATTCAATACATAGCACTCTAAAATCTTTGCTTAATTCATTTGAAAAATCATTCCATATTTGAACAGATTCCATAAAACCGTGCAGTAATATCAGTGTATTTCCCTGTCCTTGAATAGAGTATCGGATTTCATTTCCGTTGTAGTCAAAATAATAATATGTCATTTTTTGTAATATTTCAATTTGCAAAATTAACAATCTGAATATGAAAAAATGCCATTGTTGATAAATAATCTTTGAATAAAATATTTTTAAAACTAAAAATTTGTAATTTTGGATAATGGAAGAAAATGTTTTATCAAAAAATAATAAACGAAAAACAGCTCAGAATTTATCTGCTATTCAGTCAATTACAGGTCAAGGGCGATTGCAGCCACAGGCAATTGATTTGGAAGAAGCTGTCTTAGGAGCTCTAATGTTGGAGCAAGATGCATTAAATTCGGTAATTGATATTTTAAAACCTGAATTCTTTTATAAAGAACAACATCAAAAGATTTATGAATCAATTATAAGATTATTTGCAAATTCTCATCCTGTTGATATTTTAACGGTAACAAATGAATTAAAAAGCAATGGAGAATTAGAATTTGTTGGAGGTGCTTATTACATTACACAGTTAACCAACAGAGTAGCTTCTGCTGCAAACATCGAATTCCATTCGCGTATTATTTCTCAGAAATATATTCAGAGGGAACTAATCAAAATAGCTTCACAGATAGAGCATGATGCTTACGAAGATACTACTGATGTTTTGGAATTGCTTGATAGAACAGAAAGTAGTTTATTATCAATTGGTGAAAAGAATTTCAGAAGTGATTATTCTGATATGCAATCAATTGTTAGGGAGGCTATTAAGGAAATTGAAGCACTGAAGGATCATGAAAACGGATTAAGCGGTGTACCTTCAGGTTTTACTGATTTAGACAGGATGACTTCAGGATGGCAAAAAGCCAATTTAATTATTTTGGCCGCACGTCCTTCGATGGGTAAAACAGCTTTTGCGCTAACTATGGCCAGAAATATTGCAGTTGATTTTAAAAAAGCAATTGCATTTTTCTCACTTGAAATGTCGGCTGTTGAATTGGTTATGCGTTTAATATCAAGCGAATCGCAATTATCTGCCGACAAATTAAAAAAAGGAACTTTAGCTGCTCATGAATGGGCTCAATTAAATACAAAAGTAAGTTCATTGGTTGATGCCCCATTGTATATTGACGATACACCGGCACTTACGATATTTGAATTAAGAGCAAAGTGTCGCAGACTAAAGCAAAAACATGATATTCAGATGATTTTTATTGATTACCTTCAATTGATGCAGGGTTCTTCAGAATCTAAAGGTAACCGTGAGCAGGAAATAAGTACTATATCACGACAATTGAAGGCTTTGGCAAAGGAATTGAGAATTCCGATATTGGCATTATCGCAATTAAGTCGTGCTGTTGAAACCCGTGGTGGAAGCAAAAAACCAATTTTGTCCGACTTACGTGAATCGGGTGCTATTGAGCAGGACGCTGATATTGTTATGTTTATTTATCGTCCCGAGTATTATAAAATTGATCAGGATGAAAAAGGCGATACACGCGGAATGGCTGATATTATTATAGCTAAGCATCGTAACGGACCTGTTGATGAAGTTAGATTAAGATTTATTAATCAGTTTGCAAAATTTACTGATGCTGAAAGCAATGATTTTGAAACACCTGATTTTCTTACTCCTAATGCAAATTTTGATAATCAACCTCAAACTTTCACTATTCCATCTAAGATGAATGATATGATGGATGACGATACAGTACCATTTTAATTGAAACATGATGTTTAAAAAATTCTTTTTTGTATTTATTTTATTGGCAATAACTCATAGTTCATTTGCTGCTTATATTCTGATTCCGATGGATAATACCCAGAAAAATCATTTGAAAGCTTATGGTATAACTTATTGGGTTTTAAAACATGATGTAGAGACAAGTTGGTTGCTGAACTATCGGGGTGGAAGTTTTATGTTTAAATATAATGAAGTATTTGAAAAAGAATTAAAAATCAGAGGGGTTTCTTATCAGGTAATTGCTGATGTTCAAAGTACTGCAATATTACAACAAATAGCCGATCCTGAAGTAAATATGGATGAAGTTAAATTACATAAAGCTCCTAAAATTGCTGTTTATTCTCCAAAAAACAAATTACCCTGGGATGATGCTGTTACTATGGTGCTTACCTATGCTGAAATTCCGTATGATGTTATTTATGATGATGAAGTAATGACTGGTAGCCTGCCTTTGTATGATTGGTTACATCTTCATCATGAGGATTTTACAGGACAATATGGAAAATTCTGGGCAAATTATCGCAATGCAGAATGGTATCAGAATGATGTAAAACAAACAGAAGAAACTGCACGCAAATATGGTTTTAATAAAGCTTCTCAATTAAAACAAGCGGTTTCTAAAAAAATCCGCGATTTTGTATCAGGTGGTGGTTATTTATTTTCGATGTGTTCTGCTCCTGATAGTTATGATGTAGCTTTGGCTGCTGATCATGTTGATATTTGTGATGTGATGTTTGATGGAGATCCGATGACTCCAAATGCGCAATCGCAACTTAATTATAATAATTGTTTTGCATTTAAGGATTTTACAATTGTTACCAATCCAATGGAATACGAAATTTCTTCAATAGATGCAACACAAACCAGAGGAAGACCAGGACCGGAAAAAGATTTTTTTACACTTTTTGATTTTTCGGCAAAATGGGATTGGGTTCCTGCTATGTTATGTCAGAATCATGAAACTGTGATTAAAGGGTTTATGGGGCAAACAACTGCATTCAGAAAACAGTTTATAAAATCAAATGTGCTGATTATGGGCGAAACCAAATCTTTAAACGAAGCTCGTTATATACATGGAGATTTTGGAAAGGGAACCTGGACTTTTTACGGAGGACACGACCCTGAAGATTATGAACATTTGGTCGGAGATCCACCTACTGATTTGAATTTATTTCCTAATTCGCCGGGTTATCGCTTGATATTGAATAACATATTATTTCCAGCGGCAAAAAAAGAAAAAAGAAAGACCTGATATTTTTCTTATTCTCTATAGATTATCGTTTTTATTTTTCCTGAATAATGTGAAATATTCGTAATTCATTATTATTAAGGTAATAAAAATAATTATTGAACCTATCCAGTATTTGAAATCTGAAATTTCATTATACATTAATAAGGTCATTGCCATTATTAATAATGATAATGCAATGATTTTTAAACGGCTGCCTAATGCGTTTTTCATCTTTTAAAAAATTTAATTAATATACAAATTTACAAAAAAAAGCTTTATAAATTAAAAAAACGCTTCTGTTTGTTAACAAAAGCGTTTTTTATGTGATAGATTAAGAAACTATTTTTCTATTCTGATACGTGCATCTACTGCAACAATTTTATCCTTTTTACCAAGTAATGGATTGATATCCATTTCTTTGATTTCGGGAGCTACACTTAGCAATGTTGATACTGCATTAATGATTTCTGCGAAAATTTCTTCGCTGATACCTTCTTGTCCGCGAACTCCTTGTATGATTTTGTAGCTTTTCAGGCTTCGTATCATTTCTTTGGCTTCGGGTTTTCCTATCGGAATTAAACCGGCACTCACATCTTTAAGCACTTCGATGAAAATACCACCCATTCCGCACATCACCAGATGTCCGAATTTGTCTTCGTAATTAGCACCAACAAATAACTCAGTTCCAGAAAGCATTGGTTGTATCAGTATGGCTGTTGTGTCTTTTATCTGAATCATACGTTCAAATTCTTTGGCAGCAACATCAGAACCTTTTACATTAAGTACAACACCACCTACATCAGACTTATGAACAGGGCCTACAACTTTCATTACTACCGGATAACCTAATCTGGTAGCAGCGGCAATAGCTTCTTCTTTTGTTGTAACCACTGCTTCGCCTGCACGTGGAATTCCGGCAGCATCCAATAATCCCTGTACTGCTTCCGGAATTAAATATCCGTTTTCGTTGGAATCTATAATAGCTCTGATTAAAGCTTCATCAACATGCGATGTACAGGTTTTGTTAAGCATCGGTTTGCCTGTATGATATACTTTTGCCAATGCATTTCCCAAAGTAACTTCATCAGGAAAATTAACCCAGCCCTTCGAAATAAAGTCTTCAACTTCTTCTTTGGCTGTTAAGGTTGAAGGTAAAACGGGGAAGATTGGTTTTTTTGCAGTCTTCATTTTATCGCTCAACACATTGTAAACATCATATAATTTGAATAATCCCGGTGTACCGAAGATTATAGCCATGCCGTCAATTTCATCAAAAGTATCAACATAATCTATGATAGTACCCAATTGTTCGGCGGTTCCTGTTGCCAGAAAATCTACAGGATTAGCTACTGATGAACCCGGGAAAAGCTTGGTTAATAATTCCTGTGCTTTCGGATTTTCGATATGTGGAATATTTAAACCACCTTTTGATAATGCATCAGTAAGCATTACAGCAGGACCACCTGCATGTGTGATAATTGCAATGTTTTTACCTTTCAATTCTGGATACATAAATACCGAAGCCACACTAATTAAGTCTTCGCGACCATAGCAACGAACAATTCCTGCTTTGCGGAATAATGCGTCAACGGCTACATCTGAACTTGCCAAAGCACCTGTGTGCGATGAAGCTGCACGACTTCCGGCTTCTGATGCACCTGCTTTTACAGCAGCAATACGACATCCTTTTTTAATTAATGAAGAAGCATGTTTGAGTAAAATATCAGGTTTTGAAATATTTTCTATATATAATAATTTAACCTTAGAACTTATTCCTTCTTCGTAAGTTTCATCAAGATGCTGAAGTATTTCTTCTACACCCATTTGTGCTGAATTCCCTACCGAAAACACATTTGAAAAAGTTAATCCTTTCGGAATACCGGCTTCCATAATAAAACAGGCAGTTGCACCTGAACCAGAAATAAAATCGCAACCCATAGGGTCTAATTTTGGAATAGGTAAAGTAAAAATACTATGATGTGAAGGTGTTAAAATACCAACGCAATTGGGTCCGATTAATGAACCATTCACTTTGTTGATTAATTCAACCACTTTGTCTTCCAATATTTTGCCTTCATGGCTTTCTTCGCTGAAACCTGCCGAAAGAATTATGAATGCTTTAGTTCCTTTTTGCTGTGTAAGTAATTCAACCGTATCGGGTATATATTTGGCTGCAATTGCCAGAATAGCCAAATCAACCTGAGGAAGATCGGCAGGATTGCGAAAACTTTTTACGCCCTGAATTTCATCTTCTTTAGGATTTGATACATATAATGATCCTTTAAAATTGCCATCAATGATGTTTTTAAGGATTTTACCACCCGGTTTTTCGATATCATTTGAAGCTCCGACAACTACAATGCTCTTCGGATTTAATAATTCGTTGGTTATCATAAGTAGATATATTTAATGCGAATATTTGATTTTAAGCCGCAAAGTTATTAAAAAGCTGTGGAATAAAAAAAAGAGATTGGCAGCAGCAAACCAATGATGTAGTATTCAACCCTATCGGGTTGATGTACTTTATATTTTACTTGTCCCCCAATTGAATTGGGGGTTATTCATATTGAACTCTGCGAGTTCTATGTTAACTAGAATGCCTTTTGTTTACTTGTTTCTGTTTTAATTTATTGATATTATTTCATTTATGCTCAAAGTCCGTAGGACTTAATTCGCATAACCCCCAATTGAATTGGGGGTAAACAACTGATAAACGAGAATCAACCCGTTAGGGTTGAATGTTTTTATCTTTATTTTCAGGTAAAATATATTCTAAACCGTATTCTTTTAATAGCCTTTTATATTCCTCTTCAAATGTTTCTTTTTTATGATGTTCTTTCTGATTTTTTATGTATTCAATTATTCTGTCTTTATCATTATGTGAAATGGAGAAAGCTCCATATCCTTCTGACCATCCTTTAAAACTGCTGAATTCTTTTTGTGTTTTCAGCCAAAGTGAAGATGATACTTTCATATCTTTAATGAAAGTTGCCAGTGCTATTGTAGGATGAATATCAACAAGCAGATGAATATGTTCTAAACTTCCATTAATTCTGTATAGTTTAGAATTCTTATTTTTAATATACCCCCAGATATATTTATATAAATTATCACAATACATATCAGGAATGGTTTCTTGATGATTTTTAGTTCCGAAAACGATATGATAATAGATTTGTCTGTAACTTGCCATATTATTTTGTTTTAGTTTTTGTTTTGTTCAACCCTAACGGGTTGTGGTCCTTTATATATTGTTAGTCCCCCAATTGCATTGGGGGTTATTCATATTGAACTCTTCGAGTTCTGTGTTTTATTCTTTGTTTAATTGTCTGTTTTATTCTTTATTATTTGTTTCTATTTCATCATTGCATAAAGCCAGCAGGACTTAATTTGCATTTACTGCTTTTTTTGTTCAACCCTATCGGGTTGCGGTTCTTTGTGTATTGTTTGTCCCCCAATTTTAATGGGGGTTATTCATATTGAACTCTTCGAGTTTTGTGTTTTATTATTTGTTTACTTTTTTCTGTTTTTCTTTATTATTTATTAATATTTCATCATTTCTTAAAGTCCTTAGGACTTAATTTTCATAACCCCCAATTCAATTGGGGGTTATGAAACTGATAAACGGAAATCAACCCGTTAGGGTTGAACGATTAAGGATATTTATTCAACCACAAAACGATATGAATTTATTTTATTATTGCTCTTAATATTTAAAATATAGATGCCTTTGCTGAAATCAGTTACATTTATCTGAATTTGATTATTTACAATACTCGACTGATATTGCATTTTTCCCAATAAATTGTAAATTTCAATTGATTTGGCTTTATTATCTGTAGCAGCTATTTTTAAATTCAATATATCCTTTGCTGGATTTGGATAAATAATTGCGGTTTCAGATTCATTATCTTCAATTCCAACATCGTTTATTGTTTTAAAATTATTTGCTGCCGACCATACTGATATAGTGGAGTTGGCAATCGAACGTACACGCCAGTAATAAATTGTATTATAACTCAGATTACTAAGTTGAGCTTCCGAATTTACAACTGTATAAACAGGCGAATTATTGAAACTTGCATCTGTATTGTACTGATATTCGTAATTTAAAGCATTAGTTGCATTATCCCAGTTGAGCAATACGCTTACCGGAATATTTACAGCATTATTAGCAGGGAAAGTTAATACAGGCGGATTCAGAACCATCATTGTGGTGAATGTCCATGCGTTCGACCAGTCGGAAACGGTAGTACCATCTATAGCTCTTACTCTCCAATAGTATTGTGTATTTGAATTCAGGTTGCTAATATCGTTTTGAGATATATTAACTGAGCCATTAATTGAAGGATTAAAGCTTGCATTAAGCGAATATTGATATTCGTAGGAAGTTGCATTCAAAACATTTTCCCAATCTAAGGTAATATTCAAAGATGTATTAACTGTCATATTTGTTGGGCTTGTTAATAGAGGTGCCTGCAACAGTTGCATGGTAGTAAAACTCCATACATTCGACCATGCCGAATAATTAGTTCCGTTACTTGCTTTTACTCGCCAGTAATAAGTCGTATTTGGACTCAATCCGCTTATTTGTGCCTGCGATTGTGTGGTATTAGCAGTATTGTAAATAGCAAATGTATTGCTTGTTGAATATTGATATTCGTATGACGTAGCATTACTTACATCATTCCAGTTAATGGTTAAATTAAGTGGTTGTGCAGTTGAATTATTTGTAGGTGATTGCAGTTGAGGAACATCAATGCTGATTTGTGTTGTAAAAACCCATACTGTTGACCACGGCGAATATCCACTTCCGTTGTTTGCTCTTACCCGCCAATAGTAGATTGTTCCACCCATTAAAGAAGGTACCGATGCATTTAGTTGTGTGGTGTTTCCGGTTATTGAATTTGTAAAATTTGAATTAATATCAAGTTGATATTGATAAACCAAAGCCCCGCTAATGCTGTTCCATTGTAAATCAACCGGAATTGCAATGTTCTGACTTCCACTGGCAGGCGACATCAGCACCGGACCATTTGCCATTTGATACAAAGTAGTAAAATTAAACGCCTGCGACCATACCGAAGTATCAGTTGTATGCATAGCTTGTAGTCTCCAGTAATAAGTGGTTCCGTAACTCAAATTACTTAATGCCTTTTGAGTAGTTCCTGATGAAATAAATCCACTGATTGGATTGCCGAATAAAGGATCTGTATCATATTGATAGCGATAAGAAGTAATTCCTGAAAATGTATTCCATACCAATGTCGGATTTAATGAAATTCCGGTAGCATTATTGGCTGGAGTAGATAATGTAACCATATTATTTATTGAAAAACTCCATATTGAGGACCATGCACTGGTATCTGTCTGATGACGAGCTCTTATTTTCCAATACCATGTTTTGCCAAATTGTAAATCGCTTAAAGTATAATCGGTATAAGATGATGTTACACTTCCGCTTCTTAACAATGGCGAATTGAATTGCATGGAAGTATCGCATCTGAAGTCATAATTTGACGAACCGCTTATACCATACCAATCAATTGTAACATCTGTATTATTAAAACCGGTAGAGTTATTGCCTGGAGAATACAAAGTAACTGTATTTACAGTTGTAAAACTCCAAACAGCAGACCATGCCGAAGTATCAGCAGAGTGAGCCGAACGCACTCTCCAGTAATATTTTGTATTAAACAACAAATTGCCGACATTATAATCAGTATAACTTGAAGTGGTTACATATCTGGCAAATTTCGGTGAATTAAATCCGGCAGAAGTATCCACATCCAGTTGATAAGAATTGGCACCTGTAATGCTGTACCAGTCCAGAGTAGTGCTTACATTCAGATTGGTAGAATTATTAGAAGGTGAATACAAAGTATTTGCTGAAGTTGTAGTAAAATTCCAAACTACAGACCATGAAGAGGTATCAGCAGCATGAGCCGAACGCACTCTCCAGTAATATTTGGTATTAAACAATAAATTGCCAACATTATAATCAGTATAACTTGAAGTGGTTACATATCTGGCAAATTTTGGTGAATTAAATCCGGCAGAAGTATCCACATCCAGTTGATAAGAATTGGCACCTGTAATGCTGTACCAGTCCAGAGTAGTGCTTACATTCAGATTGGTAGAATTATTAGAAGGTGAATACAAAGTATTTGCTGAAGTTGTAGTAAAATTCCAAACTGCAGACCATGCAGAAGTATCACTGGCATGAGCAGACCGCACTCTCCAGTGATATTTTGTATTAAAAAGCAAATTACCGACATTATAATCAGTATAACTTGAAGTAGTTACATATCTGGCAAATTTTGGTGAATTAAAATTGGCAGATGTATCCACATCCAGTTGATAAGAATTGGCACCTGTAATGCTGTACCAGTCTAATGTAGTACTAACGTTCAGATTGGTAGAATTATTAGAAGGGGAATACAAAGTATTTGCTGATGTAGTTGTAAAATTCCAAACTGCAGACCATGCAGAAGTATCACAAACATGAGCAGACCGCACTCTCCAGTAATATTTTGTATTAAACAATAAATTGCCGACATTATAATCAGTATAACTTGAAGTTGTTGAATAACTTGCTTTTAATGCCGAATTAAAACCTACAGCAGTATCAATTTCAATCTGATATGTATTTGAACCTGTAATACTATACCAGTTCAAAGTAGTGCTTACATTCAGATTTGTAGAATTATTGGAAGGGGAATACAATGAATTTGCAGCCGTTGTTGTAAAATTCCATGCATTCGACCATAATGACGAATCAGATGCACTTTTAGCTCTTATTTGCCAGTAATAAGTAGTTGAATATTTTAAATTTCCAACGGTATAATTCGTTTGACTACTGTTATAAATTGCTGCATTACTGAAAGCCGGATTATTTGCAATTTTCAGTTCGTATGAAGTTGCAACAGTGGAACTATACCAATTAAATGAGACTGAAGCCGAAATTGAGGTTGAATTGTTTGATGGAGAATAATTAGATGGGGTAGGCAATACTGCATAAGTAAGCTTAATAAATATTGAAGAGATTACTAACAGAAAAACTATTTTTTTCATAATATTCGATTAAAATTTATTAATATGATTTTAAAATGTTTTACAAATTTCTTGCCAAAAATACTAAAAAATGCAATAAAGTAGAATTGAACATTAATTCTTTAATTGAAATAATCTTTGAATTAACATAAGAAAATAAAAATAAACCATCATGCAATTAATCTTAATTGCTGAAAAACATGGTTTTATCTTTGAAATAAAATATTGGAAAAAATCTTTTAAAAGATTTTTATCATAATAATATTAGTTATAAATTTGCAAAAGAAAATCACATTTTTATAAGAAAAAACAGACCAAATATTATGACAAAAAAGCTATTAATAAGAGATTTAACCCTGCGTGATGGTCAGCAATCTTTATTTGCTACCCGAATGACACAGGATCAGGTTGATAGAGTATTGCCTTTATTCAAAGAAGCCGGTTTTTATGCAATGGAAGTATGGGGCGGAGCCGTTCCCGATTCAATAATGCGTTATTTAAATGAAAATCCATGGGACAGATTGGAAAAAATCAAAGCTGTAATTGGCGATACTTCCAAATTAACTGCCCTTTCACGTGGTCGTAATTTATTTGGTTACAATCCTTACCCCGAAGAAGTTATTGAAGGCTTTAATAAGTTTGCAGTTAAGTCAGGAATTGATATCATGCGTATTTTTGATGCATTAAATGATGTAAATAATATTAAATCAACCATCAATTATGTAAAGAAAAACGGTGGAATAGCCGATTGCACAATATGTTATACTGTTGATCCCAAATTTACATCTAAGCAAAAAATAAATGCACTATTACATTTCAAAACTTTACCTCACGATATTTTTACAATAGATTATTTTGTAAAAAAAGCAAAACAATTAGAAGAAATGGGTGCCGATATGATATCGGTAAAAGATATGGCTGGATTAATTCCACCTAACAAATCGGGTGAATTAATTTCACGTCTAAAAAAAGAACTAAGTATCCCAATCGATTTTCATACACATTGTACTCCGGGTTATGGTTTAGCTGCTGTATTGATGGCTATTGTAAATGGTGTTGATATTGTTGATACTTCGATACTGAATTTTGCTGGTGGTCCGGCTGCACCTGCTTTTGAAATTATTCAGTTGTTTGCCAATAAACTTGGATTAGATACTGGCGTTAATTTAGATGCTGTTGTAAAAATAAATAAAGAATTAAAGAAAATCCGTTTGGAATTAGCCGATTACGATTCGTACCAGCTATTCCCTATCGAATTTGATATTACCAGAGACAAGCTTCCAAAAGAAGTTGACACTATGTTAGAAATGGCTATTGCTTTTGCCAAATCAAGAAAAGAAGCCGAATTACTGGATGTTACTCAGAAAATTGAGAAATACTTCAATTTCCCGGGACCAGATGAAATGGTTAAAAATGCCGAAATTCCCGGCGGAATGTACACCAATATGCTGGCACAATTAAAACAGTTAAAACTTGATCATTTGTTGCCCAAGGTATTGGAAACCGTTCCCATGGTTCGTGTAGCAGCAGGTTGTCCTCCATTGGTTACACCTACCAGCCAGATTGTGGGTGTGCAGGCTGTAAACTGTGTAATTGACGAAAACAAGAGTTTACCTCCTTATACTACCAAATCTATTCAGTTTGTTAACCTTGTTAAAGGTAATTATGGCAAAACTCCATTACCAATCGATCCTGAATTCAGAATGAAAGTAGCCGGTGTTAAAACCGAAATGGATTATGATACTAAAAATTATAAAAAACAGGAAAATTCTGTGTTTCCCGAGTACGGCGATTTAAAACTGGCAGAAAATGAAAAAGATGCATTGCTTTTAGAATTGTTTCCTTCGGTAGCCCGCGATTTTTTAAAGAAAAGAGTTGAACAAAAATACTTAAATGATATTTATGCTATAGAAGAAGAGAAGCAAAGAAAGCTAGATGAAGAAAAAGCAAAGTATGCTGCTCTTTCTCCGGAGGAAAAAGAACTTCGTTTGCATTACGGATTATACAATTACAAATGGTCGAGCGAAAGCGTTGACAATTATTTAGAATAAATAGTGAAAGAAACAATCGCAAAATACCTGTCGTTAGTAAAATTTGCTCATACCATATTTGCAATGCCCTTTGCTTTGGCAGGTTTTTTTATTGCTGTAAATCAAATACAGGAATTTAATTGGTATTTATTGATATTGGTAGTGTTATGTATGGTGTTTGCACGCAATGCAGCCATGGGTTTCAATCGCTATATCGACAGAGAATTTGATGCAGCCAATAAGCGTACTGCGGTAAGAGAAATTCCGGCAGGGAAAATCAAACCATTAAGAGCTTTGGTATTTGTTATAATCAATTCCGTTTTGTTTGTACTAACAACCTATTTTTTAAATGAAAACAAGCTGGCATTTTACCTTTCGCCAGTTGCCTTAATCGTAATTTTGGGTTATAGTTTGTGCAAAAGATTTACTTCATTAAGTCATATTGTATTGGGACTTGGGCTGGCTTTGGCTCCTATTGGTGCATATATTGCCGTTTGCGGAAAGTTTGATGTGGTGCCGGTTTTGATGTCGATTATGGTGTTGTTTTGGGTAAGTGGTTTCGATATTATTTATGCTTTACAGGATATTGATTTCGACAAATCGCAGAAATTAAAGTCAATACCATCGTGGTTAGGCATTAAAAATTCATTAATTTTTTCGTTTGTATTACATTTATTCAGTTTAGTACTGGTAATGCTAATCGGTTTTTCTGCCGATTGGGGTGTTTTATATTGGATTGGCGGAGGTGTTTTTTCGGTATTACTTATTTATCAGCACTTAATAGTAAAAGCCAATGATTTAAGCCGTATTAATCTGGCGTTTTTTACCACCAACGGAATAGCCAGCCTTATTTATGGATTGTTTTGTGTTTTGGATATTTTGTTTTAGAATACTCAGATAAAAAAGTACGTATAAGTACAATAAATATCAAACCCCTGGATGCCTTAGTATCCAAGGGTTTTTTTTATGAAATATAGCTTTGATATTATAACTATGGCAAAAGGAACTCCTTTTACACAAGTCTGAATGTATGACCAAGGCAAAAGGAACTCCTTTTACACTAGTCCGAATGTTTGACTAAAGCAAAAGGAAGTCCTTTTACACTAGTCTGAATGTATGACTAAGGCAAAAAGAACTCCTTTTACACTAGTCCGAATGTTTGACTAAGGCAAAAGGAACTCCTTTTATGCTAGTATGATTGTTTGACCAAAGCAAAAGGAAGTCTTTTTCCACAAGTATGAATGTTTGACTAAGGCAAAAGGATTTACAAAAGTGCAGTGCTGATGCTTTTTGGACAGTTTTGTACAAAATATTGGAGGAAGATAGTAGTAGAAGGTTTATAAAACAGTAACCTAAACTCAAAGAAAAAGGCAATATCAGAGGGCAGCAGGGGCTGGTGGTGGAGTAAAAGAGATATTTCACAATAAAAAATACCGCAATATTATAAGTACGGCGGTATTTTTTATTATAAATTCCCGAATTTGTTTCGCTCAATTTCAGACTTTGGTTACTGAGCTTAGCGAAATATCTGTTTTCTTATTTAAACATCTTCAGAATATCGTTTCCATTTGCAAATATCAGCAATCCAAACAGCAATACCATACCTGCAATTTGTGCATATTCCATAAATTTTTCGCTGGGTTTGCGTCCGCTTACAATTTCATATATCAAAAACAATACATGACCACCATCCAATGCCGGAATAGGTAGTATATTCATAAATGCAAGTATTACCGATAATAATGCAGTCATATTCCAAAATTGCTCCCAATCCCATGATTTAGGGAATAAACCACCGATAGCACCAAAGCCACCGATTTGTTTTGCACCTTCTTTGGTGAAAACAAGTTTCAATTGCTTTACATAATTGCTTAATGTTTCAACACCCAAACTAATTCCGGCAGGAATAGATTCAAAAAAGCCATATTCAACCTTGTTAATCTTAAAGTATTCAGTAGGATCCTTCGGATACACACCCATTTTACCGTCTTCGGTAAGGGTAAGTTTTGCTTTGTTAGCAATATTATTTCGCAAATAAGTAACCTCAATTTCTTTTCCTTTAAGTTTTTCAACTATTTCAATATAATCGTTGTAAAAAGGAGTAGTATCATTATTGATTTTTACAATCTGATCACCTTCAATAAGTCCGGCTTTTTCGGCAGGATTTCCTTTTTCAAGTTTAAAAATTACAAAAGGGAAACGAGGATCAGCAAATGATTTTGATTTGGCAACCAATAATTGTTTTGTGAAATCTTTTGGCATTGCAATATCAATAGTTTCGCCATTACGATTAACTTTAACCGATTTTGCACCATCTATCAATACTTTTTTTGTGATATCGTTTATTTTTTCAACTTCCTGGTTATCTATCGTTAAAATTTTATCACCGTTCTGAAATCCTGCTTTTTTTGCAACTTCATTAAACTGAAAGCCATAAGTAACATTTTTTACAGGCAGGTATTCCTTTCCCCATGCAAATAAAATCATTGAATAAATGAAAAGTGCCAGCAGGAAATTTACCAAAACGCCGCCAATCATTATCAATAATCGTTGCCATGCCGGCTTCGACCTGAATTCCCATGGCTGAGGTGGTTGTTTCATTGCTTCTTTATCCATTGATTCGTCAATCATACCAGATATTTTTACATATCCGCCCAAAGGAAGCCAACCTATACCATACTCTGTATCACCTTTTTTGAATTTAAAAAGAGAGAACCATGGATCGAAAAAAAGATAAAATTTTTCTACTCTGGTTTTAAATAATTTAGCGAAACCAAAGTGTCCTGCTTCATGAAGCAAAACCAATATTGATAAACTTAAAATCAAGCCCAATGCTTGCGTTAATATTCCCATAAATATGTATTTTGTCGTATTTTATTTGATTAATTCTTTGGCAAATATACGTGTTATTTTGTCAGTTTGTATATAATCGTCCAAAGACGGATTTTCAATGTAATCCATTTTTTGTAAACAATTTTCTATCACATCATTCATTTCGAGAAATCCGATTTTGTCCTGCAAAAATGCAGCTACAACTATTTCGTTTGCAGCATTTAAAACACAAGGCATATTGCCTTTTCTGTTCATCGCTTCGTAAGCAAGCCCCAAACCTTTAAAAACCTCCATATCAGGTTTTTCAAAACTCAGTTGTGGATAATTTGTAAAGTTAAATCTCTCAAAATTTGTTTTTAATCTGTTGGGATATGTAAAAGCATATTGAATAGGCAATTTCATATCGGGCAGACCCATTTGGGCTTTTAAAGACCCATCCTGAAATTGAACCAACGAATGTACTATTGATTGAGGATGAATAATTACATCTATTTGTTCGGGTTTTAAACCAAATAACCATTTTGCTTCAATCACTTCCAGTCCTTTGTTAATGAGAGTGGCAGAATCGATGGTGATTTTTTTGCCCATTTCCCAATTCGGATGTTTTAAAGCATCTTCTTTCCTCACTGTCGATAAAAAATTTCTATCTTTTCCTCTAAAAGGTCCACCTGAGGCTGTCAGATAAATTTTTTCAACCGGATTGTGAAATTCACCAGCAAGGCATTGGAATATAGCAGAATGTTCAGAGTCAACGGGTAAAATATTTACAGCATTTTCGTTAGCCAGTTTGTTTACCAACTGACCTGCAACAACCATGGTTTCTTTGTTTGCCAGAGCAATTTGTTTCTTTGCTTCTATGGCTTTTAAAGTTGATTTTAAACCGGCAAAACCCACAATAGCAGCCAACACCATATCCACTTCATCCGATTCAACAATCTGATTTATGGATTCTTCGCCTGCAAAAACTTTGATATCATAAGAAGACAAAGCATTTTTTACTTTATCATATAATTTCTCTACCCCAATTACAACCGCATTTGGTTGAAATTCAATAGCCTGTTGTATCAGTAAATCAGCATTACAATGAGCAGTGAGAATTTCGGCTTGTAAATATTCAGGTTGCGATTTAATAACTTCCAATGCCTGAGTTCCAATAGAACCTGTAGAACCTAAAACCGCTATGCGTTTTTTCATCAGTAAATAGAGTTAAAAAGTAATATAATCTTTCGGATTTACCGGACTTCCGTTATACCATAATTCAAAATGCAGATGAGGTCCGTTTGATAATTCGCCGCTATTGCCAATAAAAGCAATGGCATCACCGGCTTTAACATAATCGCCGGTTTTCTTAAGCAATGCTGAATTGTGTTTGTAAACGGATATTAAATTGTGTTGATGTTGAATGCCAATAATATAACCAGTTTCTAAAGTCCAGTTCGAAAAAACAACAGTACCGTTTAAAACAGATTTAATTACATCATTTTTCTTGCCGGCTATGTCAATACCATAATGGTTTTTTGAGGCATCAAAGCCATTGATAACTATACCTTTGAGCGGTGTAAAATAAAAGAAACCACTTATAGATGCATTTATATTTTGGGCTTGATTATTGTTTTCAATAGTAAGGTCTTGTGAAGATAAATCATATTTATTCTCATTTTCAATTTGTTTCCTTAAAATTGAATCTTCTTTTGATTTGATAATCGTTATATTGCTGTATTTCTTGCTGGTATCTTTCGAGTAGGGTGCCACGGAATCAAGAATTGCCTGACCCGATAAAATCAATTTAAGATTTTTAAAATAAAGTTCTCTGCTTCTGACTTCATTTTCCAAAGAATCAATTTTTAAAAGATTATTGTAAGATTCTTTGTTGAGCTTTAGGTTGGTATAACCCGGAATATATTCTCTAAGCGGAGTGAAAGCAATAATATATGTAGTGGCAAAAACAAGAAAAATTGCGGTAGCACCAATGGCAACAAAAACATTAAGTCTTGATAATCGGAATGATAACTTTTCTTCAAATGTGTCATCATTCATAATTACCAGTCGGTATTTGTTCTTAAGCTTTATCAGCCACTTTTTTCTCCCTTCTGTATGCATTTAAATATATAGAATTTAAGCTTTGCAAATATCGTAATATTTACAAAAATTCTTATTAACAATATCATAAAAAACGTTAACCACATCAAATTGTTTGATATTGTTTTATAAATTTGCTTTTCAAAAATTTATATATGGTATTTAATTATATTAGTTGGAATGCAAATCCTGAAATTTTCAGTCTGGGAGCTTTATCTGTAAGGTGGTACGGGCTGCTTTTTGCTGGTGGGTTTTATGTTGGTTATTTGATTATGGAACGTTTCTTTAAAAAAGAAAAAGTTCCGGTTGCCATTTTAGATAAATTGGCAATGTATATGATAATTTCAACTGTAATAGGTGCAAGGCTTGGCCATTGTTTGTTCTATGAACCTGCATACTATCTGAGTAATCCGCTTGAAATACTTTATATCTGGCATGGTGGTTTGGCTAGTCATGGTGCTGCAATCGGAATTATTTTTGCACTTTTTTTATTTTCTAAATACCAGAAACCCGATTTTTGGTGGACTATTGATAGAATAGTAATTGTTGTAGCTTTAGCAGGTTTCTTCATCAGAATGGGTAATCTGATGAATTCTGAAATTTATGGACATGCAACTTCACTACCATGGGGATTTGTTTTTGTAAAAGATAATCAGACAATTCCACGCCATCCAACGCAGATTTATGAAGCTTTAAGTTATTTGGCTTTGTTTTTTGTTTTGCGATGGTATTATTATAAAAAAGATGGATTGCCTAACAATGGTTTTTTGTTCGGGACTTTTTTAATTGTTTTATTCTCAATACGTTTTGTTGTCGAATTTTTAAAGGAAACACAAGTAAACTTCGAAAAAGGAATGTTGCTTAATATGGGGCAACTGCTTAGTATCCCATTTATTATAGCCGGAATTATAATTGTATATCTGTCAAATCAAAACAAATTGCGATATAAATTTAATTGGAAAGAAGATTTCGAAAAAGAAATAAATGAAAAAAAAAGCAAATAGTTTAACAAAATATATTCAATATGAAGAGGTTAGTTTTAGTCAGACATGGTGAAAGTGAATGGAATAAAGAAAATCGTTTTACCGGATGGACCGATGTAGATTTGTCGGAAAAGGGAGTAGAAGAAGCCAAAAAAGGTGGTAAAGTATTAAAAGACAATAATTTTAGTTTTATATATTGTTATACATCATATTTGAAAAGAGCCATTAAAACTTTGAATTTTATATTAGAGGAAATGGATTTGCTATGGCTACCGGTTGAAAAAACCTGGCGTTTGAATGAAAAGCATTATGGTGAATTACAAGGTTTAAATAAAGCTGAAACTGCACAAAAATATGGTGATGCACAAGTTTTGGTTTGGCGTCGCAGTTACGATATTCCACCTGCTGCTTTGGCTGAAAATGATGAACGCAATCCTCGCTTAGATGTAAAATATCAGGATATTGATATGGAATTAATTCCATTGACCGAATCATTAAAAGAAACGGTTGACCGCATAGTTCCCTTTTGGGAAAATAATATTTCAAAGAAATTAATGGAAACCGGCGAAGTATTGGTAGCTGCTCATGGAAATAGCTTGAGAGGTATCATTAAATATTTGAAAAACATTAGCAATGAAGATATTGTAAACCTGAATCTGCCAACCGGCATTCCTTATATATTTGAATTTGACGATCATCTGAATTTACTAAAAGATTATTTTTTGGGCGATGAGGAAGAAATCAGAAAGTTGATGGAAGCTGTTGCAAATCAGGGGAAAAGTAAATAACAGAAAAGGCAGAAACTTAAATTTCTGCCTTTTTTAAAACCCTTCTAAAAGTTTTCTTGTTGATTTTTTCTTACGTTTATAGCTGAAAATCATTTGAATAACCAAGCTGATAATAATAATTGCAATTAGTATTGAAATTTCAAGCAGTCCATCCGAAGATTCTGATTCTGATCCAAATTGAATACCTTTGTTTAAAAAAAACTTCATTATTATAATTAATACCATTAAAAACGAAAGAAATCGCCAAGGTATGCGGTATTGGACTTCAGGTCCGTCAAAACTGGGTAAAAGAAATTTATTATATCTGAATATGAGTGGAGCTATTAAGCATAAAATGCTAATATGAAGTAAGTTATTGTTAATTGGAATTTTAGGTAATTGAAATAAAAATAAAAATATACTTCCTATAACCCAAGGCAAATATACCTGATGAATGATGAAATTTTTTCTGTAGTTTTCTTTAAGTAAAGTAGGCGAATCGGCTGATGCCAGCAATGGAAATGCTGTAAACCTGCCAATTACTATCATTAAAATAAAAGCCAATGAAACAATCAGAATTTTCATTTCCATTCCCATATATAACCAATCAGCAATTAAATTAGATTCATATAAAAAGAAAATTGTTCCAATGATAAATGTTCCTAAAAGCCTGTTGATAAAATGAATAGCACCCCATAGGAAGAAATGTTTTATAATACTTTCATCATCAATTAATTTATGATAAAGCCAAATAAATGTAAATAAAAAGAATATACTTACGATTGGACTTGCAAAAAATACTGAAAGTACTGAGTCTGAATACCAAAAAGGCGAATTGTCTTGAGTGATAAATGTAATTTTATCGAGATATAGTATTGTTCTTACGTGATATTGTGCAGCCATAAAAGAGGTAGTGAGCTGATAAATAAACAGCACAAAAAGATAGGAAAAAATATAAGCCGATGTGGAAATTGTAAGAATTCCAATGTTTAATTTATTCTTTTCAGTTAAAAAGGAAACCATACTGATTGCTTTTTTTTGCAAAATTAGTTTTTTAATTCTAAAAGCAAAATACGCTGAAAAAATCTTTTTATTTAAAAAAACAATATGGTTTTTTTGTATTTTTGCTTTTATATTTAAATACATATTGTTATGCATAAAATTCTTTCATTTATTATAGTTTTATTTCTGTTATCTATTCAATTAAGTGCACGAAATAATAGCTATAAAGCTCACATTAGCGATACAATAGACGTAATTCATTACGATATCAATCTGGATATTGCGTTTAAATATACTAACCAACTTAGCGGATATACAGATTTAAAACTCAAGTCTAAACTTAATAATGTAAACAATATTACGCTTGAACTATTGATGTTAAGTGTTGATTCTGTATTTGTTAATAGTACAAATAATGCATTTGCCAATTTTTCAAATAAAATCAGAATTCCTTTACAAACAGCAATAAATACGGGCGATTCTGTAAATGTTCGCATCTATTATCATGGTACACCGCATGTTGAAACATATGGTTGGGGCGGATTTCATATCAGTTCGGGCCTCTCCTATAATCTGGGCATTTCCTTTGGTGACGACCCACACAACTATGGCAAATGTTTTTTTCCATGTGTGGATGATTTTGTTGACAGGGCTTTTTATGATTATCATATCACTGTAGATTCTTTAAAAACTGTTGTTTGCGGAGGTACTTTGATGAGTAATATCAATAATGGCAATGGAAGCCGGACTTTTCACTGGAAATTCAATAATACAATACCTGCATATCTGGCTTCGGTTGCAGTTTATAATTATATAAATGTAAGTGGATTGTATCAAGGGATAAATGGAAATATTCCGACTGCAGTTTATGTTCAGCCTGCTGATACGGCAAAAGCGAGAGCAAGTTTTATAAATTTGAATGGTGTTTTGGAAGCTTTCGAATATTATTGGGGCCCTTATCGTTGGGAAAGGGTTGGTTATGTGGCCACTACGCTAGGGGCTATGGAACATGCCACAAATATTGCTTATCCTGCGGCTTCTATTGATGGAACTTTAGCTAATGAATATCTGTTGGCTCACGAATTGTCACATCATTGGTTTGGCGATTTGATTACCTGTTCAACTGCTGTAGATATGTGGATTAACGAAGGTTGGGCAACCTATAACGAAGCACTTTATCGCGAAAGAGTATATGGGAAAAATTCATATAAAGATTACTTGAGAACAAAATTAAAGAGAGTGTTGCAAACCACTCATATTGAAGATGGTGGATACAGAGCATTGTACGGAATACCAAGTAATTATACTTATGGCGAAACGGTTTATCAGAAAGGTTCAACAGTAGTGCAGACTATGAGAGGCTATCTGGGTGATTCTCTGTTTTTTGGAGCTGTTAAAGAAATGTTGAATCAATATGCTTATGATGATATTTCAACTGCTGATATGAAATCATTCTTAAGCAGTTATACTGGAATAGATATGACTGATTTTTTCAACTTTTACGTTTACAATCCCGGATTTACACATTTTTCGATTGATTCTGTTGTAGCTGCCGGTATTCCTTCAACTTATATGGTTTATGTCCGACAGAAACTTAAAGCTGCACCGGCTTTTGCCAATCATAATAAAGTCGAAATTACTTTTATGGATAACCAATGGCATAAATTTACCGGAATAATTGAATTTGATGGAGAAACCGGAAGCAAAGCTTTTCAACTTCCTTTTAATCCGACAGTTGCCTTGCTCGATATGGAAGAAAAAATTGCAGACGCAACAACAGATAAATATGAAATAGTTAAAAACTCAGGAATAAAAGATTACCAGGAGCTTAATTTTCAGTTAGATGTACAGCAAATTACCGATTCTGCTTTAGTTCGCGTAGTACATAACTGGATAAAGTCCGATGGACTTAAAACAGCAAATCCTGAAATTAAGCGCTTGCATCCAGACCGTTATTGGTTGATTCAGGGAGTTTCCCCTTCGGGTTTTATTACAAAAGGCAAATTTTATTACAATCGTCAACCTTCTATAGCTTTGGATAATAAATTTTTGCCATCTCCATCTTCTTGCGATTCAATGGTTTTACTTTATCGGCAAAATGCAGGAGATGATTGGCATTTGGTAAATTTCACACGTAACGGCGATAATTACAGTGGTTATCTGATTACACAGAATCTTCAGCAAGGAGAATATGTTTTGGCAATCAGCAAGCCTTTTCAATCAGGATTAAATGAAGTATTGCCTAATGGAAGAAAAGTAATTGAAGTTTTTCCAAATCCGGCATCTGGAAATTTTACAATTAAAATGAATAAAGATTTAAAAAACGCAATAGCCAATTTATATTCTCCTGTCGGATTATTAGTTAGAAGTATTAATATTAATAATTTTGAAAAAACATATATGATTTCAACTAGTGGATTGAGAAGCGGGAGTTATCTTTTGCAAATTGAATCATCAAGTGGAGAAATTCTTGAAAACAATAAATTGTTAATAAACAAATAGATAAAGTTTTGTTTACATTTATTCGTACGAATAAATGTTGATTACAACATTAATTCGTATGAATAAATGCGTTTTAATACAAATATTCGTATGATATTTTGTATATTTGCAAATATTATTTAAATACTTTGCAAAATGAAAAGAACAATAATTGCAGATTTAATTAAATGGAAAGCAAATAGCGATCGCAAACCACTCATTATCAGAGGTGCACGACAAGTTGGTAAAACTTGGATTATGAAAGAGTTTGGACATAAAGAATATGCTCAGATTCTTTATGTAAATTTTGAAAGCAACAGTCGTTTGAAAGATTTATTTAACGACAATTTTGATATCCCACGGATAATTATGGGTTTACAGATTGAAACGGGCGTGAGTTTTAATCCAGACAATACTTTAATTATTCTGGATGAAATTCAGGAAGCACCACGAGCCATCACTGCTTTAAAATATTTTTACGAAAACAACCCTGATTATCATATTGTTGCAGCAGGTTCGTTACTTGGTGTTGCATTGCAGAAAGATATTTCATTTCCTGTTGGCAAAGTAGATTTTTTAGATTTATATCCAATGAGTTATACTGAATTCCTCGAAGCTCTTGGACAAAAAGCTTTAGTGGATTTATTAAATTCAAGAGATTGGGCAATGATAAGTACTTTTAAAACCAAATATATTCAGTTTTTACGACAATATTATTATGTTGGGGGTATGCCTGAAGTTGTATTATCTTTTTGTAATACTTCTGATTTTAATGAAGTTAGAGAAATTCAAAAAAGAATTTTAATTGCTTATGAACAGGATTTTTCTAAACATGCACCCAATGAGATTGTTCCCAGAATCAGAATGTTATGGAACTCAATACCAGCACAATTGGCTAAAGAAAATAAAAAATTTATTTACGGTATAATAAAAAAAGGAGCAAGAGCAAAAGACTATGAATTAGCACTTTCGTGGTTAACTGATTGTGGTTTGGTGCATAAAATAAATCAAATAAACAAGCCTGCAATTCCTTTAAAAGCATATGAAGATTTTAATTATTTTAAGTTATTTCTGCTTGATGTGGGTTTATTACTGGCAATGGGAAATGTTGATGTTAAAACACTACTTGAAGGGAATCAGATATTTCAGGAATTTAAAGGTGCAGTTACTGAACAATATGTTATGCAGCAATTAATTGCCGAAAAAGAATTGACGCTCAATTATTGGTCAATTGAGAATTCAACTGCCGAAATTGATTTTATAACTCAATATCAAGGAAATATAATTCCGATTGAGGTAAAAGCTGAAGAAAATCTGAAAGCAAAAAGTTTGAGATTGTATTGTCAGAAATATCAGCCCGAAATAGCTATAAGAACCTCAATGTCAAATTATCGCAAAGAAGAATGGTTTACAAATTTACCTTTATATGCAATAGGTCAAATTAAACCTGTTAAATAGATTTAATTTTATTTCGATTTAATCACAAAAATGGTTCTTCTGTTTTTAGCTCTGCCTTCTTCATTGGTATTGGGTGCTATCGGTTTAAGTTCTCCATAGCCTTTATAGCTTAAGCGTGAAGGATAAATGTTATTTTGAACCAGGTATTCATAAACAGATTTTGCTCTGTTGTCAGATAAAGTCAAATTGGCTTTGTCGTTACCTACATCATCAGTATGTCCTTGAATTTCGATGCTTACATGAGGGTTTTCTCTCAAAAAAACAATAAATCCGTCAATAATAACTTTTGAAGCATCATTTAAAATATATGAATTTGTAGCAAAATTGATGTCTTTCAGTTGATAACTTGCACCCACTTCAATTTGCTTGATATTGATGTCAATTTTTGCTGGTTGCTTAAATGTTTCATCTTCAGTTGATATGTATTTTGATTCATAAGCATAATCTTCCTTTTTTATGGTAAGCAGATAATCATTTTTAAATGGAACTACTGCTACATATTTTCCCGTTAATGTATCAACCGGAATTTGAGTTATCTGTTTTGTTTTCAGGTTTTTTAGTTCGATACGGGCAGGAATCGCTTCCTGTGTTTTTTCGTCTTTTAATTCACCTTTTATAAAAAGAACTTTTTCAGGACGGGCTTCTTCGTATAAATCGAAATAAAAAATATCCCAACCTCCAACTCCTTTTAGTTGATTAGAAGCAAAATATGCAAATTTTCCATCGGTGCTTACAAAAAATCCCGCATCATCAAATTTCGTATTTATCGGATAACCAATATTTTTAGGTTCTTTCCATTTTTTATCTTCACCCATACGGATGTAAAAAATATCGTATCCACCTAAACCTTGCCAGCCATCGGAAGCGAAGTAAAGCGTCTGACTATCAGTGTGTATAAATGGCGCTTTTTCGTTTCCGGTAGTATTAACAGTAGGACCCATATTTATAGGAGCAGACCATTCTTCATTATCCTGACGTATGGTTTTGTAAATATCATAACCCCCAAAACCACCGGGGCGATCGCTTACAAAATACAAGGTTTTGCCATCAGATGAAATACTTGGCTGTGATTCCCAAGTTTTAGCAGTATTTACATTTTTTCCGAGATTTTTAATGCTTGTCCATTGCAATTCACCCCTTTTTTCTGTAAAGCAAATATCACAATTGTAATAATTTCCTCCATCAGTATATTTGCAGATAGTGTAAATTAGTAAATTATTGTCAATAGTAATGGTAGCACCACCTTCGTTTTCACTCAAGTTGAATGGTTCCGGCATTTCTTCGCCAGAGTTAAAAACACCGTTTCGGCGTTCACTTTCCATAAATTTTTCTTTATATTTTTTGCTTGATGACGACCATGCTGTTTTTTGCTGTGCTAATTCTGTTCTTCTTGTAAAATAGCAGAAATCATTGTCTGGTGTAATAATAGGAAGATATTCGTCGAGTTGTGTGCTAATTCCTTCCATTGGTTTTGGATCGAACGGAACGACATTTTTAAACATCTTATCATAAAACTCCGCATATTTTAGCATTTGTTCAGCACGTTTATAATCTTCGTCAGATTTTATTTTGTCAACATCTTTCAGGAAATTTTTCAGGTAGATTGCAGCAGTATCATATTTTTCGTCTCCATAATAAATGTCAGCCAGATAATAATACGCATAGAGGTCATAATCAGGACATAATTCAATGGCTTGCTTAAAATATATCTTGGCAGCTTTTAGGTTTTTGTCAGCTTTTTTAATGCTTATTGTACCAAGCATATAATAAGGTTCTGCATATTCAGGTTCAATTTCTATAATGTCTCTCAGCGTTTTAATGGCATCACCATACAAACCGGAGCTGTAATAATCAATCGCTTTTTCAAATAATTTCTTTGCTTTTTTGTTATCAGTTTTACCACAATCCATTTCTTCTTGTGAATAAATGCCTGTTGTAATTGCGAATGAGATTAGTAGAAATATTATTGTTTTATAAAAAGTCATTTTTGATAATTTTAAAGTTTTGCTTAAAGCATGCCACAAACCTACAAGTTTTTTTTGAATTATAAAAAAGAAAATGATTTATTTTTTAACCGATTTCATTTAATAACTTTTTGTAAAATATATTATTAAAAATAAAATGCATAAATAATAATTATAATTGATGTATATATTAGTAATACAGATAAATAAAATATAATTACATTGACATAATGGCAAAAATATATGGTAATTATTACCGAAATATACTGACAAAATGGCAGAATATTGCATATTTTTAATGTTTTTTAGGTTTGGCATAATGTTTGAAATAGGACTTACAACAAACAAAAAAATTAATAATTAAAATAGGAGGACAAAATTATGTTACCAATGTTAAGAAAACAGTTTTATTTACCAAATTTTGCAGATGATTTTTTTTGTAAAGATGTAATGTCAAATTTTTTTGATAATCAGATTGGTGCTTCAATGCCGGCTGTGAATATAGCTGAAACCAAAGACAATTTCAGAATTGAAGTTGCAGCACCAGGTTTGAATAAAGAAGATTTTAAAATTGATCTTCACAACAATGTGCTGAGCATTTCGAGTGAAAAGCAAGACAGTAAGGAAGAAAAAAATGAGAAAGTTATGCGTAGAGAGTTTAGCTACACTTCATTTAAACGTTCGTTCGGATTGCCTGAAATGGTTGAACAGGATCAAATAAAAGCAATTCACCTAAATGGAGTTTTGTTAGTAGAAATTCCAAAGAGGGAAGAAGCTAAAGAAAAGCCTGCAAGACAAATAAGTATTTCATAATCAATAAAAAGCTGCTCAAAAGAGCAGCTTTTTATTTTTGATTTCTTTTTTATTTTTCAAAATCAATTTATAGGTATTCAGCATATAAAAGGCTGCATTCAACCATCTTATTTTGCCATTTAACGAAAAAAGATAAAAAATACAACAATAATAATCAAAAATTAAGGTTTTATGTTTACTTTTGATAGTTGATTTTTTCTTTAATCAATTATGGTAAAAAAATAATTTAAAAACACATACATCTTACAAGATGAGAAGATTACTGTTTCTTATATTAATGATTTTTAGTTTTGCATTTCAAACTAATGCACAAAAAAAATGGACTTTGGAGGAATGTATCAATTATGCACTTGATAACAATATTCAAATAAAACAGAGTCAGTTAACTGCTGAATCGGATAAAATTACAGCATTACAAAACAAACTGAATGCATTACCTAATTTGAATGGAAGTGTAAGTCATAATTATAGTTGGGGTAGAAATATTGACCCTACTTCAAATAGTTACACTGATGAGCAAACACAGTCGAATTCTTTTGCTTTAACTTCATCAATCGATTTATTTAATGGATTTCAAAAGGTGAATTCGATCAGACAAAGTGAAAGTAATTACAAAGCAAGTAGATATGATTTGGAAAAAATGAAAAATGATATCGCTTTGCGAATTGCACAAGCATATATGCAGATATTGTTCAATAAAGAACAACTTGAAAATCAGCAAAATCAGGTTAATATTAGCCAAATGCAGATAGAACGAACCAAAAAATTGTTTGAAGCTGGCACGATTGCTCGTGGAAGTTTGCTTGATATTCAAGCACAAGCAGCTTTAGAAGAAGCCAATTTGGTTTCAGCACAAAACCAATTAGATTTATCTTTTCTTGATTTGGCTCAATTGCTTGATTTGAAATCATCAACCGATTTTGATATTATTAAGCCGGAATTAAAAGTTGAGAATGAAGTAACTTTAATACCAACAAATCAAATTTTTGCATACTCATCAACAGTAATGCCTGAGATTAAAAGTGCTGAATTTCGTTTGGAAAGCTCAAATAGAGGATTAGCTATTGCCCGTAGTTACAGATATCCAAGTTTATCATTAAGCGGATATTATGGAAGTAATTATGCTGATAATTATATGAAGATGAAATCTTTTACGGTAGTTGATAATTTACCAACAAATTACACAGTTGCAGGCACTAATCAGGCTATTGTTCAAAAGCAAACTGTTTATGAATTTGAAAAAATGTCATTTAAAGATCAGTTAGATAGAAATTTAAGTAAGTCCCTTAGATTTAATTTAAATATTCCGATTTTTAATGGAAATCAGGTAAATGCCAATATTAAAAAGGCAAAATTAAACACTTTGAATGCTGAATATAATTTACAATTGACTAAAAACCAGTTGCAAAAGAATATTGAACAGGCTTATGCTGATGCTCAGGCTGCGTTTAAAAGTTATAAAGCTTCTCAAAAGACAGTGGCATCATTTCAGGAAGCATTTGATTATACACAACGTAAATTTGATGTAGGAATGATTAATTCAATAGATTACAACGATGCAAAAAATAAATTGATAAAAGCAGAATCTGATCTTTTAAAAGCGAAATTTAATTTTGTATTCAAAAAAATAATTCTTGATTTTTATCAAGGTAATCCTATAACATTAAGTAAATAACATTATATTTTTTCAAAAATGAAGAAGAAAAATATTATTACATTATCAATAATCGGAGGTGTATTATTGATTGTATTATTGATAGTTGCCAAAAAAAACGGATGGATTGGCGGCGAATCAGCAGTTGAAATTTTTACTGAAAAAGCAAGTATTAGAAATATAACAGAAACAGTTTCTGCAAGTGGAAAAATCCAACCTGAAGTTGAGATAAAAATAAGTCCTTTTATTTCAGGTGAAGTTGTAAAACTGCTTGTAAAAGAAGGTGATGAAATTAAACAAGGTGATTTGATGGCTGAAATAGATCCTGAAATATATAAATCTTCCTACGAACAAAGTCTGGCAATGCTTAATGGTCAAAAGGCTAATCTGGCAAATGCTAAGGCTAATTTATCGCAGGTTAAAGCTCAATTTACCAATACCAAGTTGTCTTTCGACAGAAGTGATAAATTATATAAGCAACAAACTATTTCTGCATCTGATTTTGATGCTGCAAAAGCAGCCTATGAAGTAGCAAAAGCACAAGTTGAAGCTGCTGAACAAAATGTAGTTGCAGCACAATTTAGCGTAAGTAGTTCCGAAGCTGCATTAAAACAGTCAAAAGAAAACCTTACACGCACTTCAATATTTGCCCCCAATAGTGGCACTATATCTAAGTTAAGTGTTGAAGTAGGGGAGAGGGTTACGGGTGCTTCTCAATTTTCAAGTGGTACAGAAATTATGCGTATTGCCAACCTCAATAATATGGAAGTTAATGTTGAAGTTAATGAAAATGATATTGTTAGAGTTAAATTAGGCGATACTGCATTGATTGAAGTTGATGCTTTTTTGAATAGAAAATTTAAGGGCCTAGTTACTCAAATTGCAAATTCTGCAAATACAACCGGCATTAGTGCTGATCAGGTAACTAATTTTAATGTAAAAATCAGAATATTACAATCTTCATATCAGGATTTGATGAAGGCTGATAAACCAAATATCAGTCCATTCAGACCAGGAATGTCTGCAACTGTTGATATTCAAACCAAAAGTGCTTCAAATATCTTAACTATTCCAATACAAGCTGTTACTACCAGAGAAGATTCTACAGGAAAGAAATCATTAATACCTAAAAAAGGAGAAAATGAAGAGAATGGTGAACAAGTTGATGATGAAAAAACTACAACTAAAAAAGCCACAAAGGAAGAAATAGTTGAATATGTTTTCTTGTATAAAAATGGAACTGCTATAATGCAGAAAGTTAAGACTGGTATTCAGGATAATAATTATATTGAAATTATTGAAGGTTTAAAAGAAAATGATGAAGTTATAGCTGGACCTTATACTGCTGTAACAAAGTCGTTGAAAAATAATTTGGTTGTAAAAAAAGTTGAAAAATCGAAATTATTTGATAAAAAAACAGATAAATCTAATTAAAATCGGTTAATGGGATTAATTTTAATAATAGAAACGGCTACAGAAGTTTGTTCTGTAGCCTTGGCCTTTAATGGTAAATTATTGTCAATCAGAGAATCTGACAGAGTTAATTCTCATTCTGCAAAAGTAGCAGTGTATATTGATGACGTTTTAAAGGAAGCTGGAAAGCTTCCTAAAGATCTTGATGCTGTAGCAGTTAGTAAAGGTCCTGGTTCCTACACCGGTCTGAGAATTGGTGTTTCTTCAGCAAAAGGCTTGTGTTATGCTTTAAATATTCCGCTTATCTCTGTAGATACATTAAAATCAATGTGTTTTGATATAGTAAGAAATAATAACATTGAAGAGAATTCTTTGCTATGTCCAATGATTGATGCTCGAAGAATGGAAGTTTATTCTGCATTCTATAATCCAGATATTGAAACGTTAAGGGATGTTCAGGCGGATATTGTTGAAGAAGATACTTACAATAATTTTTTGGGTTCTCAAAAAGTTTACTTTTTTGGCAATGGAGCTTTTAAATGTAAAGAAATATTGAGTAAACATCAAAATGCCATTTTTTTAGATAATGTTACTTTATCAGCCAGAGGAATGGTGGAAATTGCTGAAAGAAAGTATATTAATAAAGAATTTGAAAACACAGCTTATTTTGAGCCTTTTTATTTGAAAGATTTTATTGCTGCCAAACCGGTTGTTAAAGGATTACACTAAATTATGATTGTAGAAAAAGATCAACAGATTTTGGTTTTTACTGATTTTACAAAAAACAGTAAAATTGCTTTAAATCATGCTGTTATATTAAGTAAGATACTCGAAAAAGAAATTACCATTGCCTGTTTGAATTCAGGATTGGAAACTGAAGCGGAATTGCATACAAAGTTAAAATCTTATGCAGCTAATTGTGTTTCAGATACTATAGTTATTAATAAGGATTATGCTAAATCATTTAGCGGAATTGTTCCTAAAATAAATGCTATATTGGCAATTGTAAGTTATCGTGATGATATAAAAAATCAAGATTTTCATCCTAAAAATCTTTTGAAATTATTCAGAAAATCCAGAATACCATATTTGTTTGTAAATAAAGATATTGAAGATGAAAATTTTTATAAGAATATAATTTTACCTATCGATTCAACCAAAGAATCAAAAGAAAAAGTTTTGTGGGCTAGTTATTTCAGCCGTTTTAACGATGCTGTAATCAAAGTAATAACTCCTCATGTTAAAGATGAATATTTTGTTCGTCAATTAAATAATAATCAGAAATTTATACGTAAAATATTTACTAATTTTGAGGTTAATTTTGAAATTATCAATACCAAAGAAATAGAAAATAGTATCGACATAAAAGCTTTACAAATGGCAAATGATGAGAATGCTGGTTTGGTAATTGTTTTAGCCACAAAATCTTATGGGTTATTTGATTTAATAAAAGGCCCCAAAGAACTACATTCTATTTTAAATCCATGGAAAATTCCGGTAATGTGTTTAAATCCACGAGATGATTTGTATGTTTTGTGTGATTAGATTATAAATATCTCTTTCGGGATTTTTTATTTTTTGAATTTCCTATTTTCTTATTTCAAAGCTTTAACTTTACTTCCAAAACAAATGCGTATCTTTGCAAACTATTTTTGAAAGGGCATTATAATGACTGATAATGATACCAAATCCCTTGATATCTTTGGGGCTAGGTCACATAATTTACAAAATATTGATATTAGTATTCCTCGCGATAAACTGGTAGTAATTACCGGATTAAGTGGTAGTGGTAAATCTTCTTTGGCTTTTGATACAATTTATGCTGAAGGACAGCGTCGTTATATGGAAACTTTCTCTGCGTATGCCCGGCAGTTTATTGGCAATCTCGAACGTCCTGATGTTGACGAAATTACTGGTTTAAGCCCTGTTATTTCAATAGAGCAAAAAACAACAGGTAAAAATCCTCGTTCTACAGTTGGTACAATTACTGAAATTTATGATTTTCTCAGATTGCTTTTTGCACGTGTTGCTGATGCATACTCCTACGAAAGTGGCGAAAAAATGGTTCGTTATTCAGAAAATCAAATTATTGAATTAATTAAAGAAAAATATAATAAGAAGTCTGTCATTATATTAGCCCCATTGGTTAAAGGTAGAAAAGGGCATTACCGTGAATTGTTTGAACAGGTAAGGAAGCAAGGTTTTTTAAAAGTCATGATTGATGGCGAAATTAAAGAAGTTAATTTCGGAATGCAGGCCGATCGTTACAAAATACATGATATTGAGGTTGTAATTGATAAAATTAAAGTTACTGAAGATTCAGAACATAGAATAACACAAGCTGTACAAACTGCTTTGCGTCATGGTAAAGGAATGATGATGGTTATGGAAAATGAAACATCAGAAGTTCGTCATTACAGCCGTTTGCTAATGTGTCCGGTTTCTGGCATTGCATATAGTGAACCTGAACCTAATTCATTTTCATTCAATTCTCCTTATGGAGCTTGCCAGCATTGTAATGGTTTAGGCGAAATTGCCGAAATGGATATGAATAAGATAATTCCAGATAAAAAATTATCTATAAAACAAGGTGGTATTGTTCCCGTTGGAATTTATAAAAACAATTGGATTTTCAAACAATTGGAAGCCATTGCGTTGAAACATAATTTTACGATTGATGATGCAATTGAAGAAATTCCTGAAGATGCAATGTATCATATTTTATATGGTTCTGATGAAGTTTTGAAAGTGAAAAATGAATATCTTGGAGTTACATCAACATATAATATTAATTTTGAAGGAGTAATAAATTTTATTTCTAATCAAAATACAGATGCAGCTCCTAAAGGTATTCAGAAATGGGCAAATAATTTTATGAATAAAATTGCCTGCCCTGATTGTAATGGTAATCGTCTGAAAAAAGAATCACAGCATTTCAAAATCGGTGATAAAAATATTTCTCAGCTTTCGAATATGGATATGATTGAGCTGAAAACTTGGTTCGATTCTATAAATGAAAAACTTGATGAACGCAAACAAACCATTGCATACGAAATTGTTAGAGAGATTCAAACCCGGATTAGCTTTTTGCTTGATGTTGGAATTGATTATCTTACCTTAAATCGTCCTTCAAAAAGTCTTTCTGGTGGAGAATCTCAGCGTATCCGGTTGGCTACTCAAATAGGTTCAAAGTTAGTAGGTGTTTTATATATACTTGATGAACCAAGTATTGGACTGCATCAACGTGATAATGTGCGATTGATTAAAGCCTTGCAGGAATTGCGTGATATTGGAAATTCTGTAATTGTAGTGGAACACGACAAAGAAATGATACTTGCCGCCGACCATGTTATTGACATTGGACCTGGAGCTGGTATTCATGGTGGAAAAATTGTGGCAGAGGGAAATCCTAAAGATATGATGAACTGTAATACAATTACTTGTGATTATTTGACAGGTAAAAAACAAATTCAGATTCCGAAAAAACGCAGAAAACCACTTGAAACTTCACTGATACTAAAAGGAGCAACAGGAAATAATCTGAAAAATGTTAATCTGACAATTCCTTTAGGCATATTCGTATGTGTTACAGGTGTTTCCGGCAGCGGGAAATCCAGCTTAATCAACGAAACCCTGCATCCGATTTTAAGTAAATATTTTTACCGTTCCGATAAGAATCCTTTACCATACAAAAGTATTGAAGGCTTAAAAAATATTGATAAAGTAATTGAAATCAATCAGTCTCCGATTGGAAGAACGCCACGTTCAAATCCGGCTACTTATGTAGGTGTTTTTGATGATATCCGCAAGTTATATGCCGCTTTACCTGATTCCAAAATCAGAGGTTATCTTCCCGGTCGTTTTTCATTTAATGTAAAAGGTGGAAGATGTGAGACTTGTGGAGGTGCTGGTTTGCGAACCATCGAAATGAATTTTCTGCCTGATGTTTATGTTCCTTGCGAAGAATGTGGTGGAAAACGATACAATCGTGAAACACTGGAAATTCGTTACAAAGGAAAATCCATAAACGATGTTTTGAATATGGATATTGATCAAGCGGTTGAATTTTTTGAAAACATTCCTTCTATTTTACAAAAAATACGAACTTTACGTGATGTTGGTCTGGGCTATATTACACTGGGACAACAATCAACTACACTTTCGGGCGGCGAAGCCCAACGTATAAAACTGGCAACCGAATTATCGAAAAAAGATACCGGAAATACCTTATATATATTGGATGAACCTACAACCGGACTGCATTTTGAGGATATCCGTGTGTTACTTGAAGTTCTTAATAAACTGGTTGCCAGAGGTAATACTGTTGTAGTAATTGAACATAATCTGGATGTAATTAAAGTTGCCGATTATATTATTGATATCGGACCCGAAGGCGGTCAGAAAGGTGGAATGATAGTTGCCGAAGGAACTCCCGAAGAAATCTGCAAGAAAAATATAGGCTATACTGCTCAATATCTGAAAGCTGAGTTGAAATAGTGTTTTTACTTCGTTTTCTTATTGCTTATCATCCATTGCGATGCCTGCAAATTACTAAAGCTGTAATCTTTCATTTCTTTTGCAATGTTCTTATAATCAGATAAATAATTTTTTGTATCCTGATTTTTGTATTTGTAAAGGCTTTTGCTCCCATTTGTTCTGTAAATATAAAAGAGAGAATCACTTACACAGCCAATTTTGTCATCAGCTGAGAAATACATATAAGGTCGATTTTCTTTTATTAAATCAATTCCTGCTGAGTTATTTATATAATTAATTCCTAATAAGCCCATTACAGTTGGGAAAACATCTATCTGTCCGCCAAAATTATTGATAGATTTAGGTTCTTTAATTATTTCAGGCGCATAAATAATAAATGGTATATGATTGTAAGATAATGGCATATCATAAACATTGCTTCCAACTACAGCTCCATGATCGGCCAGAAAAACAAATATGGTATTTTCAAACCAGGATTGGTTGGAAGCTTCTGCAATAAACTGATTGATAGACCAATCAGCATACTCTACAATACCCATTTTGATGTCTTTATTTTTTGGTTTAAATGAAATATCGTTGGGGATAATATATGGCCCATGATCACTTGCAGTCATAAATGCCGCAAAAAAGGGTTTGTTGTTGCTATTTAACTGATTCAGAATAGGTATTGCAAAATGAAACATAAAATGGTCAGGCACTCCCAGTGTACTTAAAATAGCAGAAGAAGGATAATCTTTTTGAGATGTAATCTTATCAAAACCATTGGCATGCAAAAAACCGGAAACATTATCGAACTGTTCATCGTGTGTTGTAAAATAAGCATTCTGATAGCCATATGCTTTTAAAGTATTTGAAAAGCCGGTAAATTTCGGAATCTCAGTGGCATTCATAGGATGTTGTTTAAGTAGGGCAGGGTAGGAGAATAAAGTTGAAAAAATGCCATTAAACGTATGAATACCTGCTGAATAACAATTATTAAAGCAATATCCCTGATTTGCAATACTATCTAAAAATGGAGTCAGATTGTTTTGATTACCAAATCTTTTCATTTTTCCGGCCGACATGCTTTCCATGATTACTACTACTACATTGGATTTCAGTGGATTTAATTCGGATTTTATTTCACGTACAAAAGGTATCGAATTATTGATTTTCAAATATCGATTTGTTAAACGTATAGCAGTCTGATTATCTATGAGATGTAAAGTTTCGTTTTCGGGATTTAGTTTGTCGATATAACTTTGGATAAAAGTAAATACCGGATTCAATCCCAGTTGATTAGGAAACGCATAATTTGAAAAATAAGCTGTGCCAACTTTTATGGGCGATTTTTTTTCAATTCGTCCTCTTATACCTAAGAACATTATACCCAAAGATATAATTGAGAAAAACATTATTTTTACATAAAACCATTTAAATGGCTTTTCATTTTGATGTTTTATTAAAATATAGTTTTTTATTTTCTTTAAAATCAAGAAGAAAGCAATGCTGAGTATTAAAAACACTATAAAATAAATCAAATAACTGATTTCTTCAAAAACCATTTTAAAACCAAAAGCTGCATTAGAAGTCCAACTTAAGATTACGATGGTTAATCTGGAAAAATAATAGTTAAAATATGGAATATCAATTGCACAAATCAGAAATGCCAGCAGATATAAAACAAATATAAAATAGGTAAGAATGCTGATTAATAATTTGTTATTAATTCTAAAGAGGCTGAAAACACTAAGAAATAAAAGGGGAAAAAATAAGATATATCCGGAAATTACCGTATCAAACCGCCAGCCCATAAAAAATGCCTGCAAGATAATCGTTGTTTTTTCTTCAATAACATTTAATTGATTCAATTCGGTTAAAAAAAGAATTATGCGGAATAATGTAAAAAACATTATTCCGCATAAGTATATCAATAGAATATATTGAATGTGAGGAGGTAACTTCTTTGAAAAAGATTTTTTTATAAAGTTTTTAAACATTCAGTAATATTGTTTTCAACTCTTTTTAAAACATTTGATAAATCTGATTTTACAAATTTTTCGCCGGTAATGTTTTCGTAAAGCTCTATATATCTTTCAGATACCAGATTTATAAATTCATCGGTCATTTCAGGAACTTTTTCTCCGTCTCTTCCCTGAAATCCGTTTTCCATAAGCCATTCTCTTACGAATTCTTTCGAAAGTTGCTTTTGCTTTTCACCCTTTGCTTGTCTTTCAGCATATCCATCTGCATAGAAATATCTTGAAGAATCTGGCGTGTGAATTTCATCAATCAGATAGATCTGATTTTCAAATTTACCAAATTCGTATTTGGTATCTACTAAAATAAGACCCATTTTTGCTGCAATTTCGCTACCTCTTTTGAAAATAGCCAACGTATATTTTTCCAGCATTTCGTAATCTTCTTTACTTACCAAGCCCAATGAAATTATTTCTTCTTTCGAAATATCTTCATCGTGACCAATAACAGCTTTAGTTGTCGGAGTAACAATTGGTTGCGGAAATTTGTCATTTTCTTTCATGCCATCTGGCATTGCAACTCCGCACAAAGTTCTTTTGCCTTCTTTGTATTCTCTCCAGGCGTGCCCCGAAAGATAACCTCTAATAACCATCTCAACTTTAAAAGGTTCGCAATATCTGCCTATAGTAACCATCGGGTCGGGTACTGCTATTTTCCAGTTCGGAACGATATCTGAAGTGGCATCAAGTGCTTTGGCAGCAATCTGGTTTAAAACCTGTCCTTTGTAAGGGATTCCCTTTGGAAGAACAACGTCGAAAGCTGAAATTCTGTCGCTTACAATCATTACAAGATGTTTATTGTCAATGTTATAAACGTCTCTTACTTTGCCAATGTAAAGATCTTTTTGTTTTTCAAAATGAAATGATGTTGTTACTATTGCATTTTTCATATATGACTGAAAATTAATAAGAAGATAAAAAAATAATTGATAAATTAATTATTGCGAAAATATAAAAAATAAATCTTACTAAAAATAAAAAAGCCTTAATTTATATTTAAATTAAGGCAGCATAAAAAATTGTTTAGTTTTTAATATCGAAAGATTTAAAATCTTTCATTTCTGCTTCAACAGTATCTATTTCAGTGATTTCTGCACCTACAGGACCTGTTTTGCACCATTCCAGAAAATTCTGAAGATTTTCGTCTTCACCTTCTACTTCAATGTAAATAGAACCATTGCTTTTGTTTCTAACATATCCAACAACTCCGTGTTTATAAGCTGCTTGCATAGTCATAAAGCGAAAACCAATATGTTTAAGTTTGCCTGAAAGTGTTAAATTCAAATGTCTTCTCATATTATTTGTAACCCGTTTGTAAATGCAAATATATAAAAACAAAAGTTAAAAAAATATTTTTTTTTTGATTTCCCTTCAATTATCATTAACAAAGTTTATTTGTTATTCATAAATTCCATATTTTCAATGGTTTGTAAAAATGAATTAGAGAAATGTAAATTGTCTTTTTTTGTATATCTTTTTAATGCAAAAATTTGAGCAAGATTTTCCAATTGATTTTCATCAATTAATTGTTTTGTTAAAGGCAATTCTTCCTTTTCTTTATATATTCTGTCAATTGCTTCTTTGTCGTAATCAATGTATTTTTCATTATGCACAATAGCTTCAAATGGCAGTCTGTCAACAAGTTTTGGTGTTTCGTCGGGATAACCCAAAACCAAAGTTGTGATTGGAACAACACCTTTGGGGCATTCTAAAAACTCAATTATTTTATCAGCCATATATATAGTTGTTCCTAAATAACAGATACCCAAACCAAAATCTTCAGCTGCTATAGCAACATTCTGTGCTGCAAGCAATGCGTCTATAGTAGCTGTCATAAAAGATAAAAAATTATCATAGCCAGGTTCTGCATTCCTTTGTTGGCACCATTTGTTAAAGCGGTTAAAATCAGCACAAAAAGTTAAAACTATGGGTGCTTCTTTCACCATTGCCTGTCCGAAATGAAATTTGCATAATTCTTCTTTCCGTTTTTCATCTTTAGTTACAATTATGCTATAAACCTGCATATTACCTGTGGTTGAAGCTCTGAAGCCTGCATTTAAAATCTGTTTTAAAATATCATCTTCTATCTTTTGCTTTTTGAATTTTCTGATTGAACGATGTTCTAATATTGTTTTTAAAGTTTCCATTTTTTTATTGAATTATAATAAATTATAAATAACTGCTGATATTATTATCAGATATAAACTTTCGGATATGTAAATATTTTTAATCTGTGAAATATAAGTGCTAAGAAAATAAATTGCTGGTATTAAAATGAAAGCTACATGATTATTGATTAAGTCCGATGGGAATATAAAAGTAGTTAAGCTACACATGAAAAACATTAGAAAAACATTTGTTTTCTTTCTGAAATAAATAGATCTTTCTGATAATTTATTTAATGTGTAAAAAGTGCTGATAATAAATAATATACCAATAGAAATAATGAAAATCAACTGATGGTTGTTAAATGCTATTGATTGTATATGAACGGTTTTAAAAAAAACTTGATATTTATTTAATTCTGATTTCAGATTATCTGTTAGGAAAACCAATCCAAAATATATTATATAAGGTGTGATAAATCCTATTATGCTGATTATCCATTCTCTCCATTTGAATAAACTATAAACTAAAAATGCAAAGAAAATAAAAATAATAAAAATTGCTGATGGAATATAAATAAGAGAAGCAAGTGATATTAATGCACCGGAATTAAAAACATTCTCATAGCTTTCGGGCTTGCTGTAAATTGGTAAAATGATATTTAAAACAATGATTAATAGTAAGTTTGTAAAAAGTATTGGTTGAACAATATGGAAATTTACAAAGCATGGTATTGTAATAATATATAAAAAACTACTTAATAAACTTCCCTTTGCAGTTAAATCGTTTGATGATAATACTCTTTTGAAAAGTAAAGATTGAAAAACCAATAAAGAAAAATTCAAAATTACAATAAATAAAGAACCTGAACTTACTAAAGTATTAAAATAATGGCTTATAGGGCTTTGATTAAAATCGGAAATTGTTGTTTCAATATTTAATTTATAAATAAATAATACTATGCTAACTATCAGTATGAAAATTAATTGAAAAATATAATCAGATTTGAAAATCTTTGTAAACATTCTTTGAAATTTTATACAAACCTACGTTTTTTTTGCTAAAAGACAAAATTATTTTATGTTACTTTAATCAATTTTTTTTTGATTATTAAATTTATTTATTTAAAAATCAGATGAATAGATAATGAAGAAAAATGTTTACAATCTTTTTCTGATTGTTTTATTAAATTAATTGGTAATTAATTTACTGATAAAAATAAAAGACTTAATTTTGCAATAAAAAATAAGCGAAATTTTATGCCAACAATTTCAGAACTTCAACAAACTTCTACTCAGGTAAGAAGAGATATTCTTAGAATGATACATGCTGTGAATTCAGGGCATCCGGGTGGATCACTCGGTTGTGCCGATTTTCTTACAGCTCTTTATTTCGAAATTATGGAGCACAATCCTAAGTCATTTTCGATGAACGGTGAAAACGAAGATCTTTTCTTTTTATCAAATGGTCATTTGTCTGCTTTGATTTATAGTGTACTGGCTCGTAGCGGGTATTTCCCGATTGCCGAACTAGCTACTTTCCGTAAATTAAACAGCAGATTACAGGGGCATCCTACCACACACGAAGGCTTGCCGGGTATCCGTATTGCCAGTGGTTCTTTAGGTCAAGGACTTTCTGTGGCTATTGGTGCAGCTTTGACTAAAAAAATGAATAATGACAAGCATATTGTTTACACTTTGCATGGTGATGGCGAATTGCAGGAAGGTCAGATTTGGGAAGCAATGATGTTTGCAGCTGCCAAAAAAGTTGATAACCTTATTGCTACCGTTGATTACAACGGAAAACAAATTGATGGCCCTGTTGATGATGTATTATCGCTGGGTAATTTGAAAGCAAAATGGGAAGCTTTTGGTTGGGATGTTTTGGAAGCAAACGGTAATGATATGAACGAAATCGTTAATACATTAAAAATTGCGAAACAACATACCGGAAAACAAAAACCTGTTGTAATTCTTATGAAAACAGAAATGGGTAATGGTGTAGATTTTATGATGGGAACACATAAATGGCATGGCTCGGCTCCTAATGATGAGCAGTTAGCTAAAGCTCTTGCACAATTACCTGAAACTTTAGGCGATTATTAATAAAAAACAATTGTTTTTGAAAGCATTAATTAAATATTTGGTTTTATTTATATTGTTGTTGCAATCTGTTGCATCTTTTTCGCAGAAGCCAAAAGATGTGGAAGATCCGCCACCACCGCTAACACGTATTTTGTTTATTTTCGATTGTTCGCAAAGTATGTTTGGCCGATGGCAAAGCGATACCAAAATAAATATTGCTCAAAAATTGCTTTCGAATATGCTTGACAGTTTAAAAGATGTCAAAAACCTTGAACTCGCTTTGAGGGTTTACGGACATCAGAAGAATTTTCCGCCACAAGATTGCAATGATACCAAACTGGAGGTTCCTTTTAGTGGTAACAATATCAGAAAAATTGAAAATAAACTAAAAGCACTGGTGCCCAGAGGTACTACTCCTATTGCTTTTTCGTTGGAGAAATGTTCTGATGATTTTCCGATTTGCAAAGATAACTGCCGAAATATTGTAATTTTAATAACCGATGGCTTGGAAGAATGTGGAGGCGATCCTTGTGCGGTTTCGCAGTATTTGCAGAAAAAAGGGATTATCTTAAAACCTTTTATTATTGGTATTGGTAAAAATTTTAAAGAGGGATTTGATTGCGTTGGAACTTATTTTGATGCCACCAGCGAGGTTGAATTTAATAAGGCGCTGAATGTAGTTATTTCGCAGGCGTTAAATTCTACAACTGCTCAGGTTAATTTGCTCGACGAAATGGGAAAACCTACCGAAACCAATGTAAATATGAGCTTTTATGATAATTTTTCGGGTGCTGTAAAATATAACTTTATTCATACCATGAACAATCGTGGGATGCCCGACACATTGGTGATTGACCCTTTGGTGAAATACGATGTGGTGGTTCATACCATACCTCCTGTAAAGAAGGATAGTATTGTTCTTGTTCCGGGTAAGCATACTGTAATTGCACTTGATGCGCCTCAGGGTTATCTGAAACTGAAATCGATGGGCAATAATGCGGTGAATGTAAAAAACCTGCAGGCTATCGTCAGGAAAAAAGGCAAATCGGAAACTTTAAATGTTCAGTTTTTTAATCAAACCGAAAAATATATATGCGGTAATTACGATCTGGAGGTTTTATCGTTGCCACGATTATATATAAACGATGTAGATATCAAGCAAAGTTCAACCACTACGATAGAAATTCCGATGCCGGGTATTGCCGTTATTAATAAATTGGTTGAGGGCTACGGCAGTTTGTATGTTATTGAAGATAATAAGATGAAATGGATTTATAATCTTACAGAAAAAGATATTCTTGAATCATTGATACTGCAACCGGGCAGATACCGTGTGGTATTCAGAGGACGAATGTCGAATAAATCGATAAGCAGTATTGATAAAGAATTTAAAATAGAATCAGGATTAACAACAACAGTAAATTTATACAGAAATTAGTGATGAGAAAGAAATACACCAATAGCGGATCAAACGATACCCGCTCAGGTTTTGGCGAAGGTTTGGTAGAAGCAGGCCGCCGCAATCCAAATGTAGTTGCTTTGTGTGCCGATTTAATAGGCTCGCTTAAAATGGATGCTTTTATCAAAGAGTTTCCCGACAGATTTTTTCAGACAGGCATTGCCGAAGCCAATATGATTGGTATTTCGGCCGGCTTAACCATAGGTGGAAAAATTCCTTTTGCCGGAACTTTTGCCGGTTTTGCTACCGGAAGGGTTTATGATCAGATTCGTCAATCGGTTGCTTATTCGGGTAAAAATGTTAAGATATGTGCATCTCATGCAGGTTTAACATTGGGTGAAGATGGTGCAACTCATCAGATATTGGAAGATATTGGTTTGATGAAAATGTTGCCCGGAATGGTGGTTATTAATCCTTGCGATTTTAATCAGACAAAAGCTGCTACCATTGCCATTGCCGATTATGAAGGTCCTGTTTATTTGCGTTTTGGTCGTCCGAAAGTGCCTAATTTTACGCCCGCCGATCAGGTTTTTGAGATAGGTAAGGCTTTGATGCTTAACGATGGTAGCGATGTAAGTATTTTTGCTACCGGACATTTGGTTTGGCATGCGATTGAAGCTGGCGAAATTTTGGCTGAAAAAGGTATTAGTGCCGAAATTATTAATATTCATACTATAAAACCTCTGGATAACGAAGCTATACTGAATTCGGTAGCTAAAACCAAATGTGCAGTAAGTGCCGAAGAACATCAGATGAATGGTGGTTTGGGCGATAGTATTGCTCAATTGCTTGCATTAAAGATGCCTTTGCCAATGGAAATGGTTGCCGTAAATGATTCGTTTGGCGAAAGCGGCACACCCGAACAATTGATGGAAAAGTACGGATTAACCACCAAAGCTATTGTAGATGCAGCTCTGAAAGCTATCGGTAGAAAATAAGTATTGATAATATGCCCGTTTGCTGAGAAAATTGTGATACAGCAATCGGTCAATAAAACATTCAACCCCGTTGGGAGCTAAAGCAACTAACGGGGTTTCTTATGTAAAATTGATTAAAGGAAATTGATAATGAAAAATTGAAAATAGAATTTGTAATTGCCTTATCCTTTTCATTTTTATCTTTTTCTCCGAAGAATGATTTTTTACTGAAAGCAGTTTTGGCCTTACTTTATTTCGTGATAAGATTCCGACGACAGTATTGGACTTATTTAAAATTTAAATTTGTTCTCGTAAGTAGTTTTGGTCTTATTTAAAATTTAAATTCGTTCTCGCAAGTAGTTTTGGTCTTATTTAAAATTTAAATTCGTTCTCGCAAGTAGTTTTGGTCTTATTTAAAATTTAAATTTGTTCTCGCAAGTAGTTTTGGTCATATTTAAAATTTAAATTCGTTCTCGCAAGCTATTTTGAAGGTTCTTAAAAATTAAGAAGGTACTCACAAGCTGTTTTGGACGTTTTCAAATCTTAAAATTATACACAACACTTATAAAAAGTTTAAGCTTCATCTGTTATCGTAAGCATATCTATGGTGTCAGACCAGAAATCGGGATAAGATTTGCTTACATCTGCCGTATTGTCGAGCATGATTTTGTTGTGTAATATTGCCAACGGAGCAAAACTCATAATCATTCGGTGGTCGTTATAAGTATGTATTGTTTCTGTAATATTAATTTTCGATGGATTAATTATCAGCGAATTATTGTTTTTAATTTCAATATCAGCATTCATTTTTTTTAATTCGGTAAACAAAGCCAAAAGTCTGTCGGTTTCTTTTATCTTAAGGCTTTCGAGACCCGTAAGACAGGCTTTTATGCTCAATGCTGAGGCAGTTACTGCAACCGTTTGTGCCAAATCAGGATAATTACAGAAATCCAATTCAACTTCATTTGCAATTTGTCCGGTTTTGCTTATTAATACGCCATCATTTTCAAATAGAGTATTTACACCAAAAGATTTAAAAATATCAGCAATAACCATATCACCTTGGGTATCATCTTTTCTCAGATTCAGAAGTTTTACATTCAGATTTTCAGAGAAACTTACCATTTCATACCAAAAAGCAGCCGAGCTCCAGTCGGTTTCTGATGAACTTATCAACTTTGGATTTTTATTATGATAAACATTAATGCAATTGTTTTCAAAAAGATAATCGCAACCACATCTTTCAAGCAATTTAAGACTCATTATAATATATGGTTCCGAGCTTATTTTGCCTTTAAGATGAATAATTAAACCATTTTGAAGAAAGCCGGCTATAAAAAGTAGCGAACTTATAAACTGGCTGCTGATATCTGCTCTTATCTCAATTTCGTTATTAATTAGATTTTTACCTCTGATTTTAAGTGGCGGATACCCTTTTTCCTGAACATAAGTAATGTCGGCACCCAATAAAATCAAAGCATCCACCAATTCGCCTATAGGTCTTTGGTGCATCCTGTCATTACCTTTTAAAATATAGTTTCCGTTGCTGATAGCCAGTACCGAAGTAAGAAACCGCATGGCAGTTCCGGCATTATCAATATCAATTTCAACAAAATCAGCATTATTTTCATTATGCTTTATTTGAAATAATTTTTCCTGCAAAAGTTTGGTATCATCCGCCGATGATTTGTTATTCAAATCAGTAGTTTGTGCTGTAAGAAAATTCAAAATCATCACTCTGTTCGAAATGCTTTTCGATAAGGGCAAATTAATACATTTAAATGCCGGAAAATCATCCTTGTTTTTGCAGATTTTAATCATTTAAACGTATAAAGTGCTGTAGAAATGAATGCTTTCTGCTATCAGGTCTTCATCAATATTGTTATCAATCAAAGCCTTTCCGATTTCCGAAATTAAAGTAAAATTTAGTTTGCCATTTTTGTTTTTCTTGTCCTGTCTGATTATTTGCAAAAGTTCTACAATGGCATTGTTATCAATATTGTATCTGGAGAACAGCGATGAAATATAGGTATATATTTGCTTAGCAGTTTCGGCATTCAATCCGTTTTTAACAACCGAAAGATAAGTTTCGCAAATTATTCCAATTGCAACAGCTTCGCCATGTAGCAATGGATTTGCATCATTTTTCATCGAATAGCTTTCAATGGAATGGGCTATTGTATGTCCGAAGTTCAATATTTTACGAATATCTTTTTCTAAAGGATCAGAATTTACAATATTGCTTTTTACATAAACGGCTCTTTTGATTATTTCATTTTGAAAATAAACATCTTCGGGCTTAATTTTCAGTAACATATCCCAAAGAGAAGTGTCCATAATTAAAGCATGTTTAATTATTTCGGCAAACCCTGCATAAAGTTGCCTTTTGGGAAGTGTTTGCAAAAAGTCAGTATCAATAAAAATTACTTCAGGGTCAGAGAAAACCCCCAGTTGATTTTTATAACCTTTGAAATTCACTCCAGTTTTTCCTCCAATAGAAGCATCAATCATAGCCAGAAGCGTGGTAGGAATGTTAATATAATGCAGTCCGCGTTTAAAAATTGTAGCTGCAAAACCACCAATATCGCTGATTACACCACCGCCAAGATTTACAATCAATGTATTTCTTTCGAGATTCATTTCAGTGAATTCTGCCCAAATATCAATTGCATTTTGAATGGTTTTTGTTGATTCCCCACTCTTTAGTTCTATTATTTTAGCGTTTTTAAGTGAAGGAATGCCCATTATTTTTGGTAAACAATGTATTTTTGTATTCTCATCAACTATTATTACTACTTTTGAAAAACCTTTAATGATTTGCTGAAAACGCTCAAAATCAAATGCATTTATTTCTCCGATATAGATCGGATAAGGATTTTCTATTATTTTTATGATTCTTTCCATGCCACTACAAAATTAACACTATTTTAAGACAAAATAACAATTAATGAAATTATTTTTGCATTATTTTCTAAACTTATTGAAATGCTTACATTTAACGATACGAAAATTGCATTTTCCGACAAAACTGACCATGAATTAAAAAAAGCTTATTGGCTCTTTAAAACAATTGAAAGTCCTAAAATTGTTTCTTTAGGAAGTAAATTACTAAATTTAGCTCTGGCAATTCATTTTCCAGTAAAATGGATAATCAAACCTACGGTTTTCCAACATTTTTGTGGAGGTGAGACCATAGCCGAGTGTGATGCTATGATTACTAAATTAGGTAAATCAGGCATAGGAACTATACTCGATTATTCAGCCGAAGGCATCGAAAATGAAGAGGATTTTGATAAGGTTACTGAAGAATTATTGTCTGTAATAAAAGAATCGATCAATAATAAACATATTCCTTTCGCTGTTTTTAAAGTTACAGGCATTGCACGCTTTGGAATTCTGGAAAAAATAAATTCAGGAGAGAAGCTATCAACAGCTGAGCTTGAAGAATATGAACGGATTTTAAATAGAATAGATCGGATATGTAATGCAGCTTATTTGTATGAAATTCCGGTTTTTATTGATGCCGAAGAAACCTGGATTCAGAATGCGATAGATGCTATTGCTGAAAATATGATGAAGAAATATAATTGTGGTAAGGCAATAGTATATAATACTTTACAGATGTATCGCCACGACAGAATTGCTTATTTCGGAAATTTGATAAATGATGCCGAACAGCAAAAATATTATATTGGCGTAAAAATAGTTAGAGGAGCATACATGGAAAAAGAAAGAGAAAGAGCTGAAAAAATGACATATCCATCTCCCATTCAGAAAGATAAAGAAGCTACTGATAAAGATTATGATAAAGCGTTAAAATTATCATTTGAGAATAGGCATATTGTGTCAGTTTGTGCTGGAAGTCATAATGAAAAAAGCAATATGTTTCTGGCTGAATTAATTAAGAACAATAAGCTAGATATAAATGATAAAAGGTTTTATTTTGCACAGCTATTGGGTATGAGCGATCATATAAGTTATAATCTTGCTTATGAAGGATTTAATGTTGCAAAATACGTTCCTTATGGTCCTGTTAATTCCGTGATGCCATATTTATTAAGAAGGGCACAGGAAAACACTTCAGTTGCTGGGCAAACAGGACGTGAACTATTATTGATACAGAATGAATTAAAAAGACGTAAACAGTCATTAATTTAATTTTTGAATAACAGAAAAGTATAAGAATAAATTGT
>JAHEYQ010000003.1:124328-131864 GCA_023251515.1 Bacteroidales bacterium
TAATACTTAATGAGATTCTGTAAAGGTTTTGAAATCAAATAAATAATCAAATAATGAGAAAACAAACATTTATTTTTTTATTGTCGTTTATCATCGGATTTTCAATGATATCGTGCAATTGTCAAAAGACTTGTAAAAAGTCAGCTACACAAGAGGGAAGCGTGGGCATTATTGCTCCTGTTATTATTTACAAAACCAATGGTGATTTCAGTAAAAATGTTCCGGTTATGATGTCGGATGATAAAACAGATATTATTTCTTTTCCTGATATCACAGATGTTTATTTTGCAGGCAAACTTGCATATCCTACCCAATTGGCAAATGGTTATTTGCTCGATAACAGAGGTGTAAGTAAAAATGTTGCTTTTTTAAGTTATACTTATGAAGAATATAGTAAATTGGCTGCAACACCATCAAAAGAAGATTTAATGGGAAAAATAATTTCAAAAAATCCATTAACTGAATTATATAAATGTGACAAATTACCAAAAAATGATGTTCAGAAATTAAATGAATTCATCAAAGCAGGTTTGCCAAATGTTTGCAATAATTTAATGAAATAATCAAATAATCAATAATATCAAACTTTTTAAAAAAAAATGAAAAAAAAATTTACTTATTTAGTATCTTTCATAATCGGATTGGTTTTGATAGGTCAAAATGCTTTTTCTGAAATTGTTCCGGTTGAAAAAGCACAGTTAGTTGCTAAAAACATGTTTTTTGAAAGAGTAAATCTAACAAAAGATGTTGCTTATAACAATATCTTTTTCAGTGAAGCTATTACGGTTTCTGAAAACGGGAAACCAGTTTATTATGTTTTCAATCTGAACAATGAACCTGGCTTTGTTTTGGTTTCAGCTGAGTCTAATGCATATCCTGTTTTAGGATATTCTTTCGAAAGCTATTTCTTTCCAAATAATCTGAATGAAGCATTAGAAGCTGAAATTCAAAATTATAAAGAACAGATTACTTCAATAAGAAAAAATAACTATAAATCAACTAACGAAGTATCTGAAGCATGGGCTAAATATGCTAAAACTTCATTTACCAAATCTACTGAAGCAATTGCTCAGGCAGGTCCTTTGGTATTAACCAAATGGGATCAGAGTTGCTTTTATAATACACTTTGCCCATCAGCAAATAGTGGAAATGGTTATTGCAATCACGTACCTACAGGATGTGTTGCAACAGCAATGGCACAAATAATGAAATTTTGGTCTTATCCTTCAACAGGTATTGGTTCAAATTCATATAATCATCAAACATATGGAACACAAAGCGCAAATTTTGGCACAGCTGTTTATAATTGGGCTGCAATGCCATTAACATTAACCGCAGAAAATGCTGAAGTAGCAAAAATTATGTATCATTCAGGTGTTGCTATGAATATGAATTATGCTCCTGGTGGTTCAGGTGCTGTCACTGCCTATGCTGGTGAAAAGCTGGCATCTTATTTCAAATATTCGCCTTCTTCACAATTTATTAATAAAGGTACAAATGTTATTGACTGGCATATAAAAATAAGAGCAAATATTATTAGTGGAAAGCCAGTTATATATAGTGGATCGGGTAGTCTTGGCGGTCATGCCTTTATTATTGATGGATTTCAATATCCTGAATATTATCATGTAAACTTTGGATGGGGTAGTAGTGGTGATGGCTATTACTATTTGAATGCTATTAATTCATCAAACAATAATGGAACTTTCAATCTCAATCAAGGTGCATTAATTAATATTTATCCTTCTACTATGGCTGGTAATAAAATAACTAATGAAAATGATAATCTGGAAGATGCAATTATATACCCAAATCCGAATAGCGGAAGTTTTTCATTAATGATTAACAATGATTATTCAGGTGATGTTGTTGTAAATGTTTTAGATATGACATCAAGACTAATTGAAAGTATTACCATCAATAAATCTGAATCTTTAATTTCTCATGATTTTAATTTTTCAGATTTAAGCAAAGGTTTGTATTATGTTTCTATTGAAAATAATGGTCAAAAATTAGTTAAAAAGTTTATTGTTAAATAATTAAAGAATTAGTAAAATGAAGAAAATATTATTTATATCACTGATATTTGGTTTGTTAATAGCAAATTCTGCCTGTAAAAAAGATGATACTGGTTCAGCTGGTTCTACTACGGGTAACATAAGTACAAATATTTCTAAATTTGCATCAACTGACCCTCAGTATGCTAATAAAATAATTCCTGCGTCTGCATCTTTAACTGGTTCAAAAATTGAAATTCATTCAAAAGCTAGTTATGATGCATTGGTTAAATCGGTTAATTATACCGGTGCTTCAATTTCTTTCAGCTCTATAGCTAAAGGAAAATATTATGTTATGGCCTGGAAAGACAATGATAGCAATTCTCAGTTTTCTGAAGGCGATTTCTTTGGTTTTGTTGAAAAAGCTGTTGTAATTAATGGAGGAGAAAATTTATCATTTAATATTCAAATGTATATCTTAAAAAATTAGTATTAATAATTTTTGGTAAAACCTTGAACAATATCATGTTGTTCAAGGTTTTATTATTTAATATTCCGAAATAATGAGAAAAAACCTTTTATTTATTTTAATGCTTTTAATTGGTTTAAATGCATTTTCAGAAATAGTACCTATAGAAACTGCTCGTAAAGTTGCAAAAAACTTCTTTTTTGAAAGAAAAAATGCAATAAAACCAATTTCAATAGATGGTATTAATATTTCACAGGAATTTGTTATAAATGATAATAATACACCCATTTACTATATTTTTAATATGAGTTTGAATCAGGGTTATATTATCATATCAGCTGAAAGTAATACAATTCCTGTATTAGCATATTCGCTTGAACAAAATTATTTTGCTGAAAACACACCTCCAGCATTTGATTGGATTTTAAAGTCTTATAAAGAAGAAATTCTTTATACACGTGAAAAAGAATTGCAAGCTAATGAGAATATCATAAATTTCTGGGCAAATTATTTAAACACAAATAAATCAGCATCAAATGTTGCGCAAGTATTGCCATTGTTAGGTAGTTTATCATGGGATCAGGGTTGCTATTATAATGCTCTGACACCTGCAAATACTGATCCTGCATATTGTAATCATAATCCAACAGGTTGTGTTGCTACAGCAATGGCAATGATCATGAAATATCACGCATGGCCACTGCAAGGTGTTGGCTCTTATTCTTATGACCATAGCACAGCCAATCAATTTCTACATAATTATGGAACTTTAAGTGCAAATTTTGCTACTGCTACATACAATTGGACATCAATGCCAATTTCTGTTACATCTTCAAATGCAGAAGTTGCAAAAATTATGTATCATTGTGGTGTAGCTGTTGAAATGTCTTATGATTTAAATGGTTCAGGAGCCGTTGTAGGTGCTGCAGGAAATTATCCATGGCCAACTGCTCAAAAAGCATTTGTGAATAATTTTAAATATTCTACAGCAGCTTATTTTCAAAAATCAGCGTTTACTGATGCAAACTGGAAAACAAAAATCAAAACAGAATTAGATGCTGCACGTCCGATATTATATGCCGGTGATGATGGCAGTGCCGGACATGCTTTTGTTTTGGATGGTTATCAGGGGACAACCAATGATTATTATCATTTTAATTTTGGTTGGGGTGGCTATGCCAATGGAAATTTTTATATTTCTAATATTAATCCAAACCCAGGCGGAACTGGCGGTGGTTCATATAATTTTACCCAGAATCAGGAAGGAATCTTCGGAATAAAAAAGAATTCAACTGGTATTGAACAAAATGAATTACAAAGTATTGATATTTACCCAAATCCGGGTAATGGCTTGTTTAATATTAATTTAACTGAAATAAAGGCAAATAAAATTCAAGCTGAGGTTTATAATATTGTTGGCGAAAAGGTATGGGAAAAATCAATTACTAATCAAAGCAATATATTGAATCTGACAGAATTATCAAAAGGTATTTATTATTTGAGTTTTAAATCAGATAAAAACACCATAACTAAAAAAATAACTATAGTGAAATAGTTTATTTGATAAAAAAAAGAGCCTTCGTTTTTCGAAGGCTCTTTTTTTTATCTGAATGCTGCCATCAGCAGTTCAATATCCTGAAAAGGCATTTGATAAGTGTCTGCAATATATTTGTTTGTAACAATACCATTGAAAATATAAACTCCTTGTCTTACTCCATAATCTGATTTCAACATATTGTCAACACCACCTTCTATCCCGATATTTAAAAGAATGGGAGCAAAGCAATTACTTAAAGCATAAGAAGCTGTATGAGGAACTTTGGAAGAAATATTGGGAACAGCATAATGTGTAACCCCATGCTTTACAAAAACAGGATTGTTATGACTGGTTATTTCTGAAGTTTCAACACATCCTCCCTGATCAATACTAACATCAATAATTACTGAACCTTGTTTCATTTGCTTTACCATTTCTTCGGTAATTATACAAGGTGTTCTTCCATTTCCCGAATGAAGTGCTGCAATAACCACATGCGCGGTTTTTAATGCTTTTAAAAGCACTTTTGGTTCGATAATTGAAGTGAAAATTCTGGAATTCAGATTGTTTTGCAAACGACGTAGTTTGTAAATAGAATTATCGAATACTTTTACATAAGCCCCCAAACCCATTGCTGCACGGGCAGCATATTCAGCCACAGTTCCAGCACCGATAATAACAACTTCTGTAGGCGTAATTCCCGATACTCCTCCAAGCATTATTCCTTTCGAAAATCTTGAATCACTCAAATATTCAGCAGCTAACAATACAGATGTGTTACCTGCAATTTCGCTGATTGAACGTGTTACCGGATAGGTTTTGGTTTTGTCTTTAATATATTCGAATGCCAGTGCTGTCGCTTTTTTTTGAGTTAGTTCTTTAAAATATTCTTTGCTGCGGTTGGCAATATTTAATGCCGAAATGATGGTTTGCCTGTTTTTTAACAAAGGAATCTCTGCACAATTCATGGGTGCTACCTTCAGAATAATATCTGATTTATATACTTCTTCGTTGCTGTAAACTATATTTCCGCCCGCTTCTGCATATTCTGAATTGTCGAAATGAGCAGCCATACCTGCACCATCCTCAATTATAACTTTATGCCCGTTTGCAACCAGCAAATTCACAGCTTCAGGTACCAAAGCTACTCTGTTTTCGTTGTTGTAAACTTCTTTTGGAATACCAATAGTTAAAGAAGTTTGCTGCTTTTTTACTTCAAGCATTTCTTCCTGAGGTAAGAAACCCTCAGATGAAAATTTTAAAAAACTTTCCTGATTTAAATCCATTATTTCATTATTTCGCAAACGATAATTCTTTCTTCAGAATCATCATTTGCATCAACCTGGATTTTTACGTATTTTTCAGGTAAAAGTTCTGTTATTTTTTCTGACCATTCAATAAAACAATAATTTCCACTATAAAAATAGTCTTCGTAACCAATATCATAAGCTTCTTTTTCTGACTTTATACGATAGAAGTCGAAGTGATAAATACTCTCATTTTCAATAGTATGATATTCGTTAATGATTGCAAATGTAGGGCTGCAAACAATATCTTCAACTTTCAGATAATTACATATTTCTTTTATCAATGTTGTTTTGCCTGCACCCATTTTGCCAAAAAAAGCAAAAATTCTTTCATTTTTATAAAAATCAATTATTTGCTTTGCAGTTTGTGGTAAATCTTTTGAAGTTACTTCTTTAAAAACTTGATTCATTGAATAAAAAGCTGAAATTTAATTATTTGTTTCTTAATACGATAAATGGAATAAGCATTTCCTCCATCGAAATTCCTCCATGCTGAAATGTATTGAGATAATAACTTACATAATAATTGTAATTATTAGGATAAGCAAAAAAGTCGTTGTTGCGGCTAAATATAAATGAAGATGTTACATTCAATTTAGGCAAAAATCCATCGGCAGGATTTTTAATGGCAAAGACTTCTTTTTCGTTGTAATCCAACATCTTGCCTATTTTATAACGCAAATTGGTGCTGGTAGATTTATCACCTTTTACTTTAATCGGATTATTCACTTTAATAGAACCATGATCGCTGGTAATTGCCACATTTACATTTTTTTCTCCCAAAAACTTGATAATATCAAACAAAGGTGAATGTTCGAACCATGATAATGTAAGCGAGCGGTATGCTGCTTCATCATCAGCCAGTTCGCGGATAATATCCATTTCGGTGCGGGCATGCGATAACATATCAACAAAATTATAGACAATCACATTTAGTTTGTTTTTCATTAAGTTAGGAAGGTTGTCAACCAATTTCCTGCCAAAATTAAGATTTAAGACTTTGTGATAGGATGTTTTTATATCTTTTCCGAAACGACGTAAATTTTCGTTTAATAAATCGGGTTCAAACTGGTTTTTTGTGCCTTCTTCGTCTTCATCCAGCCAAAGTTGTGGATATTTCTTGCTGATTTCTGATGGCATTAATCCTGCAAATAAAGCATTACGAGCATATTGAGTTACAGATGGTAAAATGCTGTAATAAATATCGTCGGTTTCTACTTTCAGATGCTCTTCTATAAGTGGTTGCAGGGTTTTCCACTGATCGTATCTTAAGTTATCTACTACAAGCAAGAATGTAGGTTTATCATCGTTTAATAAAGGGAAAAGTTTCTCTTTCAGTACCGTTTGCGATTGTATAGGCTTGTCGTTAGTTGAAGGTTTTACCCATTCCACATAATTTCTTTCTATATATTTGCAAAATTGAGTATTGGCTTCATTTTTCTGCATTTTCAAGATCTCTACTATGCTATCATCCTGTGATTTTTTTAATTCTATTTCCCAAAAAACCAGTTTTTTATAAATATCAATCCATTCGTTATAATCTGGTCGGCTCGAAACATCCATGCTTATTTTGCGGAATTCCTGCTGATATGAATGGCTTGCTTTTTCGCTTTGCAAACGTTTGGTTTCCAAATTCTTTTTAATACATAATATAATCTGATTGGGATTTACGGGTTTGATGAGATAATCTGAAATTTTAGAGCCAATGGCATCTTCCATAATAGATTCTTCTTCACTTTTTGTAATCATAACAACAGGTATGCTCGGATAGAGATTTTTTACCTGAATTAGCGTTTCGATTCCCGATAATCCGGGCATCTGCTCATCGAGAAAAATAATATCCACATCATTGGTTTTGAGAAGGTCGATTGCTTCGCCGCCACTGTTTGATGTAATTACATGATAACCTTTTGCCTCGAGAAACATTACATGAGGTTTTAAAAGGTCTATTTCGTCGTCTGCCCAAAGTATGCTGATTTTTTCTGTCATATTCTTATAGTGTTTTATGCATTAACGATAAAATTGATTGATTGTTATTTGCAATTTACAAAATTAAGTTAAAAAGATTTAATTATCGACTTTGTAAGTATGATTTTATTATAAAAATCACTATTGTCCGATAAACTTTTATTACAGTAATATTATTGGGATTTCTCACTTCCTTCGAAATGACAATCAATTGTTTATATTTGGGGTGGGGGTCAGAAAGCGGCGAAGCCGCTTTCT
>JAHEYQ010000057.1 GCA_023251515.1 Bacteroidales bacterium
TAAATATCATTTTACAAAAGCAGATAAACTAATTGATAATCAAGAAATCAAATAAATATAAATTTATGAAAACAAGAAATATTGTATTAATCATAATGTTTTTTATAAGCAGTTTCTCATATTCCCAAATAATAAAAAGTATTGGATTTAAAAGCGGATTAGCATTATCCAATCAAAAGTGGGAATACAGCACATTCACTAATGAACTAATAACAAATCAGTTAACTTGCACATACAATGTTATTACTATAGATTTTATAAAAAAACAAAACTGGGATTTAGCTTTAGATTTAGGATTTTATCAAAGTGGAAGTATAATAAATGAAAATCCATATTATTTTTTAGAAAACACAAGAGAATTTATAGGAGAAGTAAAGCATAGATTTGGTTTCTTCAATTTAAGTCCAATATTAAGATTTAAAACTCAAATCAAATCTTTTACGCCCTATATTCAATTTGGTCCAAGATTTGATTTTTACACTAGTTTTTTCTCAAACGATTATGCTGATTATTTTAATAATGAAATCAATAAAACACAATATGGCTTTCATATTGGCGAGGGTTTAGCATATAACTTCAAAAATTTCAGTATTTTAGCAGAATATCAGTTTTTCTTCAATTTTAATAAATTACTTGATAAACCTGCAATTTATCCAACAGAAACGTTCAAAAGAGAGTTAATAAAAATAAATACCCATATTATCAGTCTGGGAATTAAATATTATTTCAAAAAAGAAGAATAATAAAAAAGGCTGCTAATTTTAGCAGCCTTTTTTATTAATTCCAAATGAAAACCTTAGATGGTTCTTCCCGGATATACTTTAAGAGCTTCTTCCAGACATTTCATTGAAGCTTTTAAATCTTCTACTTTTAATACATAACTAATTCTGATTTCGTCAATACCTTTTCCTTTGGTTGAATAAAAACCAGTTGCAGGTGCCAACATTACAGTTTCGTTATTATATTCAAAATCTTCCAATAGCCATTGGCAAAATTTATCAGCATTATCGATTGGTAATTTGGCTACAGCATAAAATGCTCCCTTCGGATTCGGACAATAACATCCTTCCATTTTATTGATAGCCTCAACTACTACATTTCTTCTTGTAACATACTCTGCTATAACCTTATCAAAATATTCTTTTGGTGTATCACATGCTGCTTCAGATAAAATCTGTCCGAAAGTTGGTGGACTTAAACGAGCCTGAGCAAATTTCATAGCTGTTGTCATCACTTCTTTGTTTTTTGAAATAAAACAACCTATACGAACACCGCAAGCACTATAACGTTTTGAAACAGAATCTAATAAAATTACATTATCTTCAATTCCTTCCAGATTCATAGCTGAAAAATGTTGATTTCCATCATAACAAAATTCGCGATAAACCTCATCAGACATTAAATACAAATCATGTTTTTTCACAATTTCTTTTAATGATTGTAATTCTTGTTCAGAATACAAATAACCTGTCGGATTATTTGGATTACAAATCATTATAGCTTTTGTTTTTGGTGTAATTAATTTCTCAAAATCTTCCATCGGAGGCAATGCAAAACCATTTTCAATAGATGAAACTATAGGTTTAACTATAATTCCGGCTTCTGTAGCAAATCCATTGTAATTTGCATAAAATGGTTCAGGAATAATTACTTCATCGCCCGGATCCATACAAACCATAAAAGCGAACAGAATACCTTCTGAACCTCCATTGGTCACAATAATATCATTTTCAGTGATATTGATATTGCATTTTTGGTAATATTCAACCAATCTTTTGCGATAAGAAAGAATACCGGCAGAATGACTATATTCAACTACTTTAATATTGGTGTTTTTCAAAACATTCAAAGCTCCATCCGGAGTTTCGATATCGGGTTGACCAATATTTAAATGATAAACTTTACGGCCTTTTCTTTTGGCTTCATCAGAAAACGGAACTAATTTTCGGATAGGTGATTCAGGCATATTTTTGCCTTTTGCTGAAATTTTCGGCATATTGAATTGATAATTTGGTTTTTATTAAATTAAAAAATCCCGATAGATTTTCACTATCGGGAATTATATTATTCTATTTATTAAGAATTAGTGATTTACTGGTGCAGCACCCTGATTTAAATTCTTTTCAGGCATTTGTTCAGCTGGTTTTGGCTCAATTTTACCTGCAATATTTAAAACAACTCTGTCTGTTTTAGCATTTGACATCACTGTAATTTGTTTACCTATAATACCTATTCTGTTGGTATCATATTTAACTTTTATTGAACCTTCTTTGCCAGGCATAATTGGTTCTCTTGTCCAGCTGGGTACAGTACATCCACAAGATGAAATTACGTTTGATAAAATCAAAGGTTCTTTACCTGTGTTTTTAAATTTAAACTCACAATTACCATCAGCACCTTGTTGAATTGTACCATAGTCGTGAGTAGTTTTTACAAATTTAATGTCAGGTCCATTAGGATTTACCGGAACAGCAACATCTTGAGCATTGGTAGCAAAAATTGCGAAAGCAAACATGATAATTGATAAAATTACTTTTTTCATTTTTTTTAAAATTTTTAATTTATTTATTTAGTTAATTAAGTCGTTTAAAAATGAGTTTACAAATTTATAAAGAAATAATTACGTAAACATCATTTTAATATATTTTAACTTACTAAACAATATTTATGCCAAAAGTTTTCGATTTAAACATTTTTATATTATTTTTCTTCAAACAATTGTATTAATTTGACGTTTTTATTAATAAAAAAAATAAATTTTATCCTATGAAAAATTTTGAATTCTATAATCCTGTAAAAGTGTTATTTGGAACAGATCAACTAAAAAAATTATCTGCAAATTTATCTCCATATAAAAGAATTTTAATGCTTTATGGGGGTGGAAGCATTAAGAAAAACGGAGTATATAAAAGAGTAATAGAAGAATTGAGTAATTTCACGGTATTTGAATTTAGTGGAATTGAAGCTAATCCGCGTTACGAGACAGCGATAAAAGCTGTGGAATTAATAAAAAAGGAGAATATTGAGTTTGTTTTGGCTGTTGGTGGCGGCTCTGTTATTGATGCTGCAAAATTTATTGCTGCTGCTACATTTTATGATGGTGAAGATCCTTGGGATATTTTAGCTAAAAACAAAACTGTAAAAAAATCACTACCAATCGGATGTATATTAACTTTGCCTGCAACGGGTTCGGAAATGAACATGGGGTCTGTAATCACCAGAAACTCAACAAACGAAAAACTTTCATTTCTAACACCATTTTCTTTTCCGAAATTTTCGATTTTAATGCCAGAATTTGCGGCTTCTTTACCTCAACGACAGGTTGCCAATGGAATAGTTGATACTTTCGTGCATGTTATAGAACAATATATTACATATCCTGCTGACGCACCTTTGCAAGACAGGTTTGCAGAATCAATTTTAAAAACATTGATAGATGAAGGTCCAAAAGTTTACGAAAACCCAGCTGATTACAACGCTATGGCTAATTTGATGTGGTGTTCAACCATGGCTTTAAACGGAACAATAAGCCCTGGAGTACCAAGCGATTGGTCTGTTCATACCATTGGACATGAATTAACTGCATTATATGAAATAGATCATGCACGCACTTTAGCAATTGTACTTCCGGGTATATGGAAAGCATTGAGGAACGAAAAGAAAGAAAAATTACTTCAATATGCTGCCAGAGTTTGGAACATTTATGGCGGTTCTGATAATGAAAAAATTGAAAAAGCTATACAAAAAACTGTTGATTTCTTTGAATCATTAGGTATTGAAACTCAATTAAACAAATATCAGCTTGGTAAAGAATCTATTAATATTATAGTTGACAGATTAGAAAATCGAGGTTGGAAAGCTTTTGGCGACAGACAACTGGTTACTTTGGAAATTGTCAGAAAGGCTTTGGAATATCAATTGTAATATTGGGTATTAATTTACAATTCAATTATTGCTGCAAAAACAAATTTTGCAGGACCTTGCAGATAAATGTTTTGAAAACATTTATCTGTTTTTTTTTCAAAACTAACGCTTAAACTACCACCAAGTGTTTTTATATCAATTTTGTTAGCATTATTAAAATTAGAATAAACTAAAGCTGAAGCAGTTACTCCGGTTCCACAAGCAAGGGTTTCGTTTTCTACGCCTCTTTCATATGTTCTGACAAATAGTTGATTCTCTTCAATTTGAACAAAATTTACATTCAAGCCTTTTGGCGCAAATCTTTGGTCGTTTCTTATTGCTTTTCCTAAATTATAAACATCTGTATCATTTACATTTTCGACAAATTTTACATAATGAGGCGAGCCTGTATTAATTACATAAAAATCATCAAACACATCGTAATCTGATACATCTGACATTTTAAGTTTTATAGTTTTTTCTTTCTCTGAACTTTCAATAATTTCGGATGTATGTTCTCCATCAATGGCAGTAAAGTGTGCTTTTTCTTTAATTATACCCAAATCGGATGCAAATGCTGTAATACAACGACCACCATTTCCGCACATACTGCTTTCATTTCCATCAGAATTATAATATACCATACGGAAATCATACGTTTTGTGAGCATTGAGCAACATTAAGCCATCAGCACCAATACCAAAATGACGATTGCATAAAAATGCAATCTGATCTTTTGTCAATACAATTTCATTCAATCGGTTATCAATCAGAATAAAATCATTACCAGCACCATGATATTTTGAAAAAGACAACTTCATATATTAATTGTGATTTTTCTTAAACGGAATCAAAGATTGGAAACTACTGTTTCTTTCGATCAGATAATAGGTATTTTTATATACGAGATAAAGTTTGTTGTTTGAATATTCCAAAATTGCTTCATCAAAATCATATATGCCAAACAAAACCAAATTGTTATTCATATATTTATAACCCTTATAATTAATTGGTGATCTCCAGAATTCTGTTTTAATTATATTAGAATTGTTTGTTTTGGTTTTATCATTAATAAGCAAAGAATCCAATTTATTATCTTTCTGAGTATTTTTCTGATAATTGCCTTTAACTTCAATAAATTTTGTGGATAAATATTCATCTTTTGCAATTACAATATCATTTCCTTCGTCAACCCGCATTGAATCTGAATTAGATGAATAATTAGCTGAAGTTGTATCTGACTGAGTATTATAGTCTGAATTCCTTTTTGCTTTATCAAATTTAATGGTAGCTTTATCTTTTTTGTTATCAGTTGCATTTTCAGATTCGGATAAAGATTCGACAATCTCTTTATTTTTGTCATCTTTGCCCGAAAAAGTAAACCAAATTTTAAAGTCATAATTCTGCATCCACCAAACCACTGCGGCTCCGATAGCAATTCCAATTATTACTCCTATAACCAAATACAAGTATTTGCCATTCTGTCCCATTATACTTTTTATATTAAAACAATTTGCAAAAGTAGTTATTTTTTGATGATTCTTTTTTTATTTCTGCATTTTTTCCCAAAGCTTCTTTCCTTCTTTTCGGGTGAATTTCAGTATTTCAGCTTCATCAACATTCAATACTTCTTTGTTTTTCATAATCAGATTGCCGTTTGAAATTAATGTTTCCACATGATTGGAATTAAATCCGTAAACAAAATGAGAAACAAAATTTGATTCTGCAATTTCGGTTGGCGAATCATAATTTAAAATTACTAAGTTATTGTCTCCATCGCCACTTAATTTATTATCGGCAATGTAATTATGTACATTTCTGAATCTCTTGTATGTATCAGCCGGAGAATTGTATTCGTTTCCGACACCCGATAAAAATACAGATCTGGCACTTTGCAGCATATCGCTGTGCATACCATCTGTTCCGAGCATTATTTTATTTCCCAGACCTTTGCTGTTAAAATAGCCAACTCTATTATTCTGATTACTTTCCATATTTTGCACTATCCAGCTTTTCGATTCTGAAATTATTTTTCTTTCATTGTCTTCTAAATATAAACAGTGTCCTAATATAGTCTTTTCGAAATCCAAAACGCCAAAGCTATTTAATCTTTCTACAACTCGTTTTTGATAGTTTGATAAGCTATGTTTTTGATCATAATCATCTTCGGCAACATGTATATGAATACCTGAATTGTGTTTTTGCGCAAGGCTAACTGCTTGTTTGATGGTATTATCTGAAACGGTAAAGCTTGCATGCATACCAACTAATCCTTGTTTTTTACTTAAATAAGCATCGGTTTCCAATAAACCTTCTTCCGCTTTTTTCAATCCGTCTCTATCGGTAATTTCGTAACAAAGCAAATGTGATATTCCTATTTCATCGAATGCATCCGCAATAATATGCAGCGATTTATTGATATAATTGGGTGATGCATGATGATCGATTACAAAGCTTACACCATTTTTTGCACAGGCAATAGCTGTAGCCAATGCACTTGCTTTAATCATATCTTTATCGAGGCATTTGTCTAATGTCCACCAGATATATTGTAAAACTTCAAAGAAATTTTCGGGCGACTTTTTGGGAGCTCCCATACCTCTGGCTAAAGCTGAATAAATATGGTGATGCCCGTTTGCAAATGCATGTGTTACAATTTTCCCTTTGCAATCAATGGTTTCTGATACTTTAATATTTTGTGGCTTCGACTTATAAAAATGTATTTTACCTTTGATGCCGGGTTCCACCAGAATATCAGTATTGTTGAATGACAAAGTTTTGTAATCAACATAAGTGCAATTTTTTAAATAAATCATTGTTTTGTTTTTTTAATTAGTTTTCAATTCATTCTTTTTCTTTGATATGATTATTAATCCTATGAAAGTTATAATTCCATTGTAAATCAACAATTCGAAACCAATACTACTCCCGAACCATTTCATTGAATTTTCGCTGATGATGTAACATATTATTGGCGAAAGAATGGCTATTGCTGGTACTAATCTGTCTTTTACTCCATATTTGGTAAACAGTCCGAAGGTATATAATCCCAACAAAGGACCATAAGTATAACCTGCTACGGTAAATAGTTTATCGATAACGGCTCTGTCGTTGATGGCTCTGAATACGACAATAACCAGAAGCAACAATAGAGCAAAACCCAGATGTACATAATATCTGATATTTATCTTTTGTTTTTCGCTTAACTTATTATTCTTTTCCAAACCCAAAAAGTCGATACAAAAAGAAGTGGTTAAAGATGTAAGGGCTCCATCGGCGCTTGGATAGGCTGCCGAAATTAATCCAATAACAAATACCAATCCGGCAACAGGTCCTAAATAATTTATTGATATTACAGAAAACAAATCATCGGTACGGGCTGGCATTGCAATGCCTTTGGTATTGGTATATATCAATAGTATAGCTCCTAAAAAGAGAAAGAGAAAATTTACAAACACCAATATCAAACTAAAAGTTAGCATGTTTTTTTTGGCATCTTTCAGGTTGCGGCAACTCAGATTCTTTTGCATCATTTCCTGATCGAGACCTGTCATAACAATTGTGATAAACATACCACTGATAAATTGCTTGAAGAAATGTCGCTTGCTGCTCCAGTCGGTATTTATTACATTTGAATAATCGGAGTTAATTACATTTGAAAACATTTCGCCAAAGCCGATATTAAGTTGCTTTACAATAATAACTATTGTAAGAACCAAGGCTCCGAGCATAAATGTAGTTTGGAGGGTATCTGTCCAGATAATGGTTTTTATGCCGCCTTTGAGCGTGTATAAAATAATGAGTAATATAAACATCGAAACGGTAAACCCGAAAGGAATGTTCCATGCATCGAAAATAAATACCTGTAGTACATTTACCACCAAAAACATTCGGAATGAAGCTCCAATAACCCTTGACAATATAAAGAAAAAAGCTCCGGTTTTGTAAGACCAAAAGCCAAAACGCTGTTCGAGATAAGAATAAATGGATGTGAGATTGAGACGATAATACATGGGCATTAATACATTGGCTATAATTAAGTAGCCAAAGAAATATCCGAAAACTACCATCAGATAGGTAAACTGAGTATCTTTAACCCAACCCGGAACCGACATAAATGTAACACCCGACAGTGATGCACCTATCATACCATAAGCAATTACAAACCAAGGCGACGACTTGTTGCCACGATAAAATGCATCATTACCTGCTTTGCGCGAGGTAATCCATGTAATCATAAACAACAATAAAGTGTATGCCAGAAAACTGATTAGTATTAATTGTGGTGTCAAAATTTTGTGTTTTTTGAGTTTATTATTGTATTTTTGCGAAGGCAAAGGTAATAAAAAAATAAAATGCCTTTGCAGTTTCAGAGATTATAACAAAATAAAAAATAGTGGAAAACTATCCTTCTAAGTTGCTCGAAAATGCGGTGAATGAACTTTCGAAACTTCCCGGTATCGGTAAAAAAACAGCTTTGCGACTGGCTTTACATTTGTTGAAACAAGATGAAAATGATGTGGAAAATTTTGGTCATGCGATGATTAATCTAAGACGCGATATTTGCTTTTGCAGAAATTGCCATAATATTTCGGATAGCGATATTTGCGAAATATGCAGCAATCTGAAAAGAAATCACTCTTTTTTGTGCGTAGTGGAAGACATTAGAGATGTGATGGCTATTGAAAACACTTCGCAATTCAACGGTGTTTATCATGTTTTGGGAGGTATTATTTCGCCTATGGAGGGCATCGGACCATCAAATCTGAATATCGAATCGCTGGTAACTAAAGTGGCTGCTGGTAATATTATCGAAATAATAATGGCATTGCCTGCCACTATGGAAGGCGACACCACCAACTTTTACATCTACAAGCAACTGAAGGATTTTGAAGTAATTATTACAACCATAGCCCGGGGTATTGCCGTGGGCGACAATCTGGAATATACCGACGAAATTACGCTGGGGCGTTCGATTATTAACCGTATGCCTTACGATAGCGGCTTTAAGAAACAATAGCATTTTATAATCTTTTGGTTTCTGAATATCAAAAACTTGAAGCTAACGCAAATAAATTATAATTTAATTAGACGAATGTAATATTTTTTGTTTTAGTTGTCAGTTACTTATTATTATATATTTTTGCATATACAATTTTAACATATATGTTTATGAAAAAAACTTTAGTAATTCTATTATTTTTCTTTCATGCATTTACAATGTATTCACAAAAATGCAAATATGATTATGAAAGAACAGATCCTTTTACTGGTAAAACCAGCAAAGCAATTATTGAAACTCTTGAAAAATCATGGAAGATAGAGCTAAATAAAACTGATTTAAATTATGAAATTATATTACATTTGAGCTTACCTGGCATTAGTAATGATTTTATAAATGCTGGCGATACTTTAATTATAGCTTTAGAAAATTCAAAACCTTTAATATTTAGGGCATTATCAAATGTAAATCCAAGAGTCAATTCTGTTCAAATATTCAAGTCATATGAAATACAATCTTTTTATTTACCAGAATATCAAGCTGCGATTGAGCAAATAAACCAATTAGCAATTTCAAAAATTATTGCATTAAAAATCTATTTTAATGAGAAATGGTATAGTATAGATGTAAAATCCAAAAATGCAAAAGAGATTTTAAATGCTGCCAATTGTATTTTAAAGTAATTTATAACTCATTTTTAAAAATTACATCTATCTGCAAAGATAAGTATAGCTTGGTCTATACTTCCTTAATTACTCTTAATTTTAGAAACCATTTGGGTTTCTTAAATTCTATTTTTTCTTTTTCAATATCAGTTTTTATAATAATACAAATATATTTTGCAAAATAAACGATATAATGTTTAAATAGAATTAATATAATTGCAAATAAAGTTATATAATTTGCTATTACGATTATATAATTTATTAATACGATTATTTTATTTTCTAAGTAAATTATTATATTTGCAAAGTAAGTTATTATATTTGCTAATATGATTAATTATTTTGCTTATTCGATTAATTTTTTTGCAAAGTAAATTATTTTATTTTCTAATTCGATTAATAATTTTGTATATTTGCATTTAGTAGTTACTTATAATGCAATTTATATTATGTTGGTATTTAATTTTACACGTATTTTTAAAGCACGGGGTGTTGAGCGAATATTCAGTTATGTAAGGGAAATAGGCTATTCCGATAATTTTGCCACCAAAGTTGCTCATAATCGTTTCGATAAACTTAATTTAAAGCAAATCGAAAAATTTTGTGTTATTTTAAAGTGTACTCCCAATGATTTGCTCGAATGGATACCTGATGCCAACGAACAAAATGTCGAAAATCATCCTTTGTATCCGCTCAAGCGTTCAGATAAAGTGCTTAAACTTACCCAAATGCTCAATTCAATTCCATTAGATAAACTTGCAGCTATTGAAAATATGATTAAAAATGAAATTGAAAAATAAATATTCTGTTGAAAAATATTATTTTTGTATCTGAATCTTAAAAATTAATACATTATGCACAAAACCTTTAAATTAGCAGTTTTCGTAATTATTATTTTATTTCCGGCTATTAGTTTCGGGCAATACGACAATTCTTCTTTTCGCGAAATGTTTTTTGGTCGCCTGCCCAATGCCCGTGCCGAAGCCATGGGGAAAGCTTATGCTTCAATTGATGGCGATATTTCAACAGTTTTTTTTAACCCTGCCGGTACCGCAACAATTAAAGGACTCGAAGTAAATGCCTCTTTTGCTTCGCCTTATTATCTGTTGCCCGAATTAAAGTTTAATTACTTTGGATTGGCTTATCATTTTAATAAATATCTTACTATAGGATTGAGCCGAAATCAAAACAATTATGGAATGATGTATTTAAGAACTAATGAAAGTCCGGAGAGTGTCGTTGATTCAGGTGTAATGACCAATAATATTTATACATTAAATATTGCTTCTCAGCCAATTAAAAATCTTTTTGTTGGTTTAAATGTAAATTATATGATTTATGGTTTTATTGATCCAAAACCTAAAGTCTTATTTTTTGATTTTGGGGTTATCAAAAAGTTTCCAATTCAACAAAATAGCAATTTTCAACAATCAATAAATATTGCTGCTAATATCTGCAATTTGAATCATTCTAAAATGACATTTATAGGTAGTTTTCAACATGGCTTCGAGCATTACAATAATCTCCCTGTTATTACTCGATATGCAGCTAATTATCAGTTTGTATTAAAAAAGCATTTGCTTATAGACACCTTAAATACCCTTGAATTTCTGGCACAAGCAGAATTTGATGATTTATTAAATTCCGATTATCTGGCAAGTTATCATTTTGGAGCTGAGGTGAAATTGCTCGAAATCTTATCTTTTAGAGCGGGATATTATCATCAGAAAGTTGATGATTATGGAAATCCTTCTTATAATAAAGACTTTATCAGCTCTTTTACTTATGGTTTCGGCATCCAGCTTCCTTTTTATAAGCTGATAAAACTGCCGCTAAATATAAATTTTGATTACACTTCGCTTCCACAACCAACTTACACAAAAAACAAATCAGATTGGGATAATTTTACTTCATACACACTTAGGTTAAATTGGAGATTTTAACCCAAATGCTCAATTCCATTAGATAAACTTGCAGCTATTGAAAATATGATTAAAAATGAAATTGAAAAATAAATATTCTGTTGAAAAATATTATTTTTGTATCTGAATCTTAAAAATTAATACATTATGCACAAAACCTTTAAATTAGCAGTTTTCGTATTTATTATTTTATTTCCGGCTATAAGTTTCGGGCAATACAATAATTCTTTTTTTCAAGACATTTTTTTTTATCGCCAACCCAATGCCCGTGCCGAAGCCATGGGAAAAGCCTATGCTTCAATTGATGGCGATATTTCAACAATGTTTTTTAATCCTGCCGGCACTGCATCTATAAAAGGTCTCGAATTAAATGCTTATTTTTCATCTCCCTATTATCTGATGCCTCAGATTAAGTTTAATTACTTCGGATTGGCTTATCATTTTAATAAATATCTTACTATAGGATTGAGCCGAAATCAGGTAAATTATGGAACGATGTTATTGCGTACTAATGAAAACCCTGAAGGAATCGGAGTTTCAGGAATAGTTGCTCATAGTATTTATACTTTAAATGTTGCTTCTCAGCCAATTAAAGATTTATTTGTTGGTATAAATACAAATTATATGGTTTATAATGTAATTAGTGAAAACCCAAAAACCTTGTTTTTTGATTTTGGGGTCATAAAAAAGTTACCGTTAAATCAAAATAGAAATTTTCAACAATCAATAAACATTGCAGCCAATATCTGCAATCTGAATAATTCTAAAATGACATTTGAAAATGCAGATAAGACAGCAGAAATAACAAAATACTCTTATGATCTTCCTGTAATTACGCGTTATGCAGCTAATTATCAGTTAATTTATAAAAATCATTTGCTTAATGACACCTTAAACATTTTGGAATTTCTGGCACAAGCCGAATATGATGATTTATTAAATTCCGATTATATGACAAGTTATCATTTCGGGGCTGAGTTGAAAATGGTTGAAATCCTATCTTTGAGAGCAGGATATTATCATCGGAAAATTGATGATTATGGAAATCCTTCTTATCAAAAAGATAATATCAGTTCATTTACTTATGGTTTTGGCTTTCAGCTTCCATTGTATAAGTTAATAAAATTTCCGCTAAATATTAATTTTGATTATACTTCGCAACCTGAGCTAACGAATTCAAAAATAACTTCTGATTCAGGTGATTATAATTCATACACATTTAGATTAAATTGGCGATTTTAATAATAATAACTATTAAGACATCAATTTACCAAATTAGATCCTGATAGATAAAGATTTTAAGCAATCAATCAAATAATTATGTATTTTTGTTTTGCATTTGCATCGGATTAATCATGCAGAAATAATAATTTAGTGATTTTAAAACAATACAAAAATATGATTTTAAAACGAATACCATTTCTTTCTATTTTCATTCTTTCAATACTGACTACAAGTTGCTACGTAAGCAAACGACTGCCTGTTGCTACCGGATATTCAGCAAAATATTTATGCTCTTCCTATTTTGTTTCGCATCGCAGTCAGGATAGTATCGAAAATGCAGATTTGAATTTTTCTATCATAAAATATGCTCATAACAAGATAAATGAACAAGAGAAATCAGTAACTAGTAAGGTTTTGGGAATGGCAAAAGCAAAAGCCATTTATATAGATGGCAGAGGTTGTATTTTGGTAAAAGGAAAAAAGGAAGATGAAATCCGCAAAATAAATTCTATAGCAACTACAAATGCTTTAATGCCTGAAAATAAGTCAGCATTATGGCCTAAAGGAGATAAAGTTGAAGCTCAGATTCCACAAAATATCGATAAAGCGAAACTGGAAATAGCTGTAGAAAAAGCTTTTGATGATTCAAAGAGAGAGAAAAAACGCAATACCCGTGCCGTAGTTGTGGTTTACGATAATCAGATTATTGCCGAAAAATACAGTAATGGTTTTCATAAAGATATGCCTTTGTTAGGATGGTCGATGTCGAAAAGTATTACCAATGCCTTGGCTGGTATTTTGGTAAAACGTGGGAAGTTAGATATAAATAAACCAGTCGGTATTAAAGAATGGCAAAATGATTCGCGTAAAGAAATTACCTTAAATAATCTACTTCAAATGAGCAGTGGTTTGGAATGGAACGAAGGTTACGGCAGTTTGACAGATGTAGTAAAAATGCTTTACAAAAGTGGCGATTTTTACCAATATACAATTGATAAACCTAAGCAGGTAAAACCTGATTCAATCTGGTATTATTCATCAGGTACCACCAATATTGTTACAGGAATTATCAGAAAATGCTTTGCAAATGATAAGGATTATATTGAGTTTCCAAAGAAAGCACTTTTCGATAAAATAGGCATGCAGAGTGCCGTTTTTGAACCTGATGCCAGCGGAAATTATGTAGGTTCATCTTATGTTTATGCCACTGCCCGCGATTGGGCTCGTTTTGGTTTGTTATACTTAAACAACGGCAACTGGAATGGCGAACAGCTATTGCCCGAAGGCTGGGTGGAATACACAAAAACACCCAATTTGAAATCAAATGGCTTATATGGAGCGTTTTTCTGGCTCAACAAATCAAAAACCTTAGGTGATGTTCCGGATGATACTTATGCCTGTTATGGTTTTCAGGAACAAAGGGTTTTTATCATTCCATCAAAAAAGCTGGTAGTTGTGCGTATGGGATTATGCGATAGCGGCGATTTCGATTTCAACGAATTTCTGTCAGATATCATTAAATCTATTCCATCAAATTAGGTTATTGTTGTAAAAGAATTTAAAATGAGAAAAACAATTATATTACTTATCGTTATACTAATATTTGTAAATACAAATACCTTGTTTTCACAAACTTCATTTCAAAATACAGATAATGATTCGTTGGTAAAAGAAAAACTGGCTTATATAGAAAATGCTTTTCAGGATATGCAAGCTAATTCAAAAACATGGAAATATGGCTGGTATGCAACATTCAGTGCATTGGCAACAAGTCAGGGAACAATTGCACTTACAACCGATAATAAAGATTTACAGAAAGGAATGGCTTTGGGAACTGCTACCGCTTTTACCGGAATAGGGGGCTTGGTAACCAAACCTTTGGTATCGATTAAAGCCAATAGAACTCTTCAAAAAATGCCTGCAAATACAGCTGAAGAAAGAAGACTGAAACTTGAAATGGCTGAAAAACTGCTAAAAAAATCTTCAGAACGAGAAATAAACGGCAAACACTGGAAATCTCATGCCACTGCCGGAGCAATTAATTTAGCAGCAGGAATGATAACCTGGCTTGGCTTTGAAAAAAGCATCTGGCAGGGATTGCAAACCTTTGCAATCAGCACTGCCATAGCCGAATTGCAGATTTTAACCCAGCCCCGTAAATCAATAAAAGCTTACAAAGAATACCAAAACCGATTTGATACCAATACAAAAGTCAGTTATCAGAAAAAGCAGCAAATAAATTGGTTTGTAAGTGCCTCGCCAGTTGGCTTTAGGTTAAATGTGAGTTTTTAATATATTCTTAAGTTGCTCTTTAGCAGTTACTCCTGATTGTCTCCATAAAGTATTTCCGTTTTTAAACAGCATTAGTGTTGGAACTCCCTGTATATTATATTGTGCTGCAATCTGCTGATTTTTATCAACATCTATCTTAATAACCTTAATTTTATCACCCATTTCAGAAGCAATTTCTTTTAAAATTGGTGATTGAACTTTGCAGGGTCCGCACCATTCTGCAAAAAAATCTACTAAAACGGGTATTTCCGAATTGATTATACTTTGAAAACTTGCTTTCATATTTCTTTTTAATAAATATTATAATTTAAGCATATTGTTAATCATATTATATCCCTGGCAATCGTGGAAATTTTCCAAGTTTTGTTAATTTGGCATAAATTCCCCAGCCTTTTTTTAGCCAATGACCAACAATCGGCATAGGAATCATAAAAGCTTTTTTACCGTCTCTGAAAACAAAAGCAGCTCCATCACCTGTATCCATCACACATAAAATATTCAGATGTTCCTGATATCCTTTTCTTTCGCTATTTCCTTTTTCTTTTTGAATGATGTTAAATGCAGCATTTCTACCCATTAATTCGGCAATATGACCTTGTTTTGCAATCCATTCAGGGCCTTCAAGTGCGGCTGTATCTCCAATAGCGTAAACATTCGGAAAACCATTAACCTGACCGAAATTGTCAATTCTTATAAAACCAGCTTCAGATAAAGGTAAATCGGAATTTTTAAGCAAGGCGGCACCAGTTCCGGCTGCAATAAACATAATAAAATCTGAATCTAATTTTGAATCATCCTCAAATATAACTCCATCACTTAGAAATTCTTTGATTTTTTTACCAAAACGTTTATGAATATTATATTTTGCAAACATTTTGTCGAGCATTGCCAAAGAGCCTTTTCCCATTCTGGCTCCAGGTTCGTCCATAGGTGCAAAGAAAGTGAGTTCGAAATTATCTCTTATTTTTTTCTTTTTCAGGTAGTTGTGAATATTAAACATCAATTCAAAAGCAGGTCCACCCCGAACAGCAGATTTATCTTTGGGATTTCCACCAAAACCAATTGCAATTTTACCGCTTCCTTTTAAAACCAATTCATCAATTTTATTCCTGATTTCCAATGCCATTTCAGGTTTTGCACAAATTGACAAAGTATTTTCTATGCCTTTGTGCTGCATTTTTTCAGCACCAAACGCAACAATCAGATAATCATAGGTTAAGGTTTGACTTTGGCAAATTACTTTATTATCAGAAGCATGTATTTCAATAACTTTGTCAACAATCACACTGAAAGGATACTTTTTTTGAATATTTTTCAAAGGAACTTTTACATCATCAAATTCCTTGATATGAACAGGTATCCAGATGGAAATGGGGTAGATATACAGATAATCTCTGTCAGAAACCAGTGTTATCTCAAAATTGCCATTTTTTTGCAATTCAATAGCAGTTTGCAAACCTGCAAATCCACCCCCTAAAATTAAAATTTTCTTCATTACTTTCTTCAAATCAAATAGACAAAGCTATATCAACTATTTCAAATGATTCATCTGATGCTCCTTTAATAGCTTCAGCAATTGAAGAAGGCATTTCAGCAACCATCAATTCAATATTTAACAAGGTTACATAAGTTTTACCATCTGCTTTTTCATAAACCGAAATACGGCAAGGCATTAATATAGAAGCTATTCTTTCATCATTTTTCTCCAGCATAGTTCCTGAATATTCTGGTTTACAGATTTCAATTACCTGCACTGGTCTTACTTCTTTACCTGATTTTGCCAATGATTGTTGTAAATCATGAGTTGCCGGATTCTGCCAATCTTTTTTAGCTGCTGTAGCTATTATTTTTTCAACGGTTGTAGCCACATCATAGGGGCTAAGTTGTTCGATAATTAAGCGATTTTTATTCATAATTTTTGATTATTAAAATTGTTTATATTTAAGCCTGACAGGCTTTCAATACCTGTCAGGCTTTTTTTACTTAATTTTTAAGCCATTTCTTTGGCTATTGCAATTGCAGCAATGGTTCCATCGGCAACAGCTGTAGTAATTTGTCTGTATTTTTTGCTGATAACATCGCCAACTGCATAAACATCAGTCATACTGGTTTGCATATCTTCGTTGGTTTTGATATAGCCCCAATTATCCAGTTCCAGCTTATTTTTAAACAGTTCAACATTGGGTTTCCATCCTATAAAGACAAATACTCCATCACTTACTAATTTGCTTCTTGTTTTTGTTTTTAGATTTTCAATTTCGGTAATTATTTTGTCTCCTTCTTTTACAAAGGCTCTGGGTTCATGTTCAAACAAAGTTGAAATTTTGGGGTTGGCAAATAATTTTTCCTGAGCTTGTTTGTTGGCTGTAAATGCATTAAATTGATGAACCATAGTGATTTTTCTTGCAAATCGACTGATAAAATCAGCTTCTTCAACTGCAGAATTTCCTCCGCCAATTACCACCACTTCTTTATCGCCATAATACTTGGCATCGCAGGTAGCACAATAAGAAATACCTTTACCTTTCATTTCTTTTTCACCCGGAATTCCCATCAAATTTGGAGAAGTTCCGGTTGCAATGATGATTTTTTTTGCCTTGATGGTTTCAAATTCATCAATAATCACTTCTTTTTTATCGAGATCAATTTTTGTAACATCAACTGCCACTTTGTAGCTAGTTCCGCAAAGTTTGGTTTGTTCCGACATATTGTGCGACAACATATAGCCCGGTTGAGGATCAATAAATCCCGGATAGTTAGATACTTCATGTGTGGTGGAAACCTGACCGCCAGGAAGTGCAATGTCAATAACAACCGTATTTATTTTTGATTGACAAAGGTAAAGACCTGCTGTTAAACCACCGGGACCTGCACCTAAAATAAGGACATCAAATTCGGAAACTGCTGGTTTTATTTGCGATTTAATTTCTTTAACTCTTTCAGGAGCGAGCATATTATCAAGTTCCTGAATTATATCGCTTCTTTTAATTCCACCGGAAAGCGAGTTGCCTACTTGTTTTCCGTTATCGAAAAACAATAATGTTGGTGAAGATTTTACTTCTAATTCCTGTGCTAATTCTCTGTTTTGCTGACGGAATATTTTAAAAAACTTTATATCATCACCATACAACTTTGCCAAACCTTCAAATTTTGGCGCAACTGCTTCGCATGGCGGGCATTCTGTAGAATAAAAATCGAGGACAACTTTTCCTCCGTTTAATACTTCTTTTTCAAATTCTGCTGATGTTATTTCTTTCATTTTATGTGTGATTTTTTTAAATTTAATTTGCTAATGCGTTTATAGGATTGTGATTATGAACTCTGTCTTTAACTAATAATGTTGTGCAAGCTGACTTTATTTGTTTCTGAAACAAAATATCATGACCCAGACATAGTCCAATAGTTATTGTTAAGTCAACTTCTTCATTATTAATTTGTTCAGCCTGAGCTAATGGATTGCAACTTACTTTTTCTATTTTGCTGTTTTTATTTACATCAGATTGTTTAAAACCACCTGTGGTACATGAAACTGGAAATATTTTAAAGCCAGACTCACGGAAAATCTGAGTAATTAAAGCCGTATCTTTTTCCATACCATAACAATATGCAATTCCAATACGTTGATAGTTCATGCTTTTTGAAAATTCAATAATTTCCTGCAATCTGGATAATGTACCGGCTCTTCCATTGTCAACCAATTCTGCTGCTGACTGTACAATTTTCTGATTTTGAGGTAAATGATATGTTTGTATCAAATCCTCATTTTCAAACCTTTGTGCATGACAACTTTCTGTTGTTCTGCAAGATTTAGTATTACATTTAATGCAATCCACTTTTTTATTATTTGTAATTAATTCTTTATAAATAAGATGCAAATCCCAATTCCAATAATTGTTTTACAGGACGGCAATCTGTTGAACATATATTTCCGGTTCTGTTTTTTGCTACAGACCCACATCCGCCACCACAAGCCAATTGCATATTGCAACTATTACATTCGTTTATAGTTGTTATATCTCTGTTTTCCCATTCAGTTATCATTTCTTCTTTTCGGCTAACTTCAGGATAAAATGTTCCTAAAGCTTCACCTTCTTTGCCAACTGTTGCCGTACACGAATAAATCTGACCTGTGTAATCAAATGCCCATTCGGTTTTGCAGGCCGGACAAGCATCAAATAATGGTTCAGGTAATTCGCCGTTTTCTGCCAGAAATTTTGAAACAGAATATGCAGGCTTATGAAATTCAATAATGTAAGGATGTTGTTTTACCAAATTATAAATACTTTCGTATAATGAAATTCTGCTGAATAATTTTCCTGATGTTGCCTGACAATGATGCAATTCGTAATTCCTTCCCAATTGAGTTTTGAAAAGCGGATTTTTAGTCCAGCCTTTGTCAATGGCATATTTTGCCATTTCAGGAAGTCCGTTAATATTCTCTTTATCAACAACCATACGGAGATTTACAGGCAGATTATTTTCCAGACAAGCATCAATTCCTTCAGTAATTTTATCGAAACTTGTGCCGCCACCTTTCAAAAATCTACGTTTGTCGTGAATTATACCAACACCATCTAAAGTTACTTGAATTTCACGAATTCTTGCTGTTTTCAGTAAATCAACGTATTCTGTTAATGTATAACCATTGGTAACAAAACAAACATCCAATTCAGATTGATTGGCATTTTGCAATAGGTAAGAAATTAATTCTCGTTGTTTCGCTGAATTAAGCAAGGGTTCACCACCAAAAACAGTGATGTATTTTTTTCTTCCTGCAAACTCATTGTTGATATAATCGAAAAAAGCATCAATTATTTCATTTGTAAGTTCTTGTTTTATTGAAGTATATTCATCCTGATAACAGTAAGTACATGCAAAATTGCATGTATAATTCGGAACAAAAAATAACTGAACTTCGTCATCATCTCTGTCATCAATAAAGTTGAGATATTTATTTCTGTAAAGTCGTTCTTCTTCAATTTTGTCAACAAAATATCCTTGTTCTGTCAGTTTTTCCATAAAATCAGGAGCAATTTCTTTGGTTTTTTGGTAATCCTGAATCATTTTTGCTTCTTCCGGAGTTAAAATATCGGCACTTCCGCATAGCAGATTTACGATAAAATAATTTTCTGAATCGGCAATTTTTGAAAAGATATTGTGTTTGGAATAATACATTATTAATTGATTAACTGATTAATAGATTAACTGAGTTATTGAATAACAATTATAAAAGTAAGCTTTTTAGGTTTTATAAACCTAAAAAGCTTCGTTAATTAATCGTGGCAGCCTACAACAACTTTAGATGTTTTTGCACAGCATTGTGCAGTTTGTTTGTTGTTCGATTTTTTTGTACTGTCTTTTTCGTTTTTCTTTTTTGTTAGATTTTTCATATTCGTATAATATTTATTTGTAAAAAAATTATTTGTTTCTGTTATTTGCAACCACAACCACAGCTTTTAGCTTTTTTGCCGGCTATCGTAAAACTTGCAACTTCTGCTTTGCCTTTGGCGTAAGGTTTTGATTCTTCTATAATTTCAATGGTAGCAAATCCTGCTTTTTCCAGTTGTTGCATATATTCACTGCGGGTAACTGCACCTGCCCAGCATTCAGCAATTGCTACAGGATCAGTGCGGTATTCTTCTGCAATAGGCTTAGTTGCATAAATATCACTTACTATAAAACGTCCTCCTTTTTTCAGAATCCGATAAATTTCATTCCAAACTGCCTGTTTGTTATCAGCATGATTTAAAGTGCAATTGGAAATAACCAAATCAGCTTGATTGTCATTAAGTTCTAATTTCTCAAGTTCGCAACGGATAAATTCAACGTTTTTTACCTTAAATTTCTCTGCATTTTTGCGGGCTTTTTCAAGCATTCCATCCGAAATGTCAATGCCATAAACATAGCCGGTTTCGCCAACTGATTCAGCCATACGCAAAACATCGGTTCCACGTCCGCTTCCCAGGTCAACACAAACTTCTCCCAGTTTGGGTTCGGCATAATTTATTGCACCTCCGCAAGATAGACAGCATTCTGATTCTGCCAATTCACTATATCTGTTGTTTATTTCTTTAATTTCCATATTATTTACAAAGTTAGTAAATTTTTAATCTAAGTTACAATTCTTTTCTTTGATTTTACTTTCTTTTACTTCTGTCTTCTGTCTTCTGTCTTCTCAGCAGGTTTTACAAGGTCTGTTTACAAAAAAATATCCTAAAACACTTCCAAAAAGAATACTGGATATTGGATTGCTTGTTATACCGCAAGAACCTGTAGTACAGCCTTCATAGTGATAATAAAGATAACCAAGTATTCCGCCTATAATTACTCCGGCAGCTGGCTTCCAAAAATAGGATGAACGTAATAATTCTTTGAGTGTTTTTGGTTTATTATTGTTTTCGCAAGTCTCCATAGTTTATGATTTTAAGTTAATAAATTATTTGGTTATTTAGTGATATGCAGATCAAAGTAGAAATGTTATCAAGTAATTGATTGAATGAATTATTCTGTTGGAAAACCATTTGCAACCCAACCGGTAATGCCATCCTGCATTTTATAAACTTCTTTAAATCCTTTGCTAATCATATAATTTCCAACTACCTGACTACGATTTTGTGTTCTGCAATATACAATGTATGTGGCTTTTTTATCAAGATTATCAATTTTTGAATAAACATCATTTTGATTTACATCAATGTTTATAGCACCTTTGATATGACCACTATTAAATTCACCAGGTGTCCGAACATCCAGTAATACATATTTGGTTTTACCCGACATCATTTTATTTACATCCTTTGAGTAAATTATTGTTAATTCAGTTGGCGTAAAAGCACTGATTATAAATAATATGGCTACAAGACTTAGTGTTTTTATTTTTATTTTCATTTTATTTAATTTTAATTGTTAGATAATTTGATTCCTTGCATTCCCATGGTTTTAAAATACTCAAACCATTTGTTTTCAGGAATTTGTATTTTGCAAAGTTCTTTCAATGATTCTTCTTCACTTTTACCCATTTCGAGTACTTGGTACATATGTATTAAATTGGAACTTTTGATATTAGCTCCGCAATGTACAAAAGTTTTCTTGTTTTCAAAACCATTGATAATGCCTTTGAATGTTAGATAGTGTAAAGGTTTTAAATTAGAGCAATCAACAGGAAAGTGTACATAATCCATTCCGTTTTTTTCAACCAATATGGCTTCCTCTGCAATTGCATTTTTTGCTGAAGGAGTTGAAATATTTATAATGGCCTCAAAACCATATTCTTTTAATTTTGCAATTTGCTCAATTGTTGGTTGAGCACCACTTGATAATGTTTGATTGTGTTCAAAATAATTTTGTATTTTCATATACTGTAAGTTTTTGATAAAAAGATTAATGGTTTATTATTTCTCATTTAATTTCTTCAATAAAAAGTCTTTTTGTTTTACACCAACAAAGCGATCGATTTCTTTTCCGTCTTTAAAGAGTATCATTGTAGGAATGCTTCTTACATTGTATTTCGTTGCAATAATCTGACACTCATCAACATTTAATTTACCAATCTTAGCACTTCCGGTAATTTCATTTGCAGTTTCGTTCAATATCGGAGCCAGCATTTTACATGGCATACACCAATCAGCCCAGAAATCAACCAAAACCAAACCTTTGTTGATTTCTTTCTGAAAATTAGTAACATTCAGATGTAAAATTTTGTCATTATCAGCTGCTAAAGGTGTGTTCTTCATTTTTTTATATTGATAATAAATATAATATACAAAAACTCCCAATCCGGCAAAAACAATTATTAGTGTTGTGTTCATTTTTATGTTTGTTTTTAATATTGCAAAATTAGCTTATACTAAAATACAATTATTAATTTCATGCTATTGTCAAATCATATTATCTATTGAAACAGCTTAAGTTTTTTGTTGAGGTAAAACAAGTATTATTGATAATAATTGTTCTTAATTGTCGCTATTTGTTTTATTTGATTTGTTTTTTAAACATTGGTTTTCGAATTTTAAACCAATATTTTAATATGTAACATTTTTTGCTATTTGATGGTGTACTCTTAAAACTGTATATTTGCAACGTAATTATATAATGCTTTTTCGCATTATTTCTGTTAACTTCATCAACTAAACAGTCTGAAAAAATGATATTGGAAGATACTTTAAATCTCTTAAAATCAAAATATAAAATTTATTTTGAAAATCTGATAATTACCGATATAAGAATTGGTTTATATTTAACAGCAGTAAAATTATCTGATGATTCATATGGTATTGCATCTACCTTATCCGATGATATTTTGGTTAATAATGCTAAAAAACTTCGTGTTTTTGATATTTTTTCTCCTTCCAGAATAAAGGGTGAAAAAGTAAAAACCTTATTTGAAACTGCAAAAGATTATAATATTATCAAAAGCCTTAAAATGGCTGTATTAAATGCAATTTCGTCAAAAATTATTTCAGATTCTGATTATGAAATTTTTGAAAATACCGACCCTGTCGATTTAATTGATTTGTCACAAAATAAAGTGATTACAATAGTGGGTGCTTTTCATACTTATATTGAAAAAATTGCGGGTACTCAAAATAAATTAAATGTGTTGGAATTAAATGAAAATGCTTTGACAGCTGATTACAAAAAATTTTATATTCCTGCTGCTCAATTTGCTGAAGTATTGCCTGTTTCTGATATTGTTATAATAACTGGTCTGACGCTTATTAATGATACAATTGATAATTTATTATCCTCAGTCAATCCCGATAGTCAGGTTATTATTACCGGACCTTCGTGTAGTGTTATTCCTGATGTTTTATTCAGAAATAATGTAAAAATAATTGGTGCTACCCGTATTCTTAAACCCGATTTGTTATTTGATATTGTTGGAGAAGGTGGAGCCGGATATCATTTGTTTAAATACTGTGCACAAAAAATTTGTATTGTAAATGAATAACAAAAATAATATCTCTGAAAAATGGATTAAAGCATCCATAATCGGGACTATTTGGGCTGCTTCTGAAATTGTTCTGGGAAGTTTTTTTCACAATCTGAAAATTCCTTTTACTTCCAATATTTTGACTGGTATTGCCATTGTTATTCTTATTTCTATTAGTTATAAATGGACAGATAGAGGCTTGTTCTGGAGAGCTGGTTTAATTTGTGCGGTTATGAAAACAATGTCGCCAAGTGCTGTAATTTTTGGTCCAATGATAGCTATTTTTAGCGAAGCAGTTTTGCTCGATATTTCTATAAGACTTTTCGGAAGGAGTATTTTGGGCTTTGTTTTGGGTGGTATTCTTGCCATGTCATGGAATCTGTTTCAAAAAATTATTAATTATATCATTTTTTATGGTTCAAATATTATTGAAATTTATAAAAATTTGCTCAAATTTGCTCAAAAGCAACTTAATATTCAATTTGATATTGTTTGGTTGCCTATACTTCTTTTGTTATTGATTTATATAATTCTTGGCATAATATCAGCAATAATAGGGATAAAAGTTGGCAGAAAAGTATTGTTACAACCTAAAAAACAGTTAAATCCGAAAACTGGAAAAAATAATATTTTATTACAAAATAAAATAAAAAGTGAATTTAATTATTCATTAACCTGGCTGTTTAGCAATATTTTATTAATAGTTGTATCATTAATATCACTAAACTTCGATATTCTATATTGGAGTATTTTCATTACAATTGTGGTTGCTATTTGGGTTTTTCGTTACAAAAGGGCTATGCGGCAATTGTTACGTCCAAAATTCTGGATTTTTTTTATTGTAATTACCATGCTAACAGCTTTTGTTTTTACAAAACTACAGTCGAAAACGCTTTATGATGGACTGTTGATTGGACTTCAAATGAATTTCAGGGCAATAATTATTATTTTGGGTTTTTCTGTTTTGGGAACCGAATTATATAATCCACGAATACGAACTTTTTTTATGAAAACCTATTTTAAACAGCTCCCATTGGCTTTGGAACTTTCATTTGAAAGTTTGCCAGTAATGGTTGCGAATATTCCTGATATTAAAACAATTATCAGAAACCCTGTTTCGGTTTTACATCAACTTATTTCGGAAGCTGAGCAAAAATTTGATAAATATAAGAATGATATATCTCAAAAAGTTTTTATTATTTCCGGTGCAGTTGATGAAGGAAAAACTACCGCAATCAGAAAATTAATAGATGTTTTTAAAGAAAATAATATTAAATCGGCAGGAATATATTCACTTAAAATAATTGAAAATAATCTTATTGTTGGTTATGATATTGTTGATATTATCACTGGTGCAAAAACGCCTTTTTTAAGATTGGGCAATAGTGAATATACTGATCGTATTGGAAAATTCGAAATTATTAATGAAGGGATTAAAGCCGGTCAACAGGCGTTGTATCTGGCTGAAACTTCAGATTTTGAAATTGTTGTTATTGATGAAGTCGGATTATTGGAAACTGAAGGTAAAGCTTGGTCGGATAATATCACACATCTGATAAAACTATCTAAAGTAAATTTAATTTTGACAGTTCGCAATACAAATGTAGAAAAGGTATTGCAGAAATGGAATTTTAAAGCGTATTATGAACTGAATTTAAGTAAATCTGACTTTGATAACATAAAAAACTTTATTGTTGATAAAATAATAATAGATAAAGATAAGTAAATCTCTATTTACCATGATAAAAAGCATTAAATTATAAGATTATTATTCTAAAAGCTAATTACAATACTCAGTGGAGGTTGTTTTTCCAATTGCCGAAGTATAAAAAAATCAGAATAGATTGCTTTTAAACTCTACTCCATTTCAAAAATACCCGGCAATGATTCTTTTTATATAGAAAGTAACTCTTTTTGTATAGTCATCTATATATTTTAAATAGATATTTATATAATTTATATAATCATTTATATAAATTATATAGATTATTATAATATTTAAATAGATAATTATTAATTGCAAATGGATATTGATATAATTTATATAGAAATCTATTCTTTTTATATTGATTAAGGTACTTTTCACATCAGTGTTAGCACTTTAAAACATTGCTTAGATTCTTCATGCTAAGAAGTTGGTTTATTTAATCATGGTAAAGATAATTTTAATAACTATTGATAGGTTAATATTTAAGACATCAAATCTTTTAATTTAGTTATTTGGGATTTTTAATAATAGCCTGAATTAATCAATTACACAACAGCATATATTTTATTGTAAAGTCTGCAATCTTATATAAAAAAAACCTTTACAAACTCAATTGCAAAGGCTTTTTTATATAAAATAAAGTTGAAATTAAGCACCTAAAGTAGCCACCATCACAGCTTTAATAGTATGTAAACGATTTTCAGCTTCGTCGAAAACAATTGACATAGCTGATTCGAAAACGTCTTCAGTTACTTCCATACCGTCCAAACCATATTTCTGGAAAATATCTTCGCCAATGGTAGTTTCGCGGTTGTGGAAAGCTGGTAAGCAATGTAAGAATTTAACGTTAGGATTACCTGTTTTCTTCACTACATCCATATTAATCTGATAAGGTTTCAGCAATTTGATTCTTTCAACCCATACTTCAGCTGGTTCGCCCATTGAAACCCATACGTCGGTATATAAGAAATCAACACCTTTTACACCTTCTGCAACATCTTCAGTTAAAGTGATTTTAGCACCGGTTTCTTTGGCAATTTCGCGGCATTTAGCTACTAATTCTTCAGTTGGCCAGCATTCTTTAGGAGCAGCAGCACGGAAATCCATACCCATTTTAGCAGCACCTACCATTAAAGAGTTACCCATATTGTTTTTAGCATCGCCCAAATAACAGAAAGCTACTTTGTTTAATGGTTTATCTGTATGTTCTCTCATGGTTAAGAAGTCAGCCAGAATTTGTGTTGGATGAAATTCGGTAGTTAAACCATTCCAAACAGGAACACCGGCATATTTACCTAAATCTTCAACAATAGCTTGTCCGTAACCACGATATTCGATACCATCATACATACGACCCAAAACGCGGGCAGTATCTTTCATTGATTCTTTTTTGCCGATTTGTGAACCTGAAGGTCCCAAATAAGTAACATGAGCACCCTGATCGTAAGCTGCAACTTCGAAAGCGCAACGTGTACGTGTAGAGTCTTTTTCAAAAATTAAAGCAATATTTTTGCCTTTTAATTTTTGTTCTTCTGTACCATTGTATTTTGCAGTTTTTAAACTTGCAGAAAGATCTAATAAGAAATTGATTTCCTTTGGAGTAAAATCCAGTAATTTCAGGAAATTTCTGTTTTTTAAATTAAAAGCCATTTTTTATGTTATTATTATGTGTAATTGAATTTATTTATTTTTAAATAAGTCCGAAGACAAAAAAAGATTTTTTAACTGTAAATTACAGTACCGCCGTCAGTTTTACCTAATTCGGTTGCAGTAGTAATAATACATTCTTTACCGCCATTTTCAACAAAATATAAAGCAGCTCTTACTTTAGGAGCCATACTGCCTTCTGCAAAATGACCTTCGGTTAGATATTGTTTAGCTTCGGCAATGCTGATTCTATCAAGACGTTTTTCATCAGGTTTGTTGAAATTGATACAAACTTTTGGAACATCGGTTAAAATATAAAATTCGTCAGCACCTATCTGAGTTGCTAATAATGAAGAAGCTAAATCTTTATCAATAACTGCATCAATACCTTGCAATTTGTTAGGTTCAACATGGAAAACAGGAATACCTCCACCACCAACAGTGATTACGATTTGACCATCTCTGGCAAGTTTCTGAATAGAATGAATATTGTTGATTTTCATTGGTTTTGGTGAAGCAACTACTTTGCGGAAACCTCTTCCTCTTGGGTCAGCAGCAAATTTAGCACCGGTAGCGGCAGCATATTTATCAGCTTCTTCCTGAGTGTAATAAGGGCCAACAGGTTTGGTTGGATTCTGGAAAGCAGGATCGTTTTTATCAACTTCAACCTGAGTAATTAAAGTAATTATATCACGTTCCATTTTTTCGGCTTCCAAAACATTACGCATTTGTTGTTCAATCATATAACCAATTGAACCTTGTGTTTCAGCAACGCAGAAATCAATAGGCATTGCAGGAATATCAAAGATTTTAAATCCACCTTCGTGTTGTAATAATACATTTCCAACCTGAGGACCGTTTCCATGTCCGATAACGATGTCGTAATCTTTTTTTAATAATTCAAGTAAATGCGAACAAGTTTCATAAACATTTGCTTCCTGTTCGTCAATGGTGCCTTTTTGGTCACCTTTTAAAAGTGCATTTCCACCAAATGCGATAACGGCTAATTTCTTCATTGTCAATAGAAATTTAAATTTGATTTTAGTTTTTTTCTGAAAAAAATAACAGACTTTCTTAGCCTAATTGTTCAAAATGAACGTTTAATGTAAGTAAGCCTGCAATTGTAATTATCTCTTTAATAAAGAGTAATCTTCAAATTTTTGGCAAATGTACATATTTTTTTTGAAATAAAACAAAAAAGCAAAACGAGTTTTTATTTTGCTTTTTATTATTTTAAACCGAAATGTTTATAAATCTTTTGCTGTTTCTACTTTGCCGCTGTTGTAGTCGAGTTCGGAACCAAACATGCTGTGTGGAATTAAATAAATCATTAATAAAACAATCATAGCAGCTATTGCCATACCATTTTTTGCTTTGTCTTTGTATAGTCTGAATACAGCAATGCCCCAGAAAATAAATGCAACCAAAGTTTTGTTATCGGTTAAATCCTGTCCGAAAGGCCAGCCTGTCCAATATGCTCCAAATGCATATTTCTGAACAATTGGGCCTAATATAATTCCGCCTAAGAGTAAGGAAAAGAATGTAATTATTGAATAGATATAGGTTTGTTTGCCTTTAAAAATAGCTTCAAGTCCGGTTCTGGTAGAAAGAAGCATGGCAATAAACATAAATAAAATATGCGGAATTAAAATAAAGGGTGGAACATCACCTTTAAATCTGATTACAACAGGTTCAATATTAAGTGCATAGTTTTCGTTGCCATATTTAAGGAAGACTCTATACATTAGTTTTCCGGCAGCAGGTTGTTTGGGTAAACTACCTTCAATATTGTCACCATTTTGTTGCATGGTAATTTCAGTCCAATCGTCAGATGAATTAAATCTTTTAAAAAGGATAGAACCCCCAAATATTTTTGCTTTATTTTCAATGCTGATAATTGCATCAGAGCTACTGCTATGTGATCTTAATAGCTTAAATTTTATTTCTTTTTCTGCGATAGTAATACTTCCTTTTTTGGGATATGTTGGGCCTGTCATTCTTTGATACACTGCTATTGATATTGTAAATACAACAGCAAAAATCCATAAAAGGATGGTTTTTGTTCTGTAACTCATTTTA
>JAHEYQ010000058.1 GCA_023251515.1 Bacteroidales bacterium
ATTTTGCAGTTTAATAGAATTGGCATTAGAGTTTTTGCCCAATACAGATTTAACCAATCTGTTCAATCAGATGGAAGAACTCCGCAAAAAATACCATGCACTAATCCCAAAGGAAGAAATTATCACCAATGAAGAAGCCGATGAGATAGATACAGCGGTATAAAAAACAAACAAACCATGCCTCCGCATTTTTTTTGCCGGAGGCATTGGTTTTTTAAATTATAATGTAAATTTGCAGAAAAAAGAATACCAATTGGTACTAGCTTCCATATTTAACAGGCTTGTAATATCTTTGGTAAGGTTATAATAATGTTATGCAACAGCTTAAAAGGACATTTATGAGACACATTTTTCTGATTCTTTCAATTTTTGTTTTTAATTTAGGTTATAGTCAAGTTGATAACTTTGACCTTCTGACGAAGAATATTAAGTCATCTAATATTAAGTTCATAACCAAATATCGTGAATCCAAAAAGTTTCCGAATGGAGAAAAAAAATTCAAAATTGAATTTAACAATCAATGTCAATTATTGTCAATTGATGAATTCGAGTATCATATGGGTCCAGACAATCCTATCGTAATGAGACAAGAGCTAAAATATGACAAAACGGGGAAAAAAATCTCAACTTATCTTAAGTCCCCAGACGGAAGTTTAGCTATTGATACCTTTATATATAGTAATAAAGGCGATTTGATTCAAAAGCTAAGAATTGCAAATGGCAAATTAGTCAGGACTTGGGATTACAACAACAAAAAGAAAGTAGAATACAAAAAGGAGTTTGATAGTAATGGAAATCTAATCAAGTTGACAGAATCTGATAGAAACTATACTACATATCAATATGACTCTGCTGGCAATATGACATTAGAACAGCAATTCGAAGACGGAAAGGAACATACAAAGCATACTTACCAATACAACAAAAATGGACGATTAATTAAATTGAATACTTATCTTTTATATATTGGCGATGGGACAAATAAACCATTGACTTATTACTTTGAATATGAAGAATATTAAAAAATAAAATACTTTGTATAACCGACCATTCTTTTCTACCTTAATTAGTTATGCAGGTAGCAGCCGATTAAAAAAAATTGTATATTTGTAGGAAAAATAAATAGCACACCACAGAGGTGAAGCAGGAAATAAGTTATTCATCATTAAAACACAAATGTTTTTTAAAAAATTTATAACACAGTTTAAAAGTGAAAATCGTTGCAAAAATGAAGTAATTCAATTGGTATCCGCTATATTATATCCACAAAGAATTTTGATTGAAACTCATGACGATATAGGATCAGGAGTTGGACTAGTTACTGATAAAATAACATTTGTTGAATTGTCAGCATCTGATTCTGATTTGGGGAAATTAATAAAAGAACATCTAAACAAAACACAAAAAATTGATTTTTTTAAGATTTCACCTGATTATAATAGAGATGTTAAACCAAGATTAGATAACTACAAAAAAGCTACTGGATTAAAAACGATAAAAGCACAAATGAAAGACTCTTTAGAAGTGTCAATAAGACGGATCAATGACACATTTAGAATTATTCCTTCAATAAATGGTGGAAGTTCAGGCACTGAAAGAGGTTATTCAACAATAAAAGATGAAATAATAGAATGTGATTTTTCTATTAATGATGAAGATTTAGGCAAATTAATCAGAATCGCATGGACAAAATGCAAATAACTATTGCCAACCGAGCACACTCCCCTTGCCTTAATCAGCTAACAGGGAAATACAAATAAAAAAATCAAATAAATAATGAAAGATAAAGAACATATCATTTTGGGAGCCAGTTTTGGTGGAATATTTTCAACTATAGGCAGTATAATGTTTGTTGCCGGAGTATTTATGTACAGATTAGAAATACCGGCACTGCTAACTCATATTTTTTTAGTGTTAAGTATTATTCTTATTGTTTCGCTCGAAGTAGTTGAAATTGACTACAAACAAAGAAGAATCCGCAAAATAATCCATTTTGTGTTCATCAAACAAGGAAACTGGGAACCTCTTGAAAATTTCGACAAACTGGTATTAGGTGCCGATCACGGTTCTTTCAAATTAGTTTCGCCTGCACATCCTTTTTTCCAAAAAGATGTTAACCTCAGATCGTATGATATTTATATCTTCAACAGCATTAATCCCGAAAAAACTTTTTTGTTTATGAGCTTCTCAAACATACCAAAAGCACAAAAAAACCTGAGAATTTATGCCGAAAAACTCAACATCGAAATGCGTGATACCATTCAGGAAGGTTGGGACAGAGTACGCGAACGCGAAAGCAGATACTAATTTAATATACTTTTAAAAGCATAATGCCAAACACAAAAAACCACCGTCATTTTATAATGCACAAACCTTTTGGTTATCTGTGTCAGTTTGTTTGCGAACTACCCAAAAAGAAATTAATCGGCGAATTATTTGATTTTCCTGAGGGAACAATGGCAATAGGTCGCCTCGATGAAGAAAGCGAAGGTTTGCTTTTCCTAACTACCGATGGCATGATGAGCGAAATAATCAGAAGCAGACATATCGAAAAAGAATATTATGCACAGGTTGATGGAATAATTACCAATGAAGCCATCGAAAAACTAAAAGCAGGTGTCGAAATAGGCATACGCAATGTAAAATACACAACCCAGCCCTGCAAAGCCTTCCGGCTCGAAACCCCACCCGATTTTCCACCCCGCATTCGTAAAATCAGAGACGACCGCCACGGACCTACTTCTTGGGTATCAATTACATTAACTGAGGGCAAAGAACGACAGGTTCGCAAAATGACAGCAGCAGTTGGCTTCCCTACCCTTCGCCTGCTCCGTATCCGCATCGGAAACATTTTATTAGGCAATCTGGAAGCCGGAAAAGTAATTGAATTAGAAAGTTTTATATAAGTATATGATTAATTTCGAAAACGAATAATTAATCAATTGTAATTATTTTTTGTTGAGCAATTTGTGTTTAAAAATATAATTACTGTTTTTCTGATCATTGATTAAACAAAGTTTTTATATTCTGATGTAAACAAGCAATTATCTGGCTTCTAAAAAATATTTTTCAAATCCTGCATTCCGATAATTGCCATTATTTCAACAATATCGCCATTGATTCTGTAATAAATACTATCAGAACCACAAACACAGCGTCTGTATCCCTTTCTTATATAATCAACAGATTCAAATGCCAATGGCCTTTGGGCTATAATCTCAAAATATTCGAAAAATGAGTTAAAGTATTTATCAGCCTGTAACATCCCGAATTTCAATACACCGTACTGATGTATCCTAATCAGGTCATCTTTGGCTTCATTGCTCAATTTGTAATTACTCATCAAGTAAAGATTTTGATTGATTTAAAATCTTTTCTTTACTATCATTCGTAAATCCGTTATTTTCTGCTTTTTCTAATTTAGCCTGAATCCAGTCAATCTGAGCTTGTTGTTTTCTGGCTTGCCTGATTAAATCATTAACAACATCACTTTTGCTCGAATATTCATTATTTTCTACCAGATTCTTCAGCCATTCATCATTTGGCTTTGTAAAAGATATACTTTGTCGTATCATATTTGTGTTTTTGATGCAAATTTACACCAAATGCGAATCAAAAACAAATTTGAATCCAATTAAATAATTTATTACGTCATTTTATAATTGGCATTATGCCAATCAGAAAACTTATTTTATCAAATTTATTATTTGTAATTATTCTGTATTTCATTTACTTGATTAAGCCTAACAGGATTCGGAAACCTCTTAGCTTTTACTGAAATTATCATCTGCCAGTGTGTCAAATTTACATTGTCATGAATGTTTCATATGTTTATAATTCATTATTTGTATGTAATTGATTAACTGTAATTAGCAAAAATAATTTCATCATTTTTTTGCAATATTAAATCAGCGGTTTAGATAAAAAAATATTTGTTCTTGTGTTTCCATTGTGTTATTCTTTGATAATCTGTGCAATAAATACATGTAAATTCTTCATAAATCAAAAATCGTTAATAGTTAAAATAAGATTATTTATTTACTTTATTTTTAATCAGAGACCATATAATTCTCAACGCATTATGAAATACCTGCAATATCCTGACGAATAAAGCTTACCTTTGCAAAATGCTAAATACCATAAAAAATCATCAGAATATACTCGATAAATTAAGTATAGAAGAGCTTAACCCCATGCAGATTAAAGCACAAACTGCTATAGAATCCAATCCCGATATCATACTGCTTTCACCAACCGGAACTGGCAAAACGCTGGCTTTTTTATTACCTATAATTGCTTCGCTTGATGCCGATTGCAACGAAGTTCAGGTATTAATTCTTGTTCCTTCGCGCGAATTAGCTATACAGATAGAGCAAGTTATCCGCGAAATGGGTTGTGGTTACAAAACCAATGCCGTTTATGGCGGACGTGCCGGCTCAAAAGACAAAATTGACCTCAAACATCGTCCGGCAATACTTATCGGCACACCCGGCAGAGTTGCCGATCATTTCAGAAGAGAAAGCTTTGCATTGGAGTCAATTAAAACAATTGTTCTGGATGAGTTCGACAAATCGCTTGAAGTTGGTTTTGAAAACGAAATGAAAGAAATTTTACTTGCATTACCCAAAATTCAAAAACGAATTTTAACATCGGCAACACAAAAACTTGAAATACCGGGTTTTGTGGGTATGAAAAAACCTGTGTTTATCAATTATCTGCACGAAGGGGTTCCGATGCTCAAAGTAAAAACCATACTTTCGCCTTCCAAAGACAAATTACGTACATTGGTAGAAACCCTTTGTTATTTGGGAAATCAACCCGGAATTATTTTTTGCAATTTTAAAGAAACCATTGAAAGACTGAGTGATTTTCTGACGGAAAAAGGTATTCATCATGGTTGTTTTTATGGTGGCATGGAACAAGTTGACCGTGAAAGAGCTCTGATTAAATTCCGCAATGGAACCCATCAGCTTATTATTGCTACCGATTTGGCTGCAAGAGGACTCGATATTCCCGAATTAAAATTTATCATTCATTATCAGTTACCTAACCGCAGTCAGGAATTCACACACCGCAATGGTCGCACTGCCCGTATGAATAACGATGGCACAGCTTATGTTTTGAAATATATACACGAAGATTTGCCTGATTTTATTACAAAAATTGAAGTTGAAGAAATTACAAAAGCTCCTGTTCCAACACCTTCTGTATGGGAAACGGTATATATTTCGGGTGGCAGAAGAGATAAAATATCAAAAGGCGATATTGCAGGATTATTTATCCAGAAAGCGCATCTTATCAAAGAAGAACTGGGAACTATTGAAATTAAACAGGATTGTGCGTATGTGGCTGTCTATAAATCAAGAGTAAACAAAGTAATTGAACTGGTAAATAACAGCAAGTTAAAGACGAAGAAAGTAAGAGTTAGCATTGTTTAAAATTACTTAAACTAATATAACCAAATAAGTTTTGGCTACATTCAAACAAAATCTTAATTTTGTATGTTTAAAAAGCAAAAATACAAATGCGTACCGAAAAAGATTTTATTGGCAATAAGGAAATTCCTTCAGCAGCCCTCTATGGCATACAATCGCTAAGAGCCAAGGAAAATTTCCCTGACCAAACTCCATTTAATAAAGTCTGGTATCAAGCAGTAGCACAAACAAAATTAGCCTGTTATTACACTTATAAAAGTTTCAAACAAGCTTTACTTTCAAAATATGAGGCAGATAAACTTCCTTTTCCACTAATATCTGATGAAATTATTGAAGCATTAATAAACGCTGCTATAGAAGTTTCTGAAGGCAAATATTTTGAAGACTGCATAATTCCTGCAATACAAGGTGGTGCTGGCACAAGTATCAATATGAATATAAATGAGATAATTGCCAATGTTGCTTTATTAAAATATGGCAAACAAGCCGGTGATTATTCTATTATCGACCCTATAGAACATGCCAATATCTACCAAAGTACCAATGATGTAATTCCGACTTCATTAAAAGTTGCAATTATGCAGTTATTGACAGATCTAGAAAAACAAATCAATTTATTACGTAGCAAAGTTGAGGAAACGGAAACAAAATATCGCAACAATCTGCGGATTGCTTATACTCAGATGCAGGAAGCAGTTCCTTCGTCTTATGGCAAGCTTTTCAGCACATACAGCGAAGCACTGTCACGCGATTGGTGGCGGGTTTCTAAATGTTTTGAACGTATTAAAGTGGTTAATCTGGGTGGAAGCGCTGTAGGAACCGGAATTGCCGTTCCACGCTTTTTTATTTTGGAAGTGGTTGGGCAATTGCAAAAGATTACTAATCTGCCTGTTACAAGAAGTGAAAATCTGCCTGATGCAACCAATAATTTAGATAGCTTTGTTGAAGTACATGCCATCATAAAATCACATGCCGTAAATCTGGAGAAAATGACATCCGATTTGCGATTACTGGCTTCGGATATTGCAGGAAATAAAGAATTTAACTTGCCACAAAAACAAATCGGCAGTTCGATAATGCCCGGAAAAGTTAATCCTGTAATTGTTGAATTTGTAGTTAGTGCAGCTCAAAAAATCTACGCCAACGATATGCTGATAAGTTCATTATCAGCACGTGGCTGTTTAGATTTAAATGCTTATTTACCAATTATTGGTCATGCCATGCTCGAAAGCTTACATTTGTTGATTGCCTGCAACAAAACCATCACCGAAAATATTTTCGATGGTTTCGAAATAAACACCCAACTTGCAGAACAACGTTTATTTAAAAGTCCAGCTATAACTACAGCACTTTCAGCTTATATAGGTTATCACAAAGCTGCAGAAATGGCAAAACTGATGAAATCTGAGAATTTAGATATTTTTGAAGCCAATCAAAAACTGAATATGATTGATAATGAAAAGCTTATTCAGATTCTAAAACCTGAAAATCTTTTAAAGATGGGATTTTCGATAAATGACGTAATGGAGTTATGAGTTATGAGTTATGAATTAAGAATAATTAATGATGAATAAATTACAAAACCATTATTTAATGAGAGACCTAACAGGTTTTAATAACCAATTAGGTCTTTAATATAAACTCAAATATGAGCAAAGGAAAAGACGCAAAACCACATATAGGTATCTTCGGACGCAGAAATAATGGCAAAAGTTCATTGATTAACGCTTTGGCGGGACAAGAAATCGCTATTGTTTCAGATTTTGCTGGTACTACAACCGATCCTGTTAAAAAATCGATGGAAATTACCGGTTTAGGTCCGGTTATTCTGATAGATACAGCTGGTATTGATGATATTGGAGAATTGGGCGAAAAGCGGATTGCAAAAACCAAAGAGACACTAAAAACTGTTGATTTGGCGATTCTTGTCATCACCGACAATACTTTTAGTGATGAAGAAATTAAATTAGTTGCATCTTTTTCAGACCTTGCTGTTCCCTATTTTGTAATTCATAACAAATCAGATATTTCTATTTTAAATACGGATTTAAGAGAAAGAATTGAACATGAATTCAAATCTATTGTGATCGATTTCAGTGTTTTGAATCCACAAAACAAAGAACAGATTATTCAGACGATTTTAAAAATAATGCCCGAATCGGCCTATCGCTCACAATCATTAATCGGCGATTTGATTGGATATGGTGATACGGTTTTATTGATAACGCCAATAGATATAGAAGCACCGGAAGGCAGACTAATTTTACCACAAGTACAAGTTATCAGAGATATACTTGATAATGATGGCATTGCAGTAGTTTGCAAAGAAAAAGAAGTGGATACTTACATCCGCAGAATGGAACCCAAACCAAAGCTGGTAATAACTGATAGTCAGGTTTTCCTGAAAGCAGATGCTTCTGTTCCAAAAGACATTCCTTTGACAAGTTTCAGTATAATATTAGCTCGTCAAAAAGGTGATTTTGAGAATTACATTAAAGGAACACCCCATCTTTCAAAACTCAAAGACGGCGACAGGGTTTTAATACTTGAATCCTGTACACACCATGTTTCCTGCGATGATATTGGCAGAGTGAAAATACCCAGATGGTTAACTAACTTTATTGGAAAAAATATTGAATATGAAGTGGTTACCGGATTAAGTAAATTACCAAGAGATATTCATGAATATGCTATGGTAATTCAATGTGGAGGTTGTGTATTAACCAGAAAACAAGTGATAAACAGATTAAAACCAGCTGTTGATGCAGGAATTCCGGTTACCAATTATGGCATGGCAATTTCATTTGTTCACGGAATTTATGATAGAGCAATTGCTCCTTTTTTAAACAAAGAACAAACTGCAACAGACTACTTATAATATTGAGTTATGAGTTATAAGTTATGAATTATTAAAGCATTATATAAAACAATATTTTTCAACTTCATCCGACTTCGGTCAACCGGCTTCGGACTTAAAACATTATAAACAGAAAAAATGAATATCAAAGAACAAAATTTTTGCGGAAGCAAGGTAAATTATCCGATAAAAATCAATTTCAAGGTAATTTGCAACAATACTTTTCCTGATTTGGTAAACAGAACTCATATTGGAATAGCCATAGAAGAAGCTGGCTTACAATACAATGAAATCAAAAATATTGAAAGTAAAAAACAAAACTTCATAAGCTATACCATCCATTTAAACATTGATAATGAAGAAAAAATGAACAATTTATATGACAGAATTAAAAAAATACCCGGTTTTGTAATGGCAATTTAATTATATTGATTTAATTTTAAATTTAAAAAAATGGATCAGGTAAAATCACCTTGCAAATTGATTTGCAAATATGATAAAAACAAATATTGTATAGGTTGTTATCGCTCAATGAATGAGATAATTAACTGGCAAACAATGAACAATGTTGAAAAAGAGGCTGTTTTGAAAAATATTAAAAAAAGGAAAAATGATCCTGATTTCATTTTCAAAATGACTGATGAAGATTAATAAAATCAGCTAATTATAATTCAGATATGGATGATAACAGAATAAAAGAAATACTTCAGAAAGAAGAATTCAACAAATCAGAATTAATAGAATTGCTCAATTCTGATGATGCCGGAAAGAAACTGATTTTTGCAAAAGCTGCTGAAATTAAAGAAAAATATGTAGGAAATAAAGTTTATTTCAGAGGCTTGATTGAATTTTCAAATATCTGTGCAAAAAACTGCTATTATTGCGGTATCAGAGGTGGAAACAAAAAACTTCAACGTTATTATGTTACAGAAAATGAAGTTTTGGAAGCTGTAAAATATGCATGGGAAAATAAATATGCTTCTCTTGTAATTCAGGCAGGCGAAAGGAAAAGTAAAAAATTTGTTGATTCTATAACAAATCTTTTGCAAAAGATAAATGCTATGACTAACAATGAAATGGGCATTACACTTTCATTAGGTGAACAAAGCGAAGAAACTTTTATGAAATGGCATGCTGCAGGTGCTCGCAGGTATTTGCTTCGCATTGAAGCAAGTAATCGCGAATTGTATAAAAAATTACATCCAAACAATAAAACACATGATTTCGATACACGATTGAATGCCTTGCATTTGTTGCGAAAATGTGGCTATCAGGTTGGTACAGGTGTAATGATAGGTTTACCTTTTCAAACTATTGAAGATTTGGCTGATGATTTGTTGTTTTTCAAAGAGTTTGATATTGATATGGCTGGAATGGGACCTTATATTGAACATGAAGATACACCTTTATACCAATACCGTGATCAATTAATGTCGAAAAAAGACAGATTTGATTTATCTTTAAAAATGGTAGCTTTATTGCGTATCATGATGAAAGACATCAATATAGCTGCAACCACAGCCATGCAAACATTAGATAAAATGGGCAGAGAAAAAGCCATAAAAGTGGGCAGCAACATTATAATGCCTAATTTAACCCCTGTAAAATATAGGGAAAGTTATCTTTTATACGAAGATAAACCCTGTATTGATGAGGAAGCCAGCGAATGCAAAAACTGTTTGGAAGCTCGTATTCATATTTCAGGTGCAGAAATTGGGTACGGTGAATGGGGCGATTCAAAGCACTTTAAGAACAGACGTTAATTAGCTTAATATCAGAAAATAAACATTATTGTATTAAAAATAATTAGTTAAATAGCATAAATAAAAATTGTCTGTCACTAGAATTTAATAATTTTACAAAAAAAATTACAGCATTGAAAATAACATTTCTAGGGACAGGAACATCACAAGGAGTACCGGTTATAGCCTGTGAATGTGATGTTTGTATGTCGAACAACACAAAAGACCAACGTCTTCGTTCATCGGTAATGATAGAAACAAAGGGTAATACTTTTGTTATAGATGCCGGACCTGATTTCAGAACACAAATGCTTAGAGCTAAAGTAAAACATCTTGATGCAGTAATACTTACACATGCTCATAAAGATCATATTGCAGGCTTGGATGACGTTAGAGCTTTTAATTTTATCCAAAAAAAAGCAATTGATGTATATTCACGTGAAGATGTTCAAACAGCTATTAAAAACGAGTTTTCATACGCATTTGCAGTTTACAAATATCCGGGCGTTCCAGAAATTAACCTAAAAACCGTTGAGAATAAACTATTTGAAATAAACAATATAAAAATTATTCCAATTGAAGTGAAACACATGGAATTAAAAATTTTTGGTTACAGAGTGGGAAATTTTACTTATATAACTGATTGCAATTACATTAGTGATGAAGAGTTTGAAAAAATTAAAGGCTCAGAAGTAGTTGTAATAAATGCTCTCAGAAGGAAAAAGCATGTATCTCATTTTACACTGGATGAAGCAATTGCAATATTAGAAAAACTAAAACCACAAAAAGCTTACCTTACACATATCAGTCATATGTTGGGTTTGCATGATGAAGTTGAAAAAGAATTACCTTCATTTATTCATTTAGCTTATGACGGTCTAACAATTGAACTATAAATACTTATGATTAAAAAAATAAAAATATTACCTATAAAATTTCAATGGATACTAATACTGTTTTTTATTTTGTTCTTTATTAGTGAATGGATAAATGGCAGATTTTGGCAAAACGATTTTAAAGTTTATTATCAGGCAATGCAAAACTTCCTGAACGGTGGACCTATTTACGGTATTCCATTTGGCTTAGATTCAGGTTTTTACAAATATACTCCTTTCGCATTATTGCCTTTTTCCATTTTTTATTATATTCCATTCAAAATTGCTTCTATTGTATATTATATTATTGTATCAATTGCCATTCTGACAGTTACATTCAAAGTATATCATTTATTTGTAAAATTATTCAATATTAATGAAGTTAAAAAAAATACTGTTCTATATTTAACTACTTTAGTTTTAATCAATCATTTTTATCGCGAATTGCATTTGGGGAATGTAAATGTTATTTTACTTTTACTGTATGTTTATAGTTTAGAATTACTTACAAAGGATAAGCAATATCTTGCAGGTATTTTAATGGGAGTTGGTATTTTATTTAAATTACATTTTATAGTGCTGCTTCCTGTTTTGCTGGTTTTCAAAAAATATAGAACTTCAGCAATGCTAATTTCTACTTTTATTATCGGACTATTATTTCCTACATTATTTTTGGGCTTTGAACTAAATTTTTCACTTTTAAATGCATACAAATATGTTATTATCAGTTTTTGGATTTCAACAAAGAGGTCTTTGGTTTTCATTAGTTATCTTAGGATTAATTGGAGCTTTTTTTCTTTGGTTTGTAATTGATAACAAAGGAGATATGTCTGTAAATTTCAAAATTAAAAAATTCACTATCGTCTATTTTATGGTTATTGCCTGTATTCCACTAATTACAGTTACAGATAGTGAACATTTTTTATTTAGTTTACCAATTATTATGTTTTGCATGTTTCTGTTATTATCAAACACAAATATATCAATAATTTACAAAGTTTTAATATTGACGGCTTTTGTCTTTTATGGAGGTAACTGGCACGATTTATGGGGGCACCAGATTTCAGTATTTTTTACACAAAACGGTTTTTTAGGAATTGGCAATCTTATTTTAATTATTCTTACTGCATTACTTTGGCTTAAAGATAATTGCAAGTTCGAAAAAACAACATAAATTTATGTTTTATTCTTAGCTCCCATTATCAAGGGAAATAAAATCAAATAAATAAGCAAAATCACACTTAAAGCAACAGAAGGAATAGCTGCAAGTTTTCCTGCCAATTGCAATGAAACAACTGCGGAAAATGGATTATTTTTAACAAAAAGCATTAACAAATAACTTATTCTTTCTGAATAAATTATATTGATTTTTTTCATTAAAACATTTGCAAGAAACCCAAAGCCAAATAAAAAAATAATCAATAAAATTGCTGGTTTTATCAAAACTTCGGTATGATTAATAAAAGTATCACTGTTTAAACCAATTACAATATAAACTATTAAAAAAAAACTCCAATCTATAATCTTACTTTTATATTTCGAAATCATTTGAAAATACTTACTCCTGTTAAAAAATTGAGAAAAAACAACAGGTAAAATTATAGTTATAAGCAATATTTTAATAAGTTCTATCAAACCATTATTCAGAGATTTACCCATAGTTATTAAAAGTACTGCTGGAAATAAAATCAATAGAAAAACTGAAGCACCAATTACACCCCAAACAGAAAATCGGGTATTACCACCATATAAATACGTAAAAGGAACAATAACAGCACCAGGTGGTGCAATAACAATAAAAATAAACCCTTTAAACATTTCATCATCTGGCAAATAAAAAATTCTTGCTAAAATCAGAATTAAAATACCAAAAACCAGATAATTAAGTATAATAGAAATAAATATCGGTTTTAAAATCAATTTATAATCTTTTAATTCATTCATTGATATCACATTTAATGACATCATCATCATAAAGGCAAGGAAATAAACGGCGTAATCTTTTAAATAAAACGCTGGATAAGAAACAAATACACCCAAAACAAAGGCAAGAATCAATATTAAATTTCTATTTTGTATTAATTTAATCACTTTCAGATAATTTCAGGACATTAAACACCAATAATTCAATATTGTTATAAATCACAAACTCAAAGTTTCAAACTATTTTTTATCTTTGCAAACTTAATAACAACAGAATTTATGGCATTAAAATGTGGCATTGTCGGACTGACAAATATCGGAAAAACAACTCTATTTAACTGTATTTCAAACACAAAAGCAGAAACAACCAATTTTGCTTACAGTACAAACAAATCTAATATGGGTATAGCTTATGTTCCTGATTTGCGTTTGTTTGAACTTGATAAAATTATAAAAGCGGAAAAAGTAGTTCCTGTAACTATTGATATTGTTGACATTCCGGGTTTGGCAAAAGGATCTAATAATGGCGAAGGTGTTGGTAATGCATTTTTGGCTGATATACGTCAGACTGATGCAATTATTCATGTATTGCGTTGCTTCGACGATGAAAACCTACCTCATGTTGAAGGTTCTGTTGATCCGGTTCGCGATAAAGAAATCATTGACCTTGAATTACAAGTAAAAGATTTAGAGCTTATTGAACGTAAGATTCAAAGAACTGAAAAAGCAGCAAAAGCCGGCGATAAAGATGCAAAGCATGGTATAGATGTTCTTACAAAATATAAAAATCATATCGAATCGTTTCAGAATGTGCGAACTATAGAAATTTCTGATGATGATAAAAAATGGGTTAATGATATGTTTTTACTAACAGACAAACCAGTTATGTATGTTTGTAATGTTGATGAAAACTCAGCAACAACTGGTAATCAGTATGTTGAAAAATTAAAAGCTTCAGTAAAAGATGAAAACACTGAAGTTTTGATAATTGCCGGTGCTTTAGAGGCAGATATTGCAGCTCTGGAAACTGAAGAAGACCGAATGGCATTCTTAAATGATTATGGTTTAACAGAACCTGGCGTAAATAAATTAATCCGTTCTGCGTATAAGTTATTGAATCTGATTTCATTCTTTACTGTAGGGGGAAAAGAAAATCGTGCCTGGACTATTTGTAAAGGCATGACTGCACCACAAGCTGCAGGTGCAATCCATAGTGATCTGGAAAGAGGTTTTATCAGAGCCGAAGTAATTAAATATGATGATATAATTAATTACAAAAGTGAAGCTAAAGTTAAGGAAGCCGGAAAACTTTCGGTAGAAGGGAAAAGTTATGTAGTAAACGATGGCGATATATTACATATTCGTTTTAACGTATAATACACAATTGCAAAAAAGGAAGGTAAAACCTTCCTTTTTTATTGTATCTCTTTGCAATTCTTTATCTTATCTTCTATATTTGGTTTACCCATTTTATAAGCAATAAAAAAATTTTCACAAGCTTTGTCCTGATTTCCTAACAAAAAATAAGCATATCCCCTATTATAAAAAGCTTCCATATTCTTATCATTCAATTTAATTGACATATCAAAATCCAAAACCGCTTCATTAAATCTTTTTAAACTCATTTTTAAATTTGCTCTTAAAAACCATGCCTTTGCATTTAAAGAATCTAAGGTTATTGCTTCATCTAAATCTTTTATAGCACCCTCAAAATTAGTATTATCTGTTTTTATTAATGATTCAACAATCATTTTTTCAGCCTTTTCTTTTTTGCTTTTACAAGAAAATGAAATCAATAAAATTGATATGAAAATACTTGATATGAATAGTTTTCTATACATTTTTTTGTTTTCAAAATTACAACATTATTTATAAGCCGAAAATTAATTATTGTTAAAAGGAATTCACAATTTTGTTTTCATTTTCTGTCTTTAGCTATTTAGATTACAAAATTCACTAATTTTGCTCAAAAATAAGTATCTTGAAAAGAGCAATTGTTTCAGTTATTAATGATTTATCTACAGATCAGAGAGTTGACAAAGTTTGTAAAACCTTGACTAAAGCTGGTTATGATGTTTTATTGGTTGGCAGACGTAAAAAAGACAGTCGAAATTTAGAAGAACGTTTGTATAAGACACACAGAATGAATCTGCTCTTTGAAAAAGAAGCTATTTTTTATGCTGAATTTAATATCCGTTTATTTTTCTTTTTATTATTCAACAAAACAAGTTTATTAATTGCCAACGATTTAGATACATTACTGCCTAATTTCCTAATTAGCAACCTAAAACGAATTCCTTTAGTTTACGACAGCCATGAATATTTCACTGAAGTTCCAGAACTTATAAACAATAATTTTGCCAGAAATATCTGGTTAAAAATTGAAAATATAATATTTCCTCGATTAAAGCATGTATTTACTGTAAATCAATCAATTGCTGAAATTTATAAAACCAAATATAACGTTAATGTAAATATTGTCAGAAATATTCCATTACGTAAAGAAAATCAAATAATTAAATCAAGAAAAGAATTGGGATTAGATGAAAACAAAAGCATAATTTTACTTCAGGGTGCTGGTATAAATATTGATCGTGGAGTTGAAGAATTGGTAGAAGCAATGCAATATATGGAAAATATTTTATTACTGATAATTGGTGATGGTGATGTAATTAACGATTTAAAAAACCTTACAGAAAAGCTTAAAATCCAACATAAAGTTGAATTTATTAAACGAATACCCTATCAAGAATTAATTCACTATACAGCAAATGCTGATTTAGGCTTAAGTCTTGATAAAGATACAAATTTAAACTATCGATATAGTCTGCCAAATAAACTTTTCGATTATATAAATGCAGGAATACCGGTTTTGGTTTCAGATTTGCCTGAAGTAAAAAGGATTGTTACTGAATACAATGTTGGAGAAATTTTATTTTCACATAAACCTGAAGATATTGCAGAAAAAATCAGGAATATGCTTAAAAACAAAGATAAAATAGCTGAATATAAAACAAATACACAAAAAGCATCCTTAGTTTTATGTTGGGAAAACGAAGAAAAAGAATTACTGAAAGTTTATGATTTATATGCTTAATTAGCAATGATTTTGCCACTTTCGCATCTCAATGTTCTTGATGGATATTTCTCAATCATCATAAAATCGTGAGTAGCCATCAAAACAGCGCGCCCGTTTTCACTGATATCTTTGAGCAAATTTATAATACCTTCGGATGTTTCAGGGTCTAAATTCCCAGTTGGTTCATCAGCTAATATCAATTCAGGATCATTTAGTAAAGCACGGGCAATAGAAACTCTTTGTTGCTCACCACCAGATAGTTGATGAGGCATTTTAAAACCTTTGGTATTTAATCCTACTTTTTCCAAAACCTCATTTATTCTTTCATCAATCTGAATTTTATCTTTCCAACCTGTAGCTTTCAGCACAAATTTTAGATTTTCACTTACACTTCTATCGATAAGTAGCTGAAAATCCTGAAAAACTATGCCTAATTTTCTTCTCAAATAAGGAATATCTTTCTTTTTTATGTCTTTCAACTGATAGTCTGCAACAATAGCACTTCCCTCAATTACAGGCAAATCTGTATATAGAGTCTTTAAAAGCGAACTTTTACCTGTTCCGGTTTTACCTATCAAATAAACAAATTCACCCGTTTCAATAGTTAAATTTACATCAGATAATATCATGATATTTCTTTGATAAACAGTTAGATTCTCAAGTTCGATAATTTTGTCGAGTGCCATATAATATGAAGTTTTATTTGAAATGTAAAATTAAACATTTTATATCATAAAAAACATGTCATTTTTTAATTTATCTAAAAAAACATCTAAATCAAAGGAAAACCTCAGAGTGCCAATAAGTAAAACAATTTATCACCAAATCATTCAATCACATTTATACTATTATATATCAAATACTTATCAAATAAGCTAAACTAATTAATATAGATTTCAAAAAACGCATATAAAATTCCAGTCAAATAAACGCTTTTATCTAAAATTTTATCTTGAGAAATATTTGCATTTTAAAAAAAAATCCGTAGGTTTGTAAAAAAATAGACTACCAAATTAAAATGCAATATGCAAATTACAGAAGTAATAACGAATCAACACATTAAAGACTTTCACAAAGTACCGCATATAGTTTACAAAAATGATAAAACCTGGGTTTGTCAGCTGGAGTCTGAAATTGAAAATATTTTCAATCCGGCAACCAATGTTTTTTTCAGGAATGGAGAGGTTTGCCGTTGGATACTTAAAGATGAAAATGGAATTTTAATAGGACGTGTTGCAGCTTTTATTAATAGAAATAAAGCATATAATTACACTCAACCAACTGGTGGAATGGGCTTTTTTGAATGTATTGAGAATAAAGATGCAATTTTTATGTTGTTTGACCAATGTGAAAAATGGCTTAGCGAGAAAGGGATGGAAGCAATGGATGGCCCCATTAATTTTAGTGAAAACGACAATTACTGGGGTTTATTGGTTGATGGTTTTACCCACCCGGGTATAGGAATGCAATACAATCCGCCCTATTATCAAAAATATTTCGAAGATTACGGCTTTAAGTTTTACTTTGAGCAAGTTACTAATCACCTGGATATTACAAAACCATTACCCGAAAGATTTTTCAAAATTGCTGATTGGATCAGACAAAAACCTGGCTACAGTTTCGAGTATATTAAAATTTCAAATGCAGAAAAATACATCAACGATTTTAAAAAAGTTTATGATACAGCTTGGCAGTTTCACGAAAATTTTACACCTATTGATGTAGAAATGCTCAAACGTACAATGCTGAATGCCAAAGATATAATTGATGAAGAATTTATTTGGTTTGCCTATCATGAAAACGAACCTGTTGCTTTTTTAATAATGTTTCCTGATGTAAATCAAATTCTTAAGCATTTAAATGGCAAACTTCATTTATGGAATAAGTTGAAATTTTTATATTTAAAGAATAAAAACACGATTACTCGAGCTCGAATTACCATAATGGGTGTTACACCTCAATTTCAGAAATCGGGTATTGAATCGGGTATTTTCTGGCATTTATCGCAGGTAATGAAAACCAAACCTTGGTACACCGAACTGGAACTTTCATGGGTTGGTGATTTTAATCCGAAAATGAGAGCTTTACACGAATCGGTTGGAGCAAAATATGCTAAAAAACATATAACTTACAGAAAATTATTTAATAGTGAAAATATTTTTCAACGTTCTATCATCATACCAAAAGACACAAAAGAAAAGTTCATAAAAAAAGAAAAATAAAACAGCGAAGCCGAAAACTGTATATAGAGTAGGCATTTATTAATCAATTTTAAATTTATGGAAGAAATTATTCTGGATCAAGAAGTTAAACCTGTAAGATACGCAGGTTTTTGGCTACGCTTTGTAGCAGTTATTATCGATGTGATTGCACTTTACATTGCACAAATGATAATAATGGTACCACTTATGGGTGTTATGGGACTTACTGCATTTAATGCACAATCGATGTCTGAAGCACAACAAATGGGAGCTATTGGTGCTATTGTTGGAATTGCAATGGTTACTTTTTTATTTATTATTATTTTACAATGGTTGTATTTTGCATTGATGGAAAGCTATAATGGTGCAACTCTTGGCAAAATGGCTCTTGGTTTAAAGGTTACAGATATGGAAGGTAACAAAATCAGTTTTTTGAGAGCAACTGGAAGATATTTTGGTAAAATTTTATCAGGATTAATTATTTATATTGGTTTTATAATGGCTGGTTTTACCGAAAAGAAACAAGCATTGCATGACATAATGGCAAACTGTTTGGTTGTAAAAAAATAATAATACCAATCAGAAATAAACTAATTTATAAACCACTTTGGTATAACATTATAAAGCTGTCTAAAAATCAGGGTAGCAGAGCTTGTCGAAGCGATATATTACTGATTTTCAGAAGGTAATTTCAACAAATTCATTATTCATCTGAGCTTTTAAGACAGCCTCATTCATAATAAACTAGATTTATGCAAATTCAATTTATAGGTGCATCAAAAGAAGTAACCGGAAGCAAACATCTGATTACTACTAATAAAGGTTTGAAAATTCTGCTCGATTGTGGAATGTTTCAAGGAAAAGGTATGGAAACAGATGCGATGAATCGTGATTTGGGTTTTGAACCATCAGAAATTGATTATCTGATACTTTCACATGCTCATATAGATCATTCAGGTTTAATACCTTATATTCACAAACTTGGTTTTAGTGGCACAATAATCTGCACACCTGCAACCCGCGATTTGTGTGCAATTATGCTTGCTGATGCAGGGAGAATTCAAGAGCATGACACTTATACAAATAACAAAAAGAGAGCTTTACATAATTTGCCTCCGCTGGAACCTCTATATAAACTTGATGATGCTCATGCTTGTATGTCAAACTTTATAAGTGTTCCTTATCATAAAGAGTTTTCCATCGAAAATGATATTATTGTCCTTTTTACTGATACCGGGCATATTTTAGGAAGTTCTGCGGTAAATCTAACAATAAGAGAAGGCAAAAAAATTCATCGCTTATGCTATACAGGTGATATCGGCAGATATAATAAACGAATTTTGAAAAATCCTGAAGCTTTTCCTCAGGCAGATTATATTATTACTGAATCTACTTATGGTGACAGAATGCATGCGGAAACAAAAGATGCAGAAATACAACTTCTTAAAATCGTTATAGATACCTGTACAAAGAAAAAAGGCAAATTGATTATTCCTTCATTTAGTGTTGGCAGAACTCAGGAAATTGTTTATGCCTTGGACAGATTGAAAAATCAAAAGCTCTTACCTGACATAGATGTTTATGTTGACAGCCCGTTATCTACAGATGCCACTAACATAATGCGTTTACATACTGAATGCTTTAATGATGAAATGTTGGAATATATTAAAAAAGATCCAGATCCGTTCGGATTTAAAAATCTTCATTATATTCAAACAATTGATGAATCAAAAGCTTTGAACAGCAGCCATAAACCATGTATAATCATTTCAGCATCAGGTATGATGGAAGCTGGTAGAGTAAAACATCATCTGGCAAACAATATCGAAAATCCAAAAACAACTATTTTGGTTGTTGGTTATTGTTCTCCAACAACTTTAGGTTCACGAATCAGCAGAGGCGACAAAGTAGTATCTATTTTCGGACAAAGATATGAGGTTAAAGCTGATGTAGAGCATCTTGAATCTTACTCTGCTCATGGTGATTACAACGAAATGATAAGGTTTTTAATTTGTCAGAACACAAAAAAAGTAAAAAAAGTATTTTTGGTTCATGGCGAAGAAAAAGTTCAGCAAAATTATGCAGTTCATCTAAAGAAAGCTGGATTTAACAACATACTTATACCTGATTCAAAATCAGTTGTTGAGCTTTAAATTAAAGGCATATTATGAAACATCTGATATTTGAAATCCAAAATCAGATGTTTCATTAATATTGATTTTTGCAATCAATATCTTTATGTTTATCTAACATTTGAAAGTGTTTATCTAATTAATTTGAATTAAAATCAGTTCATCTTTATATTTGCAAAATAATATCAGGAAATATGAATCTAAAAGAATTATATCCGATTGTAATTAAAAAACTCAAGTCAGAGTTAAGTCCAAAAATGTTTTATCATTCAGTAGATCATACGCTTGATGTTTATTGTGCAACTAACAGAATTGCAAAATCTGAAAATTTAGATGAAAATGAACTTATTATATTAAAAACAGCAGCACTTTTTCATGATATTGGCTTGATAAAAAAATATAAAGACCACGAAGATGTTTCTGCCGAAATTGCCAGAGAATTTTTACCGGAATATGACTATTCACCCGATGAAATCGATTTGATTTCATCAATAATTATGAAAACAAAATTACCTCAAAGTGCTGAAAATAAACTGGAAAAAATACTCTGTGATGCTGATCTTGACTACTTAGGACGATCCGATTTTTATATGATATCTCATAAATTACGCCACGAATGGGAAGAATTGGGTTTTTGGCATTCCTCATTAAAAGAATGGTACCAATTACAAGTCAAATTCTTAAGCGAACATCAATATTATACAAAAACAGCAATTGATCTTCGTCAAAACGGAAAGCTTAAAAACATTCAGGAAATCAAGAATTTACTAAATTTTTAATTCAAAGATTTATTTAATTGCCAATAAATCTGCAATAGTCTCTAATTCCACATTCTTCACATTTAGGTTTGCGGGCATTACATACATATCTGCCGTGCAAAATCAACCAATGGTGTGCGATAGGAATCAAATTTTCAGGAATATGCTTAACTAATTGTTTTTCGGTCTCTAATGGTGTTTTTGAATTTGTAGTTAATCCTATTCGTTCTGAAACCCTAAAAACATGTGTATCAACAGCCATAGCCGGTTTATTGAATATTACGGAAGCAATTACATTGGCTGTTTTTCTACCTACTCCAGGTAATTTCTGCAAATCATCAACATCTGAAGGTACTTCCCCTCCGAATAAGTCTATCAATCCATTAGCCATTCCAATTAAATTTTTGGATTTATTATTTGGATATGAACATGTTTTAATCAATTCAAAAACTTCTTCCTGTGAAGCTTTGGCTAATTTTTCAACATTAGGAAAAACCTGATAAAATGGAGGTGTTATTATATTTACCCTTTTATCAGTACATTGAGCTGACAAGATAACAGCCACCAGCAATTGATAAGGATTTTCATAATGTAATTCCGACTCGGCAACAGGTTGATATTCTGAAAAATATTCAATTATTTTTTCAAATCTTTCTTTTGTTTTCAGCATTTATTTTTAAATAAAAAGTGTTGATAAAGTAATACCGAAATAAAAAATGTAATAGTCCAATTCGCTTCGCTCTTGAAACTATAACATATTTCTGATCGGCATTATACCATTAAGGAATGAACTAATTTGTAAATCACTTAGGTATAACAACTTCATCAACACTTTGTTTTAATTGGCCAAAACACCAATTTTACCAATACACTTCAAATCAATAATATCTAAAGATTTTGAATAATTTATCAGATTTTGAATGATATGTTTTCCGGGTAGCATCGCATTTTCATTTTGAAAATTGTTTCTTGTTTTGAAAGTATTATTGCTAACAGAAAGATTATCAGCATAAAGAAGGTAGCATTTTTTCATAGGCTATTTTAATTATTATTAAATTCAATCAAATAACGTATAAAAAAAATAAATATTGTATGAAAATAAAAAAATTATGTAGATAAAATAATATTTTTTTCTTTCATCAATTTACGGATGTTTAATAGGGCATAACGCATACGTCCCAAAGCTGTGTTGATACTCACATTTGTTTGCTCAGCAATTTCTTTAAAACTTAAATCGGAATAATGACGCAAGTAAATTACTTCTTTTTGTTCTTCGGGCAACATTTCAACCAAATCTCTTATATCCTGATGAATTTGATTTGTAATCAGTTTTGACTCAGCAGAATCATCTTGTATTTTTAGGGTTTCAAAAATATCAAAATCAGGACGGTTTTCAACTGTAACGATACGTTTGCTTTTTCTGAAATAATCTATTACAATATTGTGAGCTATCCTCATAACCCAATTAATAAACTTTCCTTCCTCTTTGTAATAACCGGAACGAAGTGTATTTATCACTTTAATAAAAGTGTCCTGAAAAAGATCTTCGGCAATTGCTTTGTCTTTTACAGTTACTAAAATATAGGTGAAGATTTTTTTCTGATGGCGAGAAATTAAACATTCCAGCATCTGATGGTTACCTTCTAAATATTTAGCAATTAAATCATTGTCGCTTAATTCATGATTAAACATGCAAACCTCCTTTTGTTATTTTTGTAATAAAAAGAGTAAATATTTATTCGATAAAAGTCCCCCTGATGTTTAAAAGTTATTAAAAATGTTTATTTATAAGGTGCAAAGATAATATATAAAACAAGAAAAACAACATTTTGAAATTATTTTTTCCATTATTTACATAAAAATATTTCGCTTTTTATTTTTTAATACCTTTGAAAAAAATTTCAGTAGCTGATAATGCAAGAAAATAACACTAATAATCAACATGATAAAGATTATATTTTTATAAAAGGTGCCAGATTGCACAATTTAAAAAATATAGATGTAAATCTTCCGAGAAACAAAACCATAGTAATCACAGGATTATCAGGTTCAGGAAAATCATCGCTTGCTTTTGACACTTTATATGCAGAAGGACAACGCAGATATGTTGAAAGTTTAAGTGCTTATGCCCGTCAGTTTTTGGGTAGAATGTCGAAACCTGATGTTGATTATATCAACGGAATTTCGCCGGCTATTGCCATTGAACAAAAAACCAATAACAGAAATCCCCGTTCTACAGTTGGCACTTCCACAGAAGTGTATGAATATCTGAAATTGCTTTACGCCAGAATCGGGAAAACCATTTCACCAATTTCAAATACTGAAGTTAAACGCCATTCGGTTAGCGATGTGGTTGATTTTATTTGCAGTAATGATGATAATTCTAAAATAATAATATCATGCCCGCTTATTGTAAAAGCCGACCGAATTTTAGAGGAACAGCTTCAGATAATTATTCAGCAAGGTTTTACTAGATTAATTTACAATGAAGAAATTATCAAAATTGATGATTTTTTGAAAGAGAAAAAAGCAAAGAAGAAAAATCTTAAGTTGGATATACTCATTGATAGAATTGTATTAAATAAATCTGATGAAGAATTGAATTCGAGAATTGCCGATTCGGTCCAAACTGCTTTTTTTGAGGGCGATGGAGAATGTAATGTTCAGGTTATTGAGAATGAGAAAAAGAATTTTAAAACGTTCTCAAATCGTTTTGAGCTTGATGGAATTAGTTTTGAAGTTCCGAGTGTAAATTTATTTAGCTTTAACAATCCTTATGGTGCCTGTAAAACATGCGAAGGTTTTGGCTCGGTAATCGGTATAGATGAAGATTTGGTAATCCCAAACAAATCATTATCAATTTATCAGGATGCGGTTGTGTGCTGGAAAGGTGAAAAAATGAGCGAATGGAAAGACAATTTGATATTGAATGCTTACAAATCTGATTTCCCGATTCACAAACCTTATTATGATTTGTCGGAAGAACAGAAAGAAGTTTTATGGCAAGGAAATTCATATTTTGAAGGCATCAACACATTTTTTAAATATGTTGAAGAACAAACCTATAAAATACAATACAGGGTAATGCTATCGAGATACAGAGGCAAAACCGTTTGCCCTGATTGCAAAGCTACCAGACTTAGGAAAGATGCCAATTATGTAAAAATCAATAATAAATCTATTTCCGAATTGGTATTAATGCCTGTAAATGAATCGCTACCATTTTTCAGAAATATTCAACTTAATGATTATGAGTCAAAAGTAGCTAAACGATTGCTTACCGAAATTACAAACCGATTGCAGGTAATTGAGGATGTTGGTTTAGGTTATTTGTCATTAAATCGTTTATCCTCTACCCTTTCGGGTGGCGAATCGCAGCGCATAAACCTGGCAACCTCGCTTGGCAGTTCTTTGGTAGGTTCGATGTATATTCTGGATGAACCCAGCATTGGTTTGCATCCAAAAGACACACATCGATTGATAAAAGTATTGAAACAACTTAAAGCTTTGGGCAATACCGTTATTATTGTTGAACATGATGAAGAAATTATAAAATCGGCCGATTATATTGTTGACATAGGTCCACTAGCAGGGATACATGGAGGTGAAGTTGTTTTTGCAGGTAGCATTGATGAATTATACAACGACAAAAAAAGTTTGACTGCCAGATACATGAACAACGAGCTTAGTATTTCAATACCTGAAAGCAGAAGAAAATGGAAAGATTATATTTTGGTAAAGGGAGCACGTGAGAACAATCTGAAAGGAATTGATGTGAAGTTTCCGCTCAATGTAATGAGTATCGTTTCGGGAGTAAGTGGTTCGGGGAAATCTACGTTGGTAAAATCGATATTGTATCCTTCATTGAAAAAGATATTTGGAGGATATGGCGAAAAAACCGGAAAGTTTGATAAAATTGATGGAGATTTCAACAAAATTACGGATGTTGAGTTTATTGATCAAAATCCGATTGGAAAATCATCCAGATCGAATCCGGCAACTTATGTGAAAGCTTATGACGAAATAAGGGCTTTGTTTGCTGAGCAACAATTGGCTAAAATAAGGGCATATAAACCCGGCTTTTTCTCATTTAATATAGAAGGAGGCCGCTGCGAAGAATGCGAAGGCGATGGTTTTGTAAAGATTGAAATGCAGTTTATGGCTGATGTTACATTGGTTTGCGAAAGCTGCAATGGCAAAAGATTTAAAGATGAAGTGCTGGATGTGAAATTCAAAGAAAAGAACATTTGCGATATATTGGAAATGACAGTGAATGAAGCATTGGAATTTTTTGGCGGCAATCCAAAACACAATGCTTTGGAGAACAAAATTATTCAGAAACTTCAACCGCTCTCTGATGTAGGTTTGGGTTATATAAAACTCGGACAAACATCCAGTTCGCTTAGTGGTGGCGAAGCTCAGAGAATTAAGCTGGCTTCATTTCTTACCAAAGGCTTTTCGGAAAAGCCTACCTTATTTATCTTTGACGAACCTACTACCGGCTTGCATTTTCACGACATCAACAAACTGAAAACTGCTTTTGATGCATTGATAAACAACGGTCATACCGTAATTGTAATTGAACACAATATGGATATTATTAAATGTGCCGACTGGATTATAGATTTGGGCCCCGATGGAGGCAAAAACGGAGGAAATCTTATCTTTGAAGGTACCCCTGAAGATTTGATAAACAATAAAGAATCATATACGGCTAAGTTTCTGAAAGAAAAATTAAACAAATAAAACAATACAAACATGGACTTTAACTGGTACGAAGAACTTCCATTGGCAATAACAGTTTGCGACAAAGATGGCAAGATATTATATATGAACAAAAAATCGGGGGCTACTTTTGAAAAATACGGGGCAAAAGATTTGATTGGCAATAATGTATTGAATTGTCATCCGGAGCCTGCCAAAACGATGTTGGCTGAAATGCTGATAAACGAGAGCACAAATGCTTATACCATCGAAAAAAACGGCATTAAAAAGCTGATTTATCAAACGCCTTGGTACGAAAATGAAATTTATATGGGCTATGTTGAATTATCGTTGGTAATACCGATGGAAATGAAGCATTTTAAGCGGAATCCTTAGTTTATTAAACTAAATTTTTATCTTTTTTATCCGAAAAATCGCATGTATTACATAAGAATTCCAATACATTAAAACAAAATTGGAATTCTTTTACAGGAAATAGCTTGGGTTTATCTAAAAATTGTCTTTCTATACCTGATTTGTTTAATACTTTAGTGGGTGATGGCTGATATTTGTCAGGAAATTCCTTTCCTACGCCTGATATTCTCTTCCTATGACAGAAAATTCCTTTCCTACACCTGATATTCTTTTCCTACGACACAAAATTCCTTTCCTACGACAGATATTTATTTCCTACGACAGGAAATTCCTTTCCTACGCCTGATATTCTCTTCCTATGACAGGAAATTCCTCTCCTACGCCTGATATTTCTTTCCTACGACACGAATTTCCTCTCCTACGCCTGATATTTCTTTCCTACGACAGGAAATTCCTTTCCTACGCCTGATATTTCTTTCCTAGGACAGAAAATTGCTTCACTGTGTAACATATTTCTTTTACAATGATTTTTTTTTAAAAGCTGACCTAAAAATTTTAATAAATTCATCAATTAGAATAATAAAAAACAATATATTTGCATGAAGATTTATACTGATATGCAGAAAATAAATAACAAACTGCTGCCAATTATTACTATGGAGGCAAGGTTTTGTAATTGAGAAATTAGTATATTTGTAGAAAAAATAAATAATCAATATAATGAATAACATAAATAGTTGCACATATCTTTATAAACAGATGTATTTGAGTAATATAAAAAAATATCAAATGCTTTTTATAAAGTGGAAATATATGCAATTGTAGATATTTATTCGTTATGGGCAAGTTGAAAATGAAGCGTACGAACTATATAAACATGACTTAATTGTCGATGTTTATGACAAATAAATAGACAAAAACAGACTATTAATATATTGGAATAATGAATTTTAGTTTTAAAAAATTCTTAATTAGAGCATTGCTATTTTTAATAATTTGCATCACATTCTCATTCTTTTTTAATGAAGTGACGGTTAAAATACCTCTTATAGGTACCATTATTGCTAAAAACAATCTAATTATAAAACAAAAGATAAATACTATAAGGGGTGGCAATACTACAAATAGCTCAACTGATTCTGACATATATTTAGTTTTAAAAGAAAGGTTAAAGGATGAAAGGCTTATTGAAGCAAAAACAAAATATTATTTGAATGATAAGCTAATTGGAGAATCTTTAATAAATGAAAATAATCCAATAAGTATCTTAAAAATTAAATTTCCATCAAATGGGAATTACAAAATATATTATGAAAGACGTGAAAAAAGTTGGTATTACAGATATGATCGAGATGATAGACAAATAAGCGATGAAATAAGAAGAGAAACTAAAGATATTATTGTAAGAAATATAGCTGAATATGAGGTTGAATTTATTGATCTAACAATGTTCCCGAGAAGAATTAATTCTAGTTTATGGGATGATTACATTGAGAATGTATTTTATTAAATTAAAACCAGCCCATAATCGAGTAGACTGCCCTGCCAGTAATTAGCTGACATGGAGAAGCATTGAAACCAATGGTTTGACAGCTTGAATATGAAAGATGCAACAGCATTATGTGGTAAAAATATTATTATATTTGCAGGAAAATAAAAATGGGAAAAACACTACAAAGCCAGCTAAAGTGTGGGGGAAATAGGGTTTTTCTTTATAAATCCATAAATTACAAACAACGGTAAGACAATACACAATAATGAACAAAATACTTAAATGGACATTAGCAATTTCAGGTGTTGGACTTCTGATTTATATTGTATTTTGGATTTATGCAATGGCTTCATTTAGTGATGTGTTTGACACATTCTACACAACGCAAGACTTAATAGACAACTATAATAAAAAGACAACAGAAATTATTGAACTCAAAAACTATGTAAATAAAATAGTTCCACCTAACAAACAAGTTGACATAGAATTTGAAGACAATAATACATTGGGCATTTTCCATGTAACCGTGGACGACAATCAAGAAAGTTATTGGGACATAAAAGTCAATTCTGGCAAAGCTGACAGCTTGTTACAAAAACTTGGTTGGACAACTAATACTTTAAAAACACTTAAATACAAGTTAGATAAAGCAAATTGTATCTCAGTTAAAAGTGGAGAACCTTGCAACATTGGTTTTCAAAGAAGTGGAATGGGAAAGTATTTCTACAATATTTTCGACAAACCAATAGCAGATAGTTTGCAAGCAGACTACAACGATAGTTGCACATACATTCTTTATAACGACAAAGTTGTATTAGAATACGGTGGTGGTGCATTCGGATCTCAATGCTTTCCTAACTATAAACGTGGCGAACAATGAAATACAAACAAATAAAAGGGAATGAAATCAAAGGACATTTAGATATTTTTATTTCTCACAACGAAGAAGAGGATGATGGCGAAATATCGAAGTGGGATGAAGTTTTAATTCATGGAGACCCGGAAGGTCTAAAATCATTCGCAAAATTATTGATTGAATTAGCCGACTTAAATCAAGAAAAAGTAAATGATAAGTTTATACCTATTGGCTCGCGAGAACATTATCATTTATGTCCAGAAATTGAATTGTCTAAAAGTTCTATAAAAGTAATCGTTGGTAGACTTGACGCTAAAGGCACAGGTGCTTTTTATGACGGATATATTGCAAAAGACAATTCAAAGTGAACCATACAAACAGAGGAGAAATAAATTATTATGTGCGAACATAAAAACCACTTATAATCAAGAATCCTCCCCTATGCAGTAATTAACTATGCAGAGAGGAGCATTATACCCAAGAAGTTGAAAGCATGAATATGAAAGATGCAACGGCATTATGTGGTAAAAAATATTGTTATATTTGCAGAAAAATAGAAATGGAAAAACCTTACAAAGCCAGCTAAAGCGAGGGGAAATAGGGGTTTTCTTTATTTATAAACAAGTTATACAGTATTAAATAAATGACAAACGCAGAAAAATTGACAGATCTTCCAAATTCAGGCGAAT
>JAHEYQ010000092.1 GCA_023251515.1 Bacteroidales bacterium
GACAAAATTTATTTCCGTATTTTTGCTCATGTTGTGTTTATTTCTCAATAACAAACTTACAACATTGGGGTGAAACTTTAAGGGAGTAACCCCTTTTTTATTTTAATCGTTCAGTAGTGAATTTGTTTATTAAATTAGTTTAAAGATTAATTATACGATATGAAATTTTATTAGTTTAAAAAAATATAAGTTTTTAAATAATGTATTGTTTTTCTATTAACACAATTTTTATGCCATAAGTTTAATTAATTGATAAATAAATGTATATACTAATTATAGTTAATTTTTTCATCCCAATTAAAAAAAAAAGCATCTTTAATGGTTCTTTTTTGATAAAAACTAATGTAAAATTTTTATTTTTAATATGCTTGCAACAAAATAAATTGCAGAAAAATGAATTGAAAGAATTTATTAAATATGATATTGAATTATTTAAAAGTATTAATTTAGCAGCCAGTTTAAAAAAATCTTAAATGAAGGAAGTAAATAGTAAAATGTTTGAAAATCAAACAATTTACAATGTGAAAAATACAACGCATACTTTTAGCCGCGGATTTACCGGACATAAACATTTAGACCAGTTTGAACTTATAAATATGAATGGCAGAATATTCGACCCTGTTTTAGCTCGTTTCTTAAGCCCTGATCCTTTGGTCCTGAATATAAATACTTCAAATAATAATATATAAATAATTACAATGAAATTTTTATTTATAAAAGTAAAAGGTAGTAAAGTTTTAATTATTTTGATGATAATATCTTATCTAGCTTTTTGTATTGTTTTTTTTTGGTGGAAACCCCCATATAGTCTTTTTCAACAAATTAGCTTACCATCATTATTCTTATTAAGTATTCTTCTTAAAATTATTGATCATGTTTTTTACTATAAAGTAATAGTTGTTGGAGAAATTGAATTTATTGATGATGTTGTGAATATTTATAATACAGAAAATAAGATTATCAAAAACTTTAAGTTGGATAATATTGAGAATGTTAAATTGAAATGTTTTTCTTTTAAAGGTTATGCACCTCAACAAACTACATCAATTAATTTTTTCCCTTCAAAAGGGAATGGTAATAGTATTGAATTTGTCTATGATAATGAAAGCTTTAAATATGAAATTTTTTTAGCAAATGAGAAAGAAACTAATAAATTCAAGATTCTTAATAAATTTTAAAAAGAAAAAAACATTGATGTAACTTTAAAAATGATGCAATAAATGAAAAGAATCACTTTGTTGCTAATATTTATATAGATAGCGTAATTATTTAAAATACTTCAGGAAAATAAAATGATATGTTTGGAATTCAGTTAATAATTATTCTGTTTTTTCTTCAAAATTGCCGTTAACTTATTGCTTTCTACCGAAAACTGATTTCAAAACTAAGTTGTTGAAAAAATATTAACTTTGCATAGGTTTTCTATTGTTTTTTTGATAACTTTGCAGCAATTTTTAAGAGAAATCAAAAAGCATCTAAAAAAAGGAAATAACAGTAAAACAATAATATACATACAAATTAAAGTTTAAGCAAAATAATATTTGCAAAAAGACCTAATTAATCAATAAATAATAAACAAATGAAAAACAGAAAATTATACTTTGGTTTATCTGCTTTGATTTTACTTTTCAGTGTTTCTTTAATAGCATTGAATGGTACACACGAAAAACAAACATATTCACCCAGAGTTTCTGGTGAATTAGAAATGCCACGCGGTATTCAGGCTGCATTAACTTATTTGTCGAAAATAAGAGGAAATGCAGTAACCGGAGAACTAAATGCAGAAGATGTATTTTTTGCACGTACTTTAGCTGATAAATTTGCTAAATATAAAGTAGGAAATGCGATTGACTTAAATTGGGAAGAAATGGGTCCTGATAATGTAGGCGGCAGAACCAGAGCCATTTTGTTCGACAAAAGAGATGCAACTTACAACACACTTTTTGCAGGTGGAGTATCAGGTGGTTTATGGAAATCAACTGATGGTGGTTCAAACTGGCATAAGGTATATCTTAAGGATCAAACTGGTTCAGACGACAATACAAATTTAGCAATTTCCTGTATTACTCAAGCAGCTAATGGAACTATTTTTGTTGGAACTGGTGAAGGTTTAGCTCAGTTTACTGGTACTAATTTTAATTCAGGTCAACCTGGTGGTGGTATCTATCGTTGCGAAAATGACACTTTTAAAATTTTAGCTAATTCAACTAGTTTCAAAGAAGTAAACCGTTTGGCTGTAAGTGCAAATGGAACTGTATATGCAGCTACAGAAACCGGTTTAAAATATTCAAGAAATTATGGAAATGGCAACTGGAAAGCGGTTTACAAAGATCAGGTTGCTTCATTAAATGGCAGAAGTACCGATGTTAAAATAGCTACTGATGGTACTATTATTGCAGTTATTAACAACAATCAAATTATTGGAAATAGTGGACATCAATGTTTTATTGGAACTGATACTACATTTACTTCAATTTCTACGGATGCAATATTCCCGAAAAATTTAAACGACTTTAATGATAGAATTGAAATAGCTATTGCTCCATCTGATCCAAATTATATTTATGCAGTTGTTGCAGATAATGGAAGTTTAAATGGTATTTATCGTTCGGTAAATAAAGGTCAAAATTGGACATTAATTGCTCCAGGTGGAAGTACTGCTTTTGATTTGTTTGGTGATAATTATCAGGGATGGTATGATAATGTAATTTCGGTTTTTCCTAATAATCCAAAAAAATTTATAGTTGGTGGTATTGATTGCTGGAAAGGTGAAGAATTTGTAAATAATTCATATTATGATTTTATCCAGATTTCTGACAGAAACGAAACTGTTTCTGCTACTGATTTAACTCCAAATCCAAGTTATGTTCATGTTGATATTCATACTTTAACTTTCCATCCAACCAATCCAAATGTATTCTTTGTAGGTTCTGATGGAGGTATTTATAAATCTTCAAATAGTGGTTTGTCATTTACTACACTAAACAGAGGTTATGCAGTTACTCAGTTCTATGGTTTAGGTGTTGGTCCTGATGGTTCCTTGGTTGGTGGTACACAAGACAATAGCAATCCTTATGTACAAGGCATTATGCCTTATCCTAAAACTGCAAAAGTTTTATGGAGCGGTGACGGAGGCTGGGCTTGTATTTCAAATATTACAACTTCTGAACCTGTAAAACAAAAAGCATTATTTGTAACAGCTCAAAATGCAAGTATGGGACGTTCGTATAATAATGGTGCTGACTGGCAAGGTAGACTTGGATTTTTCTCGGAAGATATGAAAAATAGTGTAGGTGGTTTTGTTACTCCAATGGTAATGTGGCAAACAGTAAATAATACTCAGATTAAAGATTCAGTTGCTTTTGTAGCTGAAAAAAATTATACAGCTGGTCAATCAATTAAAGTAAGAAGTAAACAAATCGGTTATCCTTTTGATTACTCTTTGTCTGCTAATTTGGATTCAGGAAATTCAATCAACGTTATTGACAGAGCATTAAGTCGTTATTATATAGGATTGAATGATGGTGTATGGATGACCAATGAGCCTTTGAATTTCTTTAAAAAACCTAGATGGTTTAAAGTTGCTAAAGTTACTGGTGAAGCAGTTCAAACTCTAACTTACTCACAAGATGGTAATTATTTATTCTTTACTACTGGTAGTAAATTATACAGAATTTCGAATTTGTTAAATGGAGCAGATTCATCTCAGTTAAATTGTATTGATTTTTCAACAAATGGAGCTAATCCAAATTGTGTGTTAACTACCACCATGATTAATCAGTTTAATGGCAGAACTATTACAAGTGTAGCTGTTGATCCCAGAAATTCGGATAATGTTGTAGTAACTTTAGGTAATTTTGGTGAAAATGATTTTATTTATGCATCAAAAAATGCTACTTCTGCAAATCCTACTTTTATTGATAAAACAAGCAATTTGCAATTCCCTGCTTATGCATCGCTAATCGAAATGATTAATGATGGTTTGATATTAATCGGAACTGAATTTGGTATGTATTCAGCTAATTATCCAAGTTTTAATGATTTTTATAATTCAGCTATTACCTGGTCTCCAGAAAATCAAGGAATGGACAGAGTTCCTGTATTTCAACTCAGACAACAATGCATGAGTTCTACTTATAAGGAAGCGACAATATATGACAACGGTAGTCCAATTACCACTAAATATCCGGCAATTACCAATACTGGTGTTATTTATATTGCTACTCACGGTCGTGGTTTCTGGCAATCTAAAAAATTCGTTGGTATTCCTGAAATTACTCCAACTGACAGAACAGATGCAAAAATAGATTTATCTGTTTATCCTAATCCTGTTGTTGACAATGCTAACTTCAAGTTTAATTTAACTATTGCAAATAATGTAAACATCAATGTTTATGATTTAAAAGGCAACTTGGTTAAATCATTAAATTTAGGCAGAAAAGCTGCCGGTGAGCAATTATATAATTTTGATGCAAGTAATTTAACTAAAGGAACTTATTTAATTCAATTGGTTTCAGGTAATCAGAAAGCAACTTCAAAATTTGTAAAATTCTAATCAGAAATCAGGTTATAATTCATAAAAAAAAGACCTTTGCAAAAAGGTCTTTTTTTGTTTAATATAAATGCGATATGTTGATATTGAATATTTTTAATTCGGGTTCCGATTTTTTTACCTGGGTAGGATTACCCTTACTCATTTTTTTAGCCAGAGTTTCAGATCAGAGTATTGGAACCATTCGTTTAATTTTTATTTCGAAAGGTTATAGGAAATTAGCTCCTTTTATAGGTTTTTTTGAGTCGTTAATTTGGTTACTGGCAATACGTGAAATCCTGAATCATTTGGATAATTCAATGTGTTTTGTAGCTTATGCTGCTGGTTTTGCAACTGGTAATTATGTAGGTATGGTATTAGAAGAGAAGATTTCGATAGGAACTGTAATTGTTAGAATTATACCGCGCAGAGATTGTAATGAATTACTTGCTTATTTGAGTGATAATAATTATGGCTTTACCATGGTGGATGCTCAGGGTAGTAAAGGCGATGTGAAAATAATTTTTTGTGTTATCAAACGTAAAGATATTACACATTTTGTTTCGTTGGTTAAAACCTATAATCCCAACGCATTTTACTCTATAGAGGATGTGAAAACGGTGAACGAAGGCATTTTTAGAAAAGGCAACAAAAGAGGTCAATACGACCTGAAAATGGATGCTCGAAAAGCTAAATAATATTTCCGTCTTTCATGCTGATTTTGCGATCTGCCATATTGGCGAGTTCTTCGTTATGAGTTACTATTACAAAAGTCTGGTTGAATTGTTGTCGTAAATCGAAAAAGAGTTTGTGCAATTCCTTAGCATTTGCCGAATCAAGATTTCCTGAAGGTTCGTCGGCAAATATTACATCTGGACGATTTATTAAAGCCCTGGCAACAGCAATGCGTTGTTGTTCTCCACCCGAAAGCTCGTTGGGTTTATGTTCTGCTCTTTCTCTTAATCCAAGAAAATCGAGTATTTCATAAGCTTTCTCAATAGATTCTTTCTTTTTTACTTTTGCAATAAAAGCCGGAATACATATATTTTCAAGAGCTGTAAACTCGGGAAGCAGATGATGAAACTGAAAAACAAAACCAATGTGCTTATTTCGGAATTCGGAAAGTTTTTTGTCGTTAAGCGTATTTACTTCAATATTATTAATTAAAATTCTGCCTTTGTCAGCTTTATCTAAGGTTCCCATTATATGCAGCAATGTTGATTTTCCTGCTCCTGATGCACCTACAATAGAAATAATTTGCCCTTTTTCTATTTCTAAATTAATGCCTTTTAATACATTAAGTTGTCCGTATGATTTGTAAATGCCCTCTGCTTTTATCATTTTAATATTTTTTACAAAAATAGGGAAAAATCGTTTTCAAATTCTTTTAAATGTAAAAACCTTATACAAATTTATTCAATGTTGCATAAGGTTTTATATAATATACTCGATAATAGATTTTTATAGCTCTATTTTTTGAGGGCGTATCATATTTTCGGGTAACAGTATTTTATCAAGCTGTTCTTTTGATAATAAGCCCCTTTCGAGTACCAATTCATATACACTGCGGTTGTTTTCGAGTGCATCTTTGGCAATTTCTGTAGAGTTTTCGTAACCAATATATGGATTTAATGCGGTAACCAACCCTATTGAGTTTTCTACCATTTCGCGGCAGTGTTTTTCGTTGGCTGTTATTCCGGTGATGCAGCGGTTGCGAAGTGTATCCATGCCGTTTTTAAGCATTTCTATCGATTCGAAAATACTTTGTACAATAACAGGCTCCATTACATTTAATTCCAATTGTCCGGCTTCTGCTGCCATAGTTACAGTGAGGTCGTTGCCAATTACTTTAAATGCGATTTGGTTTACCACTTCGGGTATTACCGGATTTACTTTTCCGGGCATAATGGATGAACCGGGTTGCATTGGTGGCAGATTTATTTCATTAAGTCCGGTGCGTGGTCCTGATGAAAGCAATCTTAAATCATTGCAGATTTTCGAAAGTTTTACTGCCAAACGTTTGATGGCTGATGAATACATGATAAACGGACCTGTATCGGAGGTAGCTTCTACCAAATTACCGGCAAGAGCAAGGTCTAAACCTGAAACTTCACGCAGGTGTCGGGTTACTTTTGAAGCGTAATCAGGGTCGGCTGTAATTCCTGTTCCAATAGCGGTTGCTCCCATATTCATTTCGAGAAATAAACGGGCATTTTCTTCCAAACGTTTAATTTCGTGTTTCAACGAATCGGCATACGCGGCAAAGCTTTGTCCTAATGTCATTGGTACTGCATCTTGCAATTGGGTTCTTCCCATTTTGATAATATGTGCAAATTCGCGTGATTTGGCATCAAAGGCATCAATTAATTCTCTTAAATAGTCGATTACACTGCGATTGCTATTGATAATGGCAATATGTACTGAGGTTGGATATGCATCGTTGGTTGACTGCGACAGGTTTACGTGATTATTGGGATGACAATACTGGTATTCGCCTCTTTTGTGCCCTAAGATTTCCAAAGTTCTGTTTGCAATTACTTCATTGGCATTCATATTGGTTGAA
>JAHEYQ010000059.1 GCA_023251515.1 Bacteroidales bacterium
TAATTCTATTAAAATTACCGAACTTGATTTTGATCTTGAAACTAAAAATGCTCTTTTAAAAACTGCTAACTGGCTTCTTCATAATAAAATGAAGAAAATGATAGAGCAAAATATGGTACTTCCGATTGGGAATAAACTAGAAGAATCAAAAACATTAATAAACAAAGAAATCGCTAATAATCAAATTACTAAAAATATTTTGCTTAATGGCAGTTTGAAAGATCTTGATATTGAAAATGTTTTTTTAACTCCCGAATCAATAAAAGTAGCCGTTTTGTTCAGAGGAAGTTTGAAATTTACATTTACAGCAGATAAATAATTGAACTTTAAAAAAAAGAAGGCTGTCTTACTTTTTAGACAGCCTTCTTTTTTTATTTAAAATACTCTTAGTAGGCAAATAATGGAAATGGTTGCATAAACTCATTTACACGTTTTCTTACCGAAGCAATTACATTTTCATCATTGATATTTGAAATTACTTCATCTACCAAATCAACAATAGTTTCCATGTGTTCTTCTTTCAAACCACGAGTGGTAATTGCTGGAGTTCCAACTCTTAAACCTGAAGTTTGAAATGGTGAACGGCTATCAAAAGGAACCATATTTTTATTAATTGTTATATCAGCTTTTACCAAAGTATTTTCAACAACTTTACCAGTAATTTCAGGAAACTTGCTTCTTAAGTCGATTAACATCAGGTGATTATCTGTTCCACCAGAAATAACTTTGTAGCCTTTTGCAACAAATAATTCAGCCATTTTAGCTGCATTCTTTTTAACTTGTTGAATATATGAAAGATAGCTGTCAGACAATGCTTCTCCAAATGCAACTGCTTTTGCTGCAATAACATGTTCAAGCGGGCCACCTTGAATACCAGGGAAAACAGCAGAATCTAGCAAAGCTGACATCATTTTGATTTCACCTTTTGGTGTAGTTAATCCCCATGGATTTTCAAAATCTTTACCCATTAAGATTAATCCACCACGAGGGCCTCTTAAGGTCTTGTGAGTTGTAGTAGTAATAATATGACAATGAGGAACAGGATTGTTTAATAAACCTCTGGCTATCAATCCTGCAGGATGTGAAATATCAGCCATTAAAATAGCTCCGATTTTATCTGCAATAGAACGCATACGAGCAAAATCCCAATCTCTTGAATAAGCAGATGCACCTGCAATAATCAATTTAGGTCTTTCTCTTAATGCTGTTTCTTCCATAATGTCGTAATTGATAACGCCGGTTTCTTCCTCAACACTATAATCAATTGCTTTGTAAAGAATTCCGGAAGAATTAACCGGTGAACCGTGAGATAAATGCCCACCATGTGAAAGATTTAATCCCATGAAAGTATCACCGGGTTTTAAACATGCTAACATAACAGCCATATTTGCCTGAGCTCCGGAATGTGGCTGAACATTTGCCCACTCTGCTCCAAACAATTCTTTGGCTCTATCGATAGCCAATTGTTCAGTTTTATCAACTATTTGACATCCACCATAATAACGTTTACCTGGATAACCTTCGGCATATTTATTGGTTAATACAGATCCCATTGCAGCCAAAACTTGCTCACTTACAAAATTTTCTGATGCAATTAATTCAATACCATGCATTTGGCGCTGATGTTCCTGTTCGATTAAATCAAAAATCTGATTATCTTTTTGCATAACTTACTTGATTTATTTTTTTTGATAAATATAAATTTTCAGAATGCAAAATTATAAATTTATATTCAACTCTATCACTTAAAATCACAAAATCAGTGATGTTTTTTATGCTTGATTTGTAATTTATAAGATTTTTATTGTAATTTTACTTTTTTAAAAATGAAAAAAGTGAAAAGAATTTATCTTCTTATTATATTGATATTTATATGCTTTTATTCTCATTTAACATTGGCACAAAGCAATAGAAATCCAAATTTGAATGATGTTTTGACTTTGAAAATCAATGGAAATTCATATCAGGACAACCTTTATATTGCTTTTAATCAAAATGCTACTCAAGGCTATGATGGTCAATATGATGTGTTAAAGTTATTTGGAATTTATGCAGCTCCTCAGTTTTTTTCTATTGTATTTGATACGATAAATCTTTCTATCAATTCGGTTCCATATCCTGTTGGAAACTATACAGTTCAATTGGGATTGCAGCTTGGAAAAGATACTTCATATACAATAACTGCTACTGGAGCAGATTCATTTATTAATTTTCCAATGGTTTTACTCGAAGACACCAAAACCATGAGTTTTATTAACCTTATTCAACAACCTATTTATACTTTTAATGGATTAACAAGCGATTCACTAAAAAGATTTAAAGTTCATTTTAGCAATTCTACAAATATTTATTCTGTGTATAATTCGCAAATTCAAATATTTACATTTTGTAATACTTTGTATGTCAATACGCTATGTGATGAAAAGATTCAATCAGTTGAGATTACTGATATTTTGGGAAGAAAGTTAAAAGATTTTAGGGTTAATAATGAAAATAATTTTTCAAACAATCTACAAATGAAACCTTCAACTTATTTAATTAATATAACAACCAATAAATCAAAATATTCTAAAAAAATTATTATCAACTAACATCATTCTGATATACAAAATATAATTTGTTAGAATGATATTAAAAAGAAAATTCAAATAATGATTCAATACGAAAAATTTATACTCGAAAACGGTCTTAAAGTGCTGGTTCATAATGATGAATCGACTCCAATTGTTGCAGTAAATATTTTATATAACGTAGGTGCACGTGATGAAAATGAAAACAAAACTGGATTTGCCCACTTATTTGAACATCTCATGTTTGGTGGCTCCAAAAACATTGCAGTTTTTGATGAACCACTCGAAAATGTTGGAGGAGAAAATAATGCATTCACCAATAACGATATTACTAATTATTATTTAACTGTTCCAAAACAGAATTTAGAAACTGCATTCTGGCTCGAATCTGACCGTATGAATGAATTGGCTTTTTCAGAAAAATCATTGGAAGTGCAACGAAATGTAGTTATTGAAGAGTTTAAACAAAGATATTTAAATCAACCTTATGGTGATGTCTGGTTGTTGTTAAGGCCTTTGGCTTATCAAATTCATCCCTACAAATGGAGTACCATTGGTAAAGAAATTTCTCATATAGAGAATGCACAAATTCAAGATGTTAAAGATTTTTTCTATACTTATTACAGACCTAATAATGCAATTTTGGTTATTGCGGGAAATGTTGAATTAACTGAAATTAAGGACTTATGTAATAAATGGTTTTCTGATATTCCGGCTGGAATAGTTAATAAAAGTGATTTGCCAATTGAACCACAACAAACTGAAGAAAGGATACTTAGCGTAGAACGTGATGTTCCTTATGATTCAATTTATAAAACCTATCATATTTGCAAACGTACAGATAATGAATATTATACATTTGATTTAATTTCAGATATATTGTCGAATGGGAAATCTTCAAGATTTAATCAGGAATTGGTGAAGAATCAGAAATTATTCAGCGAGATAAGTGCTTATTTGACTGGTGATATTGACAATGGTCTTTTTGTTATTTCAGGTAAATTGCATCAGAAAATAAGCATGAAGCAAGCAGAAAACGCAATAGATGCCGAACTTGAAAAATTAAAAACCATTGAAGTAGAGGATGTTGAATTGCAAAAGCTAAAAAATAAAATAGAATCAGTAAATCTATTTACGCAAATGAAAGTTATTGATAAAGCAATGAATCTTGCTTATTTTGAACTTCTTGGCGATGCAAACATGATTAATACAGAAGTAGATAAATACAATTTAGTAAATGCAAAAGATATTAAAATATTGGCTAACAAAACCTTTGTAAAAGAAAATTGCTCTAAATTGTATTATTATTCAAAAAAAGAAAACCTACAGACACCAAACTAAGTTAGATTACTGTCTTAAATACGCAAATGATTTCAGAAATTGATCTAATAAACGGTTGTAAAAAAGGCGATAAAAAAGCTCAAAAGACTCTGTATGACAAATATGCTGCTAAAATGCTGGGTGTTTGCATAAGATATTTTCGCGATATTGAAGAAGCTGAAGACGCACTTCAAGAAGGATTTATCAAGATCTTTAATAATATTGATAAATTCAGAAATGAAGGGAGTTTTGAAGGCTGGATACGCAGAATTATTGTAAACACATCACTCAATTGCTATAAAAGTAATTTAAAGCATTATTATGGCACCGATTATGAGGAAATAGAAGAATTCATTGAGGACGAAAAGCTTAAATTTGATAATTTATCTGTAGAGTTTTTACTGAAAGTAATTCAAGATTTGCCTGAAGGTTATCGTTTGGTTTTTAATCTTTATGAAATAGAAGGTTATAGTCATAAAGAAATTGCAGAAATGCTCGGTGTTTCGGTAAATACTTCTAAATCACAATTAATGAAAGCAAAAAGAAGTTTGCAAAAAGTATTAGTAAAAAAAGAAAATTTTATATAACACCAATGGAAAAAGAAAATAGTTTCAGGGAAGTTTTTAAAGATTTTGAAAGAAATCCTTCCGATAAGGTGTGGGCAAATATTGAAAAAGGGATTAATCCTGATTTCGTTCAAAAACCATCATTATTTAAAACTGCAAAGTTTTGGATCGGTAGTGGTTTAATTATCGGTATTGCTGTTTTTGTAAGTATTTCATTATCTTCAAATAAACAAATTAAATCTGCATTTCAAAGTAATAATATTTTAGCTGAGAAATCTATTGTAATTCAAGAAAATAAAATCATTGAATCTGAAAAGCCATCAAATATTTTAACTCAACAAAAAGAAGTTAAAATTACTGATAATAAAAAAGAAAGTTCACAAGCTAAATTTGAAAACATTACAAAGAATAGCATTATACCACAAGTTAATCCATCAACTTCTGACAATGTTATTATTCCAAAAGAAGAAAAAACCGCTGAGTCAATCAAAATTATACAAAATGCAATAAATCAGGGAAATAATTCTAAATCTGTAGTAATTAATGAGAATAAAAATATATTTAATCTACCACAATCAAATCCGATAATTAAGAAAAATAACGTTGTAAATATCACATTTTCGGAAAGTCAAAATATTTGTAAAGGTGATAAAGCAAAATTATATGTAAATGGTGGCGTAAATTATTTGTGGAGTACAGGCGAAAGAACACAATATATTATTGTAAATCCATTAGAATCAACAGATTTTAGTGTGATAGCTACTGATGAAAATGGAAATCAAAAAACCGGACTTATCAGTGTGAATGTTTCAAATTGCGAAACCTTATTTGTGCCTAATGCTTTTACACCAAATGGCGACGGTCAACATGATGAATTCAAAGCAATTGGTACAGGAATTCAGAAGTTTGAAATGATAATTGTTTCCAGAACAGGTCAGATTGTTTTCAGCTCAAATAATATTGAAAAAGGATGGGATGGGAGCTTTAGAGGAAACCCTGTTGAAATGGGAACTTATGTTTACAGCATAAAATATATTGACGAATTAAATAAGCCACATACTATGAACGGTCATGTGAGCGTTATCAGATAAAAAAAATAAATAGTGACAGACAGAACAAAAGCTCCATTAAAACATAATCTCAATCCCGATTCATTCGGGATTGATAGTTTATTGCCTGAAATAATCCATTTTAAAAATGGTATTACTTGTTACCAGATTAATAAAGGAAGTCAGGAATTAGTAAAAATTGAATTTTTATTTGATGCAGGAACTTATTATCAAGAAAAAAAGTTTTCAGCGTTTTCGGCAATTCAATTATTAACAGAGGGAACTAAAAGTTATACATCGCAGCAAATCTCGCAAATGTTTGATTTTTATGGTGCTTATATTGAAAAAGAAATAGATAGAGATTTTGCAATTATCTCAATTTATTGTCTTAATAAGTATCTTGAAAAAATTTTACCTCTGGTAGAGGAAATTATTAAAAGTCCGACTTATCCTGAGAATGAAATTGATATTTTTAAAGAAAAGCAGAAAAGTCAACTGATTATCAATAATGAAAAAGTAAATTTTATTGCCAGGACCAAATTTACTGAAATTATCTTTGGTAAGAATCATCCTTATGGTGCAATTGCTGATTTGATTGATATTGGAAATATTACAAGAAATGATTTGCTTGAATTTCACAAAAACTATTTAAATTCTTCGGCTTGTAAAATATTGTTATCTGGTAATATAACCGATGAATGTATAATGTACATGTCCAAATTCTTTGGATCTGAAAATTGGGGTGGAACTATAAGTAAAGAATTGCAATATCCAGTTTCAGAAACAGTTGATGAGAAAATAAATTATATCTTAAAAGAAAATGCAGTGCAGTCTGCATTGCGAATCGGAAAAGAAATGTTTAATTTCAAAAATCCTGATTATTTTAATTTTCAATTGCTTAATACAGTGATTGGAGGTTATTTTGGTTCACGATTAATGAAAAATATCCGTGAAGATAAGGGTTATACCTATGGAATTGGCTCAGCAATTATCCCATTGAAACATAGTGGTTTTTTCTTCATTTCGACAGAAGTAGGAGCAGATTATACTCAGAAAACTTTAGATGAAATTTACAAAGAAATTAATAATTTATGTGATAATATTATTGATAATGAGGAATTAAACCTTGTGAAAAATTTCAAATATGGTGAATTTATAAGAAATATTGATGGCGCATTTGCAATTTCTGAAGTTATAAAACCTATTATACTTTACAATCTCGATTTTGATTATTATAAAAACTATTTGAGTTCTTTGGAAAAAGCTACTGCTGAGGATTTGTATGTTATTGCTAATAAATACCTTAAAGATAATAGCTTAATAGAATTGGTTGTTGGGAAAAATAAATCCCAATAAGATTGAATTTCTATTTTAAGTTTTTAATAATTAGTTGAAAAATAGTTATTTAAATATTATTTTGATGTTAATCTAATAATTTGTTACAACTTTTTTATTAAATTTGAGTCTTATAAATATGCTGGCAAAACGATTTATCATATTGATCCAATTATTTATGGCATTTCAGCTCTATTCGCTGAATTCGCCTGTAATACATTGTATTTCTGTAAATCAAAATGGCAGCATCACATTAAATTGGACTAAACCTACTGATGTTAATGGTTTTAAATGTTATTATTTATACCGAAGTAATAGTTCTTCAGCAACCTTTGTGAAAATTGATAGTATATTCAATATCAATCAGATTACTTATACTGATTTGAATGTAAACGGGAATGATCAATCTTTTTTTTACTATATTTCGAGTAAAACTACAACAAATACTATTACTTCACCTTCCGATACTTTACAAAGTATTCATTTAACGGTAATTAATACTGGTAGTGGTATTGCAAATTTAACATGGAATCACATTAGGAGTCCTTTGTTGCCAAGTTCATCAAGTAAATATCAAATTATCAGGAAAAATGGGGTTTTAAATAATTGGTTTAAAATAGATTCAACAAATCAATTGCAATATTTCGATACCATAAATGTATGTCATGATTCAGTATATTATCGAGTTGAAATTTATGATAATACTGGTTGTACTTCGGTTTCATCTGTAGATAAAAAACTTTTTGAAGATGTTATTGCACCTTTGTCTTTTGGTTTGGATTCAGTGAGTGTTGATATCTTAACAGGTAAAGTGAAAATTGGTTGGCAACCAAGTACATCTGTAGATGTTAAGGGTTATATTATTTGCCATGGAACACCATGTATTTCTTTAGATACCATATGGGGGAAATTGAGTAGTAGTTATTTAGATGTTTTATTTAATCCTTGTAATTCATCGCAAGGTTACAAAATTGCCGTTTTTGACAGTTGTTTCAACACAAGTTTGTTTAGTAATATTCACAATACTATATATTTAACGAGCAATTATTATAAATGTGAAAATAAAATTACCCTAAATTGGACATCTTATGTTAATATTCAGGGAGGATTAGGCGGATATAGAATAATGTGCAGTAAAAATGGTGGGAATTATGCAGTATTAGCAATAGTACCAAATAATGTATTAAGTTATGAGATTGCAAATCTTATGGATAGTACAAATTATTGTTTTTATATTCAGGCTTTTAATGTAGGTAATAATATAACATCTTCATCTTGTGTGAAATGCTATAATGTTATTAAATCTATCAGTCCAGATTTTTTATATATAAGCACAGTTACTGTAGTAAGTGAAAATCAAATTGAAATAAAACTATTTACAGATGCGAGTGTTGTGATAAAGGGTTTCCAATTATATAAATCTGAAAGTTTAAATGGGACTTATAATCTGATTTCAACATTATCCTATGCAAATTTGGCAAATTATACTTATATTGATTATGACGTAAATACTTCGTCTAAAATTTATTATTATAAATTTATAACCTTAGATAGTTGTGGCAATCAGGGCCGGATTTCTAATATATCACACTCTATTTTGCTAAAAGGTAAAATATATGATAGTTATACAAATTTATTAGAATGGACAGATTATGGATATTGGGAAGGAGGTGTAGATTCATACCTGATTTACAGATCAGTAAATGGTTATTTTAGTCTCACTCCAATTGCCACAATATCACCGTCAATTCCTGGAACGGTATATCAATATTTGGATGATGTTAAAGATTTTATAGATGATAATGGTAAATTTAGATATTACATTCAAGCAAAAGAAAGATTAAATTCGACATATAATTTTACAGAAATTAGCATATCTAATGAAATAGAATTAACTCAACAACCCGAAATGTTTGTTCCAAATGCATTTTCTCCTGAAGGAGTTAATAAAATATTTCGGCCTGTATCCGTTTTTATGAGTAATGAAAATTATATTTTTCAAATTTATAATCGATATGGGCAAATCATTTTTGAGACAAATAATCCTGATATAGGTTGGGATGGAAAATATTTGAATGAATTTGTAAAACAGGGAGTTTACTATTTTATAATCAGGTATAGTTTGCCTAATGGAGTAATAAAACAGAAACAGGGTTCTGTAACGATATTGTTTTAAAATACAGATAAACAAATTGATACAGATGTTTTTGCTAAAATTAAGAAATCAATTTTTTAACAAAATAATTGCAATATATTTTTTTTGAGATGCATTATTTTCTTATATTTGTAAGCAATTTTTTTTGAAAGAAATTTTATAACTAAACATATAATTTTTTATTCATTTATTTATTAATTAACTTTTTATTCACTATGAAAAAACTGTTATTTTTTTTGTTTGCAGTAACTTTAAGTTTATTTGTTTCTGCACAGACTGTAGTTTTTCATGAAGATTTTGAGTTGCCCTCCGGAGGAGATAGTTTGTTGACAACAGCTGATTCGTCAGGTTTTTCAACAACTAACTTCGTTCCTTGGTCATTATCAAGTCACCTTGCCAAATCGGGGGTTAGATCCGATTCAAACAGGGTTCAAATAGGAAAAACGATTTATCTAACATCAAATTCATTTTCAACCGTTGGGAATACTTATGTTATTCTTGAGTTTGCACAAATTTGCAAATTGCATTTTGCAGATGGAGGTCAGGTTGAAGTATCAACAAATGGTGGAACAAGCTGGACGCTTTTAACTGCAGCCTATTATCAAGGATCTGGAGTGATGGCGCTTAATAAATTCAGCGAAAGTTCCTACAACAATGATTGGAGTCCTGGAGACACTATCATAAAGCCAACAAATTCCTGGTGGCGCAATGAGAAATTTGATATTTCAACAATTGCAGCCAATCAGGCAAACGTAAAAATCAGATTTAAATTCAATGGTAGTGGAAACCCATTGGGATTTGGTCGTTATGGATGGTTACTTGACGATATTAAAGTAACTGCAAGCCCTTCTGAATTAGTAGCACCAATAATTACAATGGTTGCTTATCCTACTGATACAGTATATTCTGCCGGACCATATGCTATTTCTGCATATGTGAAAGATAATACTGGTATTGATACTGTCTTTGCTACCTATAAAGTTGGAAACGGAAACTTTATGCAATTAGGTTTGACTAAAGATGCGTTGATAGACAGTTTATATACATGTGCAATTCCATTCCCAGGTTGGGGTAAAAAAATTACATATTATGTAACAGCTAAAGATGCTTCTGCAGCTCACAATATCACTGTTAAGCCTAATACGGGTTATTATAGTTTTTTTGTAAAATATAGCAATGGTGGTACTGCTGTAATTGGAAACGGAACTACTTTTAATTCAACAACTGCTTATCCATCTCCGTATACAAATTACTATGGTGGTACTAAACATCAAATGTTAATTCTTGCAAGCGAGCTTGCTGCTTCTGGAATGGCTGCAGGTCCAATATCTTCAGTGTCATTTAATGTAAAATCATTAGGATCAACATTTAGTGGAAGTTTATCAAGTTTTCAAATTGATATGGCAAATACTACTTCTACAGTATTAAATAGTTCTTCTTTTATATCAGGATTATCAACTGTTTATGGTCCAATTACTCAAGCTGTAGTATTAGGTGTTAATACACATTCAACAACAACTTCTGGATTTTCCTGGGATGGTAGTAGCAATTTATTAATTCAAACTTCATATAGTAATGCCAATACAGGCACTTCTACTGATTATGTAGAAATGTATAATTCTACAACTTCTTTTGTAAGTACAAATTGGTATCGAGCTGATGGCGAATCTGCTTCTATAGTATTAACAGCATCAACTCCTACAAATTCTGGAACTGCGAGACCAAATTTGACTTTAACAATTCAAGGAACATCGGCACTTACCCAAGATGCAGGTATTTTGCAAATTACTAATCCAACAGGTGGTGTTACTGCTGGTCAGGCTTTTAATTTGGAAGCAAGAATTAAAAACTATGGTACTGTAAATTTAGCAAAAGCTTCAATCAAATATTCTGTTGATGGAGGTGCTCCGGCTACTTATGCTTGGACAGGAACAGTAAGTTTGAATACAGATTCTGTTTCTACTCCCTTTGTTATTAATTCATTAAATCTTTTGGTTGGTCCTCATGCAATTAAGGTGTGGTCAGAATTACCAAATGATAGTGCTGATCAAAACAGCATTAATGATACGGCTTACATTAATTTTTATGCATGTGCATCACAATTAAGTGGTACATATACCATTGGAGGTACTGGAGCAAATTTTGCAACATTTGCAGAAGCTTTAGTAGGCTTAACCCAATGCGGAATTAATGGTGCTGTTACATTTAATGTTGCTCCTGGTAATTATCCTGAACAATTAACTATTCCTGAAATAAGTGGTGCTTCGGCTACAAATACCATTACTTTTAAAGCAGCAAATAATGATAGTACTTCTGTAGTACTTAATTATGCATCTACAGCAGCTGCAAACTGGATAGTGAAATTAAATGGTGCTGATTATATTACTTTTAAAAATATTAAATTTGCTCCAGCAGATTCTGCATATTCAAGAGCCATTGTTATTACTAATGGTGCTACATATAATCAATTTATAGGAAATTATTTTGTTGGTTATTATGGTACAGGTGACAATTTGGCATTAATTAATGTAGAACAAGGAAACAATATTTATAATTTAATAAAAGGTAACCGTATTGTAAAGGGATCAAGAGCAATTAATATAAAAGGAACTGCTACTTTACCATTGGAATTTGTTACTATCAGAAGTAATGTTGCCACTGATCAACAAGTTTATGGTATTTATGCACAATATATTAATAATGTTAGTATTGATTCTAATACGATTATTGCATCTTATACCAATGCAAATAAATATGGTATTTATGCACAATATGCCAATCATTTTGTGAAAATTACAAAGAATACTATTAATTTGACAGGTGGTACCAATATGTATGGTATTTTAACAGAAAATTCTATTGCAGCAGATAGTTCAAAAGGATTGATAGCTAATAATATGATTAGTATTCTTAATGGAACTGGCTTTGCATATGGTATTCGTTTAAATTCAACAACTAAGTATAAAGTATATTTCAATTCTGTTGTTACAAATGGTTCTAATGCAACTGATACTCGTGCATTAAATTTGACAAGCACAAGTTCAAGAATAGAACTCTTAAATAATAATTTGCAAAGTAACAAATATCCGTTATATGTTGAAGGAAGTTCTGATACGATTTCTAACTATAACAACTTGTATTCTACAGGAAGTAATTTAGCTTACTGGGGAACTAGTTCGTATTCAACACTTACAGCTTTAAAAGCCGCAACATTAAAGGATACAAATTCTGTAAATATTAATCCTTTGTTTAATAGTTTATCTGATTTACATACGTTTAATGGATTGCTTAAAGGTATTGGAAAGTTTGTTTCTGAAGTAAATACAGATATTGATGGAACAATCAGAGTTAATCCTCCATGTATTGGTGCTGATGAATTTATTCCTCCACCAGATGATGCTGCTTTAGTAGCAATTATGAAACCAATTGGAGGTTGCGGAATGTCATCAACGGAAGATGTAAAAGTTGTAATTAAAAACGTAGGTACGGCTATAATACTTCCAAATACAATGACAGCTCGTTACAAAATTGATAGTGTAAATGCTGTGGTTTCAGAATTAGTAAATCGTACAATTAATCCTGGAGATACTATTCAATTTACTTTCGCAACAAAAGCGAATTTAGCTGTTGGAAATATAACATTTGCTGATACATTGTATAAGATAATTACTTGGGTTGATTTGACCGGAGATTTTGCTCATGCAAATGATACAAATGGAATTAACATTTCATCAATGTTTTTACCACCAGCCCCAACTGCAAATAATATAAGTATTCCTTATGCATCTCCTGCTGTTTTAACAGCAGTGTCAAACAGACCTTTGTTTTGGTATGACAGTCCTACAAGTACAACTGCTTTAACAAATGGCCCAAGTTATACTACACCAATTATGTATTTAACTGATACTTTTTATGTTGAGGCAAAAACTAGTCAATCTATAAATGCTCAAATTGGAACAGGAACGTCGTTATCATCCTCAACGGGATTTCCTACAGTTTTTGAAAATTATTGGTATCAAAGTTGGCAACAATTTTTATATACAAAAGCTGAGTTAAATGCAATGGGTGTTACATCAGGTGCGATTTCTTCAATTGCATTTAATACATCTACAATGCCTTATCAAAATTATTTTGCGTCAGATTATAATGTAAAAATTGGAACTACATCCAATGGTTCTTTAAGTGCATTTACTACAACAAACCTTACAAACGTTTATGGTCCTACTTCAATTACTGGAGTTATTGGATGGAATACTATTGTATTTTCTTCACCTTTTGTTTGGGATGGTATTTCTAACATTATAATTGATATAAGACAAACTGGTGCATATGGCAGTGGTAATGCCGTAACTTATTATACATCTACATCAAATAACTCTGTTGTTTATGGATATTCTTCTTCTAATAATTCATCGTATTGGACATCTTCGCCAACTGCTACAACATCAACTTCACGACCTAATATTAAATTAATAGGAAATGTTCCTGGATGTTCAAGTCCAAGAGTGCCCGTAATAGTAAACGTAGCTCCGCAACCTCCTTATGAACCATTACTAACAAAAGTAAGTGTTCCTAATCAAGGATGTGGTTTAGAAATGGAACCTGTTACAATAAAGGTTAAAAATATTGGAACAGCTACACTGTCAAATGGATTAAGTGCAACTTATAAAATTAATAATGGTGCATTTATTACTCCTGAAGCAATCTCTACTCCAATACCTGCGGGTGATTCTATTAGTTTTACATTTAATACTTTAGCTAATTTATCTGCTCATATTCAAAGTGAAGTCTATAGCATTACTTCTGCATTAACTTTTTCAAATCCAAATAACAATTTGAATAATGATACTTTAAGATTAGATTCTATCAAATCTACTTATACACCACTTGCTCCGATTGCACAAAACGTAAGTATTCCTTATGCACATTCTGCAATGTTAACTGCAACTTCTTCTGATACACTAATTTGGTATTCAAGTTTAACTTCACCAACTGCATTGTATGAAGGGATGTATTATAACACTCCAATTTTGTATAATAACACTACTTATTATGTGGCATCAAGAGCCGGTGCTCCAAATGTAAAAATCTCCGAGATTACACAATACAAAACAGGTACAGGTGCTACACCAACTTATCCAACGTGGTGTGTTGGTGCTGATTTAATGGAAATTACTAATGTTGGGACTGCTCCAATCAATTTGAATGGATGGAATTTCCAAATCTATGGAAGTACTCCTAGAAGTTATACATTTTCAACAAATGTAATGCTTGGTGCAGGACAGGTTCTTGTTTTTCATGCTGGTTCAGGAACGGATGATCCAACAAACCGTTATTATAATATGGGTGGTGCTAATGATGCTATGTTTTCTACTGATCAATACGGTTATATACTTCGTGATGCTTCAAATTTAGTTATTGATGTTGTTGCAACAAATGGATATCAATTTGCATCAGGATTAATTTCACCGACTGATTGGAGCGGAAATATAGCAAGTTCATCTTCTGGCGTGAGTAGAATTGTTTCAGACAATAATTTAGCTTCAGATTGGATTGTTGCAACAGCTACTAGTACTCAGACAATGGGAAGTGTTAATCCTACTTTAGCCTCAGGTTCAAATGGATCTGGATGTATTAGTCAAAGAGCTTCTATAACTGTAAACGTTGGTCCTCCACCTCAAAATGATGCAGGTGTATTATCTATTGTTAGTCCTATTGGAAGTGTTAATTCTAACGTTTCAACACCAGTTCAATTTAAAATTAAAAACTTTGGTTTAGCTACTTTAAATACAGTTAAAGCTCGTTATAAATTAAATGGTGTTTTAAAACCTGAATTTACTGCTAATTCATTAAATTTAGCTCCAGGCGATTCAACAACAATTACACTTGGAAATGATTCTTATCCTGCTGGAGTTTATAATATTAAGGCATGGACATTGAATCCTAACAATGCTTTTGATTCTGTTCCTTATAACGATACTACTTCTATAACATTCAATGCTTGTTTCAATGGTATTTATACTATTGGTGATACCGTTGGTGGAAATCCTAATAATTATAATTTCCCTAGTTTCACATCAGCAATAAATGCTATTAGTGTAGCTGGAATGTGTAGTAATGTAACTTTCAATGTTGCTCCTGGTACATATACAGAACAAATAGTTGTTCCTAATATTCCTGGAAGCGGACCAAGTAGCATTTTAACATTCAAAGCAGCAAATAATGATAGTACAAGTGTAATACTTCAGTATGCAGCTCCTTTATCAACTGCTAATTTTACAGTTAAGTTGAATGGTTCAAAATATATTGTTTTCAATAAAATGACCATTAAATCAACTGGTACTACTTATGGAAGAGTTGTTGAGTTTGCTTCAAGTGCAAAATATAATACTATTTCAAATTGTGTTATTCAAACACCAGTAACTACATCATCAAGTTTTGCAGGTATTTATGCTAATGGTACAGGTCTTAACTTTAATAAAATTCTAAATAATAAAATAGTAAACGGATATTATGGTATTTATTACTATGGTGTATCTACTTCTAATAATATTGGAAATATTATTGAAGGAAATGAAGTTTTGAATCATTATTATTATGGTATTTATACTTATTATCAAGATACATTAATTGTTAGTAAAAATAAGGTAAGTTCTAATTCTGTTTCAACATATTGCTATGGAATCTATCTAAATTATTGTAATCACCATATTAAAGTTACAAAGAATAAAGTAGCATTAAATGGTAATAGTTATATGTATGGAATTATATTAAGTAATTGTGTTGCTACTGATAGTACAAAGGGACTTGTTGCAAATAATTTCTCATCTGTAAATGGCGGGATTAATTATGCATATGCAATCAGAACTGATTATTCTTCAAGATTCCAATACATTTATAATTCTGCTTTTGCAAGTGGTAATAGTAATACTGATACTAGAGCTTTAAATATAGTTAGTTCAAGTAATAATATAAGTTTATACAATAATAATTTACAAAGTAACAAGTATCCTTTCTATATTGAAGGAACATCTGTTATTGCTTCAAATTATAATAACATGTATAGTACTGGAACTACTTTCTCATATTGGAATGGTACTTCTTATGCTAATTTAAATGCTTTAAAAGCTGTATCTCAACAAGATTCAAACTCAGTTTCAATTAATCCTTCATTTGTTTCAATTTCAGATTTGCACACATTAAGTACTTTGTTAGCACAAAAAGGAACGCCAATTATTGGAATTTCTGATGATATTGATGGTACACTAAGAAATGTAACAGCACCTGCTGTTGGAGCTCATGAAGTACAGCTAATACCTAATGATGCTGGTGTAACATTTATTGCAAGACCAAATTCTATAGAAACTGAAGGAAATTCAATTCCGGTAAAGGTTGCTGTTATGAATTTTGGTACTAATGCTATTTCATCACTACCTATTTATTATAAAGTAAATAACTCTGCTCCTGTATTGTTTACATATAACCTTGGTACTCCTTTAGCTTCATTAGCTATTGATACAGTGTTTTTGCCAAACTTTATAGTTCCTGCAGGAAACGATACTATAATAGCATATACTGCATTAGCTGGTGATATTAATCTTTTTAATGATAAAGCAACAAAAACATTTTTTGGAACTCCATTGTTTGATGCTCAGTTAGTTAGAGTGTTACCTTTTGCTGAAGGTTGTAATTTAACAACCGATACAGTAATTGTTCTTATCAAAAATAATGGTATTAATGCAATGTCAAATTTTGCTGTCAGTTATCAACGAACAGATAATCCATTTGTAATCACAGAATTATACAATAATATTATAAATCCGGGTGATAGTGCATATTATGCTTTTAACGCACCTATTGATTTATCTGTTACAAATCAAGATGAGAATTATAATATTAAATCTTGGGTCTATCATCCACAAGATAATATTGCTTTGAATGACACTGCTATTAAAACTGCTAAATCACTTCACACTCCATTAGATCCTATTGTTAATAACTTAAGTATTCCTTATGGAACTTCAGCAAATTTGGTGGCAATTTCATCAACTAACGATCCACTTTATTGGTATGATACTATTATTGGAGGTAACTCAGTATTTAATGGTGGTAATTATATTACTCCTTATTTATATGCAACTGATACTTTTTATGTAGAATCAAGAACAGGGCAATCTATTAATGCTCAAATTGGAACAGGAACGTCGTTATCATCCTCAACGGGATTTCCTACAGTTTTTGAAAATTATTGGTATCAAAGTTGGCAACAATTTTTATATACAAAGGCTGAGTTAAATGCAATGGGTGTTACATCAGGTGCGATTTCTTCAATTGCATTTAATACATCTACAATGCCTTATCAAAATTATTTTGCGTCAGATTATAATGTAAAAATTGGAACTACATCCAATGGTTCTTTAAGTGCATTTACTACAACAAACCTAATAAATGTTTACGGTCCAACTTCAATTACTGGAGTTATTGGATGGAATACTATTGTATTTTCTTCACCTTTTATTTGGGATGGTATTTCTAACATTATAATTGATATACGACAAACTGGTGCATATGGCAGTGGTAATGCTGTAACTTATTATACAACAACACCAAATAACTCTGTTGCTTATGGATATTCTTCTTCTAATAATGCTTCGTATTGGACATCTTCGCCAACTGCTACAACTTCAACTTCAAGACCTAATATTAAATTCATAGGAAATATTTCTGGTTGTGCCAGCCAAAGATTACCTGCAATTGTAAATGTTGGACCTCAGTCACCTAAAGATGCCGGTGTAATTGAAATAGTTACTCCTTTTTCTGCTGTGAATTTAACAAATCATGAAGTTGTTAAAGTTAAAATCAAAAACTTCGGTTCTACTCCTATTTATGGATTAACTATGAGATACAAAGTTGATAATAATACTGTTGTTTCTCAAATAATTACCGATACAATTGCAGTTGATAGTATTTTAATAAAATCATTTACTCAAACAGTAAATATAAGTTCAAATACTCAACCACAATCATTTGTAATAAAATCTTGGACATCTATGATTGGTGATGCTACTTCATTAAATGATACAACTAAGAAAATTGTTATCAATAAACTTCCTGTATATTGTCCATCTTCAGCAACAAATGTTGCCGATGAAGATATTGGAAATGTTACATTTGCAGGAATAAATAATGGAGTTTCAACACCTGTATTAGCTAATCCTAATGCAAACCAAAAGTATAATGATTATACCAATTTGCCTTTTGGTACTATTCAACCTGGTATGACCTATCCAATATCATTAAGTATAATATTCTCTGCAGGAACTTACGATGGTAAAGTTAATGCATATATAGACTATAATAGAAATGGTATATTTGATACCCCTGAGGAATTAGTATTTACAGGTTTGTATAATGGTTCTAATAATTCTACGGTTACAGGTAATGTTACTATTCCATTTACTGCAGTTCCTGGTATGACCAGAATGAGAGTTGTTGCTGATGAAGCTGATGTTGCTCCTCCATGTGGAACATATAGTTATGGTGAAACTGAAGATTATACAGTTAATATTATTCCACCTATTCCTCATGATGCAGGTATTGCTCATATGAATGGACTGAATAAACTTTTACCTTACTATGCTCAAAATATTCAACAACCACAATTCTTTATCAGAAATTATGGTAGTGATACTTTGTCTGGTGCGATGGTAAAAATAAATGTTAATGGTACTATTTATGATCAACAATGGACACCTCCAACTGCTCTTCAATCGCTTGGAATGGATTCAATGCAGAAAGTAATTACTATCCAGCCAGGTATGAACTATATTAAAGCTTATACAGTTTTAGCTGGAGATACCAATTATATGAATGATACTATAAGCAGAAAAGTATTTAAAGAATATGCAACTACTCCAGATTATTTCGATAACTTCGAAAATAATGAGTATTTCTATGCAATAGATACAGCTGATTATGGTATTCCTATTAATAACCTGTGGAAACAGGGTGTTCCTAAAGCAAGTTTTATACCAAATGTTCCTAGTGGTACAAAAGTTTGGGCTACAAATTTAGATACAAACTATGTAACTAATAATACCAGTATTTTATATTCTCCGGTATTCTTAATCAATCCAATGCAAGCAGATTCATTAAAATTCTGGCAATGGCGTAAATTTGGAACCGGTGCTACTGGTACTATTGAATATAAAACAGGTAGTTCAAGTTGGATCCCTCTGGGTGACACCAATGATGTTAATGCAACTAATTGGTTTAATGATGGAGCTAAAGTATGGAAAGACAGTACTGTAAACTGGGTAAAATCTACTTATAAATTAAGTAATTTAACTAATCTTGGTTCAAGTGTTCAATTCCGTTTTATCTTTAAAACTACAGCTACAGCTACTCCGTTGAAATATGGATGGACAATTGATGATTTTGAAGTAACATTATTGCCTTTACCAGCTGATGGTGGAGTTACCGCAATTATTACTCCAAATACTACTCAATTGGTTGGTGATAGTGTATTAGTAAAAGTTACAGTTAAAAACTTTGGTACTGATCCTCTAACCAATATCCCTGTTAAGTATAAAGTAAGTACTGGTTCTGCAATTGTTTCAGGAACTATTCCTGGACCATTAGCATCTGGTGCATCTATTGATTATACTTTTGCTCAGAAATATGCAGTTGCTACATCTAGTTTCACTATTTGTGCATACACAACTGTAACAGGTGATATTTATGTTCAGAATGATTCAACTTGCAGAAGTGTAACAGTTAATCCTGCTGCAAATGATGTTGGTATTACTGAAATCATAAATCCTGGCAATAACGTAATTACTGGTCAGATAGTTTATCCTAAAGTTGTAATTAAAAACTTTGGTACAACACCAAAAACTTCAATACCATTAACTTACCAAAGAAATTCATTAACTCCGGTTACTGGAACTTGGACTGGTAATGCATTGAATATAGGTGATACTGTCCATTATACATTTACTACTCCATTCACAGTATCTAGCGGTTCTAGTTTTAGTTTATCTGCATTTACTACATTAAGTAATGATGCTTATACTCCAAATAATAAATTTACCAAGACAGTAACAATTTGTAATTTGGTAATATCTGTAATTAACGGCCCATCTAATCCTGATTTCGGACAAACTGGTGTGCAGTATTTTGTTGATAGTGTTCCAAATGCTACAACTTATAACTGGACATATTCAGGAACTGGATATACTATTAATGGTAACGGTAGTAAGACTATTACAATGGACTTTGCTAATAATGCTACAAGTGGTATTCTTACTGTTACTGCTTCTAATGCAACATGTACTGGTGCTCCATTTACTAAAACGATAACGCTAGGTGTTAACGAAATAGATGGAAGTAATTTCTGGTTAGGGCAGAATTTACCTAACCCAACTACAGGATTAACTACAATTGCTTATAGTTTACCAAGTACAGGTGAAGTTAGCTTCAATATCGTTAATTTATACGGACAATCAGTTTACTCTTTCCGCAACATTGTTGAAGAAGGCAGGCATATGATTGACTTAAATGTTAATGATTTGGCAGCTGGTGTTTATTATTATACCGTTGAATTTAAAGGCAAACGTCTGGTTAAGAAAATGGTGGTTAATAAATAATCATTTATAAATATCTAAAATAAAGGCAGCTTGAAGGCTGCCTTTATTTTTTTATATTATATTTGAAAAAAGTTTTGTATGTTTAAGAAAAAACACTAATTTTGCAGTCCTTAAAATCAACAATAAAAGTTTATTCTTATGCTGTGATTTTAGGTTTTATAAAAAAGATTATCCTCCTATTTAATAGGATTGTTTAAATAAAAAAATAATAATTAGAGATGAAAAGAACATTTCAACCATCAGTCAGAAAAAGAAGAAACAAACATGGTTTCAGAGAAAGAATGGCAACTGCTAATGGCCGTAAAGTTTTAGCTGCTAGAAGAGCTAAAGGAAGAAAAAAATTAACCGTTTCTGACGAAAAAGGCGATAAAAGACACTAAGATTTTGTTGTTTTAGAAAGGTTTCTTATTTAAACTTATATAAAAATAACAGTGTAATTGAAAAATTACTCTGTTATTTTTTTTGCATTAATGGAAAAAAAACTGAAGTTTTTCTGCTATATTCTTTGAACTCCTTGTTATCCTTATATTTTGCTTCAAGCATTGGCACACCAGAAACATATCTCAATAAATAAGTTATTAGTAATGGACTTATAAATACATAAAAATCAGATAATTGATTTGTAGCTGCTAATGCAATTCCCCACCAAAGCACAGCTTCTCCGAAATAATTGGGATGTCTTGAAAATTTCCATAATCCGGATTGGATAATTTTCCCTTTGTTTTGTTTGTTTTCTTTGAATTTAAAGAGTTGATAATCAGAAATAGTTTCGAAAATATAACCAATAAAGAAAATTATAATTCCTACAATATATTGCCATGAAATTACTGATGTTTCTTCATAATTATACCGAATTATTGGCATCGAAACTACCCACATTATAAAGCCCTGTAAAAGAAATATCTGAAATAAACTTCGTAAATAGAAATTCTTCCATGTATTTCTCCAGTTTTTATATCTGAAATCTTCTTCTTTGCCTTTATTTCTTAAAAATATATGTAAGCTTAATCTTAATCCCCAAATTAATATTAATGTATTGAAAATAAGATTGTGCAATGATTCAGATCTCATAAAATCCGAATTATATATCATAATCAAAATAAATCCAATACCCCAGAAAATGTCAACTATTGAATTGTTTTTTAAGATAATAGCTAAGATAAATACAATTATCATATAACACAAAATCAATAAGCCGCTTTCAAAAAATTGTTGTAACATATATAGGATGTTTTACTATAATAAACAGTAGATTAGGAACTATTGTTCTAAAAAATATTTAATATAAAAATGACGTTAAATAGTGACGCAAAAAATTAAGTTTTAAAACAGCTTGATTTTATTGTTTAGCCATCAAAAAATGATTTACAACAGCCTATTTAGGGGATTTAACTAATTTTTTTCTTTAGCACTGATTATATTTTGTAATTTCGTCCTCAATTCATATAAATCATAAACTATGATATATAAATTTTTATTTCAGAATAAATGGAAAGAATCACTTCGATCGTCCATTTGGCAAAAAAACATGATAGTCAATATAATACTAGGAATTCTAATCGTATATTTTTTGGTTAATTTCCTTGTTTTAGGTATTTTATCTGATAAAATTTTAATGGGAATTTTTCCTGATGAAGATCCTGTAATTAAATTTAATGGACTTTTGCTTTATTTTATTGGTATTGATTTGTTTATCCGATTTTTAGGACAAACTGTTCCAACATTAAGCATTCAACCCTATTTACACTTACCTGTAAAACGTTCATCTTTGATGCATTATCTTTTGGGGCGATCGGTAATGAATCCGGTAAATTATTTCTATTTTGTAATTTTTATTCCATTTTCAATTAAAGCAGTTGCAAACATTTATAATGCACCAACAGCCTTTTTATGGTTATTTATGTTAATAATCATCGTTTTGTTTGATAATTTCCTGATTACTTACATAAAACGTCAACTGGGTAGCAAGCCATTGATTGCATTGTCATTGGGCTTGATTCTTGCTGGTTTTATCTTATTGGATAGTTTAAAAGTATTTTCGTTACAGCATCTTTCTGAGAAGATTTTCACAGTTATTATGCTTAATCCAATATATATTCTTATTCCAATTTTTTTAACATCAGCTATTTACTATATTAATTATAGTTTTCTTCTCAAAAATGCTTATTTGGAAAATCTGAATAAAAATGTTTCAAAAAAATCAATTAGTACTGCTAATATCAGTTTCTTCAACAGATTTGGTATTATTGGAGAACTTATCAATATGGAAATCAGATTAATTATAAGAAATAAAAGACCAAAAACCATACTTTATATGGCACCATTTTTATTGTTATATGGATTCATTTTTTATCCTCAGGAAATATATATGAATATGAGTGGTATGTTGATTTTTGTAGGTATTTTTATTAGTGGCGGGACCATGATGACATACGGTAATTATCTGATTAGCTGGGAAAGTAGTTATTTTGATGCCCTTTTGACAAAAAGCTTCGATTTTAAAAAATACTTTCAGGCAAAATATGCTTTATTAGCTGTTGTAACTATAGTTTCATATATCATTACACTTCCTTACATGCTTTTTGATATTAAACTATTGTATATCAATACTGCTTGTTTTTTGTTTAATTTGGGTTTTAACATCAATGTTGTATTGTTTTTTGCTCTTAAAAATAAGAAGTATCTTGATTTAAGCAAAAGTGCAGCTTTTAATTATCAAGGTATAGGCGCTTCTAATTTTATAGTAATGCTTCCAATGATGCTTTTACCGATACTGATTTATGTGCCTTTTAGTTTGATGGAAATGCCTCAAATAGGTCTGATTATTCTAAGTTGCATCGGAATATTAGGAATTCTATTATACAAACCAATCATTAATATAATTATCAAAAAGTTTTACATTCAGAAATATGAAATGGCTGAAGGCTTCAGACAACATTAATATTCAATTTTAAAAATATAATTTATCATGATAACAGTAAATAATCTTACAAAAATATATAACGGAAATACCGTATTAAATATCAATAATTTAAAAATTGAAAAGGGCGAAAGTTTTGGCTTGGTTGGTAACAATGGAGCTGGTAAAACAACTTTTTTCCGCTTAATTCTGGATTTGATTAAAGCAAATTCAGGCGAAATTTTATCAAAAGACACAATAGTTGCAGGTAAGGAATTATGGAAACAATATACAGGTTCCTACCTTGATGAAGCATTTTTGATAGAGTTTCTTACTGTAGAAGAGTATTTTAACTTTGTAGGGAAATTACACAATATGACCAAAGGTGATATAAGTGAATTTTTAAACAAGCATGCTGATTTTTTTAATGATGAAATATTGGGACAAAAAAAATATATTCGTGATTTTTCGAAAGGGAACCAGAAAAAAATAGGCATTATTGCAGCCATGTTGGGAAATCCTGAGATACTGATATTAGATGAACCATTTACAAATCTTGATCCTAGTAGCCAAATCAGATTGAAAAAGATATTACATGATTTGAAAGAAGAAAAAAGTGTTACAATGCTGATTTCGAGTCATGATTTGATGCATGTAACTGAGGTTTGCGAACGAATTGTTGTTCTTGAAAAAGGATTGATTGTAAATGATTTGCATACCAACGAAAATACATTGGCTCAGCTTGAAAGTTATTTTGCAGTGTAAACCCTGAAAAATAAGCATTTTTTATTTGTTAGCAGCTTAAATAATTAAAAGCAAATTAATTATTAATTCTTACTTTTGCTCATTATTATAACTCAATATTTAAGCATATATGTATTTGTTTTTCGATACTGAAACTACCGGACTTCCCAGAAGTTGGAAAGCACCCATTACAGATTTGAATAACTGGCCAAGAATGGTTCAGATTGCTTATTTGCTGTATGATAGCAATGGCAAATTAATAAGTGGTGGCGACCATATTATAAAGCCTGTAGGATTTACTATTCCCGCTGAGGTTGCAAAAATTCACGGTATTACTACCGAAAGAGCTTTGGCAGAAGGAAAACCAATACTTGGTGTTTTGCAGGAATTCAATGAATTGATAAATTATGCCAATGTTCTGGTAGCACATAATATAAGCTTTGATGAAAAAATTGTAGGTGCTGAATTTTTAAGACATAAAATGCCCGACAGTATTGCTCTGAAAAAGAAAATCTGTACTATGCAAAGTAGTACAAATTTTTGTGCAATTAGTGGTCCTTATGGTTACAAATGGCCTAAACTATCTGAGTTGCATTACAAACTTTTTAATTACCATTTTGAAGAAGCTCATAATGCTGCGGCTGATATAAATGCAACAGCTAAATGTTTTTGGGAATTGAAAAGGTTAGGGAAGATTTAAAACATTTATTTTTGAAGTGAAAAATTAATATAGTATTTATATAGTTCTTTATTATTAGCAAGTTTGTAATATAAAGATGAAACGAGCCATGAGAAAATATTCACACACAGGAGGATGTTTATATGGCGAGTTCCATATTTACAAACAAATAATTATAAATAAAAATATGAAAAAAATATTTTTAACGTTAATCATATTATCTCTCTTTTCAGTAAAAGGGCAGATAGGAATTCAACTAACTTCTTTAGTTCCGGTATCGGAAATAAAAACCCATTTACAGCCGGGTTATGGTATTGAGTTGATCTATTTTAATAATAGACCGGAAGATGTCTTTACTGATTTTTATACATTTGGTTATAGGGTATATGATGGGAAAAGAACTTATAATCTTGATCCTTCAGGACAAGTTAACTTTTCAAATTTTGATAAATTTGAAAATTACAAGGAATATGTTTTTGGTTCATATGCAGATTACAGAATTCTAGATAAACCGATTTCTCCTATTATAGGTATTGGCGCAAATTTGCTTATTAATACCTTTAGAATTACCAATTATATCAATAATATAGAAGTATCCAGTTCAGATAATACCGAATTTGGATTTTTAATAATTCCAAGAGTGGGAGTTGCATTTGATTTGTCCTATTATTTTTCTTTAAATGCTGGGTTGGGCTATGTATTTAAAATAAATGGACCTAAAAAGCCAGTTGATAAATATTTAAGTCCATTTATTGGAATTGCGTTTTATTTTGATTAAGACTTTAAATATTTATTTTCTCCGAAAAAAAAGATGACAGAGCAATATTTATTTCAATAAAATATTATCAATCAATCTTACATTTCCCAAAAATATGGCAATACAGCCAATGGCATGTTCGCTGTCATTCCAGTTTGTTATTGCTAATAATGTAGATGCATCCACAATTTCGAAATACTCAGTTTTCATTATTGCTTGAATTTGAATTTGATTGAGCACCCATGTTGTAAGTTCAGAAGGACTTAATTGTTTTGCTTTCTCTTTAGCTTCTGATAGGGTTTTGTGAATAAACGGTGCTATAGTTCTTTCTTCTTCAGTTAAGCGCATATTACGCGAACTCATTGCCAATCCATCGGCTTCTCTTACAATAGGGTAGGGGATGATATTTACAGCTAAGTTTTTCTGGGCAACCATTGCTTTTATGATTTGCAACTGTTGATAGTCTTTTTCTCCAAAATAAGCGTTGTCGGGCTTTACAATTTCAAATAATCGTTTTACCACTACCGCAACTCCATTGAAATGTCCGGGGCGGAATTTGCCTTCCATCACTTTATCGAGCATGCCAAAATCAAAAACAGTTGTATCAGGTTCCGGATACATTTCTGTTTCACTTGGTGCAAAAATAGCATCACAACCAATGCTTTGCAGCATAGCGGCATCTTTTTCAAGCGTACGTGGATATTTTTGTAAATCTTCTTTATTGTTGAACTGAATGGGATTGACAAAAATACTGGCAATTACAATATCGTTTTCGGCTTTAGCTTTTTCGATTAACGAAAGATGGCCCTGATGCAATGCTCCCATTGTAGGTACAAATCCGATTTTTAAGTTGTTTTGGCGGCATTGGTGAACAAAACTTTGTGTTTCAGCTATGGTATTATAAGTATTCATTAACAATCCTTTTTGATTTTTTAAGCTTGCAAAGGTGGGAATTTTATTAATTTTACCCAAAAATTTTAAGGATTATTTTATGTATAAATTTATAAAGCCTGTTCTAATTGTTTTGCTGTTTGTAGTATCGTATTCGCTGACAGCTCAAAAGCCAAATCTTATTACAGATTACGAAAAATCGGGATGCAAAGAAACACCCCGTTATACCGAAACTGTGGCTTATTGCAAAAAGCTCGAAAGTGCTTCTAAATGGGTTAAATACAATAGTTTTGGCGTAAGCCCGCAATTAAGAGAGTTGCCATTGTTGATTGTTGACAAAAAAGGGAATTTTACACCAGAAGCTGTTCGCAAATCGGGGAATATGGTTTTGTTGATACAAGCTTGCATTCATGCAGGTGAACCCGAAGGCAAAGATGCTGGTTTTACGTTGTTGCGCGATATTATTACCAAACCCAAAATGGCAGAGTTGCTCAATCATATTACAGTTTTGTTTATTCCGATACTGAATGTGGATGGTCATGAACGCTATGGAAAATATAACCGTATAAATCAGAACGGACCTATAGAAATGGGCTGGCGTACTACCGCCAATAACCTGAATATGAACCGTGATTTTGTAAAAGCTGATGCCAAAGAAACAAGAGATTGGCTGAAACTTTATAATGAATGGCTGCCTGAGTTTTTTATAGATTGTCATACTACTGATGGTGCCGATTATCAGTATGTGATTACTTACGGTTTGGAAACCAACGGAAACTGTAATGAAGCTTTGGCAAAATGGCAGAATAATGTTTACCTGAACCAGATTACTCCGATGATGGCCAAAAGCGGCAATCTGATTTTTCCGTATGTAATGTTTCGCAACTGGCATGACCCTCGCAGTGGTTTGCGCAGTGGTGCAACTCCGCCCATGCTTTCGCAGGGCTATACAATTGCTCGTAACCGCCCCGGATTACTGATTGAAACTCACATGCTGAAAGATTATAAAACACGTGTAGAAGGTACTTATCAGATGATAGAAAATACCATGAGAATATTGGATGTGGAATATCAAAATCTACAAAAGTTAATTGATATTGCCGATAACTATTGTGCCAGCGACGATTTTCGCAAGAAAGCATTTGCGTTGAACTTTAAGAACTCGATGACCGACAGCGTAATGGTGGATTATCTGGGTGTGGAATATACAGTTGAAAAAAGCGATTTGACAGGTGGCGAATGGTTTGAATACGACAATACCAAGCCACTTACTTTTAAGCTACCTTATTTCAACAAAGTATTTGTTACCGATAGCACTATGCTTCCGAAGGCATATATTATTGGGCCGGAATGGGCTGAGGTGATAGAGCGATTTAAGTTTCATGGTATTAAAACAGAAGTGATTAATGAACCGAAAACCATAAAAGTACAATCGTACCGTTTTAAAAATATGAAATGGGCAGAAGCTTCGTATGAAGGCAGGCAACAGTTGCAAAAATTCGATTTAGAAAGCATAGAAGAGGAACGGACTTATCCTGCCGGGTCAGTTATAGTGCCAGTGAATCAACCTGCTGCGCGTATTATAGCCTGTTTGCTCGAACCTAAAGCCAATGGCTCGATGGTGCAATGGGGTTTTTTTAATGCTATTTTTGAACAGAAAGAATATTCTGAATCGTATGTGATGGAAACGATGGCACGACAAATGATGCTTGAAAAGCCTGAACTGAAAAAGGAATTTGAACTGAAAAAAACAGGTGATGTTGAATTTGCCAAAAATCCGCAAGAAATACTTAATTGGTTTTACAGCAAATCGCCTTATTGGGATAAAAACCTGAATGTATATCCGGTAGGTAGGATTTTTTAAAGTTAGAGGATATTAAAAAGGCCGGTAGGGGTGGTGCTTATACTAAACCGCTAACATGATACTTAATAATGTTGTATCTTTGCAACATGAAAAAATTACAATTAAAACAGCATTTAACAACAGCAGAACTTTCAAATAAGTTTATGTCCTGTACAAATTTACACCATCGCAACTATTGG
>JAHEYQ010000060.1 GCA_023251515.1 Bacteroidales bacterium
ATGGGTGGACGAACTGCAAAATGCCAACAATAAGTTTGTGGATATAAAAAACGAACGTTACACCGAAGAAAGCAGCAAAACCAGCCTGCGAATGAAGAAAGTACGCACCGAAATAGATGCGCAGTACAAAGAAATAGTAAACCGCATCAATGCCCAAATTCTCCTCAACGGCGACACCAACTACATAGATTTTGTAACCGCCCTCAACCAACGTATAGAAAACGTAAAACTGGTGCTGGCGAAACGTAGAGGCGGAAAAGGTGGGGATGAAGACGAAAACAACGATATGCAATAAGCAAGAACAAAACACCAAGCTCTGACAGTATGTTGAATTCATACTGTCAGAGGTTTTTTAAAATCAGAAACCAAATAAAAATCACATAAAATGAGAAAAACATTATTATCTCTTTGTAAAGTAATTACTTTACTTTTTGCACTATTATTATTAATTAGTGCAGAGTTATTTTCGCAGCAAATAATTAGTGTTGATATTAATACAGCATCATGCACTCCTAATCAGGTAAGTAATTTAAAATTGCCTGATGATTATTCTTATGATATAATTCCAAATCCTAATTATGGTGTATTTAGTGTAAAGATAAGCAATACTGAAAAAATAAAGGCTTTACACCTATATGTTTTTGATATGTTTGGACAAATGGTTTATTCAGGTTCGGAATTTAAAAATATTAATGAAATTTCGATATCTATACCCCAATTAACCAAAGGTGTATATTTTGTTAGCATTCATTTTATCGACATTAATAATAGCATCATTAACAGTAACAGAAAATTTATCAAATACTAAATACAAAAGGTTTATGAAAAAGATATTTTACACACTTTTTTTTATCAGCATACTTACATTAAGATTAAATGCTCAACAACTTAATCATTTATGTAACGGCGATTCGGCAATATTGGTATTATCAAATTATTCCGGTAATATTCAGTGGGAAAAATCAACTGATTCACTTAACTGGGCGTCAATTGCTGGTGCTAATGATGACTCACTGAAAATTGAATCGCTAACCAATGCATATTTCAGAGCAGTTACTATTAATAATGCTGATACCTGTTATTCTTATATAAAAAAAATTGTTTCAGAATCGCTTCCAATAGCCAGAGCCGGATATGATATAGATGTTAATGACAGTATTGCACATTTGGAAGCTTCGCATCAGGGCAATAGCAACGGATATTGGACACTTATTTCCGGTAGTGGAGGCATTATTCAGAATCCTTTTGATTCTGCAAGTATTTTCAGGGGTTATTATGATACTACTTATACCCTCATATGGAAGGTAACAAATGGATGCGGTTCGGTAAACGATACCGTAAAAGTTAAATTCAACAAACTTGTAATTGATAATAAACTTATTGTTATTGATTCTGTAAATAATTTAATAAGTGATAGTGTTCAGTTAAGTAATGGAATTTACATTATACAATTTAATGACACTATTCCTTCAATTACTGATTCAAGTATTATTGTTGGACAAACGGGTAACGGCTTCCTCAGAAAAGTTACCGGACATAGCCAAACAGGCAATATCGTTACAATGCAAACTATACAGGCAAACCTTGCTGATGTTATAAAATCAGGTGCTATCAGATTTACAATAGATAATAATAATCTGGATACAGTTTCATCCAAATCTGATATGAATACCTTTACAAAAATTGATTATCTGCTCAAAGGTGTTAGTATTAAAAATCCTTCAAAAAACACTAACGATGGTTTCCAATATAATTTCAGTAATGTGAATTTATACGATAATGGCACCATAAATTTATCAATACCATCTGGTTATATAAAATTCAATCCTAATTTTGTTTTCGATTTTAATTCAAGTTTGCAAACGGGTGTTAATAAGTTTTATTTTTATACCGACCATGCTCTTTTGCAAAATAATATTAATGTTCAGCTTACTGCAAGCCAATCTGTGCAACTTCTTAATTTAGAAAAAAAACTTGCACAATACTCTAAAAATGTGTTTTTTCTTGTAGGTGATGTTTTACCAGTATTTGTAAAATTTACTACTATACTAAAAGCAAAATTTACTGCTGATATTGGAGCTAATGTAACTGCCACAAGTGGAATAACCAACACTAATACCTTATCATTAGGTGTAAAATATGAAAACAATCAATGGCAGAATGTATTTAATGCTTCTGTTGACAATAACTTTACACCCGCAACAGTTAACGGTAATGTAAATACACAACTCAGGCTCGAGTTGATACCCGAAGTAAGTGCGAAAATATACGGGGTTGTGGGTCCTTATGTTGAACCATCGTTTTGGCTCCAATATAATGCAGCAGTGGGTTCGCCTAATCTTGACTGGAATGCAGCTTTGAAAGCAGGAATTAACTGCACCGCAGGTGTTGAAACAATCTGTTTAGATGATGACAATTTGCCCCCATTCAGCTTCGATATACCAATTAATTTCAGCTTAGAGTGGAAAGCACCCAACAAAGTTCAGATTATAGCTGGTAATAATCAAGCAGGGCTAAGCGGACAAAGCCTTGCCAACCCATTAAAAGTGAAAGTTACTGACAATTTGAATAATCCGGTAAAAAACGTGAAAGTATATTTTAATGTAGTAGATGGCGGAGGTAGTGTTTCGTATGCTATAGTTACAACCGATGCCAATGGCTTTGCCCAAACCAACTGGACGCTGGGTAATGCAGGTAATCAAACACTAAATGCATCTGTAAAAAAAGCCGATGGCAGCCATGTGTTTTATTCTCCTTTGGTTTTTAATGCATCAGCTTCGGGTAATTTAGCCCAACTAACTACTGCAGCTGTCAGCAGTATTACTTCTTCATCTGCTATATGTGGTGGTAATATCATTTCAAATGGTGGTAGTGCTGTAATTGCACGCGGTGTTTGCTGGAGTACAAATAACAATCCTACTATTGCCAATTCCCACACAACTGACGGTAATGGAAACGGTAGTTATACCAGCAACATTAGTGGCTTAGCTGCCAATACAACTTACTATGTACGTGCATATGCTACTAATAGTAATGGAACTGCTTATGGAAATTCTGTTAGTTTTGCTACTCCTAATACACCAGCACCCGGAACTGTTACAGATTATGATGGCAACGTGTATAATGTAATTAGCATTGGCACACAATTTTGGCTAATGCAAAACCTGAAAACTACGCATTATAAAAATGGTACACCTATACCCAATGTAACTAATAATACAACTTGGGCTGGATTAACAACAGGAGCTTATTGCGATTATGATAATACACCGGCTAATAGTGCAACTTATGGCAGAATATACAACTGGTATGCCGTAAATACCGGAAATCTGTGTCCTACTGGCTGGCATGTGCCCACTGATGCCGAATGGACAACCTTAACTAACTATCTGGGAGGCGCAAGCATAGCCGGAGGCAAACTTAAAGCAACCACACTATGGAATAGCCCCAATACCGGAGCTACCAACAGCAGCGGCTTTTCAGCCCTTCCGGGTGGCGACCGTTACGACGATGGGACGTACGGCGGCATTGGCGACTACGGCCTCTGGTGGAGTTCTACCGAGGACGGTACTACCTACGCCTGGGGCAGGGGCTTGTACTACGATCTCAGCGGTGCGAGCAGAGGCACCACCAGTAAGACTTACGGGTTTTCTGTTCGTTGCCTAAGGGATTAATTTATTTTATTCTTAGCCTCGGTCATCGAGCTTGTAGAGATGGCAAAGTGTCGTTTCGACAGGCTCAATGACCTTAACTTTGGACACTGAGCTTGTAGAAGTGGCAAGCTCAACGACCAGTTTCGGCAGGCTCTAAGCCCAGATATAAATAAAAAAATAGGAGAACTATTAAAATCAATTTGATTTACTGACTAACAGTATATGATAATTTATTTAATGGAGCTCCAACAGGGTAATAACTTACTGAAAGTGAGTCGTCAACTGCTTTTAAATAAAAATTTACAATATTACCGCTTGGTAAACCTTTTATCTCTGCTGCCATTTTTCGAGGATCGCAACATGAAGGATTAAATTGCACTATGGTATCAAAACCATCAGATTCATAGAACAACATCAAACTATCTATTCCGTAATCATCCGTAGCATGCACATCTATTGTAACTACTTGATAAGCTTTTGGAAACTGAGGATTAATAATTAATTCATCAATAACAGGAGCCTGATTAGGAATATAAATAGGAGTATTTGTTGTAATAGGTGTTGGTTTATCCAATATTATAATATTCTGACTTCCATCAGGTTTTCTTCCATACGAAACAGCTTGATTTATAATTGGATATACAAATTTATCAATGATTTTATTTTCTTGATCACTTAAGATAATAGTACCTCCACTTGCATTTAAAACAAAATTGGTATGATTAGCAAAATCAGCCGCATCGCAAAAGAAAAGCGCAAAACCTTTGGCAGGAACAAAGCCTGCTTTAATCTCAAAACTCTGATTGTTATACAAAATATGGAATCCTTCCATATAAATATCAAGTTCACCCGGATTATAAATTTCAATCCAGTTAGGCGAATCAAAAGTCATTACTTCATTTACCAATAGTTTTACATCTGAATATACAAAATCAGATTTAGATTCTTCTTTCGAACAACTTAAAATTAAAAGTAAAAGAATATAAAAAAAGCTCTTTTTTAAATTTTTCATATGCACTTTAAATAAAAAACATGGTTCTGACAAATACAAAAACCATGTTTTAAAGGTTTTACTTACGAAAATTATTTTTTAATATCGTAAAAACATCTTACCGGTGAATGTAGTTTGCCTTCTGCTACCAGTTTTTTTATAGCTTTTTCAACATCTTTTTTGTCGATACCCGACAATGTAGCAACTTCACCTGCTCTAAGCATTTTTCCGGCACTTGTAAAAGTATCCAGAACTTTCTGATTATTTTCCATTGTAATGTTTGTTAATTGTACAAAATTATGAATTAAAACAATTAATCAACAAAAAAAGTTGTATGAATAAACCTTATTTAAATAATTATATATTGAATCTGGCATTATATTTGATATATTTGCACATAAATACAACAATAGCAAAATGAACTTTAACGAATATTTATATACAGATTATCAGGATATTGAATTGATTTTTAACTTTTATGTTAGTTACTTAAGCGAATTATCTACTTCCGGTTTTCAAAAAGAAAAGCAATTACAATTAAAAACTGCCAGCGATAAATTCATCAATTCTATTGAAAAAATTACTTATTTTGAAACATCCAAACGTGAAGATTTTATGGAATTACTAAAAGATTTGGAAGACGAACTTTTTATTTTAAAACAAATTGATCGTAAGCCTTTTTTATTGAAACTGATTCCTTTTGTTAACAGCAAAAACAAGCAAATGTATAAGGTTCAGGATGCTTTTCATGCTTTGTATTCAGCCACAATGTCGTTGATAAACGATGCTATTCAGAAAGAATATTTATATGATAATCTGGAACTTGGTGATTTTTATATTCCTTCCAAATCAAATAAAAACGAAATAATTGAGTTGATTAACGAAGCTATTGAATTGATTAACGAAGATTCAGCCATAACCGATAAAAGCAAGAAAACATTAACCAATCATTTAGATAAAGCCTTACGCGATTTAAACAGTGAAAGAACCAATTGGACCCGCTTTTTCGGAAAATTAAAAGAAGTTTCTGTTTTACTTGCAGCTTTGGGCTCAATGGCTGGCAATGCCAATTCCCTTTATGATGCCATTACCAAACTCGAAAAAGCAAGTATTGTTATCAGAAAAACTTCTATAAATATCAGTTACAATATTTTAAACGAAGTTTTCAATGTACAGAATATGCAAAACATTGGATTACTCAAAAATACTATTTTAAAGATTGAAGACAGAACGCCTTTAAATGATGTTTCAGATGAAGGAATATCTGAATAGGAAATTTATCTGGTTAGATAAACATAATCTTTTATCAGTGTTTTAATAAAGGCTTTTTCATCTTGAGGTTTCTTAATTTCCAAATGATTACAAATTTTTCTTAAAAGCAAATCGAGTGCTTCCTGATGTCCTTTAGTTGGCTGTTCATTATATCTGTCATAAGTTTCTTTAATTAACAAAACTTCTTTTTCGGTAAAATCAGTTACTTTGCTATAAACGGGTTGATAATCTGAGTTTTCATTTATTTTCAGAATACTATTTAAGCTATAACGATTTTTTTCGAGCACCTTAATAACAGAAGTATCTGCAAAAAAATCTCCAACCCTTTGGCATCTGTTTGATGAATATACCATAAGTGATACCAAAGTTCCCATCGAAAAATAAATATCAACCATTCTGAAAGTCCATCGCATCAGATAGTCAAAAGCATCAGCCTTTCCATCTGTAATTTTTACGACTTTTAATTTCAGTAAATACTTACCTATTGATTGTCCGTTATTTAATATCTCAAACATTAAATTATAAAACAAAAAAACAGGAATGGAAGTAGTATAGAAAAATATTAATGAATTTACTGAGAAAACCCAGGCAATCAGATTAAAAAGTCCGATTAAAGCCCAAATAATAATAAAATCAATAAAAAAAGCGCCAGCACGTTCAAATAATGAAGCCAATTCATATTCTATTACAACATTTTGCGTAGTTAATATTTCAACCTTTTTCATAAAACTGCAAATAATATTATTTTTTTATTTCAATTCCTTCAATTATTCAAATCAATTTAACTCAAATAAAGTAATTTCTGGCTTTATCCCTATTCTACCCGGATAACCAATAACTCCAAGACCTCTATTCACGTAAAGTAATTGCTTTTTGCCATGATTTTGATTTTCATATAAGCCTCCCCAATATTTGTATTGTAATTGAGCCGGACTCCATTCGAAATTATCTGTAGAAATACCCATTTGCATGCCATGTGTATGACCCGACAAACACAAATCAATTTGAGGATATTGTAAACTTATTAAAGTTTGAAAATGAGTAGGATCATGTGATAACAATATTGTATAATCATTGCTGTCAATTCCATGCAAAGCTTTTTCAATATCACCTTTTTTTGGAAAACGTGCATCTTTTCCCCAGTTTTCGACACCAACAATACTAATAAATGAAGAATCAGATTGGATTCTGATGTTTTCGTTTTTTAATAATATCCATGATATTTGTTTGTAAAAATCTTCCAGATCCTGCATATTTTTCTGCTTTTCATCAGCACTGTTCCATTTCACATAATCGCCATAATCGTGATTTCCTAAAATAGCAAAAATACCTTTTTTAGCCCTTAATTGCTTTAAAACATCAACATAGTCTTGAGTTTCTTTAGTCGAATAATTTACCATATCACCTGTAAAAAATATTAAATCGGGTTTCAATTCATTTATCATATTTACAGCCCTTTGCAATGGCTTTTTCCCATACCAGCTACCAAGATGAATATCAGAAATCTGAACTATTTTCATTCCTTTAAAACTTTGTGGAATTCGCTCTGAATTAATCGATACTTTTCTTACCTGAAAATCAAATTCAGTAAAAATCATACCCCACAAAAGCATTATAAATAAAGAAAAAGAACAAAAATTACCTACTATCAATAAAAATTTCCATCTTTTATTTGAAAATTTTTGTGTAAACCTATTTCGTTTGAATAGGAAAGTAAAAGCAAATTTAAGAAACCTCAATAAATCAGCAACTAACAAAAACATTACTGCAATTAATTTCGACAAATATAAAACCAATATAAAACCGGTTAAATAAGTTCTGAAAACAGGATTCCAATCTTTTATATTTGAAAATAAGGCTGAAAAGAAAAAAACAAAACTGAGTATCATTGCCAGCCAGAATAAAAACATTAAAAACAATCTAATTAACATTATTTGTTTAATAATGAATTGCTTATAATGATTCCACAAATAAAAATCAGATAAAATCAACAATAAAAACGAAAACATAAAGCCCTTATATTTAGGCATTTCATAAGCAGTTATTAAAAATACTCCAGTAAAAATGGCAATAAATATAAAAAGGTTTAGACCTATTTTTTTGTAATTAATTTTTAAAAACATTTTTTTATTACTTTAAACAACAAAATTAATATGAAATTTGTCTTTGCAAAGCTATACAATATTTTCAACTCTTAAAGATTGTTAAAAAAAGAAAATAATATTTATAAAAGTTGTTATTTTGTGAGTAAAATACAATTTATCAAAAAAATATATTCAACTAAAAAACAAAAAATATTAAGTTTATGACAAACAGCTTAAAGTATTTAGCATCAGTAAGTTTAATTTTAATTTCATTTGCTTTAAATGCACAAAAAAGTGGTTATAATATCAAAGTAAAAATGGATAATTACAAATCCGATACTTTGTTTTTAGGAAATTACTATGGTGGAAATCAATACATAAGAGATACTGCTATATTGAATTCAAAAGGTTTATTTGTATTTGATGATAAAGAAACATTGCCGGGTGGTGTTTATCTTGTAATCACGAACGATAAAAAATACTTCGAACTAATTATCGACAAAGAACAGTTTTTTTCAATTGAAACTCAATACGAAGAATTTGGAAAATATTTCAAAGTAAAAGGTTCTGTTGACAATGACGTTTTTTACAAATTTGTGAATTTCAATCGAATAAAATATGATGAATATGCACCATTACAGAAAAAAATGCAAGATTTGAAAAACAATCCGGATTCATTGGAATGGTGCAAAAAACAATTGGAAAGAGTAAATAATGAAATCAGCGATTATAAAATTAATTTCATGAAAGATAATCCTAATCATTTGATGACTAAGGTTTTTAAATCTTCGAAAGAAGTGGATGTACCAGAACCACCTAAAAAAGCAGATGGAAGCATTGATTCAATGTTTTCATACAAATTTTATAAAGATCATTATTGGGATAATATTGATTTTACTGATGATCGCCTGCTAAGAACACCTGTTTATCACAACAAACTTGATTATTATTTCAAAAATGTGGTTTTTCAGATTAATGACACTCTTAAAGCAGAATGTAACAAAGTTGTTGAACTTTCAAAAGGTAATAAAGAACTGTTTAAATATACTTTATGGTATTTAACCAATAAGTTTGAAAAATCAAGCATTATGGGCCAAGATGAGCTTTTTGTTTACCTGGTTGAAAAATATTATATGACAAATCAAGCTTTTTGGGTAACACCAACCGTTTTGGAAAGTATTTCTAAAAGAGCTATGCAGCTGAAACCTATATTAATTGGCAAAGTTGCACCCGAATTAATAATGCCTGATACCAATGAGAGATATGTTTCATTGTATTCAAGTAAAGGGAATTACACATTTTTAATTTTCTGGGATACAGATTGTGGACATTGCAAAGTTGAAGTTCCTAAAATCAAAAAATTTGTTGATGAAAACAAAGCAAAATATGGAATTGAAGTATTTTCAATTGATACTGATGCAGATTTAAATCGTTGGAAAAATTACATTAAAGAAAACAAACATGACTGGATAAACGTTACAGGCACCAAAACCAATCTCGATTATCATAAAGCATATGATATTATCAGCACTCCTGTTCTGTTTATCTTAGATAAAGATTTCAAGATCATAGCTAAACATATTTCAATTGAAGATGTTCCCAATTTTATGGAGAAATATACAGAAATGAAGAAAATAAAAAAATAATATTCTAATAATAAATAAAAAAGCCTTTTATCAAATGATAAAAGGCTTTTTTATTGTATTAATTTAAATTGGCAAGTCTTTGGCTATCTTTAATTTAGTATCTGTTTTATTAAATCTCAAATTTGATATAAACATTAATGATTATACAATAATCAGTAGAAAATCATAATTGTAAATTGCCAAAAAATCCGTATTTTTGTCAAAAATTTCACATAAATACTGACATTTTGTCAGTATTTTATTTTTGGCAACATTTTTGATGAGAGTGTACATAAATAATAAAACTGAATAATGTTTAATATATTTAAAGATATGTCTGATAAAGAAAAGAAAAATAAAGAAGAAGAAATTAGCACTGAGAATCAACAATCTCAGACATCAGAACCTAATTCAAAAGAAAAGAAGAAAAGCAAAGAAGAATCAAAGAAGACAGAAAAAGAAAAAATTGAAGATACTATTACAGAATTAGGAAATAAATTAGCAGAAACAAACGACAAGTATTTAAGATTATATTCAGAGTTTGATAATTATCGCAAGAGAACATCCAAAGAAAGAATAGAACTCAGTAAAACAGCTTCGGAAGAAGTGATTGTTAGCTTATTACCAGTATTGGATGATTTTGAAAGAGCATTAAAAGCAATAGAACCAAATGAACAAACCACTGCTTTGCGCGAAGGTGTTGAACTGATTTACAATAAAATGCAAGGATTACTAATTCAAAAAGGCTTAAAAGCAATGGAGAGTATTGGTAATGCCTTTGATCCTGAATTACATGAAGCTATTGCCCAAATGCCTGCACAGGATGATGAAAGCAAAGGAAAAATATTTGATGAAGTTGTTAAAGGTTATTATCTGCACGACAAAGTTATTCGCTATGCCAAAGTGGTTGTAGCCAATTAATTTTTTAGAAAATTTATGACAATATGGCAAAAAGGGATTATTACGAAATATTAGGTGTTTCAAAAAATGCAACTGAAGCAGAATTAAAAAAGGCATATCGACAAAAAGCAATACAGTTTCATCCTGATAAAAATCCAGGCGACAAACAAGCTGAAGAAAATTTTAAGGAAGCAGCTGAAGCCTACGAAGTTCTAAGCAATGGAGATAAACGTGCACGTTATGATCAGTATGGTCATGCTGGCATGAGTGGTGCTTCAGGTTTTGGAGGAGGCGGAATGAATATGGATGACATTTTCAGTCATTTTGGCGACATCTTTGAAGGCGCATTTGGCGGCGGATTTGGAGGTTTCAGTGGATTTGGCGGTGGTCGGTCACGTGGAAGAAGAGTAAACAGAGGTACAAATCTGAGAGTTAAAGTAAAACTGAATCTGGAAGAAATTGCCAATGGAGTTGAGAAAAAAATTAAAGTAAACAAATATATTGCTTGCAAACCTTGTAAAGGAACCGGAGCTAAAGATGGTAGCGGACATACAAGCTGTTCAACTTGTCATGGTACCGGACAGGTTACCCGCATAACCAACACAATATTAGGACAAATGCAAACATCATCTCAATGTCCGTCTTGTGGTGGCGAAGGTCAAACCATTACGCATAAATGCAATGAATGTTCTGGTAATGGAATTGTTCAGGGAGAAGAAGTTATTACATTAAATATCCCAGCTGGTGTACAGGAAGGAATGCAACTTTCGGTAAGTGGAAAAGGTAATGCTGCTGCCAGAGGTGGTGTAAACGGTGATTTAATCGTTTTAGTTGAAGAAATAGAACATCCTCATTTAAAAAGAGATGGGAAAAATCTTCTTTACGATCACTACATGAGTTTCCCTGAAGTTGCTTTGGGTACAAGCGTTGAAATTCCAACTATTGAAGGAAAAGTAAAAATAAAAATAGATGCAGGTACTCAGGCCGGAAAGGTTTTAAGACTGAAAGGCAAAGGTTTGCCTGACGTAAATTCATATGGTAGAGGCGATTTACTTATCAATATAAATGTTTGGACTCCAAAACATTTAAGTAAAGAAGAGAAAACGATTCTTGAAAAACTTGCAAATTCTGCAAATTTCAAACCCGAACCTGACTCGAAAGACAAAGGTTTCTTTGAAAGAATGAGAGAGTATTTCCAATAATCAAATAATTAATAAAACGCTGAAAACAATTAATTTTCAGCGTTTTCAATAAATTTTAATATGAATATTTTTTCTGCTCAAAATATTACAAAAAATTATGCAGCTCATACTGCATTAAAAAATGTAAGCATAGATGTACCTGAACAAAGTATTTTTGGTTTATTGGGTCCCAATGGAGCCGGTAAAACTTCTTTAATCAGAATTATAAATCAAATCACGGCACCTGACGAGGGTGAATTATATTTTGATGGAGAAAAGCTCAAACCAAGTCACATTTCATTTATCGGTTATTTACCAGAAGAACGTGGTTTGTATAAAAAAATGAAAGTTGGCGAACAAGCTTTATATCTTGCTCAACTAAAAGGTATTTCAAAAGCCGATGCTCTAAAAAAGCTAAAATATTGGTTCGAAAAATTTGAAATTTCAGATTGGTGGAACAAAAAAGTAGAAGAACTTTCGAAAGGTATGCAGCAAAAAATTCAGTTTATTGTTACCATTTTACATGAACCCAAATTATTGATTTTTGACGAGCCTTTCAGTGGATTCGACCCTATCAATGTAAATTTATTAAAATCAGAAATCCTAAACCTTAAAGCAAATGGTGCAAGTATCATATTTTCAACGCATAACATGGCTTCAGTTGAAGAATTATGTGACAACATTGCACTTATAAATAAATCCCAAAAAATATTGGATGGTAAAGTCCATGAAATAAAAAACACCTATAAAGCCAATATTTTTGAAATTGCTTTTCATACAAAAGAAATAGATTTTAAAGCAATTTTACCTGAAAGCTATAAGATACAGGATCAGGTCGTTCAGAACGGGATTTCAAAAATAAATATCAAAATACCTATGGATTTAACTCCGAATGAATTATTACAAAATATCCTGCCAAAAATAGAAATTATTTCGTTTAATGAAATTTTACCAACAATGAACGATATTTTTATTCAGAAAGTTAACGAACAAAAAAACATTGCTTAATATGAAGAAAATAAGACTTATAATTCAACGCGAATATTTAAGCAGAGTAAAGAAAAAATCGTTTATAATAATGACAATTCTTGGACCTCTTTTAATGGCTGCTATCTGGATTGTTCCTTTTTTTCTGGCAACAATGAGCGATGAGAAAAAAGTAGTTTCTGTAGTAGATGAAACAGGCATATTTTTTGAGAAATTTCAATCTACCGACAAGGTTTTATTTGTTTATGAAGTTGATTTAGAAAAAGCCAAAGATAATTTATCAAAAGGAAATTACTCAGGAGTTCTTTATGTTCAAAAACTTAGCTATTCTATTCCTGATCAGGCTGTGTTGCTTTATTCTGATAAGTCGCCAGGAATAGTAACTCAGAGTTATATTTCTAATGCAATGCAAAATATTTTAAAAAACAATTTGCTGGTTAATGCTCATAATATTTCTAAAGAAGACTTTGATAAGATAAATAGCACCAATATCAAACTCAATACAGAAGATATCAGAACAGGTGAAAAAAGTTATACTGAAATAAAAACCGGATTGGGAATTTTTTCAGGAATATTAATTTATTTCTTTATCTTTCTTTTTGGTGCCCAAGTAATGCGGGGAGTAATTGAAGAAAAAACAAGCAGGATTGTTGAAGTTATTGTGTCATCTGTTAAGCCTTTTCAGTTAATGATGGGAAAAATAATTGGAGTGGCTTTGGTGGGTTTAACCCAGTTTGTTTTATGGATATTGCTAACATTTTCAATTATAACAGTTTTGCAATTTAGCATGCCTGATGTATTTAAATCGGCGCAAACTGAACAAGCCTATAATCCCGGACAAAAACTACCATCTGCAGATCAGGTTCAACTACAAAAATTACAGAATCAGGAAATCAGAGAATTGATAAATGGTTTGTTTTCTATAAATTACGGAGTTATGATACTTCAGTTTATATTCTATTTTTTGGCAGGCTACTTACTCTATGCCAGCTTATTTGCTTCAATAGGTGCAGCAGTTGATAACGAAGCCGATACACAGCAATTTATGATGCCTGTAACCATTCCATTGCTTTTTGCAATTATTATGTCTAATTTTGTAATCAATAATCCTGACGGACCTGTAGCCTTTTGGTTATCAATTATTCCATTGACTTCTCCCATTATAATGATGGTAAGAATTCCATTTGGAGTTCCAGTTTGGCAGGTAAGTTTATCAATGGGATTACTAATCCTCGGATTTATTTTTACAACATGGCTGGCAGCAAAGATTTACAGAACTGGTATTTTGATGTATGGCAAAAAAGTAAGCTATAAAGAATTATGGAAATGGCTGAGATATTAAATTTGAATTATTAATTATGAATGATCGATTTAAATTTATTATTAATTGATTATTAGGAATATTGGTAATAATAAGATAAAAAAATAACAATAAAAACAAAAATACTATGTCAAAAATATTGGTGATAGATGACGAAAGAAGTATCAGGAATACATTGCGTGAAATACTTTCATACGAAAAATATGAAGTAGATGATGCTGCAGATGGAATTACGGCAATTGAACTTGTTAAAAACAATAAATATGATGTAATTTTATGTGACATAAAAATGCCTCAAATGGATGGCCTTGAAGTACTTGAAAAACTCATGCCAATTACAATGTCTCCTATTGTGATGATTTCAGGACATGGCACAATAGAAACTGCAGTTGAAGCTATTAAAAAAGGCGCTTATGACTATATAGCCAAACCTCTTGATTTGAATAGATTACTGATTACACTCAGAAATGCATTAGACAAATCAACTCTTGTTGCCGAAACCATTGTTTTGAAACGTCAGGTTTCTAAAACATATGATATGATTGGTGATTCTATTGCAATTACTGATGTTAAGAATATTATTGAAAAAGTAGCTCCAACCGATGCCCGCGTACTAATTACCGGAAATAATGGAACTGGTAAAGAATTGGTTGCTCGTTGGTTACATGAAAAAAGTAATCGCGCAAATGCTCCATTTATAGAAGTGAATTGTGCTGCAATCCCTTCCGAATTAATTGAAAGTCAACTATTCGGACACGAAAAAGGAAGTTTTACATCAGCAATCAAACAACGAAAAGGTGATTTTGAACAAGCAAATGGTGGAACTTTGTTTCTGGATGAAATTGGCGATATGAGCTTATCGGCTCAGGCTAAAGTTTTAAGAGCTTTACAGGAAAATAAAATTACGCGTATTGGTGGTGAAAAAGAAATTTCTGTAGATGTACGAATTATAGCTGCAACAAATAAAAATCTTCGAAATGAAATTGAAAACAATAACTTCAGAGAAGATTTGTATCATCGTTTAAGTGTAATTTTGATTGAAGTTCCATCATTAAATGAAAGAATTGAAGATATTCCTTTACTTGCAAATCATTTTATTAATGAATTTTGTCAACAACAAGGCAAAGCTGTGAAAATTTTTGAAAATGAAGCAATTGAAGAATTACAAAAAATTCAATGGACAGGAAATATACGTGAACTCCGCAATGTAGTGGAAAGACTGAATATTCTTTGTGATAATATTATTACAGCTGATGATATTAAAAAATATGCTCATCCGCTTAAAACTAATAAATAGATTAAAAGGAATTAATCTTTTACAAATTTCAAAATGGTAATCTCATTTTTAATTAAATAAATTCCTTTTATTAAATTTGAAATATCAATATTTTGTTCTTTACTATTGATTATTTTTTCTATAACCATAAAGCCAGCAGAATTGTAAATTTGTATTTTACTATTATTTTGAGATTTAAATTTTATTAGCAATTGATTTTTAGCTGGATTTGGAAAAACCTGAAAATTTGCTTGATTTGAGTTCAATGTTTTGCATTCAGTAGTTGAACCAAAAATATTTTGAAAATTTCGGGCAAACTGATATGAAGATTCACAAGTACTTAAAGCATCCCAATTGATTGACCAAGTCATCAAACCTGCTAAATTGGGGTATCCTGAAATTTGATTTAAAGTATAACTTCCCGGCTTTGTTCCGATTCCTATCAAATACTTAATAGCAGCCATAACAGTATTTGTATCAACAAAACCACCTCCAGCTGCACTCGGACATGCAGGCAAACCAACAGCAACTTTTGAAGCAGGAAGTCCAGTAAAATAACCTCCGTTAGTATTAAATCCTTTAATCACTACTTCTGTCATTGCAACAATGAAATCTGCAGTACCTTGTGTATAAATATTCCCATCAACACCATACATACTTCCACTATTATAAAGCTGAACCTGTAAAAAATCAATTGAATCTCTTAATGCATGAATTATGGGCAAATAACCACCCCAAATACTACCAAAACCTGATTGTCCGCCTTGCACATAAGCTGTTTCTGGAGCCATTGTAAGCATTAGTTTTCCGGGATGATTTGTGCGGTAATTAGTCATTATTTGCTTAATAGCATCTATCAGATTTATCATAGCAGGATTTGCAGGATTACTAATTGTACCTCCATTATTAATTAAAATTGAATTACCGTTTTCAATATCGATATCTATACCATCAAAGCCAAAAGTATTAATAATATTGATCATCGAATTAATAAAGGCTGTTTTGTTAGTAGAAGTTGTCAAATCGATACTTGTGGTTGCTCCTCCAATACTGATTAACACTTTTTTACCCTGACTCTTTATTAAATTTACTTTATTTATAAAAGTTTGCTGAGTAATAACATCAGGAGTAAATATCATGGTCATATCTGAAGTAGATGTTGGAACTGCAAAAGCAATTTCAATAATGTTATATCTACTATCAATCTGATCAAGTTGAATATAGGGTGTTGTTGTTGACCAATTATGCCAATATCCAATTAGAACTGGGTTTAAATTTTGCGAATATAGTCTAAGTACAATACAAGTTATGCACAAAAAACTTAAAAGTAATTTTTTCATAATTTTTTTGATTAACTAAACACAAAAATAATGCTTTTTTTTAATTTGTATTATGAAAATATTTTTTTGTTGGAAAAATATACTTTCCTGAAAACAATTGCAATAATACACCTCTGGATGCAAGAAAAATCAGGAATGACAGCCATAAACCATCATTTCCAAAACTCTTAAAAACAAGAAAATACAATGGAAAAAATAAAATTAATACAGAAACAATCATTGAATTTCGCATTGCAACTGATGCAGTGCATCCAATATAAATTCCATCCCAGAGAAAAGCAGCAAAAGTAGCAATTGGCAGTAAATAAACCCAATAAAAATAATGATTTGCTATTTGAAGAGAAGGGATATTATTTGTTAATACAGGCAATAATAATCTCCCTAAAAAATAATAAAACACCGTAAAAAACAAACAAATACATGCACCCCATAAAAACAATCTTTTTACAGTTTTCTTAAGCATCATTTTATCTGCTGCTCCATAATATTTACCAACCAATGACTCAGCAGCAAAAGCAAATCCATCCATAAAGTACGAGAAAAAAATCAGAAACTGATATAACAGTGTATTCCCTGATAAAATATCATCGCCTAATGCAGCCGAACGGGAAGTAAAAAAAGTAAAAGTAAATATCAGCAACATCGTCCTGATGAAAATATTTTGATTTACATATAAAAAATTAAGAAATGGCTTTAGCAATTTGAGCTTTTGTATTGAAAAATGTTTAAATAATTTTCCGTAATATTTATACAACATCCACAATGCCAATAACAAACCGGAATATTGTGCTAACATTGATCCTAAGGCAATCCCATCAGCTTTCATTCCCATAACTTTTATAAAGAAAATACTGTAAGCCATATTTATCAGATTTACAAATACAGCAATAATCAATGGTGTTTTTGCATCCTGCATGCCAATAAACCAACCTAACAAAGCATACAACGCAAGTGTTGCCGGAGCTGAATAAATCCGGATATAAAAATATTGAGCAGCAATTTTTTCCACTTCACTTCCTGCATTCAACAATTTGAAAGAAAAATAGCCAATTGGAATTTGTAAGATTATTAATAAAACACCTATAATAAAAGCCAACAGCAAAGATCTTACTAATATCATCAAAATTTCAGGCATGTCTCGGCGTCCATAGGCTTGAGCAGTAAAACCACTGCTTCCCATCCTCAGAAAACCAAAAGCCCAAAACATAAAATTAAAAATCATCGTCCCGATTGCAATAGCCCCAATGTATGATTGAGAACCCATATGTCCCATCAAACCAATATCAAGCAATCCAAGCAAAGGAACAGATATATTGCTGATTACATTGGGAATTGCCAATCGGAGTATTTTTCTATTCATTGATTTTATTAATATTTCAGATTGCAAAAGTATTAAAAATAAGCAGAAGAATAAATTTCGCTTAGCATATAATCCTTTTTAATAGGAGCTTAATATTTATCAAAATTTAGCTTACTGTTTTCAAAAATGATTTACAACCATATAATTAAAAAACAGATTATCAAAAACAAACATTTTACATTTTCTTTACATTAGTTGTAATTAATAACAATATTAAAATTGCATACAAATAATATTAAATGTTGTATTAAATTGACTTCGTGAGCTTTACAAAAACCAGTTAACATACATGAGAAAGAATAATCTTTAACATTAAAAGCCATAGAAAAAGATCATTATATTAACAACAATTTTAATATTATAAGTATATTTGCATACAAAGCATGTACAAGTAATTTTCAATATCATAAGTCCTTATGAAACAATTACTATCAATAAAAATTTGTTTAATTCATTATTAAAATGACAAAAGAAATGGTTAAAGGAGAAAGCTACACCCGTGAAGATATTGAAAGAGCTGGATTGACACTTTTTAAATGTTTATCAGCTGTGCTAGTTTATAAAAAAGATGAATCAATTTACTGGTTTGACAAAAATGACAAACAAGGAAAATTTGATTTAAAACTTGTTTACAAAAACAATTAACTTTTAAATTTATTTTTAAAAAGAAAAACGGCATAATGAATTAGTTGTAAGCTCATTATGCCGTTTTGCTTTAAATAAAAACTTCTCTGAAAACAGAATCAATTACCCTGAAATCTTTGTTTAACAGCTTCGTATATTAAAACCCCGCATGCAACAGAAACATTTAATGATTCAATCTCACCAATAATTGGGATGGAAACTTTGTAATCAGACATACGGATATATTCAGGCGAAATTCCATCTTCTTCCGACCCCATGATAATGGCTGTAGGTGGCGTATAATCAATCTTGAAATGATAATCTCCAGCTTTTTCAGTTGCTGCAATTATTTGCAAACCGCTCTTTTTCAAATAATCAATTGTATGTTTAAGATTTTCGCTACGACACACAGGTATGTTATTTAATGCTCCGGCAGATGTTTTTATTGCATCTGAATTAATTTGAGCTCCCCCTCTTGATGGAATAATAATTGCATCTACTCCAGCACATTCTGCTGTTCGAGCAATTGCACCAAAATTTCTGACATCTGTAATTCTGTCGAGGATTAATACCAATGGAGTTTCTCCCTTTTCAAATACCAAAGGAATAATATTTTCAATTGGAGTATAAGATATAATTGAAACAAAACAAGCCACCCCTTGATGGTTTTTCATGGTTAGCTTATTAAGTTTTTCAATCGGAACATATTGAAAAGGAACATTATACTCTTTTATTAAATCCATCAATTCCTGATAAACTTCACCCCTAAGCCCTTTCTGAACAAATACTTTATCAATTTCTTTACCTGCTTTTATAGCCTCAATTACCGGACGAGTTCCGTATAAAAAACTTTCTTTATTTACCATTACATATTGATTTTAATACAATTACAACGAATACATTTTCATTATAATCTGATTACAAAATTATTATAAATTTTGCAATTATTACCTATAATTAGCTATATTTTAATTTATATGAATAATACTGATGTTACAATAGTAATGCAACAATAATCATTATGATGAAATAAATAATAATTTGAGTAGTAAAAATCTAGAAATCAGTTCTTCACTTATTTATCAGTTTCAATCAAATAATAAACTGTTGTAGTAAGAAAATCTCTAAGATATGGGATTGAAGTAATAATACCCAATTGTTCTTTAGGATTCAAATTGAATTTGAATTTATAATTAGGATTAATAAAATAATAAATTCCTTTTTTGATTTTGAAGCCATTGATCTTTATTTCTCTCTTAAAACCATTGATACTTATACGGGTAGCTTTAATATCTTCCCATGCATCAATATGAGGATATTTGTCCCATTTAAGCAAAAGCTTGGTAAACCACATAGGTAATAAATGAAAATAAGGTAAACGCGCATATAATTTATTATGCAACATTTGCTGATGGCCTCCAAAAGGCATACACCAAGGTGGCATTGCTATAAAAACCAATCCATTGGGCTTTAAAAATTCCTTAAATTTATCATAAAGTTTTTCACGACCATGAATATGTTCAATTACATCTTTCAAAATTATCAAATCGAATTTGCCTCCTAATTTGTCAACATTTACTTTAAAAATATCGCTGTCGAAAAAGGAAATCAATCCTGCATCCATTTCATTTTTCATAAAACGTTTGGCAAGATTAACTCTTGATTCACTAATTTCAACACCAACACAATCATGGCCAAGCTCTGTAAACGCCTTAAGTACACCAGCTTCGGCTGAACCAATTTCCAAAACACGCAAATTAGTATTAAAATCAAGATATTTTTTCACCAATGGAACTATATATTCCCTTGAATGAAGGTATTGATAATTAAAATATCTTTCAGCGTCATTATGAAAATCGTAAACCATCGTATTTGTATTTTTTTTGAATTGCCAAAATTAAGAAAAAACTTAATATGCGTAATAGCAAACTTCAAAATAAAATAAAATCTATATTCCAATCCGTTGAATAATAGGATATTTATCATATTAACACAAATTCAATTTTACACACATATGATTTTACATTTTAAATGTTTACTTTTGCAAAAAAATAAAAAATCAGCAATGTAGAGATATTTTTTTATATCAATAATCTTTAGGGAGGGCACGCTATGATAGAAACTATTGAATCAGGAAAATTAAAATGGTACCATATTTTAAATCCTTCGGAAGATGATTTAAATTTCCTTAAAGACAAATTTGATTTCCACCCTCTTGATATTGAAGATTGTAGAAGCATAAACCAACGACCGAAAATTGATATTTATGATGATTATTATTTTCTGATTTTACACTTTCCATATTTAGATAAAGCCAATAAGTTTGTAAGAACCAAAGAAGTAAAGATTTTTTGGGGTAAGGATTATATCATAACTATTGGCAAATCGCATTGGGTAATCAAAAATTTATTCAACAGCCTGAAAGAGAATCCGGTAAAACGTGATGAAGCAACCACTGGCAGTAGTGATTCGTTACTTTACACTATTTTAGACCGATTAATGGTTGAAACTTACTCTTTACTCCTTCGATTGGGTGGTGAAGTTGAATTGATAAACCGTGAACTTTTCAATAAAAAAGCTGAAAAAACTATCGAAAGAATTTCTATAACCAGAAAAAACATCATTTTGATTAACACCATTTTCAAACCTCAATTACGACTTTTCCAAAAGTTTGAATCGGGTGGTATTAAAGGCTATGCAGAAGATATGGAAGAATACTGGGGCAATATTCTCGACTATTATCAGAAGATGTGGGATATGGTAGAAGATTATGCTGAATTGATTGAGGGTTTGTCAAAAACTTTCGATTCATTACAAACCAACCGGATTAACGAAATAATGAAGATTCTCACATTCTTCTCATCAATTATGCTTCCACTTACGATGATTACCGGAATGTATGGTATGAATATCGGTTTGCCTTTTCAGCAACATCCCTATGCTTTCTGGATGGTTTTCAGCTTGATGGGTGTTATTGTTATCGGGTTGATTATCTATTTTAAAAGAAAAAACTGGATGTAATTTTCTTTAGATTAATTATTATCTTACCTTTGCATAAAATAAAAACAATATGTCAAAAGAAAAATCGGCTCAAAAAGAAGAAAAAAAGAAATCGGAAAAAAGTTTGAAAGAAAAAAGATTAGAGAAAAAGGCAAAGAAAGAAAACAAAAAATATTGATTTTCTTCTACATACTTTATCTTAGCTTTTAATAAACAAAATTTTTCTGATGTTTCAAAAAACAAATGCACTTATCACTGCAGCAGGTTTTTCGGAAAGAATGGGAACTCATAAAGCCTTATTGAAATTTGATTGCAACCACAATTTTCTGGAAAAACTAATTGAAAATTATTCTATTATTGGTTGTAACGAAATTATAATTACTGCCAATTCAGATCTATTCAAATCTATTGAAAGTTATCAAAATAATCAAATAAAAATTATCGAAAACCGGCATCCTGAATATGAAAGATTGTATTCAATTATAATTGGATTACAGGCTATGAGTTCTTCAAATTTCTGCTTTATTCAGTCGGTTGACAACCCTTTTGTTAAAACTGAAACGCTATTAAAACTCTCAGAATATTGTAATTACGAAACTATTGTTGAACCTATCTATAAAAACAATGGAGGACATCCGATAATTATAAATAAATTCATTATTGACTGTCTGAAAAACAATAATAACTATCAACTAAGATTAAATCAAATACTCAGACAATTTCCAAAACAGAAAATAGAAACAAATGATGAGTGTATTTTATTCAATATAAATACAATTGATGATTACAATAAAGCAATGAAAACCATTTAACTACAGCTTTTTGCTTATTTCACAGGATAAAAAACCTGAGTTTCCCATTTTGTTGTATCAGGTTCTTTTGAAATATCAGTAACATATACCTCCCATGGCGCACCAATGCATTCTATGTTTTTTTCTTTCATATATTTATCGATGGCATCATGAGCATCTGAAGTGGATTCGTATGGCCCAAACTGAGAAACCATTAGTACTTTGCTGCCCGACAATTCGCTAAGTTGAATACGACCTTTACCTTTTAAACTTTGGGCAGTTGGAAAACCTGCTTCAAAAACGCTGATTCCGGCAGGATTCCAATTATAATAAACACAAAATGGAAAACCATTTTGCTGGACATTCATTGATTTCATATAATCACCGATTTCTTTATATAATTGATGTAATTTAGCAGGGAATTCTTCTATTGTACATGAATCCTTAATTGTGAATGCAAGCAATGAACTTATTTCTTTTTCATCAACTTCAGAAGTTTTCCATTTTATTCCCATTACAATTATTCCTGTTTCGCATACAGATTTCAGATTATTTAGCCCTTTAACCAAATCATCCTCAAAATTGCTTTTCATAAAAAATCCTTTCCATCTGTTTATCGGATATGAAAGATTTTCAATGTCAACAGACCATGAAGCAACACAACCTTGTGGTGTTTTCTCAAATTCAAATAACACTTCAGATTTGTCCACTTCTTCATAGTTCAAAACACCTTTCAGGCTAATATCATTTGTAACTTCAGTCCAGTTTAAAGAACCGTTTCCTTCATTGCTTTCCCATTTCATCATTGCACCTAGACCCTTAGCAGGTCCTTCAAATGATGTTCTCATACCTGGATCTTTTTCCTGAAAAGGAGACCAATTAGCCCATAATGAATAATTATTAACTTGTTCGAAAACATAAGATACAGGAGCATTTACATCAACAGACTTTTTGATATGCATGCGAGATGGCAAAAATATTGCAATTACCAGAAATAAAATCAATATGATTAATAAAAGTATTGCCAATGCTTTAAGAATTCTCATGATAACTATTTTTTAAATAAACCTGATTGTTTTAAATATTAAAGTTGTATGTAAAAAAATGCAATAAGCAAATTTTTATAATTTGATAATTAACCATCTGCAATTATCGGTACAAAAATAATACTTTTTAATCTAACTTCAACGTCATTTGTTTGCTATTGGATATTATGTGATCAAAATTTGAAATACTTAGCCCCAATAATCTTACTTTTTTATCTGTATTATTATATTCAACAGATTTTAATAAACTGCGGCTTGCTTTGTGTAACAGATTGAAAGTGTTGATTTCGGCATTTAATGTAATGCTTCGGGTAATTTGTCTGAAATCGGCATATTTTACTTTAAGTGTCAAAGTGCGACCAAAAGAATTCTGTTTTTCTAAAATTTCAATCAGATGTTTTTCAATCTTATAAAGTTCGGCTATGATTTGAAATTTCTCAGTAAGGTCTTTATCGAAAGTATATTCAGTTCCAATTGATTTGCGTTCTCTTTCGGAAATTACCTGCCTATTATCATTTCCTCTAACGATTTCGTAATAATAGGCACCACTCTTCCCAAAATATTTTGAGAGTTCGATTAATGACAATTTCTTCAGATCTGCACCGGTTTTTATTCCCATTTTAAGCATTTTGGCTGCTGTAACTTTACCAACACCAAAAAACTTATCCACTTCCAGATTATCAATAAACATTTGTGCTTCTGACGGTTTTATAACAAAAAGTCCATCAGGTTTTTGATAATCTGATGCAATTTTAGCCAGAAATTTATTATAAGAAACACCGGCTGATGCAGTAAGTCCGGTTAGAAATTTTATTTTGTCTTTTATTTCGCGGGCTATTTGTGTTGCTGACGAAATATTAAGTTTGTTTTCAGTAACATCTAAATATGCTTCATCCAGTGATAATGGTTCTATCAAATCGGTATATTCCTGAAAAACACTTCTGATTTGATGTGATACCAAATGATATTTTTCGAAATTTGGTTTTACAAAGATTAATTCGGGACATTTTTTGCGAGCTGTAATGGCAGGTAGTGCCGACCGAACTCCAAATTTGCGGGCTTCGTAACTGGCTGTACAAACCACACTTCTTTCTTTATCCCAACCCACTGCCACGGGTTTGCCACGCAATTCGGGATTATCTCTTTGCTCTACCGATGCATAAAATGCATCCATATCAATATGAATTATTTTTCGCATTCAGCTTAAATAATGGCTTTTTTAAGTTGTTCCAACTCGGTTTTAAGTTCGGTGTACATTGTGTTTAACTTAAACAAACTGGGCACATCGGCATCGGGCAACTGAAAACTTATAAATCCCATTGCCTGCCACACTTCCATTACATTGCTGATATGAACACTGAATGGTGTATAAAACGGATTATCGGAAACCATTTCGATGGTTTTTGATTCTTCGAGCCGGTTGTATAATCGTTTGTAAACAATGCCTTCATCTTTGGTAAGCACTACATAAGTTTTGCCATCCTTGATACTGTACCAGTTATCTAAATATCTGCAAATAATATAAGTACCCGTTGGAACCGGCTCCATACTATCGCCTTTGATCTGGAAGATGCGATAAGTACGATCGTGAGAAATTTCGGGCAATGGCAGCGAAAATGCGGTAAGACTTTCTACAAATTCCACATCACCATATCCATTTAAATAGCCGGCTGCTGCTTTAGCCGGAACTACAGAAATAAGCTCTTCGTTTTCTTTGTCTAATACAGTGGTTAAAACCCGCAGATTATTACCTTGCAGATGTTTTTCGGTTTTGGCGTCCTGCTCCTGATGACGCAAATCTTTATCGAGCAAATCGTTTAAAGCTACATTAAAATAATATGCCATTGCCTGAAGCAGCGATAACTTCGGCACTGCCCTACCCTCTTCGTAAGAGCCGATAAGTGAGCGCTTAACCCCTATTTTCAATGCCAGATCGTCTTGGGTGAGTTTCTTTTGCTTACGCAGATACTTTATATTTTCAGCAATGTATTTCATACGGCTTTATGTTTATTGATGATTATTGTTTTTACAAAATTAAAGTTATATACCTTAAATAAATCTGCCGGATTAGTATTTATGTGATTTTATTTCTGCAATATGACAAATTTGCATTTAATTATAATCCGGCAGATTCTAAATTACTAAAAAAATTAATTTGCATCATACTAATATGCTAAATATATTAGTATATTTGCAGTACAAAATTAGCAAATATATTTTCAATACCAAACTTTTGTTGAAAATAATTGCAATTTAACAAAAAACAATATCATAACAATCGATAAAACATGGCAATAAACGAAAAAACACTGAAGAAACTGAATATTCTGGCCAATGCGGCCAAATATGATGTATCTTGCTCATCGAGTGGAAGCAATCGCAGTAATAATGGCGACAGCATTGGCAATACGGTGGCCTGTGGTATTTGTCATAGTTTTACCGAAGACGGCAGATGTATTTCGCTGCTTAAAATTTTGCTGACAAATCATTGCATTTACGATTGTGCTTATTGTGTAAACCGTTCGAGCAACGAAATTGAAAGAACTGCTTTTACGGTAGATGAGTTGGCTGAATTAACCATTAACTTTTATCGAAGAAATTATATTGAAGGCTTGTTTCTGAGTTCGGGTGTGATGCGAAATCCTGATTATACCATGGAACGATTGATGAGAGTTGCAAAAAAACTGAGAGAAGAGTATAAGTTTAATGCTTATATTCATTTAAAAGCCATACCCGGTGCCGACCCTGAACTTATAAGACAAGCGGGTTTGTATGCCGATAGGATGAGTGTAAATATTGAAATTCCGACCGAACAGAGTTTGAAATTGCTGGCTCCCGAAAAGGATTTTGATAGTGTGTATAAACCTATGGGACTTATTAAAGATAATATTATAAGCTTTAAGGAAGAAAGAAAGAAATCGAGGAAGGCTCCGGTATTTTCGCCGGCCGGACAAAGCACACAGCTTGTGATAGGTGCTTCGCCCGAAAACGATAATCAGATTTTGCATCTGGCTTCGGGTTTGTACGACAATCAGAAACTAAAAAGGGTTTATTATTCGGGTTTTGTGCCCGTTAGTATGGCTGATAATAGATTGCCCATGCTGAAACAGCCGCCGCTGGTTAGAGAAAATAGATTATATCAGGCCGACTGGCTTTTGCGATTTTACGAATTTAAGGTTGACGAAATTGTGAACGACGAAAATCCGGATCTCGATCTGGAACTTGACCCCAAGTTGAATTATGCTTTAAAAAATCCGCATTTGTTTCCGATAGATATTAACAAAGCTGATTATGAAATGATATTGAGGGTTCCGGGTATTGGTGTAAGATCGGCTAAGCTGATTGTGGCTTCGCGCAGATATGGAATGCTGAATGAAACTCACCTGAAAAAAATGGGCATTGTATTGAAAAGAGCCAAATATTTTATTAGCTGCAATCAGCTTACTGACGGACATAAAGATTTGCTACCTTCGGTTATCAGAAATAACATTCTAGCGGAAAAGCACAAACGATTAAAAGGTTTTAATCCTATGCAATTACTACTTTTTGATGAATTTCCATAAGATTATTAACTATGTATGTGTTACAGTTTTTCAATAATTATCCTGATTTTTAATACGCGAGCATGATGAAAGAAAACGATTTGTATCTTTATTATAAAAGTTTGCAGGAAGCATCGGACAAACCCGATTATGTGCCACCTGTTGAGAAAAAAAATATTTATCTGTACGACAAAACTTTTGAAGGTTTGCTTACTGTGGTTTTTGAAACATACAAATCGAAAACAACTGCCGATTTAATTGTTGAGAAGAAAAATTATCAGGTGTCGTTTATTGATGAAGCTATTGAAATTAAAACCGATATTGCCAAAGCCGATAGAGTTTGGAAAGGGCTGATTGCAAAAACCAGAAAACTATCGGCTGATATGGTTTATCATGTTTTTTTGTCGGAGATGCAAGGTATAGAAATGCTGATTTATAAATATCTGAGGTTGGTTTTTGCCGAAAACTATGATGTATCGGTAAATTACAGAAACGAAACTGTGCTCGAGATGAAGCAGATTGAGCGCACCGTGCTTCGCGAAGCACATCGGATGTTTATGTTTGTGAGGTTTCAGCGTACCAAAGCCCGAATATTTTTTGCCCCCATTCAGCCGGCTTATGATATTATTCCGCTTATAGGCAATCATTTCAAAAAACGTTTTCGCAATCAGCATTGGGTAATTTACGATACCATACGCGATTATGGTTTGTATTACGATTTGACAAATGTGCAGGAAATTAAGCTCGAACAGAAAAAATACAGCAAATCGTCGGGCAAAATAAATGCTTCGCTTATGGAAGAAAAAGAAGAAATTTATCAGATTTTATGGAAAAACTATTACGAATCGATTAATATAAGCGAAAGAAAAAACCTGAAAGTTCAGATGCAATTTATGCCCAAAAGATTTTGGAATTATTTGCCTGAGAAAAGCTGAGCAAACGAGTAACTGAGTAATTGAGTAAATGAATAACTGAGTAAAAGAGTAAAAGAGTAACTGAGTAATTGAATCTACCCGTTGGGTGCGATAGCTGCCGACGGGTTTTTTTAATGTAAAATGTTTTTGAAGTCGGAAGACAGAAGACGGAAGTTGAGCGCAGCGAAATCCAGAGAAATTAGTAATTAGGGAACCGAAAGCAATTTCAATATATCAACCCCTTGGGCAAAAAAAGCTTTGCAACCATTTTGGTCTTACTTTTTTTGGTGGAACCTTCCCGACGGCCGTTTTTGCCTTACTTTTTTTGGTGGAACCTTCCCGACGATCGTTTTGGTCTTACTTTTTTTGGTGGAACCTTCCCGACGATCGTTTTGGTCTTACTTTTTTTGGTGGAACCTTCCCTACG
>JAHEYQ010000061.1 GCA_023251515.1 Bacteroidales bacterium
CTACTCAACTACAGGAAGCAGCAATGCAACTTCTTACCTTTGGAGTATATATCCTGCAACTGCAGGAAGTATCACAGGTACAAATACTTCTTCTGTTGTGGATTGGACAAATACTTTTACAGGAACAGCTAAAATAAGCGTTATTGGTATAAATACTTGTGGCAATTCAGTTTCTTCGGATAGTTTGACAGTTACCATCAATTCTTTGCCTGTTAAGCCAGCAACACCAAGCGGCTCAAATGTTTTATGTGAAAACAATATCAACACAACTTTCACAACAACAGGAAGTTCAAACGCTAATTCTTACTCATGGTCGGTTTATCCATCCAATGCAGGAACTATTACCGGAACAACCACTTCTATGACAATAGACTGGAATAATACATTTTCAGGAATTGCCAAAATTTCTGTAAAAGGTTTAAATACTTGTGGAACAGGAATTGTTTCTGATACATTGGAAGTAACTTTAAATCCATTACCATTAAAGCCTTCAACACCAATAGGTTCAACAGTTTTATGTCAGGGAAGTGCTGCAACTAACTACATCACAGCGGGGAGCACAAATGCAACTGCTTATCTTTGGAGTCTATCGCCAGCTACGGTAGGCAGCATTTCAGGAACTTCTGTAAATTCGACTATTACATGGAATGCAGCTTTTTCAGGAATTGCAAAAATTTCTGTAAAAGGAATCAATAATTGCGGAAACAGTGTAAGTTCAGATACTTTATCGGTAACTATCAACCCATTACCTTCAAAACCGGCTATGCCAAGCGGATCAACTTCACTTTGTGAGAATGCTGCAAACACCAACTACTCAACTACAGGAAGCAGCAATGCAACTTCTTACCTTTGGAGTATATATCCTGCAACTGCAGGAAGTATCACAGGTACAAATACTTCTTCTGTTGTGGATTGGACAAATACTTTTACTGGAACTGCTAAAATAAGCGTTATTGGTATTAATTCTTGTGGAAACTCAGTTTCTTCTGATACTTTGACAGTTGCCATTAATTCATTGCCAGTTAAACCGGCAACACCTGCTGGCTCAACGGTTTTATGTGAAAACAATATCAACACAACTTACACAACAACAGCTAGTTCAAACGCAACCTCTTATTCATGGTCAATTTATCCTTCTACTGCAGGAACTATTACCGGAACAACCACTTCCATGACCATCGACTGGAATAACACATTCACAGGAATTGCAAAAATCGCCGTAAAAGGTGTAAATGCTTGTGGTACCGGAGTGGTTTCAGATACTTTGGAAGTTACGTTAAATCCATTACCCTTAAAACCTGCTACACCAACAGGTTCAACAGTTTTATGTCAGGGAAGTGCTGCAACTAGCTATAATACAGCCGGAAGTACGAATGCAACTGCTTATTTGTGGAGTATTTACCCAACTACTGCAGGAAGTATTTCGGGAACTTCTGCAAACTCTACAATAACATGGAATGCAGCTTTTTCAGGAATTGCAAAAATTTCTGTTAAAGGCATCAATACTTGTGGTAATAGTGTAAGTTCAGATACTTTATCGGTAACTATCAGTCCATTACCATCAAAACCGGCTACGCCAAGCGGTTCAACTTCACTTTGTGAGAATGCAGCAAACACCAACTACTCAAGCATTGGTAGCAGCAATGTAACTTCTTACCTTTGGAGTATTTATCCTGCAACGGCCGGAAATATCACAGGCACAACAACATCAGCAACTGTGGACTGGACAAATACTTTTACCGGAATTGCCAAAATTTCAGTTATTGGCATCAATGCCTGCGGAAATTCAGTTTCTTCGGATAGTTTGACAGTTACCATAAACTCTTTGCCTGTTAAACCTGCAACACCAAGCGGACCGCAAAATTTGAATCAGAACAGTACAAACTCTGTTTATTCTACAACAGGTGGTTTGAATGCTACATCCTATCAATGGAGTATTTTCCCTTCATCTGCGGCAACTATAAGTGGGACAACAACTTCTGTCACTTTCGACTGGGATAATACATTTATTGGAACTGCTAAAATTTCTGTTATCGGTGTAAATAGCTGTGGAAACAGTATTGCTTCAGATTCTCTTACTGTAACAATAACTGCCTTACCTACAGCTGATTTCATTAATACAACCGACAGTATTTGCCCGGGTTCATCCGATACTTTGAAAATTAATCTTTCAGGAACATCTCCATGGGGTCTTACTTATTATAACGGAAGTTCAAATATCAACATTCCGAATATTCTGAGTTCAGCTTTTGATTTAGTTGTAAGTCCAACAATTACTACTACTTACAAACTTATCAGTGTAAGTGATGCCAACTGGACAGCCATTGTAAATGACAGTGCCAAAATAGTAATCAGAAGTCTGCCGATTGCCGGATTTACTAAAGTTATTAATGCTTTAAATGTGAACTATAGCAATACATCAACTTCAGCAACAAGCTATTCATGGAATTTTGGAGATAGCTCACCAATATCCAATCAGATAAATCCATCGCATTCCTATGCTGCTTATGGCAATTATTTGGTAGTTCTAACTGCAACAAATGTTTGCAGTTTTAATATTTATCAGGACACTGTGAAATTAAGTGATGTGAGTATTTTTGAAATTGATTTAAGTTCAAAACTAAAGGTTTATCCCAACCCGAATAAAGGAATTTTTGAACTTGAATTCAATCAGAATGCAGATGATTGTCAATTAATGATTTATAATCAGACAGGACAAATGATTTTAAATGAAAAGCTAAAATCAAATGGTAATGAAATCTTTAAAAAATCCATTGACTTAACTGCTTTTCCAAAAGGGATATATTTGATAAATTTACAATCAAAAGAAGGAATTTATTCAAAGAAAATAATTACTCAATAAGCACACAACTAATTTGTTATAAATCAAAAAGTTCTGATGGCAATATTATTTGCTATCAGAACTTTTTTTATAGTTTTTGCTAGCTATTAAAAATACCTTGCAAGCATCAGATAATTAGTTACATAATCAGTAACTCCTTCTTCTAATGTAGAAAATTCTTTGTTATATCCGGCTTTGCGAAGTTTCGTCATATCAGCTTCTGTAAAATACTGGTATTTATCGCGAATATCTATCGGTGTATCAATAAATTCAATGTTTTCAGGCTTTTCCATAGCTTTAAAAGTAGCTTTTGCTAAATCAAGAAAAGCACGGGCTTTCCCTGTTCCTAAATTGTAAAGCCCTGATTTAGGTTTATTCTCCATCAAAAATGAAATCACATTAATAAGATCTTTAACATAAACAAAATCACGTAATTGCATACCATCCTTAAAATCCGGACGATGCGAGCGGAATAATTTTACTTTACCTGTTTCATTTACCTGATTAAACGTATGAAAAATAACCGAAGCCATGCGGGATTTGTGGAATTCGTTGGGTCCATATACATTAAAGAACTTTAACCCAGCCCAGAATGGGGGTTGCTTTTCTTGTTGCAATGCCCATTTATCAAAATTATTCTTCGATTCTCCGTAAGGATTCAGAGGCTTAAGTTTTGGAACAATTTGATGATCATCCACATATCCAAATTCGCCCATTCCATAAGTAGCAGCAGATGATGCATATATCAATGGAATATGATAGTCGGAACAATGCTGCCACATATTCTTGGTGTAGTTCAGATTAAGTTCGTCAAAAATGGCCACGTTAAATTCAGCTGTATCAGTTCTTGCTCCAATGTGAATTACAAATCTAACATGAGAATTGTTTTTTTCAAACCAACTAAAAAATTCATTCCGGTTAATTTTTTTTGCAAAAGATTTCCCATCCAGATTTTTATTTTTCTTTTCATTAGAGAAATCATCAACAATTACCAAATTATTGATTCCCTTACTGTTTAGCATGCCAACCATGCAACTGCCTATAAAACCTGCAGCTCCTGTTACTACTATCATTTTTCAAAAATTAAGTTTACAAAAATAATGATTTTTGTGGAAATTCATTCAATAAACCTTTCTCTACTGCTTTTTCAAATAATGTAATTATGGCTTTCTGACCTCTATCACCTAAATTTCGGGTAAATTCATTAACATAAAGTTTTATATGTTTATACATTACTTCTTCGCTCATTTCCTGTGCATTGCAACGGATAAAATCTTTACCGGATTCAGGATTTGCAAAGGCATATTCCACACTTCTTTTCAAAACTCTGTTTATGCTTTGTTTCAGATTATCAGGCAAATCACGTTTTACAACAATGCCCCCAAGCGGAATTGCCTGATTTGTCAATTTATACCATTCTTTTCCCAGATCGGCTATTAATTTTAAGCCTCTTTCATGATAAGTGAAACGGTTTTCATGGATAATAACTCCGGCATCAAATTCATTGTTAAGAACTTTATTTTCAATATCTGAGAAAATAATTTCAGTTTTATTTACAATTTCAGGAAATAATATGGATAACAGTAAATGAGCAGTTGTATATTTGCCGGGAATGGCAACTTTCAGTTTACTGAAATCTTCTTTATTGACAGTGCCTTTAGAAATAAAAAGTGGTCCTACATCATTACCCAAGGCACTTCCTGAATGCAGTAAAACATATTTTTCAATCAGGAAAAGGTAAGCATGATAGCTCACTTTGCAAATATCAGGTTCATAGCTGAAAGCGGCATGATTAAGTTCTTCTACATCAGCCATATAATGCTCAAATTCAAGACCCTCAGTATCTATTTTGTGATGCACCATGGCATCAAAAATAAATGTATCATTCGGACAGGGCGAAAAAGCCAGTTTTAATTTATTCATTTTTATTTTAATTGTTATTAATATACATAACCCTTAGGGTCTGAATGACCCTTAGGGTTGATATATAGTAATCATTCATTAAGCTTTTTATTTTTCTTAGGTTCAGGCAAATAATTCTTAGTTGATACTACTTTTTCACCGGTTTTTAATTCAAGTGCAATTCTGGCATCACCTGCGATTTTACCTCCTTGTTTGGCAACAACTTCATTTTCTTTAAACCCTTTTGGGTTTTTTGTTTTAACAATTGCTGTTGTTGAAGCTTCTCCAAGCATAGAAAAAATTAATTCAAGATCAGTCATGTGATCACGAAGATTTTGATTTTTTAAACTTTTTACTTTTTTATATTCAGCAGGAGTTAATCCAAAAGTTGCCTTAGAAATTTCAGCTGTAAGTATAGCATATTCAATTTGTTCCTTAACTCCTCTGTTTTTCCATTCTTCAGTAAGTTCTTCACGAATGGCAATGCTACGCATACGTTTCTCAATCCAGTCATCAGGGTATCCTTTGAGTTTGTATAATTCTCTGGTTCTCTGAATTGCTAATTCGGGATTTTCAATTTCATCCAATCTGTCAGACCCAACTTGTGCCAACCATTGTTTAAAAGGTTCTGCTTTTGGAGAAGGAATTGACTGAATAATACGAAGTAAACCCTTTGCATTTGCACAACTCATTTTTTGCTTTCCTCCGCTTGTTTCCACCCAAAGGGTAGGTACAAATTGTACCCATCCATTGGCAAGTTCTGCATCACGTTGCCGCATACGTTTAATATATTGCTTTGGATCTTTACTGTCAGTAAGGACCAGAATAACATCTTCTATTACGAAATACCATTTTTGGTCAGTTTCATTCCAAACTGATCTGATTTGTTTGTTTTCAAAAAGCTTAATATTACTCATAAATATTATTTTTTATTAGCCTTAATTTTTGAATAATTTATATGGCAAAAGCCAGTTTTTATATATTCATTTTTCCAATATGTCAAGATTTTACCTAACTCTAAGGGTCTAAAAGACCCTTAGAGAGGATAAGCTATTCATCCAGTATCTCTATTAATTTATTATTCAGATTATTAATTGCCAAAGGAATATTCCATGCTTCCTTATTTCGTTTTTCTACATAATTGGAAACGGAACGGATTTGAATATGTTTTAGATTCTGTAGTTTGCATGCATATATAAAAGCTGCTCCCTCCATACTTTCTGTTATCGGATTAAATCGTTTTATAATTTTTGCGATATTTTCCTCATTTCCATGTATGGTATTTACTGTAATTCCTTTAACTTTAATCAGTTGATTTATAACATTGCTTTTTAAAACAGAATCATTTATCAATTCCAGATTACTGAAAGGGAAACTATCTTCTTCAATAAGCTTTAAATCAACTAATGACAAGAAATATTCGCCGTTTTCGGCACCTAATTCCGAAAAGCTATCGGAAGTAATATTAAAAACTTCGCCCAATGCAAGGTTTTTATCAAAACAGCCTGCAATTCCGGCATTTATAGCAATATCATATTTATAAGATTGCAATGTTCTTCCTAAATAATAAGCTGTAGCTACCATTCCGATTCCTGTGATTAAAACATCAATATCAAAATCTCTGTACTTATAAAAAGTCAGATTGCTTTCTTTTTTCTCAATAAGTTCAAAATTCTTGAGCATTGGCTCAATTTCCAATGAAGTTGCACTAACTATTAATATATACATATCTTAAAATTTAATTGTTTAATTAATATTGAATCAATCGAAAAAGCTGTTCTGTATCAGCTACATCGGTTAATCTCATTTTGCCATCCGCAGCAAGCATTTTCAAAGCGTTACAATTTGTAACGGTTTCATTTCCCTGCTCTAAAAGCCTCTTTTTCAACACTCTCCAATATATTTGAGGATTTTCGCTATCTGTAAGAACAGCTATTACATCCACTATGGAAAAATACCATTTTTCCTGTTCCGCATCCCATTGGGTACGAACCTGTTTACTTTCAAACAATTTAATGCTGGTTTCCTTGTTCATACTAGTATAAATTTCTTTATTCAATTCACAAAATTACTATTAATTTCTTCAATGCATTGAAGAATTTAATAGTAATTTTTTCATTTGCCAGATTTGAATCCTTTAAAACAAAACTGCAAACTCTTTTTTAAAAACTTAATTCTGATTTCGGAATTTTACCAATTTAGTAAAGTTCATTTACACAAATCCGATAACCAACAAACTATCGGTTTTTTTCATTTCCACCCCACCTGAAGTACCAGGAATGCCACTCGGACTACTCCGGATGCCATTCGGAGTAGTCGGAATGCCATCCGGAACGTTCCGGATGCCACCTGGAGTACTCCGGATGCCACTCGGAACGCTCCGACTGCCATTCGGAACGCTTGGAATGCCATCCGGAATACTTGGAATGCCATTCGGAACGTTCCGACCCCCCCATCTGGCGTTCCGACCCCGGTCGGAATGATAATTTCGGATATTTTGTTATTCGTTTGAGCAAAATTTCGGATATACAGTCCCAAATTTCGTATTAAAAAAAAGAACTTCGCAATTAAGCTAAAATTTTTAATTTTGCCTTATGCAATTACACTTTAGACAATACGGCGAAGGACAACCCATGATTATTATTCATGGATTGTACGGAATTTCTGATAATTGGGTAAATCATGCCCGCATACTGGCGGAAAATTACAAGGTTTATATCCCCGATATGCGCAACCACGGACAATCGGGGCACAGCAATTTCTTTAATTATGAAGTAATGGCTGAAGATATTACTGAATTTATTGAACAGCACGAAATAGAAAATCCGGTGATTATGGGGCATTCTATGGGTGGAAAAATTGCTATGAAATTTGCCTTAGACAATCCGGATTTGGTTCAGAAACTCATTGTAATTGATATGAGTATGCGTCAATATAATTTAAGAGCTTTTCATTCAAAAATAATAAACGCCATGCTCGATATTGATTTTAGCAAAGTTAAATCAAGAAAAGAAGTTGATGACTATTTGGCAAAAACCATTGAAGACGCTCGCATTCGCTTATTTATAATGAAAAATCTGTATTGGACTGAACGCAAAACCCTATCGTGGCGATTGAATCTGAAAGCAATTATTGATAATATTGATGCCATTTTTGAGGGAATCAATTCACAACAGAGTTTTAACAAACCTTCACTTTTTATCAGAGGCCAAAAATCTGATTATGTAAGGGATGAAGATTTCGATTTAATCAAAAAGCAATTTACAAATTCAGAATTAAAAACAATACCCAATGCAGGGCATTGGGTACAAGCAGATGAACCTGAGTTATTTATGGCTGAAATAAAAAACTTTCTATATTTTTAAGTATTTCCTAAAATTATTTTCAGTTTTTCAATTCCGTCTCTAATAGTATGCAAATCAACTGTTTGGTTTGGTTTAATTGTTATATTACAGTTTCCTTCAATTTCAACAATTGCCATTTGATTTGTAGGAGTAATAAACCATGCAACATTATTCAATGCCTTACTGATAAAAGTTTTGTTATTAATACTATATTTCCATAAAATATTCCTGTTTTTCTGAACAATATTTATTTCATTATATTTCAACACATTCCCTTCTTTGTCAGTAAAATTGAAGCTGATTTGCAAAGGGAACTCGGGCATAGGTAAAGGTCTGTCGCAATTATAAGTTCCTAAATTTGTGATTGATAAATTTCTATAATATTGAAAATTATTAATCATTTCTTTTTGTGTTTCAATTTCTTTGATTTTTGAAGCTTTTGATGAAATATTTTTCATATTATCATCCTGTTTTTTAGCCATTTCAGATGTTTTTTTATTATAGTCAGCAATGTTTTTTTCATAATCTGAGGCATTCAATACTGGATAAGCTTTAAATTTAACAGTCTTTTTAAACCTTGATAATTCAATAAAATAGCCATTATCTAAAGTTTTCGATAATAGTATTTTTGTCCATTTAACATCATAATATTCTTCCAAAAATCCACTATCTGATTTTTCGATTTCAAAAAGCAAATTCTTGAATTGAGCCAATTCAGGAAACTCATCTTCCTTAATATCAATTGAAAATGAATAATTATCAGGATTAGCTTTGCGAATAAATACTTCATCTTTTGGCTGAGCGATTTCAGTATTTATTTTTTCCTCTTTGGGCATAATTACATAATCATCTGACTTGCTAACCACCTTATTGTCAATCTCATTATTTGTTGTATTTACTTTAATGTCAGCTTTATTTTCATTATTAAGAAAACTCCATTCATTTTCTTTGGTATCATAATAATATAGATTAAAAGGCTCATTCTGATCAGAAACCAAATCAATATTTATTGGATTGTTTTCATTCATTGCCAGAAATTCATTATCTTTCTTGGCATAAATTTCAAACATTCCAGCTGATTCAAATGTATAATTAAAACCAGCAGAATCATACTTCATAGGTATTCCCGAAAGAAATAACTCTACTGGGTTATGGTACTCATTATAAATTACTTCTACATTCCCTTCAATAGTTTTTCCGTTTTTATCAACAAAAGTATTTGCTTTTATATGAATACGACTTCCTTTTCTACTGGTAAGTTCAATATCTTTCTTTGAATCAATTACAAATATTTGATAAGCAATAAGTTCCGGTAGTGGCTTCTTAAAAAAACTTGTATCAGTAATAATTTTCGAACTATTAACTTCTCCTGCATTTTGATTAACTTTATTTAGGTAAGAAATTATGAATATCAACGAAATTCCTGCTGCTATTCCCATAGCCCAACTGATTTTCTTCAAATTTCTGACCGAAGATTTTTTATTATTCAAAAATTCTTCTCTTAAACTATTAAAATCTTTCCTTTTTGAAAGGATTTCATCATCATTCATAGGTTTTCTATCTGTTATTATTTTCCTTTTTGTGTTCATTGTAATTTTATTTTAAATGGATTATTAGTGTATTAATAAACAAAATGATGCAAATATGGCAGCTGCATTTAAAACTTCATCATTCAAAATCAGATCTTTAATACTTTTCTTTATCCTGTGATATTTTACTCGAAGACTAACTTCTTTTGATTTGGTTATTTCTGCAATTTCTCTAAACGTTTTTTTTTCAAAATACTTTAAATGAAAGAGTTCATATTCACTTTCAGGCAATAACTCTAAAAAATGAATTAGTTTTTCAAAAGTTATTTCAGATTTTTCTTCTTCTTCAATTTCTGCTTTTACATTATATATTTTGTCTGTTTGCACAAAATATTTACGCATTTTTTTCTCTTTACGATAAAACATATTTACTTCATTACGTGAAATAACCAAAAGCCAGTTTAAAAATGGAAGCCCTTTGTACTGATATTGATGTATGTTTTCCATTGCTTTAAGAAAAACATCAGAAGTTATTTCAGAAGCATTAACCTCATTTTCAATACGATTATAAATATACCAATAAACATTTAGATAATACCTATCATAAAAATATTCAAATTTTGAAATATCTTTTTTTGCATTCTGAATAATAAGTTCTTCATCCATATTGCCGTTTTTTAAAGTTAAACATGTTTTTTTGACTTATATAATAAATGCCGATAAATAGATTTGTTACAGTTTTAATCCGAAATAAGATAAAACTTGTTCTAAAGAACTCAATTCCTTTTTAATAACAGATGCTTTAAATAACAAATCATGAAAATTATCATTTGGATTATATATAAAATCTTCAGGTTTTACAATTGCAATATCGCCATTAAGTAATTCAGCATAAATAACATATCTCCCTAAGGGATTGATAAATAATTTTGCCTGATTGTATCCACATCCGCCTTTGAAATTCATGTAGTTCAGGTTTTGCAAATCAATAATAGATGCATTGTCAACAGCAAGAATTTTATTATCTTTATCAATCAATCTGAAATTCACTGTATTTGTTTGAGTAGTAAAATTCTTAACATCACTACTGAAACCGATTAAATCCAAAGCCCTGTTTAAAGTAGTTTGCATTACAAATGAGTGATTTAATATGTTTTTTTCATCAGATAATATGTTTACATAATATTTTAACCATTCCTCCTTTGTCATATTCCTTTCATCCTCTGAAAGATATAACTTACTAAAAACAACCCAGCAACTATCATTATATCGTTCACTTGCTTTTTTATATGCTAAATATTCGTTGGCAATTTTTTTGTTAAATTTATGCTTACGTGCCTCTGTTTTCTTTAAATAGCTCAAATATAACTTTCTGTAATTTTCCAATAATTTATTGGGATCATCTTGCCCTTTCTTAAACAGAGGCTTAGCTTCAATACTAAAAAATGAAGTATCATTTTTAAAAACGAAAGTAAAAGTATTTACCTTGTCATCATATAACAATTTATAATCATGCCACTTACGCTTTCTATACAATCTGACAAATTCTGATTTTTTTACGGGTTTATCATATACCCAATTAATCTTTCTAAAAAGGTAATATTCAGGGAATTCACGAAGAATTACCATTTGCATATCTTTATTTCCTTTAAAATCTACTAATTCAAAACAAATTCTTTTATTATATCTTTTTGATAATATTTTGATATTATATAACTGAACCGAGTTATTATTTTTTGTTAACTTTTTGTATGACAAATCATCAAATCGTTGGTCGTATAAAACTGTATCAATATTAATTACATAAGGATTTCGTTGCAAAATTCTCGAAAGTTGTGTATAAGCTCCTGAATATAAGATCTGTTCCTGCTTTGTAATTTTAAATACACCATGTTTTTTCTTGTTTTCTATCACAGTTTCTAATTTATAAGCAGTGGAATCCAAATATACAACTGTACCGTTAAACATTTTTTGAAAATCATAATTCTTAGTTGAAGGAGTTTTATCAATTGCCAAATATTTTATTGAAACAGGAAGTTTGCTTCTTTCATTTATAATATTTAATTTGGTATTATTTGTTAATAATACGGTGTCTGCCAACAAATTGCTAAAATCAGGTATGGATGTAAGATTGCAATTTGAAAAATCGAATTTGTTTAATTTGCGGTTTACTCTTTTCCTGATGTTGAAATTTAATTGAGAGATAGAATCACACTTTACAAAAACTAATGACTTTATTTTTCTGAATCTAATTATAATTTCTTTTGCCTCATCAAACTTAATATTTTCAAAAACAATGTCTTCCAAATAACTATTTGAGTCAACAACATTAAGTATTCTTTTAACATCAGTCCAAAAACAGTTTTTGATTAAAATCGATTTTTCAACCCTTATTTTAAAGTTTTCAGAATTTATTCTTTTACCGTTAATTCCATCAATGCTCAAAACATTTACTGCCAAATGTTTTATTTTAGATTTGTAATTAATTGTATTGTAATAAGATAAATTGTTAGTATTAATTACAATATTGTCAATAAATTCCAAGTTTCCACCCAAACGTTTCTGGCTGAATAACTGATAATTAATCGTTATCAGTAAAATAAAAGATAAAGGCAATTTAAAATATTTCATTTGTCATTATTTTCATAAGTGTCTAATTGTATGATAACATCACCCGATTTATCAAGATAATGCCTATACTATACTTTCGGTATTTTCTGTTTGTTTGCAATAAATGATTGAAGGCATTTCATTTCTTTGTAATTTTGTGTTTACCAATAGCAATCTTTTTCAGATTAATAATTCAAAAAAATGAGATTGTTACATCTTTGACGATTTTATATGCAAAATTCATGCATATAACGATATTGATAAATAAAAAAGTATAACAAATAAGATTATTTTTTTAGAAAACTCTTAAAACCAGTATTTAATAAAAAATGTATAAAAACATGAAAAGAAAAGTATTTACACTCGGCGAATCGCTTTTAGATATAATTTTTGCAAATGATGAATCGGCAACAGTTTCTGTAGGTGGTTCCTTATTAAATACTTCAATTTCATTAGCTAAATCGGGGAACAGTGTAAGCTTAATAAGTGAAACTGGAAATGACTATGCAGGAAAATTAATCTTAAACAGCTTAAAATCCTCCGGGATTGATACCTCAAATATCCAAATATACGATAACAATCAAACATCTATAGCGCTTGCATTTCTGGATATGAACAGAAATGCAGATTATAATTTCTATAAAAATTATCCGCAAAAAAGATTATTGTGTATCCCTCAAATAAATCAGGAAGACATACTGATGTTTGGATCCGCTTATTCAGTTACTAATGAACTCAGAAATTCTTTGAAACTTATTTTAAAAGAAGCCCGTCAGAAAAATGCAATGATTTATTATGACCCAAATATCAGAAAGCATTGCAATTCTGAAGATCTAAAAACTTTATTCTATGAAAATATTTCGTATGCCGATATTATAAAAACCTCAAACGAAGATATATATCATATTTTTGGCGATATTAGTTTTAAGGAAGTTTACAAAATAACATGCAGTTATGGTTGCAAAAACCTGATTATAACACAAAATAGAAATCCGGTGATGCTATTTACGGAAAACAACAGAATGGAAGTCAATATTCCTGAAATAAAAGTAGTTAGTAGTATCGGAGCTGGTGATGCTTTTAACGCCGGTGTTGTTCATCAGATTTTAAAAAATAATATTACAAGAGAACAAATTTCCGTTTTGAATTCTGATAATTGGGAAAAGATTATTAATACTGCAATTGGTTTTTCATCAGATGTTTGCCAGAGCTATCAAAACTTTATTTCAGATAAACTGGCAAAAAAAATTACAAATTATCAAGAATAGTTTTGTAAATTTTATAGTTTTCTTTGCTATAACAAACAAAAAATACTTTTTCAATGGTTTGGTCATTTTCCAAAAACCCAATCACATTTTCAATTGCAATTTTGGCCGCCAAATCTTTGGGAAAGTGATAAATACCAGTGCTGATATTAGGAAAAGCGATGGTTTTACAATTATTTTCTACAGCAACTTCCAAACTTTTTTTATAGCAGGAAGCAAGTAATGCTTCTTCATTACGTGTTCCGTTATTCCAAATTGGACCAACAGTGTGAATTACAAATTTCGAAGGGAGTTTAAATCCTTTCGTTATCTTAGCATCACCTGTAGCACAACCATTTAATAATTGACATGCTTCCATTAATTCCTTACCTGCAGCCTGATGTATAACACCATCAACACCGCCTCCGCCTTCTAATGAAGAGTTTGCAGCATTAACAATGGCATCTACTGTAATTTCTGTAATGTCTTCCTGTGACAAAAAGATCTTGTTTTTATTCATTTCTTTTCTGAAAATTTGTATTAAAACGTATTTAAACCGTAAAAGTTATTTCAAAATAAGCACTTTATCCTTTTTTAACAAATAACGAGGAGGTTTCATATTTAACAACTTCTATTTCATCACCTTTATCAATGTAACCATTCAAGGCTGTTGCATCCAACAAATTATCATCTATCATAATTTTGCCCGAAGGGCGTAAAATTGTAAATGCAACTCCTCTCTTACCGATCATTTCTTTCATATCATCATATGAAACCGAAAATCCCTCATTGGAATTCTGTACAGTTTCCAATGCCAATTTTCCGAAAATATGTGATTTTAAAACTTTCTGACCTAAATAAAATGAAGCAATCATACCAATAAAAATTGAAATTACCACTGTAAGCAGTGATTTTATTATTCCATTCATTGCTACACCGCTGAAATCGAAACCATTATTATCAATCATGCTTAATGTTAAGCCGATAATCATAAAAGATATTCCTAAAATACCTGCAACACCGAAACCGGGAATTACAAATACCTCTAACGCAAGCAAGACCAAACCTGCCATGAAAACCAAAATCTCCCAATTTGCTGCCAACCCTTCGAGATATAAAGGTGCAAAATATAATGATGCAGCAGAAATTGCGGCTATTAAAGGAAATCCTATTCCTGGTGTTTGAAATTCAAAATAGATGCCACCAATAATTATCATTATCAAAATTCCACTTACTATCGGATTCATTAAAAATCCGATAAAATAATCCAACTGACTTAATGTTTGCTCTTTAAGCTCATAATTATTAATGCCTGCTTCTTTAAGGACATCTGTAATGCTTTCAGCTTCAGCTTCGCAATAATTATTTTTCAAAGCTTCGGAAGTAGTAAATGTCAATACTTTAGTAGAATCAATTATACCTTCAATATAAATGGATGGATCAACCATAGCCTCGGCAATTTTCGGATTCCTACCATTTGATTCGGCTGTAGAACGCATCAATGAGCGCATATAAGATTGATATTTGTCCGGTAAAACTTCTCCGGTTTGATTTACAACAGTTGCTGCTCCGATACTTCCTCCCTTTCGCATATAAATACGATCGCAAGCTATTGATATTAAAGCGCCTGCCGAAGCAGCATTATTATCAATAAAAACAAAAACAGGTGTTTTCGATTCCAGAATACGAGTTCTGATTTTATCTGCCGCATCTAATGCTCCGCCAAAAGTATTCAAATGAATGATAATCAAGTCAGCATGAAGACTTTCTGCCTCTTCAAAAGCCTTTTTTGTTTTTCGCCAAACAGGTTCAGCTATTTCTTCCATTATTTTAAAGGTATAAACCAAAACCTTATCCTTTGAAATAAAATCCGGTTTTTCCTGAATACTGTCATTTGCTGATAATGAAGCTGAAAGCATTATCATTACAAATAATAAAAATAGCTTTGATTGCATTTGTTTTATTTAAACTTTGAATTTAGATTTACACAAAGATAAGAATTCCTGAGCGATAAATGGATTTGAACTAATTATTTCTTTTCCAAAAATATAATTAGTTCCACCATCAAAATCAAAATTCAATCCACCTGCCTGTTGGGCAATAAATGCACCTGCTGCAACATCCCAAGGTCGCAATCCATATTCATAAAATGCTTCAAATCTGCCACATGCAACATAAGCCAAATCAACAGCAGCAGAACCTAATCTTCTTACACCTCTTGAATTTTGCAATAAATATGTGAAGATTTCCATATAACTATCTAATCGGCTATAATCATAATAAGGGAAACCTGTTGCAATCAAACTGTCGTTAATACTTTTATTATCAGAAATATGAATAGGTTGTCCATTTAAAAACGCCTCACTATCTTTCCATGCATAAAAACATTCTTTCAGGTTGATTTCATAAACTACTCCCAAAACAATTTCATCTTTTTGCTTCAGCGCAATGCTGATAGCATAAAGTGGGACTGAATGAATGAAATTAGTTGTACCATCCAATGGATCAATAATCCAGTTAAATTCTTCTCCTATTTTGTCGGAAGTATTTTCTTCGGCAATAAAACCCGATTCGGGCAAAATTTCTGACAAAGCATCTACCAGTTTTCGCTCAGATGCTTTATCCACATAAGTTACAAAATCGTGCTTACCTTTGATTTCAATATTTTTTTCTGATATTTTTTTATTTTCGTTATAAATAAAAACACCAACAGTTTTGCAAATATCTGTTACTTTTAAACATATATCTTTATAATCCATAAAAATAAATTTCTGCAAAATTAGCATTAAAAATGAGCAAAAAAAAGCCTTTCACTTAAATCGGAAAGGCTTTTACTATTTCTTCTATTGTAATTGATTGGCTATATCTGCATAATGTTGAGCCCTATTCATATCTCCTTGTTGCTGATAGATTTGAGCCAACATTTGATATGCCGGTTTAAATCCTTGATTTTGTTGCAGGAGCTGCTCAAGCATTTTAATTGCACCATATGCATCATTCTTGCGAATCAAAGCATTTGCAGCCCACCAATAAGCAAAATAATATTTATAATTATTTTTGATAATCCGGTTTGCAGTTTGTAATGAATTTTCTACATCGTTCTTTGCCAAATATATATAAGCCTTGAAATTTAATGCATTATCTAATTCAGGTTCAAATTTCAGTAATTGATCAATATACATCATAGCAGAATCTAAACTTTGTTTCTTTATGAAAACATCTGCCAGATTTTGCAATGCCGATTCGTTGGTTGGCAATATTTCTACAGCTTTTTGTAAAAGAGGTATTGCAGTATTAAAATCACCTTTTTCCAAAGCCTGTGAACCCAATAAATCAGATTTATCAGTCCTTTTCAGAATGGCGCAAATGGGTTTTCCGTCCACATTTATGGTATGAACTGTGTTTTTAGGGGGCCAGGTTCCATTCTTCAATTGAGCAGGATTGATACCTGTATTTACAAAAATGGCATAATCCCAATCAGCATTTCCTCGCTCGTAATAACGAATAAAAGCGACTTCAAATTTTGCAGTATCTTTTCTGAGGTAATACGAAACAGGTGGAGTTAACCAAGCTCCGACTTTTATTTTCTTTCCACTGCTATTTGCTTCTTTTACAGCATTTTGCTTAACCCATTCTGATGCTTCGCGCAAACTATGAAAATAATAATCCAACTCATAATTTCCATAAGCTCCTTTCACTCCACCAGCCAACTCATTGAAATACACATATTCATAAGGATGATTTTTGATTGTATGTAAAATTGGATTTATTGAAAGCAACATAACGGCAATACCACTTGCAATTTTAAGATATTTATTTTTAAAAACCTCAATCAAGCTATTGAAACCCAAACCAGCAGCTACTACTAAAGTTGGATAAGTAAACAATGCATGTCTCCAGCCTCCATAAACATTAGAATGTTTCCATACAATATAAAAAATTGGAAAACCGAAAGCAAAAAACAACATAAATGCCCAGAAAAACTGAAAATCTTTTTTCCTCAATAAGAACAAATAAATAATTGCTCCGATAATTACCGATATTGGAGAAGCTATCATTATGTATTTCAATGTGTAATACGAAGGAACCTTGTCAGACCAAATCGTAATTCCCTCGAAAATCTGACGCAGACTTGCTCCAAAATTTGTCATTGAAGTTAAAGATTTTAACGGATTACTTATAGGAGCCTGCAATGCGTAAGGCCACAATAATAAGCCCATAAAATATCCGGCTATTCCTATAATAATTGAAAAAATCGACAATTTTTTAAATCTATCTATGTTTTCTGTAGAAAATAATGATTTAGCTTTACTGCTAAATAAAAAGTATAATCCAACAAACATTACCAAATAAGCCAATAACAACAAACCCCCGATACGAACACTTATAGCCATGGCAATACCCAAAGCCAGATAAAATACGGTTTTTTTATCAGTTTTTGGAAACTGTTGCAAAAATCTGATTATATAATAAATAGTAAAAACATAAGCCATTGCAAAGGGCACATCTTTCGGATTATTAAATGTTTGTCCCAAAAACTGAGGTGAGAAAAACATCAAGAAAAAAGTGATAAGTGCAGCACGCCAATTTGCTATTCTATAAGCTATTAAACCACAAAATAAAAAAACCAACCAACCCACTAATGCATTCATTGCATGGCGTGAATCGAAAACATTTTCAATATTAAAAATTTTATTGAAAAATACAGTTAATGTATCGAAAGACATACCATAATCCCGCATTCCTTCCATGCTCGAATTTCCAGCATTTGTGTAGGTAGTATCAGCTCCGAAACTGGTATAGTAATTGTAAATTTTTACTGCCTGAGGATACTGATATAAATCCTCATCACCTGAATTGCCGGTATGATAAGCCATCATTGGCATAGCAAGAAAAGTAATAACAGCAACTGCAGCAAACAGCATTCTGAAAACAGATGATTCCTTAAGCTTTTTTGGCAAAAAATCTTTTTCTGGTTTGGTTTTTAATTCTTTAAAAGGAATTATAAAATACCAATTGATGCGATTTACACAGTTTTTATATAGCTTAGTAAAATAGTCTGGTTTTTTGATTTCAGTAAAAGGATTGTTTTGAAAAATATCAATATCAACTCGTTCAATTTCAGCTTGTTTTAGCTGATAATTGATAGTATAACGGTAATCTTTACTGTTTTTGCATACATTTTGAAATAAATAAGCTAACAAATGTTTGTTTCCCAATAACATAGAAAAGTTAAAAGGATTTGGTTTTTGCTTTTCTTTTTGTTGAAAAACAGGAACGCCGATTTTATCACTTAAGTCTTTCTTTTGATTAAATAAATCATTGATATTAAATGAATTATTTAATTTTTCATAATCAAATACCAAAACATTTTCTTTCGAAGCTTCAGCAATGCCCAAAGTAATTGCCTGGGTTTTTGCAATCTCTTTTTCTGAACTTACAATTTTTAGTAAATTCTGGCTTCTGAATGCTTTGAAAATTTCATCATTTTCAACGATTTGCAGAATATCACTTGAAGTAGCATTATTTATCAGAACCAATTCAAACTTTGAATAATTTTCCTGTTTTATTTTTTTAAGTGTTTCAACAAAAAAGCCAAATTGCGTTGGTAAATTTTGCAATGCTGCTATCAATGAAAATGATACAGCAATCGTTTTTCCGCTTGCAACAGGTTTTTCTTTCTCTTTTTTATTGATATTGGGATTTTGAATTTGAATAGTTTTCTTCATAAAGATGTTTATTTATTCGTTGAAATTCACTTTTTCTGCAATAATATATTCGGGACGGTTTTTTACTTCATCAAACAAACTGCCTATGTATTGTCCTAATACTCCAATGGTTAATAATTGTACTCCACCAAAAAAGATGATTATAATAATAGTTGAAGTCCACCCTGTTACTGTATGCCCTAAACCCATTAACTGACTGACAAGAAGCCACAAGGCAATGATTAAACCGGCAAAAATACTTGTAAAACCAACAGATGTAGCTAATTTTAATGGTTTTTTGGAAAAATAAAATAATCCGATGGAAGCAAATTTAAGCATTTTGCTGAATGGATATTTGGTCTCTCCTGCAAAACGGGCTTCACGGTTATAATAAACCGGACATTGTTTAAAACCTAACCAACTTATTAAGCCTCTGATATATTTGTTTTTTTCGTGCAGATTGTTAAATGCATCAATTACTTTGCGATCAATCAACCGGAAATCTCCTGTATCAACCGGAAATGAAATGTCTGACAATGAATTGAGTAAGCGATAGAACATTTTGGCAGTTAAAAGTTTAAAATAACTTTCACCTTTTCTTTTGTTGCGAACGCCATAAACCACATTACAGTCTTCTTTTTCAAATACTTCCAACATATCAATTATAACTTCCGGAGGATCCTGCAAATCGGCATCTATAATAACTGCTACATCGCCTTTACATTCTCTTAATCCGGCAGTTACAGCAGCCTGATGACCAAAATTTCTTGAAAAAGTAAGCAATTTAACATGTGAATCTTTAGAGGCTATTTCCCTTAAAATATACATGGTTTTATCACGACTTCCGTCATTTACGAAAATCAGTTCATAATCAGGCAAATTATTATTAATAAATACATTCGCTAGTCGCTTATAACTTTCTGCAATTACTTTTTCTTCGTTATAGGAAGGTACAATTACCGATATCAGCATATTTATTTTTTTCTAAAGTATATCAAATATATTAAATTACGGGCAACACCCATTGCCAGCGCCATAGTTTTTGCCAGATATTTATCAAAAACATTGATTTGAAAATCTTTGTCGGCAAATAATTTATCTACAAAAGTATTAAAAAGTTTGACTTGTGCAAAACCAATATTTGTACTGAGCGAATTGGTTGAAATACGGAATGCATATAAAACTTTGTTAACTACATATAAATCACCATGTTTTAAAATTTTGCCCCACAAATCCATATCAATCATATATAAATTTTCTCCGTTATAATAGCCTGATTTTTCGAGTATTTCTTTTCTGAACAATCCGGCAACCGGTTCACCGATTACGTTGGTTCCTCTATGCAAACTTTTCTTTAAAGCTTTAATACCCTTATATTTACCGTTTCCGGGAAATTTTCTTGTCATTATCAGTTTGCCATCCTGATTGATAACGTTTTTATGAGAAGTAACCAGAACAACATCTTTATTTTCAGCATTTTCAAATACGTTTAGCTGTTCACTAATGCAATTAGAATAAAGAATATCATCAGCACCCATCATTTTGCAATATTTACCAGTTGCCTGTTGAAGTGCTTTATTCCAGTTTCCTTCAACTCCAAGATTTTTTTCATTCTGATAAAACTTTATCCTTTTATCGCTGAATGAATTAATTATTGAAACAGTTTGGTCTTTTGAGCAATCATCAGTTATGATAATTTCAAGATTCTGATAAGTTTGATTTAAAATACTTTCTAAAGTTTCATTAATAAACTTTTCAGCATTATAAGCTGGAATGCAAATACTTATTAATGGTTGACTGCTCATACAGAATTAGAATTTGATTACAAAAACCTGCATATTCAGATAGAAGTAATTACCTACTAATCCGATATTTATGGGATGAGAAAAAACCCTTTGCAGTTTAATTCCATGTTTTGAACACATTTCTTCAATTATTTGCCTGTTGACAAAGGTTTTGTGTGTAGGATCATGCTGAAATCCTTTTTTATCAGGAACGATTACAACCAGATTTCCATTTTTTGCCATTTTTTGTTTCAAAGCAGCAAAAAAATCATTTATCTGATTCAAATCCAGATGTTCCAATACATTGTCAATTAATGCATTTTCTGTATTTTGTTTAATATTTTCCAGTTTTGTAACATCATCAAGCTTAACGTCAAAACCTTTGCTTACACATTTTTCTACCAAAAAGGGATTATTGTCTATACCAGATAACTCTCTGTTTTTCAGTTTTAAAAATTGCAGAAATTCACCTGTTCCGCAACCCAAATCAACGATTTCTCCATTATTGAATTGTCTTAGAATTTTGGGATAGAAAAACCATTGCAAATATTTATCACGCCCCGGAAGGTATTTATTTTCAAGATGTTCCTTATATGCTTCGCTATTTGTTTCCATTATAAATTTTTTGATGATAATTAATTGTTTTCAGTCCTTTTTCATATTACTCAATAAACTGAATGATAATTTTATAGCAATTCTAAGACTATTAAATAGTAATATAGTTCTGATAACTTTTTTATCATATTATTTTATTTTTTTGAATTGTTGATTATTTATTAGTGACTTCATTTGGGTAATTGCTATGAGGTTTAATTGAACAAGTCGGTTGCTTTGAGAAATTCCTTGTCTAATCAGAACCGCATTAATACTTTCAAGATTAGATAAAACAACTAATTGTTCTATTGATGCCATATCTCTCATATTTCCATTAATATCTGGATTCTCTTTTCGCCATTGCATCGCTGTTTTGCCAAATAAAGCTACATTTAGTAAATCAGCTTCTGATGCATATACAAAGTTGATTTGTTGTTTATTAAGTTCAGTAGGGATAAGATTTTCTTTAATAGCATCTGTATGGATATGGTAATTAATTTTTGAAAGAGTACGCTGTAAGTTCCAGTCAAGTTGTAGCCGATTTGTTTCATCTTCTTTTAGCCTTTTAAACTCTTTAATTAGATATATTTTAAACTCAGCTGAAATCCACATTCCAAACTCAAATGCAATATCAGCATGAGCATAAGTGCCACCATATCTGCCAGTAGTTGCTTTTATCCCTATCGCTTTAGTTTTCTCAACCCATTCTTTAACACTAATTTTGTAGCTGTTTAAACCAGCTTGACTTTTAATTATGGCAAATTCGCCATAATTAAAATCAGGATTATAAACAGATTCCCAAATTCCAAGAAATTCAACAGTATTTCTGTTTCGTAACCAATCAGAAATAAAAAAGTCTCCATCTTTGGCTTTCAGCATATCTGTGAGAGATATATAATCCAGATTATTATCGCTTAAGATAGAAATTTCTGTACCTATTACTTTTATTTTGTTGTTTTTTAACATGTTTAATTTCTATAAATTAATGTATCCTTTTAAAAAGAAAAAAAATTATTGTTATTCTTTTTACTTGTGAGTTTATTATTGTTTATTAAATACAAATTTTTTATTTAAGAAAAATGAGATAACTGCCATTGGTGCAGCAATAATTACTGCTCCCCAATATTTGTCAACATCTATCAGAAAAAGTAATTTTAATCCAACAACACTCAACAAATAAATAAGCAAATATACTGCAAAAAATTTTAAAATCAACTTATTGCTGTCGCTCTCAAAAACCAGTTTGCCGGTAGTTTTATAATTAAAAATGACACCTAACATATTGGAAATAAAAACTGCCAAAGAATAATGAACACCAAAATACACCAGAATCCAATAAATTGTCAACGAAAACAAAGTGTTTAAAGCACCCACAAACAGAAACCTTACAAATTTGAATTTGATTCGGTAAAACTGGCTTATTGAATAATTGATATGCTTTTTTATCATTAGTTTATCTTTTTGCTTAATCCAATCATTATAAACATATTATTCATGCCACGATTGGGTTTCATAACATTGGCATTTGAAATATGACGAATTCGGAATTCTGTTTCCAGCATCCAGTTAGCAAATAATTTATTGCTTAAGCCTATCGCCAGATTATCAGAAAATATAAATCCATGAGCCTGTCTATCTGTTGGTATTGTTATGAAATGAGGCCCGGAACCTAACTGGCTGTATAAAAATGAATTTGCTCCGATTTTATATTTATATCTGAAAGCCACGTTAATACCAAATTCCAGTTCTTTAAGTTTTGAATCTAAAAAAACAGGATTAAACTGAGGTTCAAACATGATCCACCATTTCCCTTTTTTCTCTTTTTTATTAAGCTCCCAGCCAAAATTGCCCATCAGTAAAAGTGGTTTATAATTCTGTCCTTGGGGAAGTTCGATGCTATATGTACTTATGCCGATTTTAAATCCTTTTTCTGAGAAGAAGTGTTTTGAAGTTTCCTGACTTTTGGCATTAAGAGAAAAAATAAATAGAAAAATAAAAAATTTAACCGCAAAGAACGCAAAGGGTTTCGCAGAGAGCCGCAAAGATTTAGATAAAGTTTGTTTTAAAATTGGCATTACAGCTATATTTTTTCTCGGTGTAACTCTGTGTCTTCTCCTTATTCTCTGTGTAATTAAAAACTTGTTACACGGAGGTTCACAGAGTAGCCACAGAGTTTCACCGAGGAATTCTTGCATTTAAATTTTCGAAATCCAATCAGTCAATTCTGCTAAATTCATAGCCGGAATATCCAGTTTGTTTTTCTTACGAAAACCATTTAAGTCGTTGAATAACTTATTGATATTGGCTTCTTTTAATGCTGCCAATGTATTAAAGCCTGCTTTTCTGATATGCTGAATCCAATGTTCCGGTACACCGATAGCTGCAAATTCCTCATCAGTTGATTGAACTGCTTTCTTTTCGGGGCGCATTTGCGGGAAGAAAAGTACATCCTGAATGGAGTTTGAATTGGTCATAAACATTACCAAACGGTCGATTCCGATACCCATACCAGATGTTGGCGGCATGCCATATTCTAATGCACGTAAGAAATCCTGATCGATAAACATCGCTTCATCATCTCCTTTTTCGGAAAGTTTCAACTGATCCTGAAAACGTTCACGCTGGTCAATTGGATCGTTCAATTCAGTATAAGCATTTGCCAGTTCTTTACCATTTACGAAAAGTTCAAAACGCTCAGTAAGTTCAGGATTATTGCGGTGCTTTTTGCAAAGTGGTGACATTTCGACCGGATAATCAATAATGAAGGTTGGTTGTATGTAATTGTGTTCGCATTTTTCACCGAAAATCTCATCAATCATTTTGCCTTTTCCCATCGTAGGATCAGTTTCGATATGCAGTTTTGTACAAACTTCACGAATCTGATCTTCATTCATTTCTGAAATATCAAATCCGGTATGTTCTTTAATGGCGTCTGTCATGGTAACTCTGCGGAAAGGTGCTTTAAATTCAATTTCGTTTTCACCGAATTTCACCTGAGTTTTTCCATGTAAATCGAGAGCCACTTTTTCTATCATTTTTTCGGTAAAATCCATCATCCATAAGTAGTCTTTGTAGGCTACATAAATTTCCATTACGGTAAATTCAGGATTATGAGTGCGATCCATACCTTCGTTACGAAAATCTTTGGCAAATTCATAAACGCCATCAAAACCACCCACAATCAATCTTTTCAGATATAATTCATTGGCAACTCTCAGGTAAAGCGGAATGTTCAATGCATTGTGATGGGTAATAAACGGACGGGCAGCAGCACCACCTGGTATTGCCTGTAAAATTGGAGTTTCTACCTCCAGATAACCCTGAGCATTGAAAAATTCACGCATGGATTGTATCACTTTGGTGCGTTTGATAAAAGTTTCTTTAACACCTTCATTTACGATTAAATCCACATACCGCTGGCGGTAGCGTTGTTCAGGATCGCTGAAAGCATCATAAACCACACCATCTTTTTCTTTTACAATTGGTAAAGGTTTCAGTGATTTACTCAACATTTTCAAATCGGTAACATGAATGCTTATTTCGCCCATCTGGGTAGTAAAAACATAACCTTTAACTCCAATGATATCACCGATATCCATCATTTTTTTGAAGACATTGTTATAAAATGAAGTGTCTTCACCTTTGCAGATATCATCGCGTTTAATGTATAATTGAATTCTGCCAACGCTATCCTGCAATTCCACAAAGGAAGCAGCTCCCATAATGCGGCGGCTCATGATACGACCAGCTATACTAACTTCCTGAAAAAGTGTATTGTCAGTTGGATATTTATCTAATATTTCTGTTGTTTTTGCATTTATTTCAAATAATTCGGCAGGATATGGATTGATACCTGCATTCTGGAGTTCTTCCAATGATTTTCTGCGGAATAACTCTTGTTCACTCAATTCTAAACTCATAAAATATAAAATTTTTGCAAAGATAGGGAAAATCAGTTAAATGAGAAATTTGAAAAAGCGATAGTCTCACTCAAAGTGATGCTATCGCTAAAGCTTGTTTTTTTATATTAAAATCAACTTAGCTGTTGACAAATATTAAATGAACAAAAGGCCTTGAATTTGAGTTTAAAATCTTAATTTTGCATAAAAATCATATTTAATGGCTGATCTTACTATCGGGAATGAAAGAGGTTTAATCTTCAGGTTTGCAATGCCTATGTTGCTGGGTAATGTTTTTCAGCAATTGTACAGCATTGTAAACAGTATAATAGTTGGCCATGTTTTGGGCAAAACAGCTCTGGCAGCTATCGGAGCTTCCTTTCCTATTATTTTTGCTCTTATCTCGATGATTATCGGAATTGCAACCGGATCAACCATTATTATTGCTCAGTATTTTGGGGCCAAAGATTTGGTTAAAGTGCGAAAAGCCATCGATACCATGTATATTTTCCTGTTTATTGCGTCGATATTTATTAGTATTTTAGGCATTATTTTCAGCGAAACGATATTGCGATTTACTGGTTTGCCGGAAGAAGTAATTCCTCAGGCCAAAATATATTTGAATGTTTATTTGTCGGGTGCTGTTTTTTTGTTTGGTTTTAATGGAACCAGTGCCGCATTGCGGGGATTGGGCGATTCGAAAACGCCGCTTTATTATCTGGTTATTGCCAATGTGGTAAATATTATTCTGGATTTATTATTTATTGTGGTATTTAAAATGGGCGTGGAAGGTGCTGCTTTGGGAACTGTAATTTCGCAGGCTGGTGCTTTTCTTACTATGATTTTTCATCTGAACCGCAAGAACGATCTGGTAAAATTATATATCAGGAAACTTAGTTTTGATAAAGAAATTTTTAAGAAAAGCATTAAAATAGGCATACCAACGGGTTTGCAACAAACCTTTGTGGCATTTGGGATGGTAGCTTTGTATGGCATTGTAAACAAGCACGGAACTGATGTAATTGCAGCTTATAGTGCTGCAAGCAGACTCGATTCGCTGGCTTCGTTGCCGGCTATGAATTTTGGCGGTGCTTTATCAGCATTTGTTGGGCAAAACTTAGGTGCCAATAAGCCTGAAAGGGTAAAAAATGGTTTGAAAGCTACTTTTATGATGACTTCGGTGGTGTCGGTTGCGGTTACGTTGCTCAATGTGATTTTCGGAAGATATATTATGGCAATGTTTACAACAGATGTAAATGTTATTGAAGTAGGTTATCAGTATCTGGTAATTGTAAGTTCGTTTTATGTTGTTTTTTCTACCATGTTTGTGATAGGCGGAGTAATGCGCGGAGCAGGCGATACGCTGATACCGATGTTTATAACTTTGTTTGCACTGTGGGTGGTACGTATTCCGCTGGCTTATTTTCTGGCACCCCGCATAGGTGTTGTCGGAATATGGTGGGCTATACCCATTGGCTGGGCAATCGGGATGAGCTTTTCTTATATTTATTATTTAACAGGCAGATGGAAACAAAAAGTGGTGGTTAAATATCAAAATTAGTTGTCTTTTTATTCACTTATAATTCTTACTTCGGTGCGGCGGTTTTGCTGGCGACCTTCGCTTGTATCGTTATATTCTACGGGCTGGGTATCGCCATAACCTTTTGCCTGAATTCGACTACCTTCAATACCTTTGCGGATAAGATAAGCTCTGACGCTAACGGCACGTTGTTCGGAAAGTAGCTGATTGGCTGCCTGGTTCCCCACATTATCGGTATGACCTGCAATTTCGATTACCATTGTAGGTTTCATTTTAAGGGCTTCGTATAATTCGTTGAGGGCAGTATAACTTTGTTTTTGTAAGACGGCTTTTCCGCTATCGAAAAACACATTTTTGAGGGTGATGGTACGTGGCGGATCGTATTTAAGGCTCAGATTGATGCTGTATTTGCCTTTGCTGTCGGGAATTTCAAATTCCTGTACTTTTTCTTTTTCGTTCAGATTATTGTAGAAGACTTCGTATTTATCGGCTTTTTTCAGTACGATGGTCGATTTGCCTTCTTTGTTGCTGATGCTTGTAACCGATTTGCCGGTTTTGCTGCTTACAAAAATAATTTCGTCGTTGGGGCGGGCTTTGCCATCCATGGTGGTAACTTTTATTTTTACGATGGCTTCGTCATCGGCAGGAACCGTGTTTTGTGCATCAGCAAATGCAAAACTTAATATAAAAATCAAACAGATTAGTTTATTCATTTCTCAATTATTAAAAAGATTCATTTCTACTTTATAAAGACTCATTTATTAAGAAAAGGTTTGTTTGCTAATTGCAAATTTACGATTTTTTGTAAAGATACTAAAAGTAAAGCTACTTTCTATATTTCATATCACTTTTGTCCGATAAACTTCTAAAACAGAAATTTTATTGAGATTCTTCACTTCGCTCAGAATGACAATCAGTAATTTATGATTTAAAGTGGGGTATGAAAGCGGCGAAGCCGCTTTCTGACCCCCACCCCAACAAAAATACACTTAATGACATGTCATTCAGAGCGAAGCGATGAATCTATATATTTTTATCGGACACTAGTGATTTCATAATAATTGATGTCGGATATTTTTTTTGTTAAATTTTCACATTTTTGCTAACACAATGCAAAATATTTTTATAAATTTGTGGCTTCAATTAACATTTTGTAAAAATTTTAAACCATTAAAACCATGAAGAACAATACAAAAACCAAACATAAAACCCAAAAAACCGTTTTATACCGCTAATCCTTTGTAAGATTTTTCTCAACCTCAAAATGCCAACCACCGATGTATCA
>JAHEYQ010000093.1 GCA_023251515.1 Bacteroidales bacterium
ATTTGTTGCTCAAATGCTATATATTCCTTATTTTCCATTGTTTTTTTCGCAAAGTTCCGAATTTTCTCTAATAATCATCCGCCTGTGTGTCAAATTTACTTTGTCATGAATGTTTCATATGTTTATTTTTTTATTTATTTGTACATTTGGAACTCGCCAATAAACATCCTTCTGTGTATGAAAATTATCTCATGGCTCGTTTCATTGTGTTAAATTTTATAGTTTTGGCTCATTCCAAGAGCCTTTTAATAATTATATTTAATTTAAAAAACATTCAATTATAAATACAAATTAATAGATTAATATCTGATATTTTTCAACATAAATAATCATGTTAAATATTCCTAAAATTTCAAGCTGTAAAATTATTAAAAATTTTCACATTTCAAACAATTTCTTCTTTTTTTTCTTAATTTTGAACAAAATAAAAAACACCATGAGTTTTATACTGATAAAAAACGGAACTATAATTAACTCAACGGCTTCTTTTGTGGCTGATGTATTGATTAAAAATAAAAGTATTGCCCTTATCGGACAAAATATCCCCAAACCTTTGTCGGCAACAGTGATTGATGCCAGCGGTAAATTTATTATACCCGGAGGGATCGATCCTCATGTTCATCTTGATTTGCCCACTCCGGCCGGTAATTCATCTGACGATTTCTATACCGGCAGCAAAGCCGCTTTTGCTGGGGGCACTACTTCGTTTATCGATTTTGTTACGCCATCAAAAGGTGAATCATTAATAAAAGCTTTAAACGAACGAAAAGCGGTTGCCGAAAATTCACTGGCTGATTATAGCTTTCATATGGGAATTACCTGGTGGGATCCTTCTCTTGAGGCTGAAATTAAACAATGTATAGAAAAAGAAGGAATTACTTCTTTCAAAACTTATCTGGCATACAAAGGCAGTATCGGCATTTCATATGATGAGCTTTTTGAAGCGATGAAAGCCGTTGCAAAATACAATGGAATGATTACTGTGCACTGCGAGGATGGTGATAAAGTTCTCGAATTGCAAAAGCAGCTGATAAAAGAGGGTAAAACCTCTCCCCGATTTCATGCACAATCGCGTCCGGCTATTGTAGAAGCCGAAGCTGTGGAAAAAGTACTACAGATGGCTTCCATAACTCAATGCAAAACCTATCTGGTTCATATTTCGGCAGCCCTGTCGATGCAAAAAATTAAAGAATACAATTTACCTAATGTAATTGCAGAAACTTGTCCGCATTACCTTTTGCTTAATGAAAGCGTTTACGATAACGACAACTTTGATACGGCAAAATATGTTATCAGCCCACCATTACGTTCGGTTGATGACAATAAAATACTTTGGAAAAAATTATCGGACAATTGCATAAAAACCATTGGTACCGATCATTGTCCGTTTAATCTGATTGGACAAAAAGATGCCGGTAAAGATAATTTTATGCGAATTCCGAACGGAGCCGGAAGCATAGAATATCGCTTGTCGCTGCTTTATACTTATGGTGTATTAAGCGGAAAAATAAGCAAAGAACAATGGGTTGCACTCTCTTCAGCCAATGCAGCCGAAATCTTCGGATTATCCAATAAAGGGAAAATAGCCAGCTGCTATGATGCTGATATTGTTATTTGGAATCCCGAAACCGAAAGCTGTATAACTACAGAAAATCAGCAACAACGCTGCGACAGCAATATTTACGAAGGCTTTACACTTAAAGGTAGTGCCGAAATGGTTTTTAGCAAAGGGCAAATGGTTTACGATAAAGGAGATTTCTTTATCAAAGGAATTAAAGGTGATTTTATGAGCAGAAAAGTTAATAAATAAATCTGCATATCACAAGATGACTATTTAATTATCTTCAATAAAAGACAAATAATGCATATTGGGTTACCACATAACTATAACAACTTTAGCTATTTGTTTACTAAAATAAGGTAATGTATAAAAAAGATGCGGAGCTATCCTATAAAAGATGCGTATCTTTTCATCAAAAGATGCGTATCTTTTCATCAAGAGATGCGTATCTTTTTTTTACAAACAAAATGTTTTAATAGAAAACCCCTTAAAGTAATAGAAAGCCCCTTATCATAATTTTTGCAAATTGAATTGCAAATTCGGCTTAGCAGCAAAATCACCAATTACACTTCGTCTTCGCTCAACTTCCGCCTTCGGTCTTCGGTCTTCGGTCTTCGGTCTTCGGTCTTCCGACTTTTAAATAAAACTCATCTCCACTTCTTTCAGAAACTTATCTTCGAGCAAGCGGGCTATTCGTCTAACAACGGTTCGTCTGATTTCGAGCTCTACCGGCAAACTCGGATCCTGATGTGCTATATTTATCCTTGTACCCACCAACAAATGGATTTCATCGCTGTCGAGCAGATACTTAACAATTAAATCGGCAGGTCCTTTGCCAAGTTTGGTCTGGTTTGAATGTGTACGCAATATTTCCGAAACTTTACTTAATGTTAGTATGCCTTCGGTAATTAAATCAACGCCATCCATAAACGAAACAGGAGGGAGGTCGGGATCATTAAATTCAAAACTATCGGTTATTTCTTTGCCCAGTTCTCTCGAAATAATATCGCTGGTGGTTGCGCCACACAATACTTTTATTCCATTAAAGTTTCTTACAATATCACCATATTCTTTATCTTTGTTTTCTTCGTAAGGCGGTCCTGTACAAATCAACATCTTGCGGGGTTCGCGGAAATATACTACTGCACAACTGGTATCATCTTTAGATTGGTAATTGTCGTTTATGTTTGCCATATTAACTACTTTGGCAGCCAAACGCTGAGCAGAAATATATCGGTCGTTTTTTACCAGATCATGAATATATTCCTGAAAATTATCGCGGCCCCATCCAAACAGATGCTTACCCGAACCCAGGCCGGATTGGGTAACTCCATCGGAAGTAAATACAATACGGTCTTCTTTGCGGGGTTTGAAAGTACAGGTTAATAATTCTTTGTTTGCGTTTTTTGCAGTATTTAGATATACACAGGTCCATTCGGGCGTAAATACTTCAGCTCCTCTTAAAATAACACATTGCGGATTGTCGTATTCCAATATTCTTACTTCGCCATCGGCATCAATATCAAGAATAGTAAAGGTAGAATAGCTTATTTTTCGTTCGCTGCAAACAGGTAAAGTATTCATAATAATTTCGGCAATTTTGCTTACATCCTTATGCTCTTCGGTAAAATTTACAGCCATTGTTGCAGTTAAAGTAGCCAGTATATTGGCTTTAACGCCATGTCCCATTCCGTCTGACAATACCACCACAATACGGTTTTCTTCTTTCAGCTTTCGCGAAATAAAAACATCTCCGCAAATACGTTCGCCATCATGGTTTTTCTGCTGACAATTAACTTCTATATGAAACTTTCCGTCCATCCGTTTTATTTTTTCTTGGTTTTGTAGGATTCAATAATAGAATTCAACATCTTTTCGGTTTTGGCAGCTCCTTCACCTAATATAAACCCGATTTGCTGCACCAGCGAAAGGTTTTCGTCAATTACATCATTTACTCTGTTAATTACTTCCTCACTACGTACTTCCGGCGAAAACATATCGCGAACGATGGCACCTACAATTTTATCTTTTCGGATGGTAAAAATGGAAACATTCAGCAAACCTTCGCCAAAATGCACATCCCGATTGAGTACATCATCATTGTTTGTTAATACGTAAGAAAACATTTTATAAAACTGTACCGGCAAAAGAGTCTTTAAATCGGCACCAACCAAACCGGGAATAATTTCGTTTATTTCGCGGGCTTCGTCGCCAAGTATATTGATAAAACTTTCGTTCGATTGTACAATTTTCAGCTTTTCATTTACGATCAACACTCCGGCATTAAGTTTCTGCATCATAGTGGTGATGGTTTCCGAAGCTTCTAATGCTTTTTGTTGTTCTGCACGGGCTGTTTTTTCCGATAGCTTAAGCTGATTCTGAATTTTGGCCAGATCATCGTTGCTTTTCTTCAAAGCTTTGATGTATTCCTGTTTGTTTTTCAGGGAGAAAGTAATACACATATCGGGTTTTGCCAATCCTTTTGAAACAGAATAGGCAAAATCTTTACATGATTTGTAACCACAGGCTTCGCAACCTACATTGTCATCATAATCAGCTTTTCCGATAACTTTTAATACTTCCTGTATTTCTTCATCCGAAGGCTCGGGCAAACGCTGGTCATTAGCTTCAAAACCCCGGTTATGTTCAAAACTATCGAACATATCAATACTTTGCTGCCATTCTTCCAGATTAAAATCATGTAAACGTTTGTTGGCATATTCGGTAACTAAGGTGCGTCTAATAAATTTCTTACCTCCCCTTGAAGTACCGGGTCCCATCAAACAACCTTCACAATAAAACAGATTGAAATGCTTTTTAATAAAATCGATGCTGTTTGCGAACTGATTTACAGCTGCCAGAATATTTGATTTTCCTTCGGCAGTGGTAACATTTCCGGTCAGGAGACTTTCGTCGATATCGCCTGCTTGCAATATGCCGTTGCTTATCGGGAAAAGCGAACCTTTATAACCCAAGGGCGGATCGAAATCGGAAAACTCCAGATTATTTTCTTTAATACTAAACTCTTCAAACAATTGCCGCAATTCAACAAAAGTAAGTACTTCATCCACTTCCGACCAGCTTTTATTGGCTTTAATATCGCTTTTTGCAGCAATACAAGGTCCGATAAATACAATTTTAATATCATCGCCATAAATCTGATGAACCACTTTGGCAGTGGCTATCATAGGTGAAGTTAAGGGAGCCAGATTATCAACCAGATCGGGATGAAATTTTTCGATAAGCGACACAATAGGCGGACAGATTGAGGTTATATAATGTTTGCCTTTATAATTACTGAATAGTTTATTGTATTCTTTTGCAATAATATCAACACCAAACGAAACTTCATTTACATAATCAAAACCCAGATGTCGGATCATCTGAACAAATTTCCGATAATCGGTAATATCATCGAATTCGCCCGAAATGCTCGGACCAACAATTGCAGCCACTTTCGAATCGGATTTCAGTATATCTTTTACATTTTCTTTTGAATCGCGATAGCTGATTGCCTTGGGTGAACATACATTCAGACAACCTCCGCAGCCAATACACCAGTCGTTATTAACTTCGGGATAATCCTGATTTTGTTTTACCTGTATGGCATTTACCGGACAGGCTCTTACACAGGCATAACATACTGTGCATTTCTCTTTTGTTATTTCGATTAGCGGAACACTCATAAGTTTGATTGTCTTTGATCGGTATTCTGTTTATTTCTTACGCTTAAATATCTTGTCAAGCGTTTCGATAATGTTTTCGGTGTTTACATTTTCGTAAATCACGTCGCCAATTTTTACAAACGGACCTTTGTCGCATTTACCAAAACAATGATTGCCATGGTAATATACATCCTTTTCGAGATTATTGTTTTTCAGATAATCCTGAATTACCTTAACTGTTTGTTTGTTTCCGCGTGCAAAACAGGAACTTCCCAAACATATAACGATTTCTTTTCTGTGATCCATTACTTATTGTTTGTAAAACTTTACAAATATACAATTTTCGGAGAGAGTATGAAAATTTTATTTGCCTGTTGGGTTATTGGTAAATGGTTATTACGTTATTTAGTTATTGGTTATTGAGTTATTGAGTTATTGAGTTATTGAGTTAATCAGTTACTCAATTAATCAGTTACTTATTTATTGAGTTTGTCATGTATTCAATAAACTTATTTTGCTGGTCAATAAATACATTATGCGAACAATTTTCATAATAAACCAGATGTTTTTTTCCTATCAGATTTTGCAAATCTTTAATTTGCTTTTCGGAATAAAGTCCATCTTCTTTTCCGTACATTCCATATATTTTTATGTTTTTCAATAGCAATCTTTCAATATTAGGTTTTAGATTAAGGGTAGTGTAATTTTCGTTTAACCAAAAACCTTTGGGTGCATCTATCGTCATTTTGCTTGCATATTTCCGTAATAAAGTATCTGTTTTAAACAAAGCGTAAATATCTTTAGCTTCGCTTGTCCGGTTTTTGGGAGTATAAAATCCATTTTGCATAGCATGTCTAAAACAGTAAGAACTATAATCTAAACTTGTGGTATCCATTGTTTCCAAAATACTTAAGTAATTTAAATTTACTTTGTCGTTTTTCGATTGATATATCTCTTTTGATTTGAAAATAATATGTTTAAATGATTCTTGCAGCGAAACAGGAGCACCTACCAATATTACAGATTCAATTTTTTCAGGATAAAGTTCTGTAAATAATGTAGCTACAATGCCTCCAAAACTATGTCCAATTAAAATAGTTTTTCCAATATTATATTTACTGATAATTGAATTTAAGTCGTCGAAAGTTTCTTTGAAACTATATTCTGCATTTTTGTCAATACTTCTCCCTTCACCACGGCGGTCGTAAACAATTACAAAGAAACCATTATTGGCAAGCTTTTGGGCTGTAGTTGCTTCAAAGTTTACGCAATTATAACCTGGTCCTCCATGCAGATAAATTACTGCTTTATCTGTAATATTGCCAAATGTTTTGATATAAAGATTTTGAGCATTTGTGAAACCAAATACGCATAACAATACGAAAGAAATAAGTAATTTTCTCATTTTAATATGTTTAATTTAAGCTACAAATATACAATTTTCGGTAAGGGTATGAAAATTTTATTTGCTTGTTGACTTATTTGGTTTTAAATACCTAACCGCTAGCCTGATCGTTTCTTACTGCTTATATAGATAATTACTAGTGTTCGACAAAAATATGTAGATTCATCGCTTCGCTCTGAATGACATGTTATTAAGTGTATTTTTGTTGGGGTGGGGGTCAGAAAGCGGCGAAGCCGCTTTCTGACCCCCACCCCAAATATAAACA
>JAHEYQ010000094.1 GCA_023251515.1 Bacteroidales bacterium
TTTTGAATTAACCCTAAGGGTTTTTTAATTTTTTCAGAAAGCAAATTAAGCATAAATATTTATATTGTTAATTTAAAATGGTTCTGTTTTATGTTTTTGTGGAAATTTATGAGTAAATTTAAGATTAACTCGAAGAGTTTAATATACATAACCCCCAATAATATTGGGGGTTATGAGAATTCAGTCCTACGGACTGTTTTGTTGCAATATACATTTTCCACATTGTTTTTAAACAGAACTAAAGCATTTAAATAAATATATTACAAAAAACCCTAAGGGTGCATAGCACCCTTAGGGTTAAGTTTATTGTAGAAATAAATTCGCTATTGTAGCTTATTTAGCTGGAACATTTTTTAATGTTTCAACCAAAAATTCCCAGAATTTATTTACACTTTCGATATTTACTTTTTCATCCGGAGAATGTGGGAAACGGATGGTAGGTCCAAATGAAATCATATCCCAGTTAGGATAAACTCCACCTAATAAACCGCATTCCAAACCTGCATGTATTGCATAAATTTTTGGTATTTTACCAAATTTGTTATTGTAGATATCCAACATTTTTTCCAAAATTGGTGATTTTGGATTTGGTTTCCAACCAGGATATTGCCCGTCGAAAGTAATTTCGGCATTAGCTAAGTGGAAAACAGATTCTATCTGACTTTCTAAATCAGCTTTGGCTGAATCTACAGAGCTGCGTAATAAACAAAGCGCTGTTGCTACACCAGCTTTAACTTCTATAATAGCCAGATTATTTGATGTTTCAACCAAGCCTTCCATTTCGTTGCTCATACGTACTACGCCATTCGGACATGCATATATTGCATCTGTAAAAGTTTTTTGTGCTTTGGCATCCATAACTTTTGCAGGCATTTCAGCTGCAACTGCTTCCATTTTCAGGTCTGGTTCTACTGCTGATAATTCTTTTCTTACGATTGCTTCAAACTCAGCTAATTTAGCCATAAAAGCATCTTTCTTAGCAGCTGGAATACAAACTACTGCAAACGATTCTCTTGGAATGGCATTGCGTAAACTTCCACCATTTAAAGTTGCCAACATTAATGCAAATTCATTGGCTGTTTCTTTTAAAAAACGGTTCATTATTTTGTTGGCATTGCCTCTGCCTAAGTGAATATCAACACCTGAGTGTCCGCCTTTTAAACCTGTAATATTCAGTTTGCAGGCAATATATCCTGCCGGAACACTTACTTCATTATATTTAAAGCTAACATTGGCATTGGTTCCACCGGCACAACCTATATAAAGTTCGCCTTCATCTTCAGAATCTAAGTTCATCAGAATATCACCTTTGAGGTAGCCGGGTTGAAGACCAAAAGCACCTGTCATTCCTGTTTCTTCATCAATGGTAAATAAAGCTTCTACCATGCCGTGTTGTAAATCTGTAGCTTCAAGTACAGCCATTGCAGCAGCTACTCCCATGCCATTATCAGCACCTAAGGTAGTTCCGTTAGCTCTAACCCATTCGCCATCAATTACGGTTTCTATCGGATCTTTTACAAAATCATGTGCTTTATCGCTGTTTTTCTGAGGAACCATATCCAGGTGTCCTTGTAAAACGATACCTTTACGGTTTTCCATACCAGCAGTGGCAGGTTTACGGATAATTACGTTGCCCACAGGGTCAACAACAGTTTCCAGACCAAGGTCTTCGCCAAATTTTTTCATAAACGCAATACAAGCTTCTTCATGTTTTGAAGGGCGTGGTATTTGAGTTAAGCTATAAAAATGTTTCCATAAAGCTTTAGGCTCCAGATTTAAAATTTCTTTTCCCATTTTATAATATGTTTTAAATTATTACATTATTTTATTGATAGCAAAGTTAGAAAAATATATTTAATAAAAAATCGGATATTGTTTTTTTATGATTTTTTTTGATGATGTAGATTTTGATTTAAAAATGTAAGCACAAGCAAGTATTTAGTTTTTGATAATTAAGACGGAAGACTGTCTTGTCCTAAGATAGTATGAAAAAATGAAATAAATGTCAACTTTTTTTAGGACGAGACAGGGTAATTCTTTTGTACGCAATACATTTGGCGGAGTTTAATGATCACTTGGTGATGTTTAACGGACACTTGGCTGATTTTAATAGATACTTGGTGATGTTTAACGGACACTTGGCAAAGTATAATTAGCACTTAGTGATGTTTAACGGACATTTGGTGGAGTTTAATGGACACTTGGCGGAGCTTAATCAGCACTTGGTGATATTTAATGAGGACTTGGCGGAGTATAATGTAAATTTGCCCGATAATAATGCAAATTTGGTGTAATAAAACAATAAAACGAAATAACATAACGTTAATAAAAGGAATAATTTCAATAATTTTATCTAATAACAATTTTAATATCATTAATTTATGGAAAACAGAACAGAGGATTTTATCGGAATGGTAAAACTTGCAGAAAATGTTTGGATAGAAAAACAAAGCATTTTCGGTAGCATAGTTGCTGTAAAAGAAGGATTTGTCAAATTAATTGCTTTAAAAGAAGCAATACTTGAACTGTCGGAAAACCAAAGTAAAGCCATTGGTGGCCAAACCATCAATAAAAAAAATCTGCGTAAGCAAATAAATGAATTAGCTGCTCAAATCGGACAAATTACGGCAGCTTATGCTTTTTCGGCAAATAATGAAGTTTTGAAAAAAGCAGTTAATTTTCCTTTATCTCATTATCAACTAAGCAGAGATGAGGAAGTTATAGAATTATGCAGAAATGTAGTCACAGAGGCAACCGCAGTAGAAGCCAATCTGGTTGATTACGGTGTAACTCATGCTATGATTGAGCAATTGACAATTTTTATTGACGCTTATGCGGCAAGTACCCAGCTCAATAAAAAAGATGTAAAACAACGTAAAGTTTACAGCAACAATTTACAACTGAAAATAAAAGAGCTTAAAGATCATATTGTTAATAATTTAGATAAAGTAATGGTGATATTTCAGTATAGTAATCCGGCAGATTATCAACTTTATCTGGAAGCCCGCAACAGCATGCCTAAACGCCATGCCAAAAAGAGCAACGGCGAAGTAACTGAAGAAGAAGCTGGTATCCTTAGCGGTATGGTTACCGACAAAACTGAAGAAATGCCTATAGCAGGCGCCACCGTTAAGCTAACAGGTACAGGCTACCAAACCGAAACCGACAGCGATGGCGAATATCTTTTCGACAGCCTGCCCGCCGGAACCTACACCGTAGAAGTTACTATACTGGATTATCAAACCGCCCAGCTAAAAGACCAAAAAGTAGTAGCCGGCGACGAAACAATAGCCAACTTCGAAATGCAAAGAGCATAAACAAGCCTTTAACCCGTTGGGTGCCATGCACCCGACGGGTTTTTTTAAGCAAAAAATGTAAATATAAGAATATGAATTAATAATTACAGATTTGAGAGGTTTATGTCCTACGGACAATTAATAATTATTACGTTATGCTTTTCTAAGGATATAAATGCCCTACGGGCAAAAAACATAGAAGCAAACAAAAAAAATTGCCTCTAGGGCATCAATACCAATAAAAAACAATGATCACAAAAACAAATATATTGTCCCTAGGGCATTAATTTAAAATCAAAAATGTATATGTCCTACGGACAATTATTAATTATTACGTTATGCTTTTCTATGGATATAAATGCCCTACGGGCAAAAAACATAGAAGCAAACAAAAAAAAATTGCCCGTAGGGCATAAATGTCAATAAAAACAATGAATAACAAAACAAAAATATTGCCCGTAGGGCATTAACAATAAATATAATCCTAAACCTAACAGCTTATTGAAAGCTGTTAGGTTTTGATTTATAAAAATTTGTATTTTTGTAATAGAATATTTAATAAATGAAAACATCCATAAAAACATTGTTATTTCTGATTATCAATCTGTATTCCATTATACTGATAGCCGGAGATAAAAAAGCAACTGCTTCAGATGAAGCCAAGGCTCGCCAATGGATGAAAAAACAATCCCGCTATTTTATCGAAAACAAAGGACAAATTGCCAACTCCGAAGGCAAAGCCGCCGACAATGTTCTGTTTAAAGCCAATTTTGGCAATTGCGATATTTATTTAACTACCGAAGGCATCAGCTACGTTTTTTTGAAGTTGAGCGAAGCGAAATCCCGAGAGCGAAGCAATTCGGGGTTGAACGAAGCGAAATCCCGAGAGCAGAGCGATATGGGAACAGAAGTTGAGCAAAGCGAAATCCCGAAAGCAGAGCGATTCGGGAACGGAAAACCAAAGTTTGAAGAAGCAGAAAAAACCAAAAACCATATTATTTCGTATTACCGAATGGATATGAAGCTTGTGGGGGCTGTTATCAACAAAGACAGTATAGTAAAAGAACAACAGGGCAATCAGGGGCATTACAATTATTTTTATCCTCATTGTCCCGATGGAATTTATAATGTAAACGAATATGGCAAAATTACCATAAAAAGCATTTATCCGGGTATCGACTGGATTATATATACCAACACAGAATCTGAAAACCATCCGCTCAAATACGATTTTATAATTCACCCACAAGCCGATTACAGGCAAATAAGAATTAAATATATCAATGCACAGGATGTTTACCCCTCAATCGACAAAAGCAAACTCAACATCAAAACCATAGCAGGCAATTTAGCAGAAGGTAAATTATATTGTTATCAGGCTGCGGACAATGCCGAGATAAAAAGCAGTTATCAGATTTCAAATGATACGGTAGTTAGTTTTCAGATAGCCCCTTACGACAAATCGCAAACTATGATAATAGACCCTTTGGTATGGGCAACTTATTACGGAGCTTACGGAGGATATGAAAAATTTACAGCAGTAAAAACCGATAGCCACGATAATGTTTTTATATGCGGATACACAGCATCTTTAGTTTTCCCTCTGCTGCAACTTACAGGAGCATATTATCAGGACAGTAATGTGTTTTGGGAGGATGCCGTAATTGTAAAATTTACTAATTATGGTGTAAGACTTTGGGCTACTTATTATGGAGGTAATGGTGAAGACGAAGCCAGTAGCATAGGAATTGATAATCTGGATAATGTATATATTGCTGGCACTACCGAATCTTCAAATTTTCCGGTATATCAGATGCCCGGTGCTTTTTTTCAGGACTCTCTAAAAAAAAGCACCTATAGTCATCAAGATGTATTTATCTTAAAATTTAATAATCAGGGGCAAAGATTGTGGGCTACTTTTTATGGAGGAACTCAAGAAGAACGGGAAATAAACTTATGTACTGACAGGCAAGATAATATTTATATTGTTGGCATTACAAGATCTGAAGATTTTCCTTTACAGCAACAAAGCAATGCATATTGGCAATCTGCAAATACAGCTCATTTCTGGATAATGTTTATTTTAAAATTTGACAGCAGTTGTCATCGACTATGGTCAACCTATTACGGAGCAAGTAATGAAAAAAATCCGAAAGCTTGTATTGATAGTTACAATAATCTTTACATATCTGGTTCTACCAATTCATCAAATTTTCCGGTACAACAAATGAATAATGCTTACTGGCAACCGAATTCAGCAGGTTCTGAAGATATATTTATATTAAAATTTAATAGTCAGGGAGTAAGAAAATGGGCAACTTATTTTGGCGGTATATATGATGATGCTTCTAATTCAATAAATATTGACAGCCACGATAATATTTATATAACGGGTTATGCATCTACATATAATTTCCCTGTATTAAATATGAATGCAGCATATATGCAAAACATTAATACGGGTAGTTATCCCATAATTTTTATATTAAAATTCAATAGCTGGGGCGAAAGGGTGTGGACAACCTTATATGGTGGTACAGGTGGTGATGTTTATCCTAATGCTTGTATTGATAAGCAGGATAATTTATATATAAGTGGTGTAACTCGTTCAACAAATTTTCCAACTCAACAGATGACTGGCGAATACTGGCAGCCTAATTTTTATTATATAAGCGGTATTTTTATTCTGAAATTTAATAAATACGGACAAAGGAGATGGGCAACTTATTACAGCAGTAATGGTATGGCTGACGATAGCAAAGCAATATGGAGCAACAGTAAAAACGAAATATATGTTGTAGGTAGTGTTTCAGGCAATAATGCATATACAGTAGATTACGGCAACGGTGCCTATTATGATACGGTAAGCGATGTGAATGATTTTCTGATATTAAAATTTGGTATCTGCCATGCAGAGCCAGCCGACTCAGCCAAAGTAAGCCGTAATAATTTCTGTGCCAGTGATAACGGCAATATCAAACTGATAGCCTTAGGGGGTGTAGGCGATACTTTAAAATGGTATAAAAATGGCTGCCGGCAGAATTATATCGGAAACGGAGATACCCTTATTATACCTTCGCCAACTGTTACAACTACATATTATGCCTTATGGAAAAGCTGCGATACTACTTATTCGCCCTGCGTTAGTGTTACCGTAACGGTAGATACCGCTACTACCCGTAAACCTGTATTGCTAAGCAGCAGTAAGAATAATTTCTGTTCAACTGATAGCAGTATCATTAAGTTAAGTGCTGTTGGCGGCAGTGGAGATACGCTTAAATGGTATGCTGGCAGTTGCGGGCAAAATTATTTGGGCAAAGGTGATAGTATTTTTTTACAGTCGCCTCAGCAAACAACAACATATTTTGCCCGTTGGGAAAGCCGCTGCGATACATCTGCCTGTAATTCAATAACAGTTAATGTAAAACCAACTCCGGTGATTGATTTGGGTGCTGATGCCTTTATATGCGAAGGACAAAGCATCAATTTAAGTGTTAATCTGAGTAATGCCATATTCTTATGGCAAAACGGAAGCAACAGCCATA
>JAHEYQ010000062.1:0-3431 GCA_023251515.1 Bacteroidales bacterium
GGCTTTTAGGAATGCTAAACTGTTGTTTAATAATTCATTTAATTTTAAAACAAAAGAAGATTTTATTTATTATTTGCTTTTTGCATTAAAACAACTAAATATCGATACACAAACTGTTCAACTTGTTTTAAGTGGTAAAATAGCTTTAAATTCAAGTATTTTTAATCTGCTCAGTCGCTACATCAGTAACATATGTTTTGTTGAAAATAAGCCATATTATACTTTTAGTGATGCATTGGTAAAAGCTCCTCAACATCAATATTATAAATTATTAAATCAAATTGTTTCAATTTGAGATTCGGATTAATTCACTATCTAATAAGCTTTTGCCTGTTATAAAGCTTTGCCATGATATAAAACCAACATAGAAATGCGTGTAATTAGCGGTACTTTAAGAGGAAGACGGTTTAATCCGCCTGTAAATCTGCCCGTTCGCCCAACAACTGATATAGCTAAAGAAAGTTTATTTAATATTTTAAATAATCACATTGACTTTGAAGAGGTTAATGCTTTGGATTTGTTTGCCGGAACCGGTAATATTTCTATTGAATTAGTTTCAAGAGGTTGTATTTCGGTTACTGCGGTTGATATCAATTTTAAATGTACTGATTTTATAAAAAAAACGGCTGCTGCTTTTAATATTAGCAATTTACAGATTATCAAATCAAATGTATTTAGTTTTCTAAAATTTGCCAGCAAGCCTTATCAGCTTATTTTTGCTGATCCTCCTTACGATTTGGAAGGAATTCTGAAGATTCCTGAAATGATTTTTGAAAGAAATCTGCTTGCTGAAAATGGAATGTTGGTAATTGAACATTCAAGAGATACTAATTTTGAAGAGCATCCTCGTTTTGTTGAAAAAAGGAATTATGGAAAAGTAAATTTCAGTATGTTCAGATAATGGAAAAAGATTCAAAATACTGGATAGAAAAGCTATCACTGCAAAAGCATCCCGAAGGTGGTTATTATAAAGAAGTTTACCGCTCAGAGGGCAGCTTTAATTTTTCAAAAGATTCAGCAGATTTTAGTAGGAAAAGAAACTTTTCAACGTCTATATATTTTTTGCTCGAAGGCAATGATTTTTCAGCTTTTCACAGAATAAAATCAGACGAGATCTGGCATTTTTATCAAGGTAATTGCCTGATTATTTATTCTATAGACAAAAATGGAATGCTAAAAGAACATTTGCTGGGAAACAATCTGGAAGCAGGCGAATCTTTGCAACAAATAATTCCTAAAAACACTTGGTTTGCTGCCAGATTGCTGTCTGAATGTGGTTTTGCATTGGTTGGATGTACTGTTTCGCCGGGTTTTGATTTTTCTGATTTTGAAATGGCTAAAAAAATTCCCTTGTTACAAGAGTTTCCGCAACATTCAGAAATTATTGAGATGCTAAGTATTACTTAATTCCTTCTTCTTTAATCAATTGATTGTTTTCGAAGATACGTATTTTAATTAGTTTCCCTTTTTCGTCAAAAATGCTTTCTTTTCCGTTTTTCATATTGTTTGCAAACTGGCTTTCCATTACTTTATTGCCTTTGATATCGTAACTTTCCTGAGTGCCGTTTCCGTTATTAAACTTTGCTTTGCTTATAACAAAACTTCTTTCGTTATATGAAGTCCATTCGCCATCATATCTTCCATTTTTGTAATATGATTCGAGGCGGAGATTACCGCTAGCATACCATTGGGTGTATTTACCATCCAATGAGTCATTCTGATAATTAATTTCGGCCATTTTAATTCCGTTTTCATTCCATTCGGTTTTTAAGCCATTGAGTTTTCCATCTTTGTAATGAGATAATATTTCTTTTTGCCCGTTTATAAACCAACGTGCAAAAGTTCCATCAAGTTGAGCATCCTTATAATCAGCTTCCATTTGTAATTTGCCATTCTGATACCACCAGCGTGCTTTGCCATTTTGCTTTTTGCCACTATATTCTATCTCAGACATTTTATTTCCGTTATCCCAATACTCGGTTTTGGTATTATTGCAGGCTGTTAGCAGTAATGATATAAAAAAGATGAAAAATATTTTATTTTTTTGCATAATGTTGTAACAATTTTTGTTTAAATATCGTCATAAATAAAAAGCAAAATTAGTAATAAATTCAGGAATCATGAAAACATCTACATTAATATTAATATTTTCGGGTTTAACAGGTTTAAACCGTTGTTCTACTGATGTGAAATTTGATTTTCCTTTTTTTAATTCAAAGCATAAAGCAGAGATTAATGAAGGTGTTCATGAAAAAGATAGCTTTAATCTGGTAAAGACAAACAATGCTGATTCGGTTACATCAAGCTTATTAATGCAAAATGCAAATACTTATATGTGGAGCAGAAATGATGATAAAATTATTTACTCGGGAAACATTATTTAAATACATTTCTTTGAGATTGCTGAAATTAGAAAATTAATAAAATCAATATATTACCTGTATGAAAAACCATCTTCAATTGCTGAAGGTGGTTTTTTTATGTAGTGCCGAATTCGGTAAACTGGCTTTTCAAATTTGCATATACATCCTGATAATCGGATTTTTTCTCAAATTCAACCATCAAGTGGCTATCTATCAGCAAACGGATATTTATTGATAATCTGAATATTTCGCGATAGATATTCTGACGGTTTTTGTTGTTTTTGTGTTTGCGATAATTTTTTGTAAATGTATAATAATTAGACAGTAAAATAAACGGATATAAGAAAAACAGCATAAAAAGTGATGTGGTTTTTATTCGGGTGGGATGTATTTTTTTTATTCTGAAACCCGATAGACTTGCCATAACCCTTAGTTTTTGAATACCAAGCAAAAAAATATGACCCAAATAAATTTCTTTGTTTACATTTTGATCAGTCATCCATACACTGTCGAATTCATTGGGAGGCATACTTGAGTTAAATCTTTCAGATTCAGAAAGCAGATAGCTGATTTTGGATCTGAGATTGGAATAGTTTGGTGTGGTTATCAATAAAATACCTTGTTTTTTGAGTATGCGGTTAAATTCTTTGATAGCCGAAAGCTGATCGGCAAAATGCTCGATACCTTCCTGACAGATTAAATAATCGGCTGTTTTATCGGGCAATGGAATGCCTTGTCTAACATCTGCTTGTTCACATTTTATGTTTTCGATACGAAAATATTCGGGAAATAAATCGAATGCAAGCGGAATGCCGCCACAATCGGCAATGATTTTTGATGTAATTCCATTTCCGGCAGGTATATCTACTATGGTTTTGTTTTTGATTTCGGCTTTGTGCCGAAGCAAATATTTTTTTACATAGTATTTAATGCTTTTCGGATTATCCTCATAGTTCATATCAATATTTTTTACAAAAGTATTGAAAATATCAGAGAAATGGAGCAATAATTTCCTTTGGAAGTATGTATTCTTGTCATTCCGGCGATATAAGGCAAAAAATCAAAATT
>JAHEYQ010000062.1:3441-27292 GCA_023251515.1 Bacteroidales bacterium
CAAAATTCTGAGAACGTTCAAACGAGGGCTCAGGCAATGATTCTCACTATTGAGAACGTTCAAACGAGGGCTCAGGCAATGATTCTCACTATTGAGAACGTTCAAACGAGGGCACAGGCAATGATTCTCACTATTGAGAACGTTTAAACGACGGCTCGGGCAATGATTCTCACTATTGAGAATGGTCAAACGACGGCTCAGACAAGGAGTATTATACCTCCGAAAGCTTAACTGAATGGACGGACAAGGATTAGGGAACTTCCGAAAGTTTAAACATGCAATCAGGTTTAGAATATGTTTATCAGGAATTATTTCAAAAGCAATCGGATATTCCTTTTGTTTTTTTTCCTAATTTTACACTCTTAAATTATACATAAATCTGTTAGTAAAAATGAAAATAGCTTTGGCACAACTTAATTATCATGTTGGTAATTTTGAGCAGAATACAAATAAAATCATTCAATCTATCCGTAAAGCAAAACAATCGGGATGCGATTTAATAGTTTTTTCTGAACTGGCAATTTGCGGTTATCCGCCACGCGACTTTCTGGAATTTGCCGATTTTATTGACAGATGCTACCAAAGTGCTTCAGAAATTGCACTCGAATGTCATCAGATAGCAGCTATTCTGGGTATGCCAGTAAAAAATAATTTGGGAAAAGGAAAAGCATTGTTCAATTCGGCGGCTTTTTTATGTGATGGCAAAATACAATCGTTTCACAACAAAAGCCTGTTGCCCAATTACGATATTTTTGACGAATACCGTTATTTTGAGCCTGATTATAATTCGCAGATACTCGAATACAAAGGGCATAGGATTGCGCTTACCATTTGCGAAGATTTATGGAATATAGGCGAGGAGCAATTGTATCCGTATTCGCCTATGGAAACGCTTATTGTTCAGCAACCTGATTTAATGATTAATATTGCGGCATCGCCATTTAATGTAAATCAGGCTGAAACCCGAAAACAAATACTTAAAAAGAATGTAGAAAAGTATCGCATGCCTCTTTTTTATGTAAATCATGCCGGTGCTCAAACCGAACTTATTTTCGATGGTGGTTCGATGGCTTTAAATGCTAATGGCGAAATTGTTTCTGAACTAAATTATTTTGAAGAAGATTTCAGAATTGTTGATACCAACAATTTGCTGGTTTCGAAAACGGAGGCTATAATCAGTTCGAGAACAGAAAGGATACACGATGCATTGGTTTTGGGTATCAAAGATTATTTTAGTAAGCTTGGTTTTACAAAAGCCATTTTGGGATTGTCGGGCGGTATTGATTCGGCTGTAGTGTTGGTAATTGCAGCCCGGGCATTGGGTTGCGAAAATGTAAAAGCCTTGTTGTTGCCATCAGAATTTTCGTCTCAGCATTCTATTGACGATGCTGTAAAGCTGGCAGAAAATCTGGGTGTGTCGTATGAGATTATTAAAATAGAAAATGTGTTTGCCGGTTTTGGCGAAACCTTGTCGCCGTTTTTTAAAGATATGCCTTTTGATGTAACAGAAGAAAACCTTCAGGCACGAATAAGAGCTGTTCTTCTGATGGCTTTCAGCAATAAGTTTGGCAATGTTTTGCTCAATACATCCAACAAAAGCGAGGTAGCGGTGGGCTATGGTACTCTGTATGGCGATATGTGCGGTGGTTTGTCGGTAATTGGCGATTTGTATAAAACTCAGGTTTACGAACTGGCTCATTTTATTAATAAAGATGCAGAAATTATCCCGTTAAATTCCATAATTAAACCACCATCGGCAGAGTTGCGACCCGATCAGAAAGATTCGGATTCGTTGCCCGAATACGAAATACTGGATGCCATTCTTTACAATTACATCGAATTGCGAAAAGGTCCGCGCGAATTGCTGAGTATGGGTTTCGACGAAGCCGTTGTTAGCAAAACCCTGCGTTTGGTAAATATGAACGAATACAAACGCCATCAGACGGCTCCCATTTTAAGAATATCGTCAAAAGCATTTGGCATGGGACGCCGTATGCCAATTGTAGGCAAATATTTATCATAATAAACAGAAACAATGAGTCAGAAACTGGTACAAATAGCTTTGGTAATTGATGATTACGACAAAGCAATAGCATATTATACCCAAAAACTGAAGTTTCAACTGCTTGAAGATACCCGCTTAAGCGAAAGCAAAAGATGGGTGGTGATAGCTCCGCAAGCTGATGCCGGCTGCCGGATATTGCTTGCAAAAGCTGCCAATGAAGAGCAAGCCGGCAGAATAGGAAATCAGACCGGAGGCAGGGTGTTTTTGTTTCTGCATACCGATGACATTGAGGGCGATTATCGCAATCTGATAGTCAACAGAGTAAAAATAAAAAGAGAACCCACTACCGAAGTTTATGGCAAAGTTTTGGTGTTTGAGGATATTTACGGCAACCTCTGGGATTTAATAGAGCCTGATAGTCTCTCTTTCAGATAGATTATCAAATGCTATAAGTGTCTGCCCTTTCGGGTTTAAAAATCCTGACAGAGCCATAATCAATATATTGATGCTTTTGAAAAAGGTTCTGTTTGAATATTTTGCAAAAAAATACAATAAATAGAATCAGAGACAGAACCAATAAATAGTATAAAAGATCAATAATTTCGGCTAATTTTAAACTATAAACCTTATTGAATTTATTTTTCGGCATCTGTGATGAGAAACAGATACTGTTGAATCAATTTGTTGATAGTGTAATATTTTACACTTTTTTCGGATTCATTGCCTTAGAAATTGTTTACCCGCTTCAAAGGCTCGAATTCTATTTCTGAGCCCTCGTTTTAGCATTCTCAAGGCTAAGATTGTTTTAATAAACAATTCCTGAATTTGATAAAATAGAAATTAAAAAGCAATAAAACCTCAGATTGAAGTATTATCCTTACAGAATTAAAAACCCTTTCATAGCTAATATAGATTTTCTATCTCAAAGGGTTTATTAATAAACAAAAAAACCTTTATTTTTGTTGAATGTATTAAAATTAAAACAAATGAGTAAAAAACTGTTGAAAATGTTGATAATATGTAATAATACTGATTGTAATATCGAAATTGCAGTTCAGCAATTTACAAGAAAATCAATAACAACAGAAAAGAATATCGAAATTATTGATTTTAATTTCTATCCTTTCGATGCAGCAAATAATTATTCAATCCAAAGTGAAGTAATCTGCAAAAAAGTTCCATCTGTAAATAAAATAAAGTGCAAATATTGCGGCAAATGTGTTGAATTTTGTAAAATAGGTGGCATCAGTTTCAATCGTCAAATTCCTTTGGTAGCTTTCGATAAAACAAATTGTATTAGCTGTTTCGCCTGTCTGAAAGCCTGCAATATCTCGGCTATCAAACAAAAAGACTACCAAATTGGTATTACCATCAAACAAAATATTGATGAAAACTTGTTTATCAGAACCTTTCACTATAAAACCTTTTCACTTTATGCAAAACATATATCTGTAGATTTTCAAAAGAATGAAAACGACCACTATCAAGTTGGCATTATCAATTCAGAAAACTATTCACAACTCAAAAATATTTATACTGAACAGATTATGCAAATATCAGAAACAGATAATAATGAATCAGTAATTGCAAAATTAAAATCAATTTTGTAAATAAATAAAAAACTGATTATTCGATAATCAGTTTCTCTTCTTCTACAAACTCAGTTTCTTTATTGTTCATTTCAAAATGTTGCCAAAGTGTTTCATCAGGTACCGGCGCAATTATTTTAATAGGTTCTTTCTTTATAGGATGAATAAAGCTAACTGAACGAGCGTGTAAGCTAATTGAAATATTTCTGTTTGGGCGCAAAGCACCATATTTCAGATCGCCCTTTATCGGACAGCCAATTGCAGCCAATTGCGAACGTATCTGATGATGTTTCCCTGTCATCAGTTCCACTTCCAGCAAATAATAGCTATCACTTTCATCAAGTACTCTATATTTTAATTCAGCACGATAACTACCTGGTATTTCCTTGTCATACACATAGGTTTTGTTTTGTTGTTCGTTCTTTTTCAAGTAATTAACCAAATGAGCACTCTCAAGTTCGGGTTTATTTCTAACCACAGCCCAATATATTTTACGAATTTCACGCTTTTGAAAAATACTGTTCATCCGATACATGGCTTTATCAGTCTTAGCAAAAATAATGGCACCACTTACTGGTCTGTCCAGCCTATGTACCACAGAAATAAAAGCATCACCGGGTTTATCATATTTTTCTTTTAAGTAAACCCTAACCAATTCGCTCAATGGAATATCACCGGTTTTATCACCCTGAATAATCTGAGAAGATAATTTATTTAAAATTATCAAATGGTTATCTTCATATAGGACTTGCTTAGCAATTACATCAGCAATTCTTTGAAATTTCATCATCTTATGTAAAAAAATTATAAAACACTATAACCGAATCTTTAATCCGACCTTGTGTTTATCAGAAATTAATATAAAATTATTTTTAAATCTATATAGTTAACAAGCAAATCTTAATATTGTTCCTTTTCACTTGGGAAATCAACCGATTTTACATCATGAATATAATTACCCACAGCACCATAAATTTCTTCATACAAATTATGGTATCTTCTTAAAAATCTTGGCGAGAAATCCTGAGTAATTCCCAGCATATCATGCAAAACCAAAACCTGACCGTCAACTCCGCTACCAGCACCAATTCCGATAATAGGAATTTTAATCTCTGAAGTAACCTGATGTGCCAAAGCAGCAGGAATTTTTTCGAGAACAATACCAAAGCAACCTGCATTCTGAAGCAAATGAGCATCTTCTATCAATCTGTCAGCTTCCTCTTTTTGAGTAGCTCTCACAACATAAGTTCCGAATTTATTTATAGATTGCGGAGTTAGACCCAAATGACCCATTACCGGAATACCGGCAGTAAGAATTCTGTCAACAGATTCAATAATTTCGCGTCCACCTTCCAATTTTACGGCATCAGCTCCGGTTTCTTTCATTATCCTGATAGCTGAATGTAAAGCTTCTTTGGAATTTCCCTGATAGGTTCCAAACGGCAAATCAACAATCACCAATGCACGGCTAACAGCTCTAACCACAGATGCTCCATGATAAATCATCTCATTGAGAGTGATAGGCAAAGTAGTACGATGCCCTGCCATTACATTAGAGGCTGAATCACCTACCAATATTGCATCAATATTGGCTTTGTCAATAATTTTTGCGATAGAATAGTCATAAGCAGTTAGCATAGCTATTTTCTCGCCTTTCAGCTTCATTTCCTGCAAAACATGGGTTGTAACTTTTGTAATGATGTTTGGTAATGCTGCCATTATTTTTATTTTAAAGTGCAAAACTACAAATAATTGAAAAGAATATAGAATAAAACTTGGTATTTTGCATTTTTTAACAATAATGCATTCATTATCAATATAAAAAAAGGCTCTTTAATCAAAAAGAGCCTTCCTTCTCATTTAAGTATTAATGTTTAGTTAAAAAAACCGAAATTTAATCCGGCTGAAGCTGATGAATATCCACCGGGAACATAAGTTCCTTCTGTAATAATGGCCATAAAGCCTAATTTTATTCTGAATCCGGCATTGATACCAAATTGTGTACCTGAACCTTCCAAATGTATTGGATCAATTACATGGCTGATAACTTTTGATGATGCAACTGTTGGGTTACTCAATATGGTTATAGGATAATTTCCCATTAAGTCAACATTGGTTTTTGAACCCGATAATCTTAAACCACCGAAAACAGTAAATACAGGAAATTTTCTGGAAATAATCAAATTCGCATTCCATGCTGTTGATTTAAAATTAAGTTCTTGTGTGGTATAATCCATTTTATTTGGATTTGCTACATTAACTTCGGGTTCTAAAAAATTACCGCCAACAATATCCAAACCTGCACTGGTATAAGCTCCAATTATCGATAAATCGAAAGGTAATTTGCTCATAAATGGAATCCATTGTTTGATATCATGTTTTAAACCCACTCCGATATATCCTGCTTTATAACCTTCTACTTCAAATTTCGGGAATCCTCTTACCATTAATTCTGTACCTTTTATCAAACCAATGCTAAATTGTACCAATGGCAATGGAGAAATATTAAAACCTGATCCTTCAGGAATATTTAATGGAAAGCTTAATGAAGATGTACCATCGTTATATTTTGCAAATACTCCGGGTGTTGATGTTTTTTCACCAAACATTGTTGGTGCAGTAACAGGCTGATTTCCTGTAGTAGAAATGGTAGTGTATTCAGCCGGATTTATTACAAAACTCTGTTCATCTTTTGGTATAAAAGAACCTGTGGCTCCAATTGTTATGGTAAATCTGCCTAGCTTTAAGGGTTGAGCAGTGCTATACCAGCCATTGTTCATATTGCTGCCAAAAGTGTTTAAAAATGGCTGAGTATAAGCGGCTGCAAACTTATTTGCATCTGTTTTTCCGGCTGCCAAAAACTGAACCATATCCTTTTGTGCAAAAACATTTGATGAAAATAAAATAACAAGAATTATACTTGCAATTTTTAAGAAATAGTTGCTTTTTTTCATTTTACAAATTTTTAGTGATAATTATTTTGTAAAAATAACAATTAAAATATCAAAATGTATGTTTTTTCTTAAAAAAAAATATTTTTAACAATCAAACACTTTACTTCTTAATCGGAACAAATTGTTAATCCGTCTTTTAAGTTTTCTATTTGTAAAAAAGGGGGTAATACCAAGTCCAATACCTGCTATTAATGCAAAGTATGCTAAGGATGAATAATCTTTAGGCATCTGATTTACCGGACTCTGATCGCCAATAGGCACATAAGCAGCCCAATAATACGGATGGGTTTTTGAAGCTGGGCTATTCTTAATATAATCTATTTTAGCAAGTTGCATTGCTTTATCTTTTGAAAATCCTTTTGAAAGATAACTATAAAAAGAAATCATCAATTCAGAACCGGCTTTGTCTTCAACTGACCATAAAGTCATTACCATACTTGGACAACCTGCATATAAAAAAGCTCTCGACAAACTCATAACTCCTTCTCCATTTCTAAGTTTGCCATTTCCTGTATTACATGCACTTAAAACAATAAGCTTTGAATGAATATTCATATTGTAAATATCTGAAGTATTGAGCATTCCTTCATTTTTTCCCGATTTTGATTCAGAAAATACCAATCGTGAAAACATCGGGTTTTCATCATTTATTTCAGCATGCATTGCCAAATGAAGAATATCAAAATCATTAACTTTTTTGCAAAAATTAGTTTTTGTAGCATTATAATCTGTAAGTTGCTGACCATTATAAATTTCAGAAATGCCTTTTATTTCATCCTTTGCATAAGGTAATGGTGCCAATTTATTTCTTTCTGAGATACGGGTTATTACATTATTTGAATTTTGATTATCCTTATAATCAGGTGCCATTGCCAACAAATTATTTGACGAACTTAATCCTGAAGTTTTGGTATCATTCATCAATAAACTAGCAGAATAAGAATAGCTTACCGGATGCTCAAGTATCAAATAAGGAAGATTATTATAAGCTACACTTTTACAATCAACTGCTTTGTTCAATAAAGTTTCAAAAGAAATTAAATTAAGCTCTTTATCAGGAATTACAATCAAATGATTCCACGAAATTATTTTTTCGTAAGGTTTAAATAATTTGCTGTAAAGCTGATATGAAGCATTCGTATAATTTTGAAATTCAGTTAACGAAGAATTCCCGAACGAATTTAATGAAGAATAATTTTTGACAATATTAATCTGATCAAAGAAATTTTTGTCGATATCGCACGAATTTACTGTAAAATAATCTTTTGTAACCAAAAAAGTAAATAATTTTTCATCAGTAAGTACATATTCAACTATTGCATCTTTGGCATTAATTTTATTTTGCAATGTTTTAATATCAGTTACTGGATTCTTATATTTCAAGTTATAATACTCACTGTAATTTTTATCAAGGAAACTATAAAATTTTTCCTGATTACTTTTAAGTTCAAAAACTTTATTTTTATATTCACTTTCTTTTTTAAAATCTTTATTTTTCTTAATGCTTTCATAATAAAGAGATTGTTCATAAAAAGAAATATTATTCTTCATATTTTGATCAATGCTTTGAACAAACGAAGGTATTTTGCCATATCTTATTGCTTCATTGGCTCTGATATTCGACAATAACACACTTGATTTGCTTTTTTCTGCAAAACCAAATGCAATATTCACATATTCAGGTTTTCTTGTAGCAATATATAATTTTTCAGCAACCTGCATTGCAGCAACATAGGTATTTTTTTCATTATCACTCAAAAACAATTTACTTTCGTCGTTAATATAGCTTTTCGAGATATTATCAATCAATTGAATTGCCAACTGATAGGTTTTTAAACTCAATTCAAGCTCATTTTTCCCAACATTATCCTTTTTCAAGATCGACTCAGCTTTTCCTTTCAGAGCTTTGAGCATATATAATTTCGAGAAAACATCAGCTATTTGAGGATTGCAAGCAATTTCCATGCTGTTAAAATCGGGTGAAACAGCTATTAATGCCTGTTGATAATAATCCAATGCCTGTTTTATCTGATTCTTTTTTTCATATAATTCAGCATAAGCAATATAAGTAGCTGACAGATTATTGTTTTTCGAACCAAAATTATTTTGGAATATCAACTCAGCTCTTTTATAATACGAAAATGCCAGAGAATTCTGGTTCTTAGCAGCATACAATTCACCTAGGTTTAGATAATCAAAACCCAGATTAGAACTTTGAGGAAGATATTTTAATCGATTTTCAATGGCAGCTTTGTAAAATTTTTCAGCCTTCTTTAAATCGCCCGACATTTTACATGCAATGGCATACGAATTTAAAGTGTTGGCTATTTGCTCAGGCATTACATCCTTTATTAAATCGATACGTTGCTGATAATACACTTTGGCTTTAACAAAATTATTGGTTTTCAAGTAAATATTACCAAGGTTTAATAAAATTGTTGATTTATTTGATACATCGTCTTTTCTTGCACTTTGTAAAGCTTTTTCAAAATATATTCTACCATTTTCATAATCACCTTTCCTGTAATAAACCAATCCCTTATCATTGTAGAAAAAAGTTTTCAAATTTAAAAACTGAGAAGAATTAAAATTAAAATTTAATTCAATTTCGCTAAGAATTGATATTGCCTTGTCATAATTACCGATCTTAGAATAAGAATTGCTAACAATAGATAGCAAAAGATAAGAATTATAATCTAATGAAAGTTTTTGCGAATTAATATCTTCAATGATTGTATTTGCTGTTTTAATTGCCTGCCCAAAATTTCCTGTATAAAAATACGATTGTGAAATCAAAAGATAAATATATTTTTTTTGTTCAACCTTTAATTTAGGTTTAGCTTTTAAATATTGTTCAAAATATTGAATTGATTGATCATAATTGCCCTTGTAAAACAAAGAATCTGCTTTTTGATACAAATTAAGGTTTATGTCATTGATAATTATATTATTAGCATTAATATTCAACAAAAAACCAAACAAGAATAAAAATAGAAACGAATTGCTGAAAATAACGTTTAAAAACGAGCAGTTTTTTGCAGTTTTTTGAGGGGGTAAAAAAAACATATGTAACTTTCTCCATATGAAAAGTGATTTTTTTTTCTGTTTTTTCGCCTCTGTAACGCACTTATTATTAAATAATTGAAAGTTTGAGTGAAAAAAATTACTCAAAAATTGAAAAAATCTTTGCCATATTTTCAAGTTTTGTACATAGTAATATGTAGAAAGTTCATTTTTGACCTTTTTCAAATCAAAAAAGCGGTATCCGAAAAGCTTCGAAACAGAGTAGGAAATTATTTTAAAAATTACAGTCATGAAAAACATTTCTAAACAAACAATGATCGAAAAATTTGCTAAATTTTCATTAAACAAAATTGAATTAAACCAAATCAAAGGCGGTGAAATTCCACCAGAAGATAATTTACCAAAACCAGTAAAACCAGTGCCACCAACAAAATCACAAATAAGTGATAATGACAGACAATTTTAATCGGGTTTAATTAAACTCAATTTAAATATAAACTTCTTAATTACAAGAAGTTATTTTAATTAGCTGTATAAAAAATATATAGCTGAATTAACTTTCAAATATACATAATATATTTGAGAAGTTGTATATATTTTTATAAAAAATCAATGATTTTTTATAAAAAATTATTGTATCATATTGTATTCAATGTAAATTGAATTTACATGATTTTGATTACTATGTATTTAACGGGAAATACATCAAAAAAAATAAAAAAACGATATGCAAGCAAAGGTACTAAATTTGTCTTATAAAGTTGTTTTTGAGTTATGCAGAGAAGCCATACTCAAATCTAACTTTAAAGTAGAATGCGTTGATGAAAAAGATGGCTATATTATTTGCTTTTCGAGAGATATTATTGAAATTGAGAGAATTATTATTATCAGAATGAAAGAATTGGCTCCTTCGCAAGTTGAAGTAGAAGTAGAATCAAGATATGTTAGCAGAGAATACATCAGCACTTATGAAAGAGTTGATGAAAAAGTATTTATTAAACACCTGAGTATGATTTTTAAATAAACTTAGATTATTTTTCAACTGTAATATTTAAAACCATCGAGAAAAAAGATTGTAAAGGAACGGTAAACACAATCAACCAATAGTTCAATCGGAATGCAAGCCATAATGGCTTGCATTCTTTGTTTTGTAAAATACTAAATGATTAGATTTGTGATACATAGAAAAAAGAATTATAATTTAAAACAAATTGAAATTAAATGATATATAAATGAATGATAATACTAAAATTTTAAATTCAAAGCAAAAATGATAAACAAATTTACCTATTTTAAACAGCTCGATGCCATGGATTGTGGTCCTACGTGTTTGCGTATGGTGGCTAAACATTATGGCAGAAATTACACTTTGCAGTTTTTACGCGAAAGAAGTTTTATTACCAATGCAGGTGTTTCGATGCAAGGCATCAGCGATGCTGCCGAAAGTATAGGGTTCCGAACTATGGGTGTTAAAATTACGTATCAACAATTGTTAGATGAAGTTCCATTGCCATGTATCGTTCATTGGAAGCAAAACCATTTTGTGGTAGTTTATAAAATAAACAAAAAAGGCGTTTTTGTTGCCGATCCTGCACACGGACTGATTAATTATTCTGTTGAAGAATTTACAAAATTATGGTTAAGTACCCAAAATCAGGGTGAAGAGAAAGGCGTAGCTCTTCTTTTGGAAACTGCACCGGATTTTTACAATCTGGATGATGAGGTAATAGATAAAACCAAAATCAGTTTCTTTTTTAAATATATAATACCTTACCGTAAATTTCTATGGCAATTATTGCTGGGTATGCTATTAGGAACATTATTGCAATTGATATTCCCTTTTTTAACACAAGCAATTGTTGATAATGGAATATCAAACCGCAATCTGGGCTTCGTAAGCATAATTCTTATTGCACAACTTAGCTTAACTTTCGGAAAAGTGGCTGTAGAATTTCTGCGAAGCTGGATTTTGCTGCATATCAGTACCCGCATTAATATCTCATTAATTTCCGATTTTCTGATTAAGCTGATGAAACTACCGATTGGTTTTTTCGATACCAAGAAAATCGGAGATATTATGCAACGCATCGGCGACCATAGCCGTATTGAGTCGTTCCTGACAGGCTCTTCCTTAAGCACACTCTTTTCCATGGTCAATCTTTTGATATTCGGAGCAATACTGGCTTATTACAATATATATATTCTTTTGGTTTTTGTTGCCGGCAATGCATTATATGTTGCATGGATACTGATGTTTATGAAAAGAAGAAGAGAACTGGATTTTAAACGTTTCCAACAGGCTTCGGATAACCAGAGTAATCTGTTTCAAATGATTACCGGTATGCAGGAAATAAAGCTGAATAACTGCGAAAAGCAAAAACGATGGAAATGGGAAAAAATTCAGGCAAAATTATTTCAGGTAAATATAAAAGGTTTAGCTTTAGGGCAATGGCAGCATATTGGTTCTTTGATTTTTTCGCAAACCACCAATATTTTAATCAGCTTCCTTTCGGCACGATTAGTTATTAATGGAAAGATGACACTGGGTATGATGATGTCGGTACAATATATTGTAGGACAGATAAGTGCACCTATTGAACAATTAATCGGATTTATGCAGTCCTTACAAGATGCAAAAATAAGTCTGGAACGTTTGGGCGAAATACACAAACAGCAGGATGAAGAACCAAGTGACCATAACAGACTGCAAACGCTACCCGAAAAGCACAGCATAAAAATTCAAAACCTGAGTTTCCGTTACGAAGGACCTCATTCGGCATTGGTATTGGATAATATCAATTTAGAAATACCACAAGGCAAAATTACTGCCATAGTGGGCACTAGTGGAAGCGGCAAAACCACATTGGTAAAGCTTCTGCTGGGTTTTTATCCTCCGGTTGAAGGTGATATTAAAATAGGCGAAGTAAGTCATAAAAACATTAATGGTAAAACATGGCGACAACGTTGTGGTGCCGTAATGCAGGACGGATTTATTTTCTCTGACAGCATTGCTGAAAACATTGCCATAGGTGATGAATATATTGACCGCGAAAAACTCCTGCATGCTGTAAAAGTTGCAAATATACAGGATTTTATTGAAAGTCTTCCACTATCATACAATACCAAGGTTGGGCAGGAAGGTAGCGGTGTAAGCCAGGGGCAAAAGCAGCGTTTGCTTATAGCCCGTGCAGTATATAAAAATCCCGATTTTATCTTTCTGGATGAAGCTACCAATGCTTTGGATACCAATAACGAAAGAAAGATTATGGAAAATCTGGATACATTTTTCAAAGGAAGAACCGTTCTGATAGTTGCACATCGTTTGAGTACTGTAAAAAATGCCGACCAGATTGTAGTGCTGGAAAAAGGCAAATTGGTAGAACAAGGAACACATACAGAACTTACTGCCCTAAAAGGGAAATACTATGAATTGGTAAAAAATCAGTTGGAAATGGGGAGTTGAAGAAGACGGAAGACGGAAGACGGAAGACGGAAGAAAGAAGATGAGCGGAGAGAAATCACGAAAGAGAAGCAATTCGGGAACAGAAGAAGCCAAGCCAACTTATAAACTTTAGAAAAACAATACATTATTAAACTGAAAAATTAAAATATTAATTAATAAAAAGATGAGTTCATTAATAAACAAAGATGATTTAGAAAGATTAGATCAATTAGTACGTTTAAAAGCAACAGGCTCTCCTGTTGAATTGGCAGAATATTTAAATGTAACAGAAAGAACTGTTTACAGAATGATAAATAAACTAAAAGAAATCGGATGTCCTATTTATTATGACAAAGAGAGAAATAGTTATTGTTACAAATGTAAAGGTAAAATTGTAATCAAATTTGAAGAATTTAAAGAAGAGGAAATCGTACTTGATAAAATAACAGGGGGAAATTTTGTTAAATCTGAAAATATTTTACTCACTGACATTTTTTGTCAGTACGACGATTTATATTTGCAAAATAATTCAGGTTTTTAGAATTAAACATTAAAGTAAAAACCATTTTCTGAAAATGCAGTAAATAATTATCGATTGCAGATTTTTGAAATAAAAAACAGAATGCTATGAATAACAAATAAAAAAGCCGCTGCAAAGCGCCTCCTTTAAAGTTTGCAGCGGCGTAAATTCCACTTAAAATTGCCATGGACGACACATATTTAAGTTTATAAAGGAGGCGTTGCAAAATTACGATAATTTCTGCAACAATTAACAGGTTTCTTAAATTTTAGACTGAGTAAAACGAAGTCTAATCCTGAACAAAGGTTACTGAGTGTAGCCGAAGTACAAGATTTAAGCGATGGTTCGTACTGCAAAATGCAGTATTTGTTTGACTGCGAGAGTGGAAATAGTTGAATATTAAAAATTTTAGGAAAAATGAAAAAATTATCTCCTTTATCAGCAAATTTTAAAAAATTTGAGAATAATGAAATAAAGTTTATGAATCACATTTTAGGTGGAGAGTGGGTAAAAACAGGATATACCAGAAATGGAGATTGTCAATTAGGTTATTGGAACGATAAGTACCATCAAGATTATGATTGGACACATGTAAATGGTGTAAATAAAGGCGAAGATGCTGTTAGCAAATGTAGATACACTTTCTATAATGAATGTCAAGAAATTAAGTGGTAATAGCTTATTAATAAAAAGTATTATCTTTTATTATTTTACATTTTTATTCATAATATTTGTGTAATTAAATTTTTTTAGCAAAACTTTAAAATTTAAGAGAACATACAACTAAATTTTCGTAAAATAAGATGATTTCTTTGTGTAACGCTATCATCAATCAAAAATAATAGTGTTACACTACTTTATATTTTTATATGATACTTATAATAGGACAAAGTGGTGATTATTCAGTTCAAAGAGTAATAGATTGGTTGCTTTTTTATGGTAAAAAATTTATTTTTTTAGATAACGAAAAAAAAATTAGTTTAAACTATATTAAAGTATTACCCGATTTACAATTTGAACTAATTATAGATGATAAATTTATAGTCAATTCAAATGATATCGAATCATATTTTTATAGACGAGGCTACATTAACTTTTTGTTTGAAGAAAAAAAGGTATTTTCTTTTTTAAAAAATAGTAATGAGTATTCCCTATTTTTTAGTATGGTAGAAGATAAAAAAGTAATTTTCTCATTTATTTCAAATGAGCTAGAAAAAAAACAAAAAAAAATAGGTTGTTTTAAATATGCATCAGTAAACAAATTAGATATTTTAAAAAACGCCTATGATTTAGGAATTGATATTCCTAACACTATTATTACACAAAAAAAAGAAATTTTAAATGATTTTTATAATTATAATGAAAAGAAAATAATTTCAAAAAGTATTGATAGTTGCCCTCCAATTTGGATTGATGATAAAATATTTTCATCATACACTAATTGCATTGATGATAAAATGATAAATGAAATAAACAATATCTTTTATATTTCATTGTTGCAAAGTAATATTTTAAAGAAATATGAAATTCGTTCCTTTTACTTAAAAGGAAAGTTTTATTCAATTGCAATATTTTCTCAATTAGATAAAAGAACTAATCAAGATTTCAGGAGATATAATAGAGAAAAAAAGCACAGAACAGTTCCATATAAAATTCCTAAAAATCTTGAAAACAAGATTGATAAATTAATGAGAAAAGTTGGGTTGGACACAGGTTCTATTGATATTATTTATTCTGTAGATAAGAAGTATTATTTTTTAGAGATAAATCCAGAAGGGCAATATGGGATGGTTTCTTCATCAGCCAATTATAACTTAGATAAAAAAATTGCAGATTATTTTATTTAACATTTAGTAATATGACAGAAAAAATTGATAATTTGGTAAACTTAGATATATTTGAAATTCTTCCAATATATTGTAATTATTATGAGCATATTAATTGTCAAAGCAATGAATCTGATATCAAAACAAATTTTGAATATTCTCTTAGGCATCAGACAAATAACTTTTATGTAGGGAATACAAAGTGCATTTCAAGATTGATTTAGTTTCAGTATTAATCTTAATATATAATTTAAAAAAATGAATGAGGAAAAAATTATTAAAATTTTTAGCAATTGCATAATAGTAAATGGTTTAAAGAGGTCTGTGATTTATGATTTGGAAAGAGAAGAATTTTTTCATGTGCCAAATTCATTTTATTATTTCTTTAAAAAATACAATGGGAAATCTATAAAAGAGATTAAAGATAATAATAATATCGAGAATTACCAAACGATAGATGAATACATAAATTTCTTAATTACAAATGAGCTTGGATTTTATTGTGATACAATTGAAGAAGCAAACTGTTTTCATAAACTTAGTTTAAAGCATGAAACTCCATCTCATATTTCTAATGCGATCATTGATTTTGACAACAATTCAAGTTTTGATTTTATTAAAATATTTAATCAACTTGAAGAGTTAAATTGTCAATCAATAGAAATTAGGTTTTGGGATGTTATAAATAAATATTTCTTAATTGATTTATTATTATACCTAAAAACAAGTTCAATTCGTTCTGTTGAGCTTGTTCTAAAATATGATAATAAGAAAAATGAATTCTTAAATAATATTGTTGAATTTGTAAAATTAAATTCAAGGATAACAAAAATAATAGTTTATAATAATCCATTTACAAAAATAATAAAAGAAAGTAATGCTTTTATTATATTTATTAAAGAAAAGATAACCAAGGAAGATTGTGGCAAATGTGCTGAATATTATTTTCAATGTAATTTGCCATTTTATGTTGAAGCAAAGAATTATAATTCATGCTTAAATAAAAAAATAGGTATTGATGCTAATGGTGAAATAAAAAACTGCCCGAGCATGAAGCAAAGTTATGGGAATATAAATTTTACAACCTTAGCAAAAGTATTAAATAATGAAAAATTTAAAAATTTATGGAATATAACTAAAGACAAAGTTGATATATGTAATAAATGTGAATATCGATATATGTGTCCTGATTGCAGGGCATATACTATTTCTAATAATTTATACTCTAAGCCAAGCAAATGTAACTATGATATAAAAACAATGGAGTGGAATAATAAAGAAAATAATTTAATTAGCAAAAATATATTTAGTAATTATGAAATTGGGATATCAAATACTTCTTATTAGTTTATTATTTTCTCATTATTGCAACTCGCAAAGTATAATAGATACAGTTTTTGCTGATGGAAAAATAGTTATTGTTCAACCTTATGAAACATTCATAGATATTGCAGTAAAACAAAGCAATAATAAGCAATATCAAGAATCAGCAAAAACCTTACAAAACGGATTAAACTTAATACGAAAAAATATTGATAATGATGATATTGCATTAAATATTTACATTGAGGGTATACTTCTTTTAATTAAAAATTATCAATATCTAAATCAAATTGATTCAATTTTTCTTTATTTAAATGAGATTAGTTTATACAATGGTGTTGCAACAGAATTATTAATAAATAAAGATTATTATTACCTATATAAAGATAAAAGGTGGGTAATTATTGAAAGTAAGTTGAAAAACAACTTTGCAAAAGAATGTAAATGCAACAACTCTAAATTAAGTTTGGAACTTTTGAAAATGAAAAGCGATGATCAATATTATAGAAAACAAATTTCAATCTTAACAAAACAAAAAATAATAGATTCATTATTTACACTTCAATCTCAATCAGACTCATTGAATCAGATAAAATTAAAAAAAATAATAAAAGAAAATGGTTGGCCTAATACTTCAATGGTTGGAACAGAAGCCGCTCATTCTGCATTTCTTATACTTCAACACTCATCTTATGAGTTTATTGTAAAAATTTTTCCTTTATTTAAAACAGCAGTATTAAAAAATGAAGCCTCAAAAGCTGATATCGCATATATTGAAGACAGAATATTATTTTTGGAAAACAAACCACAAAAGTATGGTACCCAATTAATAAAAGATTTAAATAATCAACTTAAACTATACAAGACTGAAAACATTGACATTATAGATAGCCTAAGACTTGCCGTTGGATTAGATTATTTAGATAATTATTTAAAAATATTTGAAATAAACCCTTCTAAGACAAGAGACAATAAAACAATTATTATCAGTGGTGATAAAAGCTATGTTATTAATTCCAGTTTTACAGGTTTTTTCAACGAAATGAACGATAAAAAGATTAAGGAACTTGATAAAAAATTAGATACGCTGAAAGCAATTGCTGCCTTTTTAAATAAAAATGATAGCTTTTATCTTCAGATTAATATTGTTTATAATGAGGATTTTATTACAAAAAATAAACTTTGGTACGATACATCTGATTATAAATTCAGGAAAGAGTTTTTTAGAAATAAAATTTCAGTTAATTTTCAGTTTTATATCAGAGATAGTTTAAAGGCAAAATCTTACAATGTAAAGAATCCGATAATATTTCAGGAAAAGGGTTTTTCGTCAACAATACCAACTGCTTGCCAATTTGAATTTGTTTTTAGAAAACTTCCTGATTACAATAAAGTTAGAACTGAAAAACCAATGCTAACTGAAATTCATTTTTGGAAATACAATACATTGTTAATTACATCAAATAGTACTGAGGAATTGCATTTAGTAACTTATTTCCTGAAAAAACACATTAATGAAAAGCTAGTTATTAAAGCTGTTGCCAATCAGAATAAAAGTTCAGAAGCATCTCAAAAACAATTCTTAGTAAAAGAATCTTTATTGAAGAGAGGAATAAATGAAAAGAGAATAATTATTAAACCAGTAGAAGTGATGGATAATAATGGAAAAACAAGAGTTTTTTTGCAATCTTTATAAGAAAAAATGATTGAGAATAAATCACTGACAGAAATAGAAACACAACAAGAAAACCCCATCGAACTTCGCACCGAAGAAATTGATGAGATATTGGGCAAAGCTCCCAACAGCATTATCCGTTGGGGTATCAGCATTATCTTTTTGCTGGTTTTGTTGGTATTTGCCATCAGTTATATTGTAAAATATCCCGAAACCATAAAAGCCGAAATTACATTATATTCCGAAAATATGCCAGCTACGTTGGTGGCTAAAACCAGCGGAAAAATAAGCAAAATATTTGTAACGGCAAATCAGAATGTGGCTCAGGATTGTCCGCTGCTCCTGCTCGAAAACAATGCAGATTACGAGGACATTATGCTGCTTAAAGTAATTATTGACAGCATCAGTTCATTGATCAGTCAGAACAAAACAGAGGAAATACCTGCATTGCAAACAAGCGGACAAAGTCTGATATTGGGCGAAATACAATCCTATTATGCCAATTTTGAAAAATGCCTTAACGACTATCAGCGTTTTCAATCGCTGGCTTTGCTTATGCGTAAGCTCGAAGCCCAGAAAAAGCAACTGGCAATGACTAAGTTGTATTACAATCGTTTATATACCCAACGCAATCTGATGGAAAACGATTTGGCATTGTCAGCTAAAGAATTCCGTAGAGATTCTTCGTTGTTTCAAAACAAAGTAATTCCGGCAGCAGAATTTGAGAAAAAAGAAAGCCAGTATCTGCAGAAGAAATATGCGTTTGAAGGTTCAAAAACCACTCTGGCATCCACCCAAATACAAATTGCACAATTGGAGCAGCAAATTGTGGATATTGAATTGCAGACCGAAGAACAAAAACAACAATTGACTGCCGCCATCAAACAAAGTTTTGAGGCTTTATGCAATCAGTACAATGCATGGCAACAAACCTATCTGCTAAAAGCTCCGGTTTCGGGCAAGGTGGTTTTCAATAAATTCTGGAGTATAAATCAGCAGGTAACGGCTAATGACAAGGTAGTTACGGTAGTTCCACAAGGCAAAAGCTGTATTACAGGCAGGGTACAGTTGCCTTTGGATGGAGCCGGAAAGGTGAAAGTAAATCAGAAAGTTTTAATCCGTTTAAACGATTATCCGTATATGGAATACGGTTTGGTAGAAGCCAAGGTGGAGAATATTTCATCTGTTTCGGAAGACAAAAGTTGGGCTTTGCAGGTAAAAATGCCCAACGAGCTAAAAACCACCTATAAAAAAGAATTAAGCTTCAAAAGCGGAATGACAGGACAAGCTGAAATAATTACTGAAGATATTCGTTTGATAGAAAGGTTTATTAATCCGATAAAGGCAGTGCTGAAGAAGTGAAAAGTCCGAAGAAGGGAGACGGAAGAAGCCGAGCCTGATAATAAGTTTTAGTGATATTTAGTGAAATTATTGGCTTTACTTCGACTACGCTCAGTAACCCAATAACATAATAACCAATTAACGAATGAAGAATAACGATTGCAGATTTTAGAAATAAAAAAATAGAATGCATGAATATCAGATAAAAAAGCCGGTTAATATACATAAGCCTGCAATACTGTGGACTTATACTTTATTTTTATAAAGAAAAATTGTTTTATAATGAGAAAATTTATTTTAGTGTATTTTATCGTATTATATATAAATACTGCTTATACACAAACTAATTACATTGACTATCATCACAATATAAATATTGCTGAATTAAATATTGCTGATAAAAAATATGATGAAGCATTGGTAAAATATGATAGCATTTTTAAAATTTATCCTATTCATTTTAGCAAAGATTTGTATAATGCTGCTTTATGTGCAATCATAAATAAAGATAATTCAAAAGCAATAGGCTTTTGTAAAGAAATTTTACTTAACGGAGATTATAAGATTGATTTTTTTATTGAGAAAAGACCTTTTAAAAAAATTATAAAAACTAAAGAATGGAAGTTATTAAAAAAAGATATTCCAAATATTGAAAATCAGGTTTTTTCGATGATTGATACTAGTTTCAGAAACAAACGCAATCAATTATTTAAAAAAGAACAAGCTGAAGCAGGTTCTTTTTGGTCATTCTACAAAGCTGTTTTTATCACGACTAAAGAACTTTACAACACGATATCAAAAAATCCGGACCATTATTTAAAGCAGATGTTTAAAGGAGAATCTGGTGAATATATTACGATAATGCGGCATTATTACGAATTACTGACACTTGCAAAAGAAAGGCGAATAGGAATTGACAGCGTTTTTTATCAGAAAATAGATATCGAAAACTATAATCTTGACTCCTTGTATAAAATAGCTATTAATAATGGGTATTTAACACCCACTTTATTCTCCCAGTCGCATGACTACCAGGGTGATGAAAAAAATAAAATTTTATGTACATTTACCGTTTGGATGTTTCGCGACTCAACAAATATTAGCATTGTTCCTCCTTCAAAGAGCGATGTAATTTCTTCAAATATATTAAGAGCGAAATATGGTATGTCAAGCTATGAAGATGAGTACTACAAAATACTAAAAACAGATGCTTTATTACAAAATTATCCAATGGCAGCATTTAAAAAAATGTTACTCGATCTTGAATCAAATGATGAATACAAGAAATCAGATCAACTTAAAAAAGCCGAAATATTTTTAAAAAGGCTTTTAGATGTAGTACATAAAAATGCTATTGAAAAAGCGGAAAAAGGAAAAGATGGCATATGTTATTCCTTTTTGTTAAATATAATCTCATATTCTTTTTATCCAGAGAATCCTTGTTGTGACATTGTTAATGAGAAAAAGGATAGTAGTTGGAGAGAATTGTATTTTAAATTCGTTGAAAACAGTAGGAATTATGTTACTTTTAATTAGCGAAGCTTTATATAATACAACAAATGAAGTTTTAGAATGGCTTAAATTGTTGAAAATTCCTTTTTTCAGAATAGATAAAGAGGATATTATAACTATAAATTACTTATCAATAAATGAACTTAATTTTGGAAAACTACATATATTGAATGATGGCAGCGTTTATGGCAATAATAACAAACAAAAAATAGGTTCTATTTACAAAGAAACTATGACAAAACATTTAAATAAGCTATTGCTATATGATAATTCGTGGTTTGATTTACGAAAAAATCATAAACCTTGCAAAAATTGTGTTCAGAAAAATATTTGCCCACCAATAAATAATTATGAATATTATTACAAAATAGGATTATGCAAATGAAACAATCAGCTATTTAACAACAAATATAAATGGAAAGAAGTAATGTTTTATTTTATGTAAAAGATTTTTTTTATTTTATAAAAAATCCTTATTCAGTTAAACAATATGAAAAGATAAGTATTAAAAACATATTGTTTTTATTTTTAATATTTTTTTCTTTTACCATATTATTACAACTTATAATAATTTCAATTACTAATTTATTATTATTTTATGACATAATATCACTTCCGATGTACGGAGGTAATGGGAAAAGAGATTTTTTTCACTTTTTTATTGTACCCTGTGTTATTGGAGTTTTATTCGAAGAATCAATCTACAGATTACCTTTAAAATTTTCTTCATTTAATATTTCTGTATCTATTTTGATAATGTGGATAGATTTTCCTTTAAATCATTTTTTAATATCAACTAATAAACATTTTTCTGATATTTCAAATATTAAATTAATCATAATTAAAGTACTAATTATTATATCAATAGGGTTTATATTAAATCAAAAGAAAATTAGATGCATTTTACAAAATTTTTGGACAAATTATTTTAAATGGATTTTCTATTCTCTTTCTTTATTTTTCGGATTAATACATATTACAAATTATATTTTAACATTAAGTTTGGTCTTATTATCCCCGTTAATATGCTTTGGCTCTATTTTTAGTGGATTGGTATTCTCATTTTTAAGAGTAAAATATGGGTTTATATATTGTTTATTATTCCACTTTTTATATAACTCAATTTTATACTTATTGATACTATTTACTTAAATTTCTGCATTTAAACGCTTACAATCAAATGAACCCAATATCAAAATCACAACAAGAAAACCCCATCGAGCTTCGCTCCGAAGAAATAGATGAGATATTGGGCAAAGCTCCCAACAGCATTATCCGCTGGGGTATCAGCATTATATTCTTGCTGGTTTTGTTGGTATTTGCCATCAGTTATATTGTAAAATATCCCGAAACCATTAAAGCCGAAATTACCCTGTATTCCGAAAATATGCCGGCTACGTTGGTGGCTAAAATCAGCGGAAAAATAAGCAAAATATTTGTAACGGCAAATCAGAATGTGGCTCAGGATTGTCCGCTGCTCCTGCTCGAAAACAATGCAGATTATGAAAATATTATACAACTTAAAGCAATCATTGACAGCATCAGTCCCTATATCAACCAAAACAAAACCGAGGAAATACCTGCATTGCAAACAAGCGGACAAAGTCTGATATTGGGCGAAATACAATCCTATTATGCCAGTTTTGAAAAATGCCTTAACGACTTTCGGCGATTTCAATCGCTGGCTTTGCTTATGCGTAAGCTCGAAGCCCAGAAAAAGCAATTGGCAATGACAAAGTTGTATTACAATCGCTTATATACCCAACGCAATCTGATGGAAAACGATCTGGCATTGTCAGCTAAAGAATTCCGTAGAGATTCTTCGTTGTTTCAAAACAAAGTAATTCCGGCAGCAGAATTTGAGAAAAAAGAAAGCCAGTATCTGCAGAAGAAATATGCGTTTGAAGGTTCAAAAACCACTCTGGCATCCACCCAAATACAAATTGCACAATTGGAGCAGCAAATTGTGGATATTGAATTGCAGACCGAAGAACAAAAACAACAATTGACTGCCGCCATCAAACAAAGTTTTGAGGCTTTATGCAATCAGTACAATGCATGGCAACAAACCTATCTGCTAAAAGCTCCGGTTTCGGGCAAGGTGGTTTTCAATAAATTCTGGAGTATAAATCAGCAGGTAACGGCTAATGACAAGGTAGTTACGGTAGTTCCACAAGGCAAAAGCTGTATTACAGGCAGGGTACAGTTGCCTTTGGATGGAGCCGGAAAGGTGAAAGTAAATCAGAAAGTTTTAATCCGTTTAAACGATTATCCGTATATGGAATACGGTTTGGTAGAAGCCAAGGTGGAGAATATTTCATCTGTTTCGGAAGACAAAAGTTGGGCTTTGCAGGTAAAAATGCCCAAAGAGCTAAAAACTACCTATAAAAAAGAATTAAGCTTCAAAAGCGGAATGACAGGACAAGCTGAAATAATTACCGATGATATTCGTTTGATAGAAAGGTTTATTAATCCGATAAAGGCAGTGCTGAAGAGATAGGGAGATCGAATATAGGATTTTATGTAAAAATTGTATGGTTTTTTATTTTTAAATAATGGCAAAGGAATTGTTCGAAAATAATCTGAAAATATTTTACTCACTGACATTTTTTGTCAGTACGACGATTTATATTTGCAAAA
>JAHEYQ010000095.1 GCA_023251515.1 Bacteroidales bacterium
GATGTTGTTGAACGGTTTTTGGATAAAGTTTTTGAGACTCCTCATAATTAAAACTGTTAAAAATTTATATTAGATAATTTGCGGTAAAATTAGAAAAATATTCTTTTAAAAATACATTTTTAAAAAAATATTTGTTAAAATCTAAAAATATTTCACTCACTGTTTACATTTATGCTTTTGAAATCTTTTAGAGAGGTAGTCATGAGTAGTGAGTACCTAATATACATTTGTATTTATCATAGTCATGAGTGGTGAGTATCTAATATACATTTGTTTTTATCATAGTCATGAGTGGTGAGTACCTAATATACATTTGTTTTCATCATAGTCATGAGTGGTGAGTACCTAATATACATTTGTCTTTATCATAGTCATGAGTAGTGAGTATCTAATATACATTTGTTTTTATCATAGTCATGAGTGGTGAGTATCTAATATACATTTGTTTTCATCATAGTCATGAGTGGTGAGTAGATTCCTGAAATACGTTTACGGTGGTTTACCCAACAGTGTTGGGTGGGCAAAAACTTTTATACAGCTTATTGTTTTCGAAAATCTGTTATTTGCATATTTTTTCCTGCGGTAGGTATTGCAATCGAAATCAGAAAAGAATGGCGAAAAAAGAGGCTGTCTGAAATCTGAGGTCGCTTCGTAAAGCTCAGTAACCTTAGATTTCAGACAGCCTCAATGTTTGTGATTTATCAGCTTAATTATCAGCTGCTTTTATTTCAGCAATAATGGTTTGCTGCTGTCGTATTTAATGGTGTATGTAAAACTTACAATTTTGCTTTCTTTGGGTTTTAGTTTCATTTTCCAGTTAAGCATACCCGTATTTTCATTGTAATTTCCGTTGAAATTTTCGTCGTTGAAAGTAATTTTTATATCCTTATCGCCCGAAATCGGAATCTGATCTTCCAAAGTAAGGTCAACAACAGCATTTTTTGAGTTTCTTACAGAAATTTCCATCGTAATGGTTTTGAAACTATAATTGCCCATTGTTTGTTCTTTTACCTTGTCTTTTAGTTTTTTGCGGTTTATCACAATGCTTTTGTCGCTTCCCAGCGAAATTTCCATGGTATCGTTCACCAAATTCGGATTTATCATTGTTTCGCCTATATATGTGCCTTCGAAATAAATATTGGCTTTGGCATTCATCAGATTCAAATCTTCCCAGCCGGTAAGTTTGGCAATCAGATATGCATCTTTATCCATTTTAGGAACGGCATAATGCATATACGATGCCGAAATACTGTTGTCCAACACAGCTACCAAATGTTGTTTTCCATCGGTTGGAATGCTGTATGGCATATCAATAGCGTATTCTATCGAAGTCATATTTTGCGATTGAGTGGTATAATCGGCAGTACTTCCAGCCATTGGCAGCGATTTATTTAAAACAGACATATCTTCATCTGTTCTCGAACCACGCATTTGTGCTGGTACTTCTAATTTTGAATTTAATTGAACTCCGCTGATCATATTTGAAGTACTATAGCTAACAGGCATATAATAGGTAAGATACCAAGGTGGCAAATAAGGTTTTGTATTGTTTTTGTAAGGATTATTTGTAGATAAAGTAAGCTTTACATTGTTCCATTCTTCGCCCGTATTTTGATAAACATTGGCTTTGAGCGATAAAGCAACCGGAGCATCAATATCTTTAACTCTTATATCATACGAAGGAGCCCAGCCTGCATTGCTTGTTATATATGTAAGCGATAAGCTTCCAGTAACAGTTTCTTTTGCCGAAACCGTAACAATAACCTGATTAACCGCCTCATTATTTCCCGATTTTTCGGCTATCAAACGGTTTTTATATTCAATCAAATCATTAAGACGTTTTTGAACAAGGGTTTTCTGATAATTCAGTTTGGCTTCTTCTTTTCTGGCTTTTTGAAGTTCAGCATTAATGGCCGACATTTTATTTTGATAAAAATCCATAACATCTTTCAGTACAGGCAACGAATCGCTGCTTGCACCCCCTTTCATCAACGGATTAATTGCCAGCATATTTTTCTGATTAGTAAATAAATCTCTGCGATCTTTCACTGCATCCAAATCGTAACTGAGTTCGGTTAAAGAATCCTGAACCGCAATAATTTTGTTTTGCAAGCTCTGAGGTATTAATAATTCTGGATTTTCAGGTGGTTCCGGATACTTTACATTGTGTTTGGTATCGAGTATAATAAAATTTCCACGCCCCGAAGTTTGCAAACTGGCTATATTCAGATAAGGCGAAACACCCTCAAAAACCAGTTCGGTAGTTCCGGCCTGAAGGTTAATGCCGGCGGTGCGAGTTACTTGAGCACCATTCGTAAAAACAGTAACTTCCTTTACTGTCGATTTTAATTCTTTCTGGTTCTGAGCCATTAACTTCTGGCTATAAACAATAACTAACAGATAAATAATGATTTTTTTCATTTTGATTAAATATAAATTGATTCAGGTGCTTTTTATACCAAATTTTGTGCCAAAATATAAACAATCATAATAAGTACTAAAAAAAGAAAAACCTCTTTGAATTTAAATCCAAAGAGGTTTTTGTAATAATAAAAAAATCTTATTACTTAATTTTAAAATTCCTTATATAAGAATTTTGAAGTTTGTTTTGTACCATTATCACCAAGATAAATAATAATGTAAAGACCTTCATGAATTGTTGGTAAATCAATACTAATATTGGATGTGTTCACATTACCTTCGATATGTAAGTTTTTTATCAAACGACCCTGAATATCATAAACTTTAACAATTCCATTGATAGTAGTTTTATCAATCAAAGACATATTAACTATGTTTGTATGACTTACTTGTTGAATCAATAAATTATCATTACTTTGAGTTAATTCATTCTGATTTGATGGTAATTTTGGTTGTATAGATTGATTTATCGGAGATTCCCATTGAATATCGATTAGCTTTTGAGGAGTATTTCCTCTGTAATTTATTTCAGCATTATCATTAAGCTGAACCGAAGTTATATTGGCATCAGCATCAATTACTAAACTCATAGCATAACGTAGCAAATCAGTTGGTGCATTATTGCGATTTATTAATATTCTCAGCTGATTTCCATAAACAGACCAGGTGAGTGGACAAGCATCTCTTAATTTTAAATATTCAAAAACTTCCATACCCGAAGCAGCCCAAACCCTATCGCTACCAGCTTCACCATATGTAGATGCAATATGTTCCATGTAAGGTTTAAATGTAGAAAATAACAAACTTCCTCCCACCTGGTTTGGTGAAACATGATGGGTAAAATCATTATACCAATAGTGGTTTCCGTTTTGACTCAATAAAGAGCAATTATCCAAATAATTGGCTATTGAAGATGGGGTTGTATTGTCATCGCTTTTAAAATCCCTGTATATCATAAATTCAGAATAATTAAGCGGATTATCTATTTTTAATCCACTGGGACTTCCATTGGTAGTTTGGCGACTATAAGAACACTTAATGCCTTGTTGCCATGCTGTTGGAAAATAATTTGCATCACCCGAAGGGGCAACAAAATGATTCATTCTAAAACCTGTATGGCTAAACACCATTGAATCATTGGCTGCAATTTCATGAATATAATCAGTGCCTTCACCAATAGAATGAGAATATGCATGATTTACAACGGCCCATCCGGAATCCAACATTTGATTAAGTTGCGTCCAGTTCACATAACTTGGAGTATTAATATGAATATCAGAGTTATAACCATTAACCGAATTCCACATTAAGCTGCCTTTAAATGGAATACTTTTTCCACAGCCATTTGTATAAAAAAGTCCCGGATAAGTTTCCGAAGTTTGTGTGCTAAATCCTCCTCCCATCAGTTTAAAAGCACAAGTATAAGCATCTATAAGTCCATCGTCAAAAGAAACGCTGTAAGCAAAATCTTTGTTGTAACGCAATGGAGCTTTGTTTACAGAAATATTAGTAGGAGGCTGATCAAAATTAACTGTAACAAGTAAGCTTCCTTGGGGAATTTCGGTAAAAACATTTAAATCAACCGTGTCGGAATAAGCAAATCTATTATGACTATCAGTTAATTGTACAGATAACTTATGATTACCTGCTTGTGGGTTTGTCAAAGTAATTGCAAATGGAGGCTGGCTATCTTCGCCAATTAAAACGCCATTGTCAAATAATTTAACCTTAGCCGCATCAACTGCAATTGCATTTGGCGATATTATTGAAGATTTCAAATGCAATGCAATGCCATCTCCATCTGTTATATTATTGGTTTTTCCGTCGCCAAACCAGGTAAAAGGATAACTGCCACCAATAAACTTTATTTTTTGAACACCAATCTGGAAATTATTTGCACCAGCACTATAAGGAAATTCGATGAATGAAATAGCTTTAAAATCAATAGTTGTATCAAATGCATTTAAAGGAATTTTTAATGTTTTCCATTCATTTCCAATTCCACCAACTTTATTGGCATAAGTATCTAATGTTACAAATCCAATCCCCGAAGGTCTGAATCTGATTTTAGACCAGTCAACAGGACCACCATAATTTCTTATAACTAATTCAATCGTGTCATTGCCTCCTGCTATTACATTTTGTTTTGGTGATGTAAATGAAGTTGGAGAATAGCCCATTTTAAGTTTAACAAAACCGGTAAGTGAATTTATTACATTTAAATAATCGGGTCCTGGTTCAACAGCTCCTGTGTAATCAATTTTAACCGGTAAATTAAGAGGTGCGAGGCAGGATGTACCCGAAACCGGAGATGTAATATTCACTGTCATAGTTGATTTTGTTATCGGCGGCGAATATACTACAATGTTTTTAATAGCTGAACTTGCAGAAAGTCCATTATGGCTGAATACTTTTGCAAAAAAAGTATAATTTGCCTGAGGCAATGCATTTAAACTAAAATTATAAGGTTGATCAAAATCTTCACCTATTTTGTTATTTGCAGAATAAAATTCAACTTTCTCAATATAGTCACCAGTTGAATTTCCAAGTACCAAGTTAGCAACCAATTCTCCGCTTCCTCCATTTCCATTGTGTTTATTGTCAATTTTTCCAAATCCAAACCATACAAATGGTGTGCTTCCTCCCGTAAATCTGATTGATTTTATTGCTAATTGGAAATTTCCTGCCGATGCACTATATGGAAATTCAATATTGGAAATTGCCGCAAAATCTATTGATGTTGTAAAATCAGACAAAGGAATAATAATGGTTTTCCATTCAGAGCCAATACCTCCAACTGAATTTACATAAGGTTGTAAATTTAAACTTCCTAAACCCAAGGGTCTTAGTTGTATTTTACTCCAATCTATGCCACCATTAATATCTCTTAGTGTGATTTCAATTGCATTATTACCTCCATTTATTACGTTTACATAGGGTGCGTATATATTTAATGGACTATAACCAAATTTTAGTTTTCTAAATCCTGTAAGTGAATTTGATACCAACATATGATCGGGTTGTGATGGATACAGACCAGTTACAGATGCTGTCAATTGCACATTTGCAGGTGGTACTAAGGTATCGTTAGCTTGAGGCTGGGTTAGTGCAATAGTAAATACCGCAGTAGGTAGAGGCAATACTTCTGTTTGACTAACAGGCGAATCATAATATTGGTTGTCAGACATAACTAATCTTGCTTTTAATGTATATGTGCCAACACTTAAATTATTAAAAGTAAATTGATATGGAGGTATTGAATCTTCATTAATCTTAATATTATTAGCGTAAAATTCAACTTTTTTGGGATAAACTAAAGGTGCAGTTCCTTGTATTAACGATGCAACTAATTCTCCGGTTCCACCTGTACCATTGTGTTTATTATCTGTTTTCCCTTCGCCAAACCAAGTAAATGGGTTTGTTCCTCCGGTAAATTTTATTTTAGATATAGCAATTTCAAATGGGGCTGCGCTAGCACTATATGGAAATTCGAGATTAGCTATTTGTGTAAAATCTATAGCCGTCCCAAAATCGGAAAGTGGGATAACGATTGTTTTCCAACTATTAGATAAACCACCAATAACACTTATATAGCTTTGTAATGTAAGACTTCCTTGTCCCATTGGTTTAATTAATATTTTCGACCAATCTACATTGCCACAAATTAACTTCATTGTAATTTCTAATTTGTTATTACCACTGGCAATAATATTTTGCAAAGGGGAATAAACACTTAAAGATGAGTAACCAAATTTGAGTTTTCTGAAACCTGTTTGTGTATTTTGAACTAAAATGTATGTCGGGTCGGGATAAGTAACATCTGTAACATTTGCTTCTAAAGGTATTGAACATGGCAAAGTGTATTGACTCGAATTTAATGGACTTGATAACGTTATTTGTTGTGCATTAATAATTTGAATATGGGAAAGTGTAATAATACATAAAAATAAAAAAGTTTTGTAAAGATATTTCATTTTTTGAGTTTTTTAATTTGTTTCACTATTATCCGACTAATTTGCAGAACAGGGGATAAAACCATGTAATTATTAGATACTCAGTTATTCGTTTTTGTTTTCAAAAAGCCACCCCCTTGTTAAAAGGCAAAACTGGTTTGC
>JAHEYQ010000004.1 GCA_023251515.1 Bacteroidales bacterium
GAATTATCAATAGTATCGAAAAAAGGTTTTCCTGTAAAGTATATGGTTCCGTTTATACTTCCTTTGAGGCTAGTACCAATTACCATTTTATTATTGCTTCCATATATTTTTATATCAGTTACTGTTACCGATTTTTTATCTTGGGTAAAAGTTTTTCCTTTTAAATATTTTTTTGCTAACGTATCAGCTGCTTTATAAGAAATATCAGATAACAGATTGATAGAAAAATTATTATCTAATGTTTTAACCAGATTATAATCTGGTAATCCTTTGTTTGGAATTGACTTGGGTTCATCTCCCATATACGATTCAACCAAAGATTTTACGCCCAAAGATATTTTTATTTTATTATTCTGATTATATATAGGTGTAGATGAAATTTCTTGTGGATTCAATTTTAACCAAAGATTATATTCGTTATTTAATTTTATGGGTTTCTGTAAATTAACCCAAATATCCTGAATATATTTCCGAAGCGATAAATTTTGTTTTATCGCTTTGTCTATTTCGCTACTTATCGTAAATTTGTTTTTATTTAAAATGGTATTTGCAATTGCAGTTATAGGAATATCAACTGGTCCTATTTTTATAACAGGAGCACTCAACCATTCGTAACCGTCGGTTGATGTAAATGTTGTAATCGACCAATCTTTGTTCAAATAGAAAGCTGTTTTGAATTTTAATGCAATTTCGGCATTTAATTCTTTATAATCAGATAAAGAAATACCAAGTTTGGAAACTTTCCAGCCTGCTTTTATCCACAATTTCAATGGGATACGGTAAACCAACTGATTATTTTCATATTTTATAGTAAAATCTTCTTTTTTCCAGGCTTTTACCATAATATTATCGTTATTATTGTCTTCCAGACTGTTATCTTCGTAAATTAGACCAGAAATTTTCTTATTAACCATCGATTGTATATCGTTCATATCCAAATAGAAAGGAACATTAATCACTGATGGCTTCGGACTATAATCCGGTGCTGAATAAGCTTCTTCCGGACGAGTTACTTTTAATGATTTACAGCCAGTTAAAGATAAAATAGCGGCAAAAGCAATTAAAATACTTGTGAATTTTAAAATTTTCAACATGACATTATATTTTAAGCAAAATTATTAAAATAATACAATAAATATATATTATTTTGAGTTAATCTTTTAAGTAATGCTAATCCATTGGAAAAATATTACTAAGTTTGTACTTTAAAATAAAAAAAATGGCAGAGGAAATTATTAGACTTTCAAATATTGCTAAGCATTATAAAGTAGGCACCGAAATAGTTAAAGCATTAAGAAGCATAACTTTAAGCATATACAGAAATGAATATGTTGCATTGATGGGACCTTCGGGTTCTGGTAAATCAACATTAATGAATATTTTGGGATGTTTAGACACTCCTACTTCGGGAGAGTATATTCTGAATAAAAATGATGTCAGCAAATTAATTGATGACGACTTAGCAGAAATCAGGAACAAAGAAATCGGATTTGTATTCCAGACATTTAATTTACTCCCACGTTCATCTGCTTTAGAAAATGTAATGTTGCCATTAATTTATGCAGGGGTAAGTAAAGCTGATAGAATTTTGAGAGCAGAAAAGAGTTTGGCTGGTGTAAAATTATCTGACCGCATGACTCACAAACCCAACGAATTATCCGGAGGGCAGAGACAACGTGTAGCAGTTGCCAGAGCATTGGTAAACAATCCTTCAATAATTTTAGCCGATGAACCAACAGGGAATCTAGATTCGAAAACATCTGTTGAAATAATGGGTTTGTTTGAAGAAATTCACAGAAAAGGAAATACCATAATTCTTGTTACTCATGAAGAAGATATTGCCCGTCATGCACATCGTATTATCAGATTGATTGATGGAAAAGTTGCTTCTGATGAAATGAATCCAAAAATCAGGAAAATGGTTGACTATTTAGTTGATGAAAAAGAATAATCGCTTAAATATTTGAATCCGTATTTGTTATGACTCAAGAATGGAAAATTTATACAAAAACCGGCGATAAAGGAGAAACTTCTTTAATTGGTGGGAAAAGAGTCCCCAAGTATCATGAACAGATTGAAGCTTACGGAACTTTAGATGAATTAAATTCATATATAGGACTGATAAGAGATTTGATATTGAATGAAAAAATGAAAACTTTATTACTTGAAATTCAAGATAGATTATTTACTGCAGAATCTTTATTGGCAGAAGACAAAGAAACATCTTCAAGAATTTTACCACAATTATTTGAAGACGACATTTTGCTGCTCGAAAAAAAAATAGATGAGATGAATAAGGAATTGCCTGCATTAAATTCTTTTGTTTTGCCCGGTGGTCATCCCATTGCTTCACACTGTCATATAGCCCGTTGTATATGCAGAAGAGCTGAAAGAATAACAATTAAATTATCAGAAAATTACCAGGTCTCTGAATTGGTAATTAAATATCTGAACCGATTATCAGATTTTTTGTTTGTATTAGCAAGGAAAATAACATTGGATATGGGGGCAAATGAAGTCATTTGGAAAGCAAGAATATAACATTATATTCATCCGACTGAATATTAATAATTTATAATCATAAAAAAATATAAAAAAAAAGTTTTTTTATTTAAAAAAAATTTTACTTTTGCAAAATATTATATAGTAACCTAAAATCTTCGTAATATGTATTGGACATTAGAATTAGCATCAAAACTAGAAGACGCTCCTTGGCCTGCAACCAAAGAAGAATTGATTGATTTTGCACTCAGATCAGGAGCTCCACAGGAAGTAATAGAAAATCTTCGCGAAATTGAAGACGAGGGAGAAATCTACGAAAGCATAGAAGACCTTTGGCCCGACTATCCAACCAAAGAGGACTTCTTCTTTCATGAAGATGAATACTAAACAAAAAAACCGTCTGAATTTAAACCAAGACGGTTTTTTTAGCTTTTATTTATTGACAATTTAAATTACGAAACTACCTAAAAAAGAATAACTTATTAATATAAATTATAAAATTTCATAAAAATATAGGTTAATTTTACAAATAAGATTAACTTTGCTCATTAAATAATTAAAGAACAATAATAACAAAGATATTTTACCTCTATTATGTTAAAATCGTTAAGTAAACTATTTGGAAATAAATCACAAAGAGATCTAAAGGAGGTAACTCCTTTGCTTGAAGCTACAAAAAAAGCATATACATCTATAAGTCAACTGAGTAATGATGAATTAAGATCAAAAACACAGGAATTTCGTCAACGAATTGCCGATTATATTATCGACGAACAAAATCAAATTTCAGAATTAAAAGAAAGAATAGATACTGAAATAGATATGGATGTTGATGAAAAAGAATTACTTTATCAGCAAATTGACAAATTAGAGAAAGAAGAATATGAAAAAATTCAAGAAATTTTAATTGATATTTTACCAGAAGCTTTTTCGGTAGTTAAAGAAACAGCCAAGCGTTTTAAAGAAAATGAAAAAGTGGAAGTTAGTATTATGCCTTGGGACAAAGACTTGGCAGCAAGACGCGATAGCGTTAATATAATTGGCGATAAAGCCTATTACGACAACAAATGGACAGCTGGTGGAGCCACAATAATCTGGGACATGGTGCATTACGATGTACAGTTGATTGGAGGAATTGTACTTCATTCAGGTAAAATTGCCGAAATGGCAACAGGTGAAGGTAAAACATTGGTTGCTACATTACCTGTATATCTCAATGCATTGCCCGGCAAAGGTGTTCACGTGGTTACAGTTAATGACTATCTTGCAAAACGTGACTCTGAATGGATGGGAATGCTTTTTGAATTCCACGGATTAAAAGTAGATTGCATCGACAGACACGAACCTAATTCTGAAAGTCGTAAAAACGCATATCTAGCTGATATTACTTATGGTACAAATAACGAATTTGGCTTCGATTATTTACGTGATAATATGGCCAGAAATGTTGAAGAACTAGTTCAACGTAAACATAATTACTCAATTGTAGATGAGGTCGATTCTGTATTAATTGATGATGCACGTACACCATTGATTATTTCAGGGCCAACACCAAAAGGTGATAATCAGGAATTTGAAGCTCTAAAACCAAATATTCTGAAAATTTATAATGCTCAGCGTAATCTGGTTACTCAACTATTGGCGGAAGCAAAAAAATTATTAAGCGATAATCCAAAATCTGAAAACGAAAAAAAAGGGGGCGAATTATTATTACGCTGCCATAGGGGATTGCCTAAAAACAAACCACTAATCAAGTTTTTGAGCGAACCAGGAATGAAAGCATTATTGCTTAAAACCGAGAATTTTTACATGCAGGAACAAAACAAAAATATGCATATCATTGATGATGAGCTATTTTTTGTTATTGAAGAAAAACAAAATTCTATTGAATTAACCGAAAAAGGGATAGATTATGTTACTGCAGATGCAGAAGAAGCTAAATTTTATATGCTTACTGATGTTGGTGCTGAAATTGCAGATTTAGAAAAACAAAATTTAAGCACAGAAGCAAAACGCGAAAAGAAAGCAGAAATATTACGTAATTATGCTGTGCAATCCGACAGAGTACACACTGTAAATCAGTTATTAAAAGCTTATGCACTATTTGAAATTGATGTAGAGTATGTTATAATCGACAATAAAATTAAAATTGTTGATGAACAAACCGGTCGTATTATGGAAGGCCGCCGTTATTCAGATGGATTACATCAAGCTATTGAAGCTAAGGAAAATGTAAAGGTGGAAGCTGCAACTCAAACTTATGCTACCATTACTTTGCAAAATTATTTCCGGATGTATAGCAAACTTGCTGGTATGACAGGTACTGCCGAAACAGAAGCTGGTGAATTGTGGGATATTTACAAATTGGATGTTGTTGTAATACCAACGAACAGAACAATTGTACGTAAAGATATGGAAGATTTGGTTTATAAAACCAAAAAGGAAAAATACAATGCAGTTATTGATGAAATTCAAAGATTGGTTGGAATAGGCAGACCTGTTCTTGTTGGTACTACATCTGTTGAAATTTCAGAATTGTTAAGTCGTTCTTTAACAATGCGTAAAATAAAACACAATGTACTTAACGCAAAATTACATAAAAAAGAAGCTGACATTGTTGCCGAAGCTGGATTTGCCGGAACTGTAACGATTGCAACAAATATGGCTGGTCGTGGAACTGACATTAAATTAGGACCTGGTGTAAAAGAAGCTGGAGGTTTAGCTATTATAGGTACTGAACGCCATGAATCCCGTCGTGTTGACCGTCAGTTACGTGGTCGTGCAGGACGTCAGGGTGACCCCGGTAGTTCTCAGTTTTTTGTATCTTTAGAGGATGATTTGATGCGTTTGTTCGGCTCTGATCGTATTGCTCGTGTTATGGATCGTTTGGGATTAAAGGAAGGTGAAGTAATTCAACATTCTATGATTACAAAATCTATAGAAAGAGCTCAGCGAAAAGTTGAAGAAAATAATTTTGGAATACGTAAACGTTTGTTAGAGTATGATGATGTTATGAACTCGCAACGTGAAGTAATTTATAAGAAACGCCGAAATGCACTTTATGGTGATCGTTTACCAATAGATATTTCCAATATGATGTATGATGTTAGTGACAATATAGTTACTGATCATCAGGATTCAAGAGATTATAATGGCTTTAATATGGAGTTAATCCGCCATTTTGGAATTGAATCACCGGTTACAGAAAAAGATTTTTTCACAATGAAATCTGAAGACATTGCTGATAAAGTTTTTGAAGAAGCTTATAATTCATATCACAGCAAAACCATCTTAATGGCCGAACAGGCATATCCAATTATCAAAGATGTTTATGAAAATAATGGAAACAGATATGAAAACATTGCAATTCCGATAACTGATGGTAAAAAAACACTAAATATTGTTGCTCCTATTAAGAAATGCTACGAAAGCAAAGGGAAAGAAGTAATCACTTCAATTGAAAAAAGTCTTACGCTTGCGTTAATAGATGATGCATGGAAAGAACAATTGCGTGAAATGGATGAACTTAAACAATCTGTTCAGAATGCAACTTATGAGCAAAAAGATCCATTATTGATTTATAAATTTGAATCATTCGAACTATTTAAAAAAATGGTTATGGATATTAATAAAGAAATCAGTTCTTTCTTATGTTTAGGTAAACTACCAATGCAGGATTCATCAAATGTAAAAGAAGCACGTGTTCAGCATACTGATATGAGTAAGCTGAAAACCAGCCGTGAAGAACAAACTGCACCTGCTGCCAATAAAACACAAAGTGAAGAAAAAGTTCAGCCAGTTAGAGTTGAAAAGAAAATTGGCAGAAACGATCCATGTCCTTGCGGAAGTGGTAAAAAATTTAAACAATGCCATGGTAAAGATTTGGTTGATTAAGAATTAATAACCTTACATTATAAAAACGTCCGGTAATACTTTATCGGACGTTTTTTATGAAAATCAATGAAAATATTAATGATGAATTTGTATATAAATAGTTTTCAATTAATTTTGCAATATTGAAATAATTCTTTCAGAAAAGCTAATAATCAGACAATATGCTGTTAGAGCTTAATAAAAATATAAACAGTGATAAATAAAACAGATAAGAAAACACTAATTGTTATTGTGGGACCTACTGCTGTTGGCAAAACTGCAATGGCAATCGAAATTGCTCGCTATTTTCAAACAGAAATTCTCTCAGCTGATTCACGCCAGTTTTATAAAGAACTTCATATTGGGGTAGCAAGTCCAACAGATGATGAATTAAAACTTGCAAAACATCATTTTATTGGTAATCTGAGCATTTCTGATAATTATAATGTATCGATGTATGAAACAGAAGCCTTATTATGTTTAGATCAAATTTTCAGGAATAAAAATACTGCCGTATTGGTAGGTGGTTCAGGTCTTTATATAAATGCTGTTTGCAAGGGAATTGATGAATTGCCTGACCCTGAAGAAAGTTTAAGAGAGGAAATTAAAGAAAATTTTGAGAAACAAGGAATTGAATACTTAAGGAATCAGTTAAAAATACTAGATCCAGAATATTATAATCAGGTTGATTTAGCAAATCCTAAAAGATTAATGCGCGCTATTGAGGTTTGTTTAACTACAGGGAAAACCTATTCATCACTAAGGGTAAACCAACAGAAACCACGTAATTTCAATATCATAAAAATCGGTTTAAATCTAACTAGAGAAATTTTATACGTAAGAATAAATAAACGGGTTGATAATATGCTTGAAGAAGGCTTATTAGCAGAAGCAGAAAGTTTTTTCTCTTACAGACAGTTAAATGCATTAAATACAGTAGGATACAAAGAACTGTATGAATATATGGATGCTAAAGTAAGTTTGGAATTTGCAATTGAAAAGATTAAAATAAATTCAAGAAGATATGCAAAACGTCAATTAACATGGTTTAATAGAGATGAAGAAATCAATTGGTTTGAAGCGACAGAAAAAAATAAAATAATTGATTTTATTGAAGCGTCTATTATTTAATAAATCAATTATTTACAACAAAAAAAGGCTGACAAAATGTCAGCCTTTTTTAATTCTTTTCATTTCTGAAAATTATCTTTTTACGATGATTAACTTTTTAGTAGTCTGGCTATTTTCAGTTTTCAAAGTATAGAAATAAGTACCGCTAGTTAAATCAGTTAAATTTAACTCTAATGAATAGCTACCTGAAGTTTGAGTTCCTTGATTAATAGTTCTTACTGTTCTTCCTGTAATATCAGAAACCAAAATAGAAACCTTGTTAGTATTTTTCAATTCATAAGAAATAGTAGTAACATTGTTTGCAGGATTTGGCATACAATATAATAAATTTACATTGTTATCAACTTCATTAATTCCAATTGTTGGATCAAAAGATAATCTTATCATAGTTGGTTGTACATTTCCTACATCCCAAATATACCAATCATCTTTTGATGGTACATAATATATAGATGTTTGATCATTCTGAGGAATACTAGTTCCATCAACTGCTATCCTAACTGTATCTGTTCCACCCATACATTGAACTCCAGCTAAATATGTTGAATCTTTTTTCAAAAGATAAGGAGTTGTAAATGCAAGTTTAATTGAAGGAGGATTAGGGCCTGTACCTGCAGGAATATCTGAAGCTTTAATCGAGTAGTAGTCGGAAGTAGCTTTAATAGTTCTATTTCTTCCTTCATATAAAACAACCTTAACATCAGCACCTACTTCTGTTATTGCATTCACTACAAAATCAATACCGTATGACATTGCATTTTGAGAAACCACATATCTGTTAGTTGCTGTATATCCTTCTACTTGTCCAAGATCGTTTACACCAGCCCATCTTGAAGTTGTATATGTGTTATAATCTCTTGAATAAAGAGCGCCTTGAAGTGGCACAACTTTAATATTAAAAGTATCGCTTCCCAAATAAGGAATAGAGTCACTTGATAAATATGCTGTAACTTTATAATCACCAACTGTTGATGGAGTGAAAAAATAGTCATTAGTTGTCCAATCAATTACGCTTTTGCCAGGCAATAATACAGTATCTAAACCTGCAGTATCTGCAAGAGTTGTAAGCTCGACTCCGTGTAATTTAATATTTGTTTGTTGAAAAGCACCCATATTAGTAAATGAAGCCTCATAAAACATAGGTCTGCCTAATCCTGCTGGAATATTTGTATATCCATCAAACAATGTTATATTATCAAAGCTTAAAATGTTGTTATTAGGCGTAAATAAAGAGACATCATCGATCATCCAGCCATATCCACCTCCAAAGTTTGTTGAAGGAGGTGTGCCAAATTTTTCTTTTGCGTTAAACCTAAATCTTAACCATACTTGAGGTTTGTTTGCGGCCCATTGCGTAATGTTAAATTCTTTCCAGCCAGTACGAAATGTATTGGCGTTTCCATTTGCAGTAATATCTGCATTAGCCATAATAGTATGCCAATTAATATTATCACTACTAATTTCAAGTAAAGTTGAGTCTGAATTAAAAGAATAATATAATTGAAAAAATTTAATTGAGACAGCACTGTATGCACTTAAATTTATTGGACTAGTTGTTGTAATCCAGCTATTTTCAGCTCCAGTTATTTGGTTAACAAACTGATAAATACCATCAAAATATGCAACACCTTGGTTTGCAGTTGGAGATTTGATATTTTCGTCACTCCAAAAATTCTTCCATGCAGTTGATGCAGCTCCAGTGTCTGATATAACAGCCCAATTTCCTATTGTACCTGGTTGCTTATTGATAGTCCAATTTGAACTATTCGCAAAATTATCACTCCAAATAGGAGTAGATTTATAAGTAGATTTGACATTTTTAGATAAATAACCATCAAAGTTTTCATAGTTATTTTCTTTTAAACTTTTTTTATTTTCAAGCAAAAAGGTTTGTTTTTGCCCAAAACTTAACATACTGCTAATTGATAGCAGAACGATTAAAGATAAAAATTTTCTCATGATTTTATTATTATTAAATTAAACATTAATTTTGCAAATATAATAAAAAATTAATTACATTGTGCTTTTCTCTGAAAAAATTACCAACTTCCGCCAGCTCCTCCGCCACCAAAACTACCTCCGCCGAAGCCGCCAAAACCGCCTCCACCACCAAAGCCACTGCTACCACCTGTAAAGTTACCCCAGCTTCCACTGTTTCGGCTATTATTCATTGTTGATAATAAAAATAAAGTTGTCCAGAATGATGTGTTTTTTCCTCCTGTAAAACTTTTACGATTACTTATTCTAATTAATAAAAACACCAAAATTATGATTATTATTGGTATTAATGCAGCAAATGGTTTTGCATCAGCTTTGCCATTTTTATTATAACCTGCAGGAAATTCACCTATTGCCAATTTCATTAAAACGGTTGTAGCCTGATCTAATCCATCGTAAAATCTGTTTTCTTTAAAGTTAGGAATCATCTCATTTTCAACCACCCTTTTTGATAAAGCATCGGTAATGACAGGTTCTAAACCATATCCAACTGAAATATAGGCTACTTTTTCACCTACTCCACCAGTTGGTTTTACCAAAATCAGAAGCCCATTATTTGAACCTTTTTGCCCAATACCCCAATTTTCAGCAACTCTTTGAGCAAAATCTGCTTTTTCATATCCCAACAAATCATTAACCATTAAAATTACAATTTGAGTTGAAGTACTATCTGAAAATGCTACCAATTTGTTCTCTAACAAAATTGCTTCATCAACAGATAAGGTATTTGTAAGATCGTTAACCAATTTGGGCGGATTTGGTTTTTGAGGCAAATCCTGTGAATTAGCGGTAAACCAAAACAATGTTATAAGAAGAAACAAAGTTTTTCTTAAAATTGCAGATTTGATATTTTTATTTATAATTTGCATCGCTTATATAGACGTATGTTGTTTTGAAATAGTTGAATTTTTAATGTTAATTTTTTCCAAATGAAATGTCATTGCTTAATTCATCTACATCATCAGACTGATGTGGAAAGAATTTTTTCAGTTGTACACCAGTTTGAGTTATTGCATCAATCAGACCTCTTGAAAACTCAGAATTCCTGAATTTCACCAGCATATCATCTTTTATTGAGTTCCAGAAATCCTCAGGAACTTTGGCATTTATGCCTGAATCGCCAATAATTGCAAACTTTCTATGGTTGATTGACAGATAAATAAGAACTCCATTGCGTTGAGCTGTGTTTTTCATTCCTAATTTATCAAAAATGTATGCAGCTCTGTCCAAAACATCGCCCGGACAATTGTTCTCAACATGCAACCTTATTTCGCCTGATGTGTCGAGTTCTGCATTGAGTATTGCTTGTTTTAAATCATCTTTCTCTATTTCAGAGAAAAATTCTGAAGCATCTTTTCCCATTATTTTATATATAATATAAAGGTATAAGCCAATTAGCTTATACCTTATTGATAATTATTTATTTATGTTTTCTTAAAACTTAACTTCAGGAGCTTTTTGGGCACCTTCTTCAGCTTCAAAATATGTTTTCTTTTCAAAACCAAACATTCCGGCAAATAAGTTATTTGGGAATCTTCTGATATATGAATTGTAAGCCTGAGCTGTTTCGTTAAATTTGTTTCTTTCTACATTAATACGGTTTTCTGTACCTTCCAACTGCGATTGCAATTCCATAAAGTTTTGAGTAGCTTTCAGTTCTGGATATTTTTCTACCACAACCATTAATTTTGAAAGTGCTGAACTCAAACCGCTTTGTGCTTGTTGAAACTGTTTTATTGATTCTGCATTTAATTTAGTAGGATCAATATTAACTGCTGTAGCTTTTGCTCTGGCTTCAACCACTCCGGTGAGTGTTTGTTGCTCAAAGTTTGCAACTCCCTTTACTGTATTTACAAGGTTCGGAATTAAATCTGAACGACGTTGGTAGGCACTTTCTACTTTTGCCCATTGGCTGTTAACACCTTCTTCTAAACCCGGCATTTTATTATACATACTAATTGCAGAAAAAATTGAAATCAATACTATTCCAATTACTACTATTCCTATTATCCATGCTTTACTTAACTTCATTTTTGTTTTTCTATTTTAATTAATATTATTTGCTTATAACGTACAAAAGTACAATATATTTTATCAATAATCCTATTTGGTTTTAAATTATAAAAGAGACTGCCATTTATCATTCAAATGCTTTAATAACAATCTCTTCTATTTTTTGTTTCTAATCAATAATCTGAATACTTCTTTTGATAAATTCAGTTAATGCTTCTCCTTTTAATAAATTCTGCGAAAGCAATGCCAAATCAGTAAGTTGTTTTACTGTGTTATTTTGCATTTCTTCATCAGATTCATTCAGAATTTTGCTGATAAGCGGGTGATTTGTATTAACAACTAAATTATACATATCAGGCATATTGCCCATATAAGACATTCCTCCGCCTAATGCTGACATGTCTTTCATACGACGCATAAATTCTGATTGTGTTATCATTACCGGCTGATCGGTTTCGCTCATGCTTTCCATTACGACTGTAAATCTTGACTTTTCAATATTCTTTTCAAATACCGGTTTCAGCTTTTCTCTTTCTGCATCGTTTAATTTAGATGGAATTTCCTCATCCTTTTTAATTAATTTGTCGGCAGTTTCGGCATCTACTCTTACAAAAGATGTGTTTTCGAGTTTTCTTTCCATCAAATTAATAAAATGACTGTCGAGTACACCATCCATTACCAATACATCATAGCCTTTTTCTTTTGCTAATTGTATGTAGCTGTGCTGATCTTCGGTATTGTTGGTATAAAGATAAACCAATTTTTTATCTTTATCTGTTTGTGTTTCTTTGATTTTGTTTTTGTAATCTTCAAGTGTAAAATATTTGCCTTCAGTGTTTTTTAAGAGGCAGAATTTTTCGGCTCTTTCGTAGAATTTGTCTTCAGATATCATACCATATTCTATAAATACCTTGATATCGTCCCATTTGGTTTCAAACTCTTCACGCTTGTTTTTAAAGATTTCTTCTAATTTGTCAGCTACTTTTTTGGTGATATGACTTGAAATTTTTTTCACATTTGAATCGCTTTGCAAATAGCTACGTGATACATTTAAAGGAATATCGGGCGAATCTAAAACACCGTGCAATAAAGTTAAGAAATCAGGAACAATGCCTTCAACTGAATCGGTAACAAATACCTGATTGCAATAGAGCTGGATTTTGTCTTTTTGAACTTCCAGATTTTTTTTCACTTTAGGAAAATACAACACACCAGTCAGATTAAAAGGATAATCAACATTGAGGTGAATATTGAACAAAGGTTCGTCGAAAGTATAAGGATATAATTCATGATAGAATTTTGAGTAATCTTCATCTTTCAGTTCGGAAGGTTTAATGGTCCATAATGGCTTGGTATTATTGATTATACGTGGAATCTCAACTTCAACGGTTTTGTCGTTTCCATCTTTGTCTTTTTCACCTTCTACTTTTTCCCATGTTTTTTCCATACCAAACTGGATGGAAACTGGTAAAAATTTACAGTATTTTTTCAGCAAATCGAGCAATTTGTGTTCTTCCAGAAAATCTTCCGAATCTTCGGCAATGTGAAGGATGATATCTGTACCTCTCGCTTCTTTTTCTATTTCTGTTAAGCTATATTCGGGACTGCCATCGCAAACCCATTTTACTGCTGTGCTGCCATCTATATATGATTTGGTATGGATTTCAACTTCCTTTGCTACCATAAACGATGAGTAAAAACCTAAGCCAAAATGTCCGATTAATGCATTGGCATCGGCTTCTGATTTTCCTTTGTATTTTTCTACAAATTCTTCGGCACCCGAAAAAGCTATCTGATTGATATATTTTTCTACTTCTTCGGCAGTCATCCCAATACCTTTATCACTGATAGTAAGTGTTTTTTTATCTTTATCAAAATAAACCTGTATAGTTAAATCGCCAAGTTCACCTTTGAATTTGCCTAATGAAGATAAGGTTTTTAATTTCTGACTTGCATCTACTGCATTGGAAATTAGCTCTCTTAAAAAAATTTCGTGATCTGAATATAAAAACTTTTTAATAATTGGAAATATATTTTCCGTTTGTACATTGATCTTTCCTGTTTGCATATTTGTTGATTTTTAAAATTTGATACCTCTTACTATCAAACAATATGCCAATTTGAATTTACTGACAAAACTTGCATAGTTACTGACATTTTGTCAGTAAAAACGCTGTATGTATTTGTAATTGATGTTTGTATAAAAAATAGTTTTTTTACTTTAACAAAAAGTAAGAAAAAAGTAATGCTAATTGAAAATTAATTTCTAATTTTACCCCTGTTTTAAATCAAATAAGAAATTAAACAAACACACAAATACACAAAGAGATGAATAACATTGATTGGAAGAATTTACCTTTTGGTTATTTCAAAACAGATTATAATGTTCGCTGTTATTTTCGCAATGGCGAATGGGGAAAATTAGAGATTTCTTCGTCAGAATATGTAAATATGCATATGGCTGCTACTTGTTTACATTATGGACAAGAAGCTTTTGAGGGATTGAAAGCATTTAGAGGTGTTGATGGTAAAATCCGTATTTTCAGATTGGAAGAAAATGCAAAACGTATGCAAAATTCTGCTTATGGTATTATGATGGCTCATATTCCTACTGAATTATTCAGAGATGCAGTACTTGAAGCAGTAAAATTAAACGAAAAATACATCCCGCCATATGGTGAAGGAGCATCACTTTATATCCGTCCGGTATTTGTTGGCTCGGGTGCGCAAGTGGGTGTTAAACCTGCAAATGAATATTTGTTTTTGGTTTTTGTAGGCCCTGTTGGTCCTTATTTTAAAGAAGGTTTTAATCCGGTAAGTATTCAGATTGTTCGCGATTTTGACAGAGCTGCTCCGCTTGGAACTGGTTGTTATAAAGTTGGCGGAAATTATGCTGCCAGTTTAAGAGCCGGCGAAAGAGCTCATCACGAAGGTTTTGCTTCTGTTTTATTTCTTGATGCAAAAGAAAAGAAATATATTGATGAAGCTGGTCCTGCTAATTTCTTTGGCATTAAAGGCAATAAATATATTACTCCTGATTCAAATTCTATATTACCATCTATTACCAATATGAGCTTGCGTACTTTGGCTGAAGATATGGGAATGGAAGTAGAAAGACGCCATGTAAGTGTAGATGAACTTGGCGATTTTGAAGAAGTTGGTGCCTGCGGTACTGCTGCTGTTATTTCTCCTATCAAACGCATCTTAGACAGAGATACCAACCGCGAATTTTTGTATTGTAAAGATGGAAAAGCTGGTCCGGTTTCTACCAAATTATACAATAGATTAAGAGCTATTCAGGAAGGTGATGAAGCTGATAAATTTGGCTGGAATACAATAGTTGAATAAATTTTTATTTTAATTATATTTAAAAGCGTTTCGGATTACGGAACGCTTTTTTGTTTTTTGCCGGATTTGTTTTTTGAGGATGTATTGTCAGACTTTATATAATTATTCATGATATGAAAGCTGTTTTCGAAAAAATATTTTATTATTTTTACCCAACAGTGTTGGGTAATGTTAAAGAAATCGTGCGGATAGGCACCCAACAGTGTTGGATATGGGCAAATACTCTTACGGATAGGTACCCAACAGTGATGGGTATCGATAAATACGCTTACGGATAGGCACCCAACAGTGATGGGTATCGATAAATACGCTTACGGATAGGCATCCAACAGTGTTGGGTATCGATAAATACTCGTGCGGATAGGTACCCAACAACGTTGGGTATCGATAAATACGTTTTCGGTGGCTTACCCATCAGTGTTGGGTAAATTTTATTATAAAAAGTAAATATAAAAAAGTGCAATTGCTTTTTAGGGAAAAATAAAAAAAGCCGAAGCATAAACTCCGGCTTTTTCGTATTAATTATAATTTAAACAATTATTGCATTCTCTTTGCTAATCTGTTCGATTTCATCCTTTTTAGTTTTACTTTCATAGCATAAGTAATCAGATACATAGCCGGAACAAAAATTAAAGTTAAGAAGGTTGCAAAGCTTAATCCGAAAATAATGGTCCAGGCCAAAGCTCCGAAGAAAGCCACATTATCGCCACCAAAATGGATGTGTGGTTGCAAACTTACAAATAAAGATACAAAATCGATATTAAAACCTATAGCTAAAGGAACCAATCCCAATATTGTGGCCGATGCTGTTAGCAATACCGGTGTAATACGGGTTTTACCAGCCTGTATAATAGCTTCGCGGGTTTTCATACCTCTTTCTTTAAGAACATCGGTAAATTCTACCAGCAAAATACCATTTCTAACAACAATACCCGCAAGTGCCACTACTCCCATACCAGTCATAATAATTGATATCGACATATCGAAGATGATAAACCCGAGCAAAACCCCGATGATACTGAAGAATACCTCTGAAAAAATGATTAATGGTTTACTGATAGAGTTAAACTGAGTAATCATAATAAACATGATAAGAAAAACAGCCAAAAGCATAGCCTTACTTAAGAATGTCATTGATTCTTTCTGGTCTTCCTGTTCACCAGTCAGATTTATTTCAATACCTTCTCTTTTCTTGTATTTTGGCAATTCAGAAGTAATTTTCATTACTATTTCATTGGCATTATATTCTTTTAAAACATTAGACCCCAAAGTAATTACCCGTTTCAGGTTTTTGCGTTTGATACCACCATAAGCATTTTCGTATTTCAATTTGGCTACCGATGATAATGGAATTTGACGCAATAAGCCTGTATTCATATCGCGATAAGTAATTTTAAGGTTTAAAATTCTATCGATATCTTTGCGTTGATTTTCCTGATAGCGAAGTTGAATAGGATATTGTTCTTCACCTTCCCTATATTTAGAAACTTCTTTACCAAATATAGCATTGCGAATTTCCATACCAATTTGTCCGGTAGAAATACCTTCGTGATTAGCTCTTTCGCGATCAATATCAATCATAATTTCAGGTTTGCCTTCGTCAAAGTCCGATTTTAACTCTTCAATACCAGGTATTTTCAACGAATCAACAAAAGCTTTAAACGAACGGGCAGTGTAGCTCAAATCGTTGATATCCTCACCACTTATTTCAATACTAATAGGTTTGCCGGTAGGTGGGCCATTTTTATTCTGGTCAACAGAAATTTCAACACCAGGAATACCTTTTACAGCCTCTCTTATTTTTTCAAGATAAGTACTCGAATTAATACCCTGACGTTTTGCATATTCAACAAAAGCAACTGTAACCTTGCCCAAATTTGTTGATGAAGTTTTGTTGTCGAAATTATCTTCGGCAGCATTTACAGCAACATTAGAAATAATAGATTCAACCGCCGGATTTTTTTCGCCAACAACGTTGAAAACCCTTTGTTCAACAATTTTTGTAATCGAATCGGTTTTTGCAATATCTGTTCCGATAGGCATTTTAATAAAAGCATAAATAAAATTCGGATCGCTGCTTGGGAAGAAAACCACTTTAGGTTTTGCAATTCCTGTTATAATTATAGTTACAAAAAACAAAACAATAAGCGACCAAAGCAAACGATAAGGACGTTTTCCTTTTACGATATAACGCAACAATCTTTCGTATTTTCTCATCAGAGCAGGAATAAATTCGTGTTGAAACCTGCTTAAAACTTTACGCATATATAACTGATGCATTACAAATGAAATACCGATAAAGATTGCAAAATTGCCAATACCCGGAAACGACATCAAGTGGAATAAAACAGCAATACCAACAAATATTCCACCAATGGTAAATATTTTCTTTTTAGTAAATTGATGATCTTCATCGTCATCATGTTTCATAAACGAAACTGCAAAAACAGGATTAAAGATATAAGCAACAATTAAAGACGCAAACAGCGTAATAATTAGCGTTACAGGTATAAAATACATAAACTTACCTACAATTCCGGGCCAGAAAGCCAACGGGAAAAAAGGAGCCAATGTGGTTAGCGTACCCGATAAAATTGGGACAAACACTTCACCTGCCGCATATTTGGCCGATTGAACTATGTCCATTTTCCCCTTGTGCTGCTTAAAAATACGATGTGTATTTTCGATAACCACAATGGCATCATCAACCACAATACCTAATGCAAAGATAAAAGCAAACATTACCAGCATATTCATGGTAAACCCAATGCCTGGCATTACGATATAAGCCAATGCCATTGATAAAGGAACCGAAAGTCCTACAAACAAAGCATTGGTCAAACCCATAAAGAACATCAAAACAATAGTTACCAACAAAAATCCGATGATAATTGTATTATTCAAATCGGCAAGTGTGGTACGTGTATGAACAGACTGATCACCGGTTATCGTAACATTCAATGTAGAAGGCAATTTATCCTTCTTCATATTGTCAATAATATTCTTAATTTTATCAGAAGCTTCCAATAGGTTTTGTCCGCTTTTCTTTACGATATTTAAAGTAATAACATTCTTACGGTCCAACGAAGCATAACTTGCTTTTTCTTCAAAACCATCCTTAATTTCGGCAATATCTTTCAAATAAGCAATGGCACCACTTGATGATTTAATTACGATGTTTTTGATAACATCCATGTTTTTAAATTCACCTGTAACACGAACACTTCTTTTCATACCCTGCATTTCAATAGAACCACCCGAAATAGTTAGGTTTTCGGAAGCAATAGCTCTATCAATATCAGACAAACTAACACTGGCAGCCTGCATTTTATACATATCCACATTAATCTGGATTTCTCTGTCCAATGCACCAACAATATCCACTCTCGTAATTTCTTTCAAGGCTTCAATCTGATCCTGCATATCATCAGCATATTTTTTCAGTTTTTCAAGCTCAAAATCACCAGATATATTGATGTACATAATAGGGATTTCAGAAAAATCTATCTCCATTACATTCGGATCGGCAGGCAAATCATTTGGCAAATCACCTTTTGATTTATCTACTGCATCCTTCACCTTTTGTTTGGCTTCAGCCACTCCTATGCCTGTATTAAATTCAATAATAATGGTAGAAAAATCCTGAATAGAATTACTGGTTATTTTCTTTACACCATTAATTGATTTCAGATTTTTTTCAATAGGACGTGTAACCAGATTCTCCATATCAGTAGGAGATGTACCCGGATATATTGTATTCACAATCATAGTCGGAATTACCAGTTCGGGAAACTGCTCTTTTGGTATCGACTGATAGCTAAGCATACCAAAGATAGCAATAATAACAGCCAGAACATATATGCTGGTTTTATTATCAATAGCCCAACTGGTTCCGAAAAACTCTTTTAATTTTTCATTCTTCATTGTAAAAAAATTTACGGTTTTATTTATAATTTAATGGTTTCGCCATCTTCCAGATTCTGATATCCGGTAACAATAATTTTATCGCCGGCTTTCAAACCTTCAACAACTTCGGTATTACCAGCATAGTTTTGCGAAGTTTTGATATTTTGTTTTTTTGCAATTTTAGCATTGCCTTTATCTATTGCCACAAAAACATACTCACCCTGAGCATCTTTTTGAATGATATTAATCGGAATAACAATAGCATCTTTGCTTTTGTAATCGTTAATTTTCACCAAAGCAATCATATTAGCTCTGAATTCCATTTTGCCTGGATTCAATCTCGATTCGATGGTAAATGTACGGTTTACAGGATTTATAAATTTACTGGCAAAAGAAATGCTGGTTTCAATTTCTTCATTAAAATCAGGAAATCCTATGATTACTTTGTCGCCTTTGCGAACTTTTGGTGAGTAAGCTTCAGCAACTTCAGCAGTTACTTTTACTTTACTGAAATTTACCATACGAAATGCAGGCATATTAGGTGCAGGTGTTGCAATCTGACCAATTTTAACACCTACTTCTTCAATGGTTCCTGTGATTGGAGCAATAATTTTGCTCATATCCAATTGTTCTTTAAGTGTTATAAGTTTTTTATCTAAAGATTCCTTATTGTTTTTTGCAGTAAGGAATTGAACTTCTGAACCAATTTTTTTATCCCACAAATTCTTTTGTTTATTGTAAATATTTGTAGCAAAAACTATCTGAGTCTGTAATTCGTCAATAGATTGTCTGATAACTGCATCGTCAATCTGGGCTAAAATCTGACCTTTTTTAACTGCATCACCTTCTTTTGCAAATACAGCAGTTACAATTCCTGACATTTTTGGTGCAACATAAATATTGTCTTCACCATCAACTTTTCCCTGAACTTCAACAAAGTGATTAAATTCCTGAGTTTTAACTTCGGCAACTTCTACCAATTCAATTTTAGCAGTTGTATCCGGAAATTCAGTATCATATTCTTTTTGAAGTTTGTCTATTTTAGCAGTTAACTCATCTCTTTGCTTTTTCAATTTATCTAATTCTGATTTTTTGTCGCCGCTTTTGCATGCAACTACTGAAATTATAATTCCAATTATGATGATTAATTTTTTCATTTGTTTATATTTTTAAAAGTTCTTTATATATTTATTTTAATAATTTTTCCAATTTGGTATAAGCTGTTGACATTTCAATAATTGCATTAAAATAATTTGATTGTGCCTGCAAATATTGATTTTGTGCTTGCGAAAGTTCCAAACTGCTTATCATCCCTTCTTTATAGCGTATAATAGATCTGTCATAAATTCTGCTTGCCAAATCCCTTGCACTTTTATTAGTTTGAAATTTATTCATAGCTGTAATAAAAGCTGATTGGTTATCAGAAAATTGTAATTGCAGTCCTTGAGAAAGTTGTTCTTTACTGTTTCTGATTTTTTCCAAACTCAAATTTGCTTGTTTTACTTTGGCAATTTTTTGACCACTTCCAAAAATAGGTACTGTTACATTTAAGCCCAAAATATCGGGTGGTGTAAACGAAAACGACTTTTTATTGAAGTTTTCCTGATGATTGTAATATATTGCAACATCAGGCAGAAATGTTGATTTTTGAAATTTCACATTCAGGTTTGCCATCTTCTCCTGTATGCTCAACAAGCGATAATCTACCTGATTTTCAACATTTAATTTTTTAGTTGCCAATACAGATGAATTTAATTGCGAAATCAAATCCATAGTTTTGTCTTTCAAATCTATACTGTTGTTTAAATCAAGACCCATTTGAAATTTCAATAAATTCATAGCAACTTCATATTGTCTGTGAATCATATCTTTGGTGTTCTGAATATTGGTAAGCGTAAGTTGCATTTGATCAACATCAGTTTCTTCCAAAAAACCAACTTTTTGAGTTTCTTTAATTTCATAAAGTGTTTTTTCGGTTGCCAGATAAATACTGTCGATAACCAATTTGTTTTCATTTGCAATTACGCACAAAAAATAAGCATTGGTAACCGATTCAATTAAATCTTGTTCTGATTTGGTAATACTAACTTCAGAAAGTTGCTTGAAAGTTTTTGAAGTTTGCAATCCAACAATGTAAGCTCCGCTAAAAATTAGTTGCGATACAGTGATGTCGAAAGTTAAACCCCATTTCAGGTCTTTTTCATCAGTTGGCTCTGTAGGTGCAGGTTTTTCAATATTTCCAAATTTCGGATCATTGGTAAGTTTGCTTAAAGCACTGTCAACATTATACATCCATCCACCCAGATTGCTTAAACTGGAAAAAGATTTGATATTTTCAGGAACTGTTATTTGATATGAACCTGCTAATTTACCATTTACCTGAGGTAATCCAATAGCTGTTGTTTCCCAGATTTTTTGTTTAGCAGAAGCCAGATCGATGTTCGCATTTTTTATTAGCGGACTGTTTTTTAATGCATAATCCTGAGCTTCTTTCAGCGTAAATTGCATGCCTCCTTTTTGTTGTGCAAAAAGCGGCAAACAATATGTAAACACTAGCAGTGTTATGATTATTAGTTTACTACTGTTTTTTGTCATTATTAAATTATATTAATTGTTCGTTTTTAATTTTATTTTCAAAATATTTAAGTCCTTTTGTACTAACGATTCCTCTAATGTGATAAATAAATAATTGGCTGAAAATTTCATGCTGTGGAAATCTGTTCAGATAATTATCGTCTTCAAAAAACACATCATCCATACGTTTTACATAAATAGAAGTAATAATATCAGGATTCAGATCCTGTCGGTATAATCCCTCTTCAATACCTTTTAATAAATTGGTTTTAATGTTATTATAAACATGATCTTTGCGATTTACTATTAAATCCTTGGTTAATTCCGGATAATATTTTCGTAAATCATAAAGAATAGGAGGATTAATCTCCTTTAGCATTTCTATTAAATGCTTGCTAACTTCAATCAGTGAATCAATGGCATTCAGATCACTATTAATCAGATCCATAAATTTTTTATCATGGTCGCAGTTATGAAAATTCACAACTTTTACAACCAAATCGGCTTTGTCTTTAAAATATTGATAAAGTGTTTTTTTTGAAATACTTAATTGCTGAGCAATGTCATCCATGGATACACTTTTAATTCCGTACTTTTTAAAAAGTTCTCCGGTTTTTTCAATGATGAATAATTCCTTTTCTTCCATGCTGCAAAATTATAAAAAATAATAAACCATAAACACTATTTTTAAATAAAAGTTTCCAAAGTGTATAAAGTTTTTTTAGTTTATTATTTGCAAAAGTATATTGTCAATATTTCTTATTAAAAATTTATTTGCTGAATACAGTTTTTTTACCTTTGAAAGCATAAAAAATTGCGTTAAAAAGGAAAAAACATTTTTTTAAAACAACTAATGGATTTTTAGTCTAACGGCTGGAAGTAAACAATGAATGATTAAATTTTTAAACGTTAATGCTTTTGTTATTGAAAAATGAAATAGCTTTTATAAGCATATTTGCTTGATTAGCCAATTCTTCAGCGGTGCTGGCCAGCTGTTCAGCTGCTGAAGCATTTTGCTGAACGATGATATTTAATTGTTGAATTGCTGATGAAATCTGATTTGCACCAATGTTTTGCTGATAACTGCTTTCAGCAATTTCTTTTACAAGTTTACTGGTTGTTTCAACTTCGGGTATCAATTGATCTAAAAGATTCTTTGATTCTTCATTCTGATAGGCATTAGATTTTATTAATTTTGTTATTTCATCGGCTGCTTTTCTGCTACGCTCTGCTAATCTTCTAACTTCAGCAGCTACTACAGAAAAACCTTTTCCATGTTCACCTGCCCGAGCTGCCTCTACAGCAGCATTTAAAGCCAACAAATTAGTTTGAAATGCAATATCATTAACAATAGCAATTTTTCTGGAAATTTCTTTGACCTCTTCATTGCTTTTATCAACGGCTTTGCTTACTATCAGTATTTTATGTGCAGCTAAAGCTGAAATTTTCTGTGTTATTTGTGAGTTTTCGGAATTCTGAGAAATAGTTGAAGTCATTTCCTCAATCGCCGACGCCATTTCTTCTGTTGAAGATGCTTGTTCAGATGCACCTTGCGAAATATTTTGTGATGCCGCTTTCATTTGTTTTCCAGCTAAATGAATATTCTCAGCATTTTCATTAATTAATTTTATGGATTCAAACATTTTTGTTGCCATTAATGTCAATGATTTTGAAAGGGTTCCAATTTCATCTTTTTGTGAAATATCTAATTTTGCATTCAAATTTCCAGCTCCAATCTGATTCGAAAATTCAACTCCTTTGTTTAATGCCTTTATTATTGAGTTACTTAGCAAACTATTGATAAATAAAATAAGTAAAAGACTAACAAATAATGAGGTGATTATAGCAATTTTTATATTATTTAATCTTGATAGAATTTTATCTTTATTAATTTTAAGAGCAACATACGATTCTATTTCAGGTATATATCTATAATAAATTAAAATATTATTTGAATTTTCATGAATTTCAAATACTGAATTATGTTTTTTCCCTTCAATAATTCTCTGAATTATTCCACTGTTTTTTATAAAATTTATATTATCATTTTTTGCAATCAATATTTTTCCTTTATTATCAAACATAAATGCATAACCATCATCATAATAATTTCTTTTTAAAAAAGCTTCTTCAAGCATTCCCATATTTTTTTCACTTACACCTACATACAAAATCCCTTTTATTTCATTATCGATGTAAATTGGCTCGTATGCTGTTAAATACCAGTCTTTCACAACAAATGCACGGCCTCTGTATATTTCGCCTTTAAGGATGGTTTGTATTACAGGAGATTCATTTGGAATAAAAGTTAATGTTGCTCTTTCACCATTATCTTTGGTAACAGTAGTTGATATTCTGATGAATCCTTTATCAATCTTCTGAAAAACAGTTGCAGTTTCAATTTTTAATTCTTTGAGCTTGTCAACAAAATCCGTATTTTCATGTAAAATTTTCCCGTTAAATTGCCATTTATTAAGACTTACGATAGATTCTTCTTTAGAAATCTGATTAACTGCCTTTACAGTTATTTCTTCATTCAATTCTGTAATTTTATCCGTTAAATAAAAAATCTGATGTGCCAGATTCAGAGATAAATCAACACGTTCCTGATTTTCTTTTATCTGCATTTCTATTTCTTCATTGAGATTTTCAGTCTCTTTAAACAATTTTTCATCTGTGTCAAAAATAATATCTTTTGTTTGGTTAGTAACAATGTATCCGCCTAATATTATAAATACCACCACAATAACTAAATTCTGAAAAATATTTAAACGCGTTTTTATTTGAAGATTATTTAAAATTGACATACATAGTGTTATATGAAATTGACATAATTTTTTTATAAAGATACAAAAAATATTTCTTTTACGTAAAATTTGAATAATATTTCGAAAATAATTCGTTATTTTGTTTTAACTATTAAATTAAGTAAAATGGTTGATGTAATTTGTACCAATTGTAATACAAAAAAAGAATATCCTATTGGAATTCAGCTAAATGAGATTGCCAGAGATATGCAGCTATGCCTAAAACAACCCATATTGGCAGCTTTGGTAAATAATAAATTAAAAGAACTTAATTATCAGGTTTTTAAACCAAAAACAATACAATTTATTGATTTTACTCATCCAATTGGATATCGTGTATATGTTCGATCATTGGCTTTTGTGCTTTTTAAAGCAATAAAAGATTTATATCCCTCAGCATCATTAAGTATAGAACATTCTATATCAAAAGGATGGTATTGTGAAATAAACAATTCGCATTTAATTTTAGATGAGAAAACAATTAATTCTATCAAAAATAGAATGAAAGAAATTATAAATGCAGATATTCCTTTTATCAGAAAAGAATTATTGACAACAGAAGCTATTGAACTGTTTGAGGCTAATGGGTTGCACGATAAATCGTTACTTTTCAAAACACGAAATCAATTATATTCATCAGTATATCATCTTGATAATACAATAAATTATTTTTATGGCTATTTGGTTCCAAGAACTGGTTCTCTGAATAATTTTAATATTTTGCCCTATTTTGATGGCTTGCTTTTACAGGTTCCAAAACAAAAACATCCTGAAGAAATTGAAGAGATTGTAATTCAGGATAAAATGTTTAAGATTTTCAGAGAACATAAGAAATGGTGTGAAATTCTTGAAGTTCCGTTTGTTGGCTCTCTTAATAAAGCTGTTGAAGAAAAGAAAGATAATGAATTTATTAAGATTTCTGAAGCTTTGCATGAAAAAAAGATCGCAAAAATTGCAGATAATATTTTTAAAGAGCGTAATGAAACTCGTATAATTTTAATTTCCGGTCCTTCATCTTCAGGGAAAACTACTTTTAGTTTACGCCTTTCTATTCAGTTGAGGGTTTTGGGTTTTAAATCTGTTCAGATTTCTTTGGATAATTATTTTGTAAACAGAGAGTTTACACCTAGAGACGAAAATGGTGACTACGATTTTGAATGCATTGAAGCTTTGGATATTGAACAATTTAATAAGGATTTGCTGGCATTAATGCAAGGCGATGAAATAGAAATTCCAAAATTTAACTTTTCAACTGGAAAACGTTTTTATGATGGCACAAAGCTAAAAATCAGCAAAGAAACCTTAATTGTCATTGAAGGCATACATGGTTTAAATCCGGTTTTAACTCATTTGATTGAAGAAAAATTGAAATACAGGATTTTTGTTTCTGCCCTTACTCAGCTGGCTATTGATAAGCAAAATCCCATACCAACAACTGACAACAGATTGATAAGAAGAATAGTTAGGGATTATAGATATCGGGGTTATAGTGCATTGGATACCTTAAAACGATGGGGAAGTGTAAGAAAAGGAGAGGATCTGAATATTTTCCCATTTCAGGAAAATGCTGATACAATGTTTAATTCTGCATTACTTTATGAATTGGGGGTGTTAAAAACTTTTGCAGAACCTATTTTAAGAGTTGTACCTGAAAATGTACCTGAATATGCTGAGGCTGTGCGTTTATTGAAGTTTATTTCTTATTTTTTTCCAATTTCAGAAAGAGAAATTCCGCCTACATCTATTTTAAGAGAATTTTTGGGTGGAAGTAGCTTTGTGTATTAATGATGAATTGAAACTGATGATTACTTTTATAAAATACTGAATTGACTTTAATACAATTACTTTACAAACTTTATAACTTTACAATTAAAAAATGATATCTAAAATACCATTTACTTTTATCAAAATTGAAGGCAGAGGTTATCATCTTCTTATAAAAGTTTTGATAAATGAAAAGCCTGCTAATCTGCTTATTGATACAGGTGCTTCAAAAACGGTTTTTGACCTTAGCCGAATTGAACCCTATTTGAATAATTCGGATCTTACTGATAATGAAATTCTTTCGGCCGGACTGGGAACCAATACATTAACGAGCAAATCAACTAAATTGGATAGTTTCAAAATTGGTGATTTCGAAATTAAGAATTACCCTTGTATCATTATTGATATGAGCCATGTAAACGAGACTTATCAAAGCATTGGACTGGAACCTTTTGACGGCGTTTTAGGAAGCGATATTCTTTATAAATTTAAAGCTTCCGTTGATTACAAAACAAAAACTTTAAAACTTAGAAAAACTAAATAAAATCTTGAATATGAATCCTTATTATTTAATTATTGCTTTTGCAATGGCTTTAATCCTTTTTTCTCTTGCTCGTAAATATAATTGGGAAAAAACATTGATATACAACTATATATTTGTTGCTATCGCGGTTTTAGGTCTTGTCTTTTTTTCTTATGTATTGTCTGTAAATTTTAATTATACGTTTCTGATGATTAATATTTTACTTGCCATCGGTATAATACCAAAAGTAATTACAATAATAAAATTAAGAAAAGAAAAAAAGAATTAAGGCTGTTTAAATTTTGTTTAAGATTTCAGCTGCTTTTTTCATGGTTTCTTCTGTTTTTGCAAAACAAAATCTAAGAGTTTTGTTATCAGTAGCTTTATGATAAAATGGCGAAACCGGAATTGAAGCAAGTTTAAATTCTTTTGTCATTCTGATGGCAAAATCTGTTTCTTTTTCGTCGGTTATTTTGCTGTATTCCAATAGTTGAAAATATGTTCCATAACAAGGAATTATACCAAATCTGGAACCTTTGATTTGTTCTAAAAAGAAATCACGTTTTTGCTGATAAAAACCAGATAAATAATTATAATTTTCAGCATCTTTTAAATATTCTGCAATTGCATATTGAATGGGTGTATTGCAGGTAAATACATTGAATTGATGTACTTTGCGGAATTCTTTCATCAAATTTTCTGGGGCTAAAACATAACCCATTTTCCAACCTGTAGCATGCAAAGTTTTACCAAAAGAGTATGTTATAAAACTTCTTTGTGCCAATTCCGGATATAAACTTACACTTTCGTGGCGAATACCATCGAAAATCAAATGTTCGTAAACTTCGTCGCTTAATATAACAATATCAGTTTTTTGTGTAAGCTTTATTAGCATCTGTATGTCTTCAGCTTTTAAAACACTACCAGTAGGATTATGTGGAGAATTAATAATAATCATACGGGTATTTTTATTGATCATCTTCTTGATAATATCCCAATCAATGTGATAGTCGGGTGTTTGTAGTTGCGCAAAAATCGGAATACCTCCATTTAACTTTATTGCAGGTACATAACTATCGTAAGCAGGTTCAAAAATAAGTACTTCATCACCTTCATGAATCATTGCTGAAATAATAGTATATAAAGCCTGAGTAGCTCCGGCTGTTATATTTATTTCTTTTTCCGGATGATAGCTCGCACCATACATGTTAAATACTTTTTCGGAAATCACTTCACGCAATGACTGAACTCCAAGCATTGGCGCATATTGATTCATTCCTTGTCGCATGTATTTGTTTACCAGTTCGATTAGCTTTTCTGAAATAGGAAAATCAGGAAAACCCTGCGAAAGATTTATTGCTCCTGTTTCGTTAGCCAATGCTGACATTACAGCAAATATTGAAGTTTCTGTTCCTGGTAATTTTGATGTAATTGTTCCGGAAAAATCCTGCATAGTTATTTTGATTTTTTTGAAGTTGCAAAAGTACAATTTTTTACTTAATTTCTTTAAAAATGTTAAAACATTATATTGTCTTTCATTCCATTTACAAAGTGTTAATTACTCCTATTTTAAAGAAATTCAGTTTGATATATGAACTTTAAAAATATTAAAATATTGTATAGTTATGATGAAAATTTGATAATAATATTTTTCAAATGGAGTTATTTTGAAAAAAAACATTAGGTTTGCAAAAAAATATTTTAAGTTGAATCCATTAAAGAAACTTGCAGGGCAAACTGCTATTTACGGATTGCCGACAATTATTGGCAGATTGTTGAATTATTTTTTGTTGCCGCTATATACAAGAGTGTTTCTTACTGAAGAATATGGTGTTGTTACTGAACTTTATGCATATATTGCTTTTTTAATGGTGATATTAACTTATGGTATGGAAACTGCCTTTTTCAGATTTTCGACCAAAGAAAAAGGCAATGATGATGTTTACAACACCTCAGTTATTTCGTTATTGTTCAGCTCTGTTTTTTTTATTATTCTTACCTGGATTTTTGCAGGTTCTATTGCCAATGCATTAGGATATAATGGTAATTCATCTTATTTTGTTTGGTTTGCCTGGATTTTGGGGCTTGATGCACTTTCGTCAATTCCATTTGCAAGATTGAGACAAGAGAATAAAGCCAAACGTTTTGCTTTTCTAAAGTCTGTAAATATTGGGTTGCAAATTGGTTTTAACCTGTTTTTTATAGTTTTGTGCCCTTGGTTAGATAAAATAAGTACAGGATTACCAATCAATAATATATTGCGTTTGGTTTATTCGCCAGATGTAAGAGTGGCTTATATTTTTATTTCGAATTTATTGGCAAGCATTATTACACTTGTTTTGCTATTGCCTGAAATCATTTCGATAAAATTCAGGTTTAATAAGGCACTTTGGATTAAGATGATACAGTATTCATTTCCGATTATGATTTGGGGTATGGCTGGTATAGTTAACGAAACTTTCGACAGGATTTTATTAAAACATTTAATTCCCGAATCGCAACATCCGATGTCGCAACTGGGTATTTATGGCGCGTGTTATAAAATTGCCATTTTGATGACTTTGTTTATACAGACCTTTAAATTTGCTGCCGAACCTTTCTTCTTTTCACAATCGGAAAAGAGTGATGCTAAAAGAGTTTATGCCGATGTAATGCTGTATTTTATAATGATTTGCTCTCTTATTTTTTTGGGAGTAATGTTATATATTGATATTGTTATGGGATTGGTAGGTAAAGATTATAGAAGCGGTGCCGGAATTGTACCTATACTATTGCTGGCAAACCTTTGTTTGGGTGTATTTTACAATCTTTCGATATGGTATAAAATTACCGACCAGACAAAATTCGGAGCTTATATTTCGATGATTGGTGCTGCTATAACGCTAATTCTTAATTTTATTATGGTTCCTACAATGGGATATATGGGTGCTGCATGGGCCACGTTGATTTGTTATTTCTCTATTATGTTTATTTCGTATTTGCTCGGGCAGAAGTATTACAGGATTGATTACAATCTGAAAAAAATAGGATTATTTCTTGGATTGGCTTTGTTGCTTTATTTTATTAGCATTTTACTAAATCTGGACGCAGGCTTTTTGAAGTTTGTAATTCACACTTTTTTATTGCTGATTTATGTTGTTGTAGTATTATTTTCGGAGAAAGATAAATTAAAATTGATAATCAGCCATAGAGTTTAATTTTTTCATAGATTTTCAATTCTTTTTGGCTGTATATTATTATGATAACCTCAAATTATACAGCATTCTGAAAGGCTTATTTATAAATTACATTTTGGGGCGTTATTGCTAAAGAAAATTTTATAATTTTGCATCAAAATAATAAAAACAATAAAGTAATAGATTTATCAATACTTTATGAACTTTATAAACTGTATTTAATTAATAATCATATGGAAAATAAAGACCCGAAATTGTTTTCAGAATTCCCGCCGGTAACTACCAAGGAATGGGAAGAAGCAATTCAAGCTGACCTCAAAGGTGCTGATTATGAAAAGAAATTGGTTTGGCAAACTTTAGAAGGTATTAAAGTAAAACCTTATTATCGTGCTGAGGATTTGGAAAATTTATCTTATCTGAAAGCCAATCCGGGAGAAGCTCCCTATATTCGTGGTAATAAAAAAGACAATAACAATTGGGATGTGCGTCAGGACATTGATTGCAATGAGGCTGCAAAAGCCAACGCAATTGCTTTAGATGCAGTTAAAAAAGGGGCTACTTCTATTGGTTTTAAAGCTAAAGAAATAAAATCTGCGGCTGATATGGCTACTTTGTTAAATGGAATTGATTGCTCGAAAGTGAAAATCAATTTTATTTCGTCACGTTCTTATCCTCAAACTTTGGATTTGTTTATCGGATATCTGAAAGCCAATGGTATTGATTCGGCTAAGGTTGAGGGTTCTGTAAATTTCGATCCTTTCAGCTATTTGCTTACTCATGGCGATTTTTATACTACATTCGAAAACAATCTGGTAGAAGCTGAATATGTACTGAAACTTTGTGCAAAAGCTTTGCCAAAATTTAAGGTTATTACAGTAAATGGTCATTATTTCCACAATGCAGGTGCTACTATCGTTCAGGAACTGGCATTTTCACTGGCATCGGCCAACGATTATATTTGCAATTTGATAAATAAAGGCGAAAATATTGATGAGCTTACACCTAAGTTTATGTTTTCGTTTGCAGTTGGTTCTAACTATTTTATGGAGATTGCCAAAGTTAGAGCTGCCCGTTTGTTGTGGGCTAAGATTGTAGAACAATACAAGCCTGCAAAACAAGAATCGATGCAGGTTTTTGTTCATCAATCTACTTCGATGTGGAACAAAACAGTTTACGATCCTTATGTAAATATGCTTAGAACTACCACAGAATCAATGTCGGCAGCCATTGGAGGTGCCGATTCTATTTTGGTGATTCCTTTTGATGAGCCTTATAAGGATGCCGACGATTTTTCTACTCACATTGCCCGCAATCAACAAATTATTCTGAAAGAAGAATCATATCTTGATAAAATTGTTGATCCTTCGGCTGGTTCGTATTATATCGAAAATATTACCGATTCGATAGCTCATTACGCTTGGGATTTGTTTAAAAAAGTGGAAGAAAAAGGTGGCTTTGCCGAAGCTGTTAAGCTTGGTTTTATACAAACTGAAATTGAGCAAACTGCCAATATCCGTATAAATGAATATGCCAACAGAAAAACTACCATTTTGGGGACCAATCAATATCCGAATGCCAATGAAATGATGATTGACAATATACAGGAAGATGCTGATGATACCATCGAAAAACCATCAAAATACAAAAAACTGAATATTTTCCGTGGCTCTGAACCATTTGAAGATTTGAGGCTGGCTACCGAAATATTTGTAAAAGAAGGCAACAAAAAACCTGTTGTATTTATGTTGACAATAGGTAGTTTGGCAATGCGCAAAGCACGTGCTACTTTTGCTGCAAATTTCTTTGGTTGTGCCGGTTACGATATTATCGACAACAATGGTTTTAAAACTGCCGAAGATGGTATTAAAGCAGCATTGGAATCGAAAGCCGAAATTGTGGTTATATGCAGTTCTGATGAAGAATACATTGAGCTGGTACCTGCAATTGCCAAAGCTTTAAAAGCTGCTGATGCAGATATTAATGTGTCTGTGGCAGGATATCCGAAAGAGCAGATTGAAGAGTTTAAAGCTGCCGGAGTTGATGAATTTATTCATGTAAAATCAAATCTGATTACTACACTTAATGCCTATCACGAATCATTGGGAATTATCTAACTCCCTTTTTACGGATTCGTAACAGTAAGTAATATTATTATTTAAAAACCGCTAAACAGCCGAATGTTTAGCGGTTTTTTTATGCAGATAGTTCCCAAAGCATTCTGCAACATATATGCAAGCTGCATGTATGGCAAAAAATACTTTCGGAAGGGTATATGCAGACTGCATGTATGCTTCCGAAACCTTTCGGAAGGGTATATGCAAGCTGCATGTATGCCTCTGAAACCTTTCGGAATAGTATATGCAGACTGCATGTATGTCTCCGAAACCTTTCGACATGGTAGTCATGAGTGGTGAGTATGACTCCGAAACCTTTCTATAAGGTAGTCATGAGTGGTGAGCAGATATATTCAAAATCAATTCCTTACAATTTGCTCAAAAAACAAAGCCCGATAGCTGTTGGGCTGTCGGGCTTTGATTATCAATACTTGTATGGAAATTATTTCCCAAAATCATTTTGTATGGTAATATAATCGGGGTAAGGAATTGTAATACCACCCACTACTACCGATGGTTTTGCTTTAAGAGCAATACGCGAAGGTTTGTTACCCTGACCAGCCAGATTCATCCCGAAATTAGCAACAGCATCGGCTGATTTACCGCTCAAAACTTTCTTCAAATCAAACGAAAGCGTAAGAGGCATTATAGCCGATTGATTGTTGGGCATCACCTCTACCCTTTGGTTCAGATTGCCGCGGGTCATTTCAATATTGTCAATCAAAAGTATCCATTCCATGCCGTTCATCACAGCTTTTTCTTTATTCGGATTCTTAACTTCCACATTCAAATTAAAACTCAACGGAAGCTGATTAGTAGCATAAGCCGTTGTTATACGGGCAGCATCCAATATCGATAATGACGACAAATTTGTTACATTCTGAACATTTACACCAGCCAAACGCACATTGTCAATTGAACTCAGGCGAAAATCGCATTTGGTAAAATTATACATACTCGACAGGTTGTTTACCACATCGCAAGCCGATACCACAAATACCAGCAATAATAGGGTGATTTTTAATTTATTCATATAAAAAGATTTTTATTGTTTTAAACATTTAAACTGCAAAATAGTTTCGATAAAAAAACCGCCTGAAGACTTGCTAAAGGCGGTTTTGATAATAAAACCATGTATTTACAAACGAATAAGTTTTCCGCTATAAGTTTGATTTCCTTTTGTAAAGAACGTTGCAAATAATAACAAAAAAAGCTGAACCTTTAGCAGATTCAGCTTTTTATCAATAAAACCAAATAAAAACTATTATTTTGAAGTTTTGATAAACTGTATAATGCGTTCGCTTGTAGGACTTTCTTTTGGTGTAACCATATCAACCAAATTGCCGTTTTCATCAATCAAAAATTTTTGAAAATTCCACTGAACAGGAGCATCCATTACACCATTCTCTGATTTTGTTGTAAGCCATTTATACAAAGGATTGATATCGTCACCTTTAACTGATATTTTTCCCATCATTTGAAAACTAACACCATAGTTTTTCTCACAAAAAGATTTTATTTCAGCATTGGTTCCGGGTTCCTGCGCCATAAAATTATTTGCCGGAAATCCGATAATGGTAAATCTGGCACTACCATACATTTTGAACAGTTCCTCCAACTGCTTGTATTGAGGAGTAAGTCCGCATTTTGAAGCGGTATTTACAACCAATACTTTGGTGCCTTTTAAAGATGCCAAGTCAAAATCTTTGCCATCAATGGTTTTAACTTTAAAACTATAGAAATTCTGTTCCTGAGTTTGAGCAAAAACACCCAAACTTACAATTAATAAAGCAATTAATGCAATTGATTTCTTCATATTTATATTATTGTATTTGTTTATTATATCCTGAATTATCAGATGTTAAACAAGCCTGTTTGTAAAAAGTTTTATTGATATTGATAAGATGTTTTGAACGTAACTTTACCTTCATCATTTTTTGAATAAACAATTAATGGTAATCCCTTTTCATTACGCTCATACTCTGTTGAAAAATCTATTATAGAACCTCCTTTTTTATAATTATTGTATTTTACAAAATATCCGTTTTTATCATACAAATACTCGTATCTATAAGTTACAATTCCATTTCTGTTATAAAAATTACGCGAACTTTTTAAAAGAATCTTGTCATCATTGTATTCATATACATATTCTATTCTTGGCTGTTGATTCTTGTTAAAATCTACAACATTACAAACCCAGCCAGTGGCAGTTTTATTATTTGTGGTTTTTGTAGTTAATATGTTTTTATTGTTATAGCTTAAAGATTCAATCAAAATACTGTCTTTGTTATATTTTCTTACATCTTTATAAATCATTCCGTCTTCACCGGTCGAGATATTTGTAATTGTGAAATTACCATCTTTATCAAAATCAGATAATTTGCAAAATCTAACTGTATCTTTCAGGTTTTTAACTTCTTCGGCTTTATTACTACAAGCGTACGACCAGAATTTTTTCAATTTACCTTTGCCATTGTAGTTGGCAGTTGATTCTATTTCTCCATTGTCGTAATATTTATTTACAATTCTGTTAATTAGCTTTTTATCTTTTCCTTTGTAAGCAAGATTTTCAATAACTCTCGACTTTTCATTATAAACAAAAACTCTTGTAATTTCAGGCTTTCCATCTTTGCTAAATGTTTTTCCTTCAATTATTCTTGATTTTTCATCCAACACATTTTCATACCAATAGCTTGTTTTTCCGTTTCGCTTAAAATTTTTATATGAAAGAACAATTCCTTTCTCATTATAAACAGATTCAGTATGATTGATAATTTTACCTTTTTTATTATATTTTTTAAAAAGTGTGGTATTGCCGTTTTTATCATAATTTACTTCTACCCCCAAATATGGCTTTTCATCTTTTTTAGGGTCTTGATAATTAATCTGCATTTTTTCAATATGAGCTTTTTTGTATTGATTATCCGGTCGTTTAAAGTATTTTAAGCGATTAAACGGATTATAAAAAGACTCAGCATTTTTGTAATAATCATAATCATCTAAAAAAGTACTGAAATTACTTTGCGGATAATAATAATAATAATAATAGTATTGTTGCGATTTTAAACCCAATGGGGCAGTAAAAGCTATCGTAACAAAAATTGCCATTATTAAACTTTTACGACAAATTTGCAATTTAACTTCAGTTTTTGAGAGGTTTGCATTTAATTTTTCTTTCATTTGAATAATTGTTTTAATTGATATTAAGTTTAATTGTTAACGTTATTATTGGAATTTATAGTATCCTGATTTTGATTATTTACGATTGATGAAAAATCCATGTTTAATAATTGAGTAGTAATATCATTGTAATCATAATGATATATTTCATTATCATCTTTTTCATCAATGCTTTTATTATGTTCTTTTTTTATTCCTTCGAGCCTTTGTATATTTTTAGTTTCAATGATTTGAGTTATCATTGTATCAGGTTGAATTAGATTATTTTCTATCAAAACAGTATCAATATTAGCAAACAAAGCTAAATCGGGCTTTTTCTGATAATTTTTAAACAAAAACGAGAAAAATATAACTAAACTTATGGTTGCAGCTACATAAATTATATTTAAAACTACTGATTTTCTTTTAGTCCTTTTATTTCTGCTTTTCTTTTGAAAAGCTTTATCAAAAGCACTCATGTCAATTACAGGAGTGGTTTGATTTATATCTTTAATAAACAATGATTTACTTCTTAGTAAAATTTTTTGAGCTGTTTCAAATTCATTTTGATTTTCAAAGCAAGTTCTGATTATTTGTAATTCGCTTTTACTAAGAGAGTCAAAAGATTTATTTAATAGGATATTTTCTATGTCTTTATTGATTGTTTGCATTTTTCAATATTGTTTTTGGATTAAATTCATTCATTTTTAGAGCTAAGTTTTTAAGAACATAAAAAATTCTGGACTTTACTGTTCCTTCCGGACATTGCATGATTTGTGCTATTTCTTTATAACTTAAATCTTGCTGATAGCGGAGAACAAAACTTAATGAATGTTCCTCGCTTAATGTGTTTATCTCTTTTTCTAATTTCTTATTAAACCATGCTCTATCATTACTATCAATCAAGCTTATATTACTATTCGTTGCTATGGAATCAAAATTAAAATTATTAATAAGGTTTCCTTTTGAATTTATATTTCGAAATTCGTTTTTACACATATTGGAAGCCAAAGTATAAATCCAAGTTCTGAATTTGTATTGAGGATTATAAGTGTCTGATTTATCTATTATTTTAATAAATAAATCCTGTAAAAAGTCTTTTGCTTTATCTGTATCGTTATAAAACATTCGAGTGAAGAAAGCAAATAGTTTAGAGGAATATCGAAGATACAATTCATTAAAAGCTGCCTCGTTATTTCTAACTATTAAACTCATTAGTTCTTCATCTGAATACTTAGTGTAATTTGTTTTAAGAAATTTATATTTCATTCGGTAACAGTTTAATCTTCAAAATTTAAATTAAGCGGTTTATTAGTTCTTTCTATTCCTGTTACATTTGTATTCTGTTCGGCTATTTCAAAAACCAAATTGTCAACAAAAGCTTCGCCCTCACCTTCTATAAGTACTCCATAATAAATATCTGAAGCATCAGGAGAAACATTAACAACTATTTCATATTTGTGCCAGTCGGTTGTTCCCAGGATAGGACGATCATTCATATTGTCGAAAGCAAGATAATTTCTATCGAGTTTAGAATCTACTCTAAGCCACATCATACATTTCCCTTTTACATCCTTTGTTTTGATATTAGCAGAAAGTTTAATTCTTTTATTATAATAATTTTTTGCTTCCATAAATTGCAAAAGTGTTCCAAAACCTTTTATTTTATTATCTATTGATTTGATATAATTAATATTATAATTTTTTAATGAATCGAAGCAAACTCCAATGTTATATGATTGAGGGGCATTTCCCGCTTTTTTCCAATCAATATTATTTTGAGATTGTAACGTAAAGTATGATACAAAATTGAAAATGAAAAAAGTAAATATTTTGATTTGAATTTTATAAATAATCATAATCTTTCATTATTTAATAAACACTTGTTTTCTTATTTGAATCATTATTGATATCGATAATTTCAAAAGCAAAATCATCAAAATATATTTCTCCGTTACCTATAAGTATAACACCAAAGCTAAAATCTGCACTCGCTTCAGGAAACTCTAAATCAAATTCATATTTTTTCCAATCTGTGTTTCCTTTTATTGAATTCTTTCGCAACGTTTTTATTTTTAATGCTTTTTTATGATTTTTATCATCAATTCTTATCCAAAAATTACACCATTTATCTACATTAACAGATTTAATAAATGCACTGATTCTTACTCTTTTGTTCTTATAATCAGTAGGTATAAAATTTTGATAAACTAAACCCGATTTATTTTTTATTTCATCCATAGATTTCAAATATCCTACTTTGCTTTTTCTAAACTCATCATAAACTACACTAAATTTATAGGATGATGTGTTTCCTCCATTCACAAACATCGTCCATCCCTTTATTTTCTCCTGATTACTTATTACAAATGAATTGAAAATAAATGCAAGAGCTATTAAAATGATTATTTTTCTGTTCATTTTACTTACCTATTTTGTTTATGTTTTTCTGATACACGAAAGTAATGAAAAGGTTCAATTTATTTATCAATTTTATCGATTAATTTATAAAAATGAATTTGAGTATAATAAAGTATTATAGAATCTTAAAGATTTCATTGCTTTATAATGATTTAAAAGCGGTTTTATTCTTAATTTTGCAGTCTAAATTTCAGAAATGATTATACTTGCACCTTTACATGGATATACCGATTTTATTTTTCGCAATGTTTACGAGCGTCATTTTTCAGGCATAGATTTGGCTGTGAGTCCTTTTATATCATTAACTCATGGCGATAAAATAAATCCACGAAAGGCAAAAGACGTTATGCCAGCAAATAATCATCAAATAGAGGTTGTCCCACAAATTTTGGGAAATGAGCCTGATTTGTTTATACAAATGTGTGATTTCCTGAATAATTGGGGATATAATGAAATTAACTGGAATTTAGGCTGTCCTGTAAAAAATATTGCCAACAAAAAAAGAGGTTCAGGGCTTTTGCCTTTTCCTGATTTACTAAGAGAAATTCTCGAAAAAATACTCCCAAATATAAGGCAAAATCTCTCTATTAAGATAAGGTTGGGTTATTTTAATTCTGATGAAATTTTTAAAATAATACCTGTATTAAATGATTTTCCGTTAAAAAGCATCTGCATTCACCCCCGTATCGGGACGCAAATGTATGAAGGTGAAATTCATCACGATACTTTTGAAAAAATAATTCCATTTTTTAAGCATGAATTAATTTATAATGGCGATATAGTTAATTTAGAAAGTTATCGTCAAATAAAAAAATCACATCCCAAAATTAATAAATGGATGATTGGCAGAGGCGCTTTTTACAATCCGTTTTTGCCATCAGAAATCAAAAACAATGGAAAAACAGAAGTTGAATACAAAAAGCAAATTCTGCTTTTGTTTTTCAAAGATTTATATTATGAATTGTCTGTTCATAAAACTGAATTAAGTTGTATCAACAAAATCAAAGATTTATGGCAGCTTTTTTGCGAAATGTATTCAAATAAAGAAGAAGTTCTTGAACAAATACTTCATTCGCATTCATTATCGGAAATATCTGATGTTACAGAACATATTATTGCCACATATCCTTTTTCTAAAACAATGCAAACATGATTAACTTAAACGACACTCAAATATCAAATCTGATCAAATTTCGACAAACGATTCATTCTCTTGCAGAATTATCAGGAGAAGAAAAGCAAACAGCAAATCTTATAGCCAACAGACTCAGAAATCTTGAGAATTTTATTCTAAGCGAAAATGTTGGAGGCTACAGTATATTAGCTGTTTATGACTCGGGTAAACCCGGAAAAACAATTATGTTCAGAGCTGATATTGATGCTTTACCAATAGATGAAATTAATAATTTTGAGTATAAATCAATAAATAAGAATGTAGCCCACAAATGTGGACACGATGGGCATTTAACTGTATTAGTAGGTTTTGCCGAATGGATTAATCTGAATCCGCCAAAAAGCGGAAAAATTATTTTGCTTTTTCAAGCATCGGAAGAAAACGGCAAAGGCGCTAATAATGTACTGAACGATATTGCTTTTACTGATATTAATCCTGATTATGTTTTTGCATTTCATAATTTACCCGGATTTCCATTAAATGAGATTGTTATAAAAGAAGGCACTTTTACAGCTTCTGTTTCAAGTATGATATTCAGATTAAAAGGGAAAACATCACATGCTGCAGAACCTGAAAATGGCATAAATCCAACTTATGCCATTGCTGAAATCATTGATTTTATTAAAGAACTGAATATATACGAAGTTGAAGATCCTGATTTTTTTCTGGCAACTCCTATTTATGCAAAAATTGGCGAAAAAGCCTATGGAACTTCAGCTGAAAATGCTGAAATTCATTATACTTTCAGAGCATGGGAAAGCAGTTTGCTTGAAAACAATTTAAACTTCATCAAAAACAAAATACAATCAATTGCCGAAAACCATCAATTAGAAGTATATATAGAAACATTAGATGTTTTTCACAATACCAATAATCATTCCGAAGCAGTTAATTTAATCAGAGAAGCAGCAAAAAAGACCAATTTAGACATGAAAGAATGTCAATTACCATTTAAATGGGGTGAAGATTTTGGTTTATTTACTCAAAAATTTAAAGGAGCTATGTTTTGTATCGGAGCCGGAGAAAATTCTCCCGCTTTACATCATGCTGATTATGACTTTCCTGATGAAATTATCGCCACAGGCATTTCAGTCTTTAAAAACATCAGTATATTGATTAACAAATAAATGAAAGATATTTTTGGGGTTTTAAGTTTTATTAACAGCGGCTTTTAGCAAATAAAACTTAACTTTGAAATCGAATTTAGAGCAGTATGAATCCTGAAATCAGTAAATATTCAAAAAAAATATTCAGTTACTTTCTGCAAGGGCTTATTTATATAACTCCCTTAGGAGCAACTGTTTTCGTTATTTATATTACTTTCAATTTTATTGATGGCACTGCCAATAAATTATTTGAAAATCTATTCAATATTAAAATTCCGGGCTTGGGAATTTTACTCATGTTAAGTATCATTACTTTGGTTGGTTATTTTGGGAAAACATTGTTGGCCAAACCATTGATTTCATTTATAGATGCAGTATTGGAAAGAGTACCATTCATTAAAATAATTTATACTTCTACCAAAGATTTCATGTCGGCTTTTGTTGGTCAAAAAAAGAAGTTTACAGAAGCTGTTATGGTAAAAATGAATAACGACTCCGAAATTTACAAACTTGGATTTATTACTCAAAAAGATTTAAGTCAACTGGGTATCTCCGAAGACCTTATTGCAGTATATTTGCCACATTCATATAATTTTTCGGGTAATTTATTTATTGTTCCCAAAAAAAATGTTACACCAATTAATGCACCTTCCACCGAAATAATGAAATTTATTGTTTCGGGTGGAGTTACAGAAATTAACAAAAAAGCAGAACATGACGAGACCTAAAATATTGGTAACAAATGATGATAGTGTTGATGCACCCGGAATCAGGAAACTGATATCGATAATGCGGAAACTTGGAGATGTAATAGTTGTAGCACCCGATAAACCACAATCAGGTATGGGCCATGCTATTACAGTAGCTTCTCCATTGCGTTTAAAAAAAATATGTATCGAAGAAAACTACGAAGAATATAGCTGCAACGGCACTCCGGTTGATTGTGTAAAACTTGCTGAAAAAGCAATTATCAAAGGTAAACCCGACTTAATTGTTTCGGGAATAAATCACGGAAGCAATGCCTCTGTAAATGTAGTTTATTCCGGTACCATTGCTGCCGCTTTGGAAGGTTGTATCGAAGGAGTTAATTCTATTGGTTTTTCACTGGATGATTATTCATGGAGTGCAGATTTCAGTCATGTTGATGAATATATCGAAAAAATATGCAAAGAAGTTTTGCAAAAAGGTTTACCCGAATATACCTGTCTGAATGTTAACTTACCTGTAAATAAAGGAAGTCAGATTAACGGAATAAAAATTTGTCGCCAAGCAAGAGCCCGCTGGGATGAAGCTTTTGATGCCCGCAAAGATCCGCATAATCAAGATTATTATTGGCTAACTGGTGTTTTTTATTCTGATGATATTGCAGAAGACACCGACCAATGGGCCTTGAAAAACAACTATATAGCCATTGTTCCATTGCATTTCGACCTTACTGCTCATCATAATTTAAAAACAATAAGTTCATATGACTGGAATATTTAAAAAAGACAGCTATTTATTCGGAAGCATTTTGGGCTTAGGTTTGCTTGGGATTTCATTGTTTATTATTTATTTAATCATGCTTTCAGTAGGCATAAGTGATATAAATGAATACTATAAAATTTATTTATTAAGTGTAATACCGAATATACTTTTAATGCGATATTATTTAAAAGTCCTTGTTTTTGAAAAAACAGGGAAAGCATTATTGTTTGTAACATTTATACTTTTTATAGCTTATTTTTATTACCAATTTAGAAAATAATGAAATTTTATATTATTGCAGGAGAAGCTTCAGGCGATTTACACGCTTCAAATTTAGTTAAAGAGCTAAAAATCATACAATCGCAATCTGATTTCAGAGGCTGGGGTGGCGATTTAATGAAAAATAAAGGCGTTACATTGGTTAAACATTATCGCGACCTTGCTTTTATGGGTTTTATTGAAGTTGTTGCTAATCTGAAAACCATCCTAAATAATATTAAGTTTTGCAAAAAAGATATTGCTGAATTTCAACCAGATGCGTTAATCCTTATTGATTACCCTGGGTTTAATCTACGTATTGCTGAATGGGCACATAAAAAAGGAATTAAGGTATTTTATTATATTTCTCCTCAAGTTTGGGCTTGGAATCAATCAAGAGTAAAAAAGATGAAAAAAGTAATCGATAGGTTATTTGTTATTTTACCTTTCGAAAAAGATTTTTTCAAACAGCATGAAATGGATGTTGACTTTGTTGGTCATCCTTTACTCGACGAAATTGAAAATCATTCAAATTCCATTGCAAATCAATCTGATTACAATATTTTTGAAAGAGATTTAGTTCCAAACAAACCTGTAATAGCATTATTGCCAGGTAGCAGAAAACAGGAAATAAAAACCATGCTACCATTAATGCTTGATTTGATGAAAGATTATCCTCAATTTAAGTTTATAATTGCAGGTGTAAATACACTTAAAGGACAGTTTTATCAGGATATTATCAAAGATCATAAAGTAGCAATAGTTTACAATCAAACATATAATTTACTTAAGATTGCACATGCTGCCTTGGTTACTTCAGGAACTGCAACATTAGAAACAGCTTTATTTAAAGTACCTCAAACTGTATGTTATAAAGGAAATTTTATATCTTATTACATTGCACGAAAAATTATTAAAATAAAATACATATCTTTGGTAAACCTTATTCTGGACAAACCCCTAATCAAAGAACTTATTCAAAATGATTTTAATATCAATGCATTAAAACAAGAATTTGAAAAAATTTCTTTAGATCAGAATTATAGAAATTACCTTGAAGATGAATATAATCAGTTAAAAATAAAATTAGGTGGAAAAGGAGCTTCAGAAAAAACAGCTCAACTTATTATTGAATACACTAAAAATCATTAAATTACAAATTGTTGGATGAATAGATTCGTTTTTGTTATAAGTCTTTTTTTATTTTTACTTTTCTCAATAAATACAATAGCTGCTGATTTTGCTGTGAAAATATTTTCGCAACAAAATATTAAATCTGTCAGTTTCATGACTCTAATAGGCAAATATTCAGTAGAATGTGATGAAAACCCATTAGATGAAACCAATAAAAATGATATTTTTACCATAAGTATTGAAAAAAATAAAATCAGATTGAAAAAGAATCTTCAGGATTTGGGCCTTTTTAATTCAATAGAATTTAATGGTGAAGGTTTGAAAAATATTTTCAAAATAAAACCCTCAAATTCAGATATTAAAGAAAGGATTTATGATGATGATTTATTAATTTCTGCCGATCGTGGATATCTGAAAATCATAAACAATGTTGATATTGAACATTATGTGGCAGGTGTTGTACAATCTGAAATTTTGGGAAGCTGCGATTCGTTGGAATTTTTTAAGATTCAGGCTTTAATTTCGCGAACTTATGCTATAAATAACATGATGAAACATTACAAAGATGGTTACAATTTATGTGATGATGTTCATTGTCAGGTTTATAAAAGCCGATGCAACAAATATCCGATACTAATGGCAACAACACTTACTTCGGGCGATGTAATTGTTGATAAAAATAAAAGAATGATATCTGCTTCATTTTGTTCCAATTCAGGAGGAGAAACAATCAATTCCGAAGATTTATGGTCAATTCCTACAACCTATCTGAAAGCAGTAAAAGATACATTTTCAAATGGTATGCGCAACAGTGTATGGGAGTTTAAAATGCCTGTTAAAGATTGGCTTAAATATCTGAAAGACAACTTTAAATATGATACAGATGACAGCAGTATGTATAATAAAGCTATTAATTTTGAACAAAATAACCGAAAAATATATTTTGCTGATAGCATACCTTTAAAAAATATCAGACGCGATTTGGGATTGAAATCTACATTTTTTAGCGTAAATAAGCAAGGCGACAATGTAATTTTAAAAGGTAAAGGATACGGACATGGAGTTGGGCTTAGTCAGGAAGGTGCTATCAAAATGGTAAAATACAAATATAAAGCCGAAGAAATAATAAGGTTTTATTATAAAGATGTTGATATTATTAATTATCAGGAAATAAAGAAAATAGATTAAAAAAAGCGGGAGTTCCAATCAAACAGAATTCCCGCTTTTTTATTGTAGTTACGCGACTTTAAGTTGCAGCCCTAGTTGTTTTATTTTATTTTCCGCTTATTACTTCCACCCACATGCCTGGAATTCTTGCATTTATGGAATTATCGTACATTGCCTCGCAGTAAAGCGTTGGAAGATAAAATCTTCCCAGATAACTCGGATTCAGCATGATTTTGAATGTTTTAGACTGATTTGGATTGAGATCGAAATAAGTATAAACCCTGTCGTCGCGGATATCCTGATATGTAAAATTAGAAGCAGTTGCTGTGGATTGTGCAGCAAATTCGCTCATACGCGTATTGAATATTTCCCAACCTGAAGGAAATATTTGTGATAGTGCCATTTGACGGTAAATTCCTCTGTTTCCAGGATTTGTTACAGTTACCTCAACTACAAAATTAGTTCCCTGTTCGAGTTTCTGAGGGTTGATTGCCAGTCCACCCGGAGTTTTATACGAAACATTCATCCTTAAATCATTCTGAGCACCTGATTTATCACCATTAACCGGAATGCCCTGTGTTATAATTCTGGCATATAATAAATTACTTCCATTATTGCTAACTGTAGCTTTACCTCTTTTAGCAGTTGCCAATATATTCAAATCGGTTTTGGTAATTGATTTTTTTGATTGAAGCGCAGTAAGTTGCGCGTTATCAATCTTATAAGAAACATTAATACCGGCTCCACTCGTATTTCCTATGAATTTAGAAATGGCAATCAGACTGTAAGCAGTGGTTTGAGTGCTCATCCATTCATTTTTACACAATTGTGCGGAAATATCCTTAATCAGCTGAGCTGCTTTTGTTTTCTGATTCATCAGACTTAAAGTTTCGATAATCATAGCTTTATCTCTCACATCAGAACCGTAAGTGTACCAAAGTTCACGGTAAGGTTTTATAAAATAAATGGCATTGGCAATCAGTTTTTTAGCAATTTCAGTATTGCCTGCTATCTGATAAGCTGCTGCCAAACGCCAGCGTGCAGCCAATGAAAGCGTTGAAGATTCATAAAGTTTATTCATAGCACCTAATTCGGGAGCTTTGGCAAGTGCCAGTGAATATAAACGGTAAGCCTGTACCAGATCATCGTTATAATAACTGGCATTAACCGACCAACTTATAGCCTTTTGTTTCTGGAATTTTTTCCAGGCTGATATAAATCCTAATGGTAACTGATAACCTTTCAATTCAGCTTCTATCATAAAATGACCTGCATAGTTTGTTCCCCAATCATCAGCATATTGTGCACCCTGCCAATAACCCATGCCACCATTTGCCAACTGGAATGATTTTAATCGTTGAATGGCTGCTTTGATATTTTGTTCGGTTCTGGTTTTCTGATTTGCAGTCAGCTCAACCAAATCAGCCAGATACAATTGCGGAAATACCGATGATGTAGTTTGTTCGATACATCCATGCGGATATTCAATCAGATAACTCAACCGTTTTTCGAGATTTAATGGAGGCATTGAAGAAATTTCAAGTACACCTTTGTTGCTGCCCTGCATACCTATTAAATTGTAACTTGTATTCCATGTTTTACCGGGTTGAATGATACCTTCGTAAACATCAACCACTTTCGGATTGGGATTTCTAACATCAATTTCAATATCATGAACTGCCTTTTGATTTCCACTGCTAGCGATAATTTTGATTTTACCAACACCAACCAATTCTTTTACTTTCAGTTCGAAATTCACCATTTCGTCACTCGGCATTTTGAAAGTCAGATTGCGTGAATTTCCGCCATTTACAGTAAACATATTATCTGCAATTATCTGCACCTTTACGCTTTTTACAAAGTTTTCCATAGCAAATACACTAACCGGAAGTTTTACGGTTTCGCCAGGGCCAACCACTCTTGGCATAGTTCCCAGAACCATTAATGGCTTACGCACAGCCACTGCTTTTTCGGCAGAACCGTATTTGCCATTATCTCCGGCTACCACCATTACACGAACAGAACCAATATATTGCGGCATTTTAAAAGTGTGAGTTTTGGATTGACCTTTACCCAATTGAAAAGGTCCGAGGAATTTTACCATAGGAGGAAAACGATTGGCTTTCAAACTGCCTTTATTCAATCCTTCGCCATCGCCACCTATACTTAAAATCCGCTGTAATTCACCCGAATATGCACCCATTACCATATCAAACAGATCCCAGGTTTTGATACCCAATGCTTCGCGTGCATAAAAACTGGCCCATGGATTAGGCGTTTTGAAACGGGTTAAATCCAATAAACCTTCATCAACTATAGCTAAAGTATAAGTCATGGCTTTGCCTTTTTGTTCTTTAACTGTTATTGAAGCATTTTGCTCAGGCAGAAGCACATCCTTCATAATAATCTGAGGTTCAAGATGTGTGTTTGGATCTTCAACCAAAATCGGGATTACACCATATAAACGGATGGGTAAATCATTAACAGTTTGTGCATGTGGTTGTATTAAAGTTACATAAGCATAACAATTAGGTGCCATATCAGCTGTTACATCAAAGACAAATTCCGTAGTCCCTTGTTTGGTTGGTATCCAGAATGATTTCAATACTTTTGAACCGGTTTCTAATGTCAATAAAGCCCTGCCATCAGCTGAAGTAGGAATGCTGATCTTTACTTTTTCACCTACATTGTATTTCTCTTTATCTGCACTGAATGTGAGCATGGTTGCAGCTTGCTTTTCGCCATCCTGCGAACGTGAATAGCCATACCAGTCCACATAAACAACTTTACCGCAACTATGTCCCGATTTCAGGTCGGTAACTTTAATCAGATAACGCCCCCAGTTTTCACGATTGACATATAAAGCGTAATTTGCTCTTCCTCCGCTGGTAGAAATAGTCGCAGTATCTTTCAGCTGACTGTAAGATGTTGAAATAAAATCGGCCTGTGAGCCCGATTCGGAATTATCCCACCACCAGCGCCATTCAAGTTTATACAATTCAACTTTCAGTTTATTGGATGGAACAATATTTCCTTTAAAATCAAGATTCAGTAAATTAATGGCATATTTCTTTTCAGTGTAAAGCATACGGTCGTTATTAGCATTCTGAGGAACACTAACTCCGGCATAAGTCTGATAAGGATAATAAGGCAAAGTAAATCTGTCAACGCTGAAATCGCCGCCATTTTCGAAAACCGTAGTTTCAAAATTGGCTTTCAGCATACCCGGTGCAGCTGAAGAAATATTGATATCAGGTGTTATTGTAGCTTTACCGCTTGCATCCAGTTCACCGCTAAATATGGTCTGATTTTCGGAAGAAAAACCTGATGCAGGGTTATCGAAAATAAAATTCGGATATTTTTTAAAAGTAATTGAAGACTTTGTAAGTGTTAGATTTACGGTTGCTTTCAGATTTTTTGCTATTGCTCCGGTAAGCCATCTGGCTTCCAGATTTCCGACAGCTTTATCATCTTTTGCCAAAAATTCTTTTGCAAACCCAAAATTGATTTTTAATCGGTTAGGTTTTACAGTCTCAATTTTTAATGGTTTCTGAAATTCAACACCACCTACTTTCACTTTGGCTTGCCAGTTTCCGGTTGGAGCATTGCGTTCGGTGTTGGTTCTGAAATCGTAAAAGCCGTTTATTCCGTTGGTTCTCACCATTCGCTTTACAATTTGTCCGTTAGGGTTTACCAAATCCAAAGAAACCGGATGACCCTCGGGCATTACTTTCTCTTTATCTTCCAAAATAAAGGTCAGATACAGTGAATCTCCCGGTCGCCAAACGCCGCGTTCGCCATAAATAAAACCTTTCAAACCTTTCTGAACAGTTTCGCCGCTTACATCAAACATACTGAGCGATAAAGCAGAACCTTCCACCATTTTCAGGTAGCCACGCTGATTATCTTTTTTCGCAATTACCACAAAGGGTCTGCGTTTCAGCTTAATTTCGGCCATACCATCGCTATTAGTTGATGTACTTCCAAGCATTTGTTGCTGATAATCGTAAAACTCAAGTTTTACATCCGAAAGTGGTTTGGTAGAGACCAAATCAGTTACATAAAGATTATAATTTCCATTGGCTCCTGCTTTGGAAATAATTCCCAAATCGGATGCCAACACATTGCGAACAATAGATTTTTCGTAGTAATATGATTTGTTACATGGATTTTCACGTTGATCCCAATCATAATCGTAATAACCATCTTCATCATAATACTCACCATAATAATAATTATCATAATACCAGCCATCTTCATCATTATTATCATCATTCCACGAAACCAGATCTACATCATCTTCTTCTGTTTCCCCTTCACATTTATAGGTCGAATATTTTTTCTTAAAACTTATTTTTACCGAATAAATTGCTCCCTGTTCGGGCTTTATAAGTTGCGTTAAATCAATAGAAAACCTATTCCATTTATTATAATTTACTACATTATTCAAAGGAATAGTTTTTTTCAAAACGGTTCTGCCCACTCTTGCCAACTGATCCTGACCAGTTAAATCGTTAACCTGCAAAAATTGTATAATATTATTTTCATATATTCTTACAACCTTAATATCAACTGCTTTAAGATTAACTGCTTCGAAAGGCAAGAGTAAACCGTTGGACGATGGCATTATAACACCATTCCCAATAAATCTTACACTTGGTTTCAAATCTTCGAATGTTATTTCTTTTGAAACGGTAAGGTTCAAACTTTCGTTATTGCTATTGCGGATAGTTGGTTCAAACGTTAATGTGGATGTTCCTGTTTTTTTTGCAGGCATAAATATTTTCAATTCATTATCTTCAACAGTATAGCGCAAATCCATTGAGGAAGCCAGTTTTATCAATCCTTCCAGATTCTGGTTTTCCTGTAAAGGATCGGAAAATTGTGCCAGGATGTATTGCTCAGGACTTTGAACCATTTTTACATTTAATAACTTAAATTCGCCAAGATATGGAATTTCAACATCCTGTTCTCCTTTGGTTTTTGCTTGAATGGCTTTGCCTTTATAACTTAGTGTTACATAGCTTTTTTTGTTGCCACGCATTACTGAATCTATCTGAAAATAATGAGTTTTATTTGCCGCATCATGCACCCATGTAATTTTCAGATTTTTATCATTTTGTGTTGCTGTAAGTACTTTTTCAACATCTTTATCAACTACAACATCGGCAGTAAGTATTTTACCATAGAGTTTTTCGCGGCTCAAATCGCTCTTATTGTATGCCTTATGATTGTCGATAATAACTTCATAATCCTGTTGCATAGTTTGAAACTGAAATTCAAGGGTTTTTAAAGAGTCGGGAACCTTTATCAGTTTCGAAAGATAAAATTCTGCTTCGTAAAATTTCTTAGGCGGAAGTTTTTCATCAGGACGAAATTCAATGGTACGACTATCAACCCAATAAGCTTTACCTTTAATATTTGGCGAAAAACTGAATAATTTCTCAGTAACTTCCTGATTAAACAAAGCCGAATCGGCATAATCATTCGCAAGCCTCACTTTTATGGAAGTGTGGGTAGAAACTACACCCGTGGTAAAAGCCTGCACATACTCTTTGAAGGCCGGATTTACGGGTTTGAACTGATGTTTTTGAAACGCAACTTTGTAAATTACAAAGGCAAGAACCAACACAGCAATTGCTGTTACACCGATAGTTATAAATCTTTTTTTCATTGTAATTGAATGGATTATTGTTTAGATTTTCACGATAACGAAAGTAGTAAATAAATTGTTATGTAGTTATGAAAATATTTTTTTGAGGAGGAAAAATATTTCAAAATTTTGGGAATAAAAAAAGAGCCACTTCGCATTAGGAGTTGAAGCAGCCCTCTTTACAACAAATTATGGGTATTACTTTTATATTGACACTTTTACATTCAACTTGGTTGTACCATTAAAGAGTTATTTTGTTATAATTATTTTTCCTGTTAAGGCCGAATTTCCACAATTAAATTGATAAAAATATAGTCCTTTAGTCATATCACTTACATCTATTTCATATTTATAGTCGCCGGCTTTCTGCTGAATGTTAAGGATTGATTTTATACATCTTCCTTCAATATCCATCAATTTTAATTCTACAACATCCGTTTTATCTATTGCATATCTGAAAAATAATTTATCGCTTGCCGGATTAGGATAAACCTCAAAATCAGTCTTAACAAAAGCATCATCCAAACCTGTAAATCCTACATATATGGTATTGGATTGCGCAGAAGTATTACTATTGATAGTAACCTTGCAATAATAATGACCGGTTTGAGATGCTGTATAAGTTTGCGAATTAGCTCCTTGAATGGCATTGTTCTCGAAATACCACTGATTACCTGTTGTATAACCCGATTGTAATGTGTGATTTGCATTAAGATTAATTATTGGTGGCGGTGGTGTTGTAAACACATATATCGGGAATACTGATGTAGGAGTTACTCCACAAGGGGTAATAATTTTGCAGGTAATATTGCCTGATTGGACATTGTTTGCAAAATGAACAGTTATAAAGTTATCATGAACGGAATCGAGAAAAGCACCCGGAGGCAAGGTCCATACATATTGACTACCTGGACTATTAATACTTGCCTGATAAATTACATTTGATTGCCCAATTACAATAGTATCATCACCATTTATATTAAAAGGTTGAATTGAAGTATTTGCAATTACAATAGTTTTAGTAATTTTATTATTAAAAGCATAAGAATCATTTGCAAGATTTGTATATGCTGATATACTAAAAGTTGAACCCGCGGGAACTGTAAAAGGAATTAAAAAAGTTAATGAAGCTGTATCTCCGTAGTTTAATGGATTTCCAGTCCAAGTTGCAGTAACAGGAGTTAAACTACCTCTTTGATATGCTACAGGTATAGAACTTAAGGGTGTAAGTCCGAAATTTTTAATAATTACTTTTGGATATATAACATTTCCAGTACAAACAATATCAGCAGGATTAATAATATCAATAACTCCTACATCTAATAAGCTTAAAATTGGATCTATACAAATATGTGTGGTGTCATTCATAGTTACAATATCATTGGCTAATTCTGTCGAAAAAAATATACAAAAACTATTAGTAGGACAAATAAAATATTGTGGAAATGTATAGTTAACTGTGCTATTAGGGGCAATATTCAAATTACAAATTGCATTTCCGATTAATTGACTATTTACTTTATAACGCACAGGAACAGATGTTAATAGCTGAGTACCAAAATTTTTAATTTTTATTTGTGGATAAATTGTATCGCCTGCTAATGCTGTTACAGGATGTATAATTTGAACCACTCCTGCATCAAATGTCTGAGTGATTGGTATAATTTTTAAGCTACTATCATTAAACCAATTTTGATCACCTGTTAAAAAAGTATAAGCTTCAAAATGGAGTTCAGGAGATGAAGATACCTGAAATTTCTGATTAAATGTAAAAATTGCTGTACTATTCTGAGGTAAATTTCCTGTCCATATTTCTGTAACAAATGGACCCCAATCATTAGCCCTGTAACCAATTTCAATACTTGTAAGGGTATTTGTACCATAGTTTTTGAATCTTACTACCGGTGCAACGGAGTCTCCTGAAATTACTGAGTTTAAAGGTGTTAAGACTTCAACAACTCCAGCATCTTTATAGGGATTAGCTACAACTACCGTTTTACATAAAGTATCATTTGCAGAATTATTATCCGTATTCATCAGAAATGCACAAAATGTAAAATTTGAAGATGGTGTAGTAAATCCACTCAAATTAAAATAATTTGTGGCATTTGGCAACAAATCATAAGCATAAAAAAATTGGGTAAATAATTGTCCATTTATTTTATACCCAAAATGGATTCCAGAAACAGTATCTGAAGTAAAATTCTTAACTTTGACTACTGGAATAGTTTGCAAACCAGAAATAAAACTTGTATCTCCGGGATTTATTATTTCAAGAATTCCCAAATCAGGGGCAACATTACAAATATTGAAATTAGCTGATTTATAAACCCATCCGAAAGTAGTAACGGTATCATAATGCATCACATTATTACAATCGTAAGTTATGATATAGTATTTTACGGGTGTAGTTGCAGCATTATAAACAGAATCGTTAAACTGTCCATAAACATTTGTATAATACGTTTGAATAAAACCGGCACTATCTGTAATAATTACCGGATGTGAAGCAATTGACAGACCTGTCTGACTGTTGTTTACCTGTACCTGAATTTGTGCTACTGTAAAGGCATTTACTTTTATACTTCCAAGTAATGCCAACAAAATGATTAGTAAAATTTTCTTTTTCATTTGATTTAATTTTTTAAATTATAAAAACTATTTTAAACTAAGATGCATATATTGCAAAAAGGTTGGAATTAATTTTTAAATTTTTATTAGTTTTTTATTAATCATTTGTTTTCCATCAGATATTTTCAAGGTATAATATCCCGGTTTCAAATCTTTAATATCCATCTGTATGTGTTGATTTCCATTATCAATAAAAACATCCTTTTGAATTATAACTTGCCCTAACTGATTACAAACTGCCAATTTTATTTTCGAAAAATCTCGTAATGAAAAATCAATATTAATTAAATCATTAGCTGGATTTGGATAGATATTGCCTATCATATTTTCAAGCTTTAATTCACCGTCCACTGCCAGTAAAATTGAATTATCTCTTATTTCGAAATTAAAATCGGTTACATGTGGATTTGAACTGTTTAGCGTTACTATACCCGGAGTACAGATTTTTCCGGCAAGTTCAACAAAAACTTTATAAGTTCCAAAAGCCAGATCGTAAAAACTATAATCACCCACCAAATCTGGTTTATTTAGTTTAAGCACCTGATTGTTTTGATTAATCAGGAAAATATCGATGTTTTTCAATAAAGATTTATTGTGCTTTGCATCATTAATCATCATGGTTCCTGATATATAAGCAATACCACTTGCCTGATTTGGGACGAAGTTTATCAACTGCAAATTATAGGAAGTTGTATCAGTTACAGGAAGTACCGGAGGCGAATTCAACCATGAGTACAAAGTATCAAAATAAGTGGGTATGTAATAATTAGCTGTATTTGAAAAATGTGAAAATTCAGCTTTTAAGATATAGGCTGGATAATTTATTGGAAAGCTCGTAAATTGGTAATTTCCCAGATTGTCAACATAAGCAGTATCAACCGGCACACAGCTCCCAATCGGATTATTAATGCCATAAAGAGTAACCCATGAATTAGCTATAACAGTATCATTTCCGGTAACTCTTCCTCTTATTTTCGGATTGGTATCGGTTACCATTATGGTTTGTAAAGATTGGTAAAAGCATGAATCGTTGGGATAGTAGGTTTTGGTATTAAGTGTTACCTGATAATAATTTGCAGAAGTTGCCGGCTGAGCATAAGTATGAGAAACACTCTGACCAGTAGCTGTCTGTCCATCTCCAAAATTCCAGTAGTACAAAGTAGGATAAGAGCTTGCATTACTTCCTGTAAAATTAAATTGTATATTACTCTGCTTTATATAACTAAACCCATTCTGGCAATTCATCTGGACTAAATAACAGATTGAAAAATTAATCGTATTTACCGGATTCATTGCACTTGCATTTCCCGAATGAATTATATTATTACAATCTTTAACAGAAACTACATAATTCTGACTAACAGAAACATTGGATATTACCAAAGTATAATATCCATTTGATCCTGTTGTAATACTATCGTTATAGTACAAATTATCAGTAATATAAATTTTACATCCCGAAATACCCGAACCATTGGCAATATTTGTTACCAAACCCTGTATCTGCAACGTACTGTAAGCGTAAGCAGCAATATTTCCCCACAATAAAAATATCAAAAAGATATATTTCTTCATATAAAATTTTCCTTTAATTTATTTATTTGATACGTATTCATCTATAAGTTAATATTTTAAAATTTATAAATTAAACCACTTCCTACACCATACAAAATATAATTCTGTTTTACCGGATAATAAGCATCTTTAAAAATGCTTCCCAAATTGTATTTAACATCAGGACTTATAAAAACACTCCATTTCCTGCTGATATTATATCTGAGCGAAAGTCTAAATAAATAATTAAGCATAACCTGATTAAAATAAGCTGATTTTTCATTATTTAAAACAATTACCGAACGAGTATCAGTTGCCAGAATTTCGGCATCAGATTTTAATAGCAATCCCACTGAAATCCCTGTTGAAACTTCAAGTATAAAAGGATTAATATCAAATTTTTTCCCAATTAAAAATGGTATTTCAATATATTTGTAAGTATTATTCTTCTGGAAACGATATTTTTGTAAATAATGAGTAGTGTCGTGAGTTACATACCAAATGGTATCAATATGCCATGCCCCCGGCGGATTTATTGAATCTTTTACATAATACAAACTATCGCGATGAAACCAATTATCTATAACATTAAACTTCATTTCAGAAGTTTGAATATCCATCTTTTCGCCATATTTCTGATACTGAAATCCACTTTGTACAAAGAAATTATTAAAATTATATCTGATACCAAAATAAGGTGAGAAATTTGATATTGGAACTTCACCGTTTTCTCTGATTTTTACCAGATTATCAAACTCCTTATTTGCAGAAAGCTTTTTATCAACAAAGTAAAAGTTTCCTCCCGCAATTAATTCAAATCTATTGATTATCCTGTTTTTATATTCTTTTTTAATCAAGCCATCAGCACTTGCCATTTCATCAACAAGCTTAAGGTTTTCGGCTTTCTTTTCTGTTGCGTTTTCAACAACTTTAGTTAATACTTTATCTTGCTTTGATTCAATCGACTCATTCGATTCTGCGTTTACAAATGATTCATCTCTAGAAATTTGAACATCATAATTTTTTGATTCAAATATTTTAGCATCTGCATTTTCAGCATTTTCAGCTGACACTATTAATACTTGCGATATTTTATTTATTTTTTGAAAATTACCTTTTTTCTCTTCCTTTTTCGAAACAGTTTTTATCTCATTTATTTTTGAAACTATTTCATTTTCATTTTTTAATTGAGTTTTAGTATTGATTTTATCCCTGATCGCATATGAATTATTAAGCGTTTCTCTATCAGAAGAAACAGGCAAAAAATTATATATTGCCCAAATAGAACCTGAAATGAATAACAATGCTAAAACAGATAAACTCCATTTTAAATATTGATAATAAGCCAATGTGCCAAAAATTTTCTTTTTGACTTTATCAGAAGGCAATTCGCTGCGATAGTCAGCCAACGACTTCTTAAACAATTCGTCAATTTTGTGTGTCTCCTTCATATTGATAATTGATAATCGTTTTTTCGTTTAAATTCTGAAACTGCTTCAGTTAATAATTTCCTGGCTCTTGCTAATTGTGATTTTGATGTTCCTTCAGTAATCCCTAATTGAGCTGCAATTTCTTTGTGCGAAAAGTCTTCAAATGCAAACATATTAAAAACCGTTCGGCAACCAATTGGTAGATTTTGTATTATCTTCATCATTTGATGTGGATCAAAATCTGGATCAAAACATTCATTTTCAAGCAGATTAACTGAATGCACTGAGGTAAATTCAATAAAATTTTCTTTCTTCTTATGTCTCAAAAAATTGAGTGCTGTATTAACCATTATTCTTTTCATCCAGCCTTCAAAACTACCTTCCTGTCTGAAATGTTTAATATTTTGAAATATTTTTACAAACCCATCCTGCATCACATCTTCTGCATCGGTTCTATTTCCTGTATATCGAAGGCAAATACCAAACATCAACCCTGCATAAAGCTCATAAAGCTTATGTTGGCCACTCCTCTTTTCGTTGAGGCATGCTGCTATGATGCTATCGATTTCCTTCATTAGATATTAAAAAGATGCAATTATATTGAAAAGGTTGGAATCTGCTGAATAAAAAAATATAACAAAAAACTCAAATACAAGTAACAAACATTGTATCATGTATTTATATTTTTTTATTTCTAATATTTAATAAGCTTATAAATTTGACTGTTACATTTATTTTGTGAAGTAAAGATTTCAATAAAATATAAGCCTGAATTTAGATACACCAAATTTGTAATAATTTGCTCATTCTTTTTATCATTAAAAAACCCAGAAAACATAAGCTTACCATCTGACTGATAAATATTTATTTTTTCAATTATTGCATTAGAATTTATTCTAATATAATCAACAAAAGGATTGGGTGATAAAAAAATTAAGTTTTCACTATTTACAACATTAGTATTTGTAACAAGTATTGAATTTGAGAAAATTGTTTCACAAGTATTACTCAATTTGCACCTAAATAAACTTCCATTCGGGATTGTATTAAAGTTTATCAATCTAAGTGTATCACAATCAACGCACTGATATTCTGAACTATTTTGCAAATCAGTCCAGACATTATTAATTTTAAATTGCCATTTTTTCACGCAAAAATTTTGAGTTTTAATTGATAAAAACCCATTTTGACCCGATTCAACAAAGACTTGAGGCTGAATTTGAATAACGATTGGCTTGTGTACTTCAATACTCCCATTTATATAGTTGATATTGAATATCTGAGATTGATAATTAGTAATTTCACAATCGGGAGAAAATTGCAAACTGCAACTTGAATCTTTGGCCAAAAATTTAATTTTTGCAAATATTCCCTGATTCAAATTTACTCCATTAGATGAAGCAACCCAAGATAAAGCAATTTTACCAACAGACTGACCTGAAATATTTTTAATGTCGTTGTATAGGATTCCATTTAACTGACTATTAAAATTATACATATTTATATATTTAATAGAAGCTGTATCATAAGTTATATATAGTGTAATTGCACCTATGGTATCAATAGACGAATTTGAAATTTCAGAAATTAGAGTATCACCACTACAAGCTTGAATATTATTTATTTGTATAGATTGTGAAACAGCAAAAAAGCTATTTGATAGTAACGCAACCAGAAGTAAAACCTTTATAAATTTCATTTCAATTTTATTTAAATAATTAACTGATAATCATCAACAAAATTAATATATTGCGTATTGTAAAGCATAAGTTTAATGTTATCCATTTGTTATTTGTTGAAAAAAAACAAAAAATGCAAATCAATATAAATTCACATTAATTGCTGTTTATCATACATTTAAGATACAATAAATAGTAATTGATTTCTTTTTAACTTAAAATATTTTTTTTTGTTGTAACTTTATGCATTACTTAGTCGTCAGACTGATAAATTTGTAAGAAAACAATTAAATAATTGAATGACAACAACTGAATATAATAAATGTGTTGATGCCTTTTCGGATGGTGTTTATAGGTTTATTCTTAAAAACATTAAGGATGACGATAAAGCCAAAGACATTGTGCAAGATTCATTTATTAAAATGTGGGATAAAGTTGGAGATATAGCATACGAAAAAGCGCGCTCATATCTTTTTACAACTGCTTATCACACAATGATTGATCTGATTAGAAGAGAAAAAAAACAAACTTCATTAGAAGAAAGTTTTACAAGGAATTTGTATGTAAATCATCAATACAGCGATTTGAAAGAAGTTTTGGATATAGCTGTAGAAAAACTTCCTGATATTCAGAAATCTGTAATAATGCTTAGAGATTATGAAGGATATAGCTATGAAGAAATTGGCGACATTACCGGGCTAAATGAATCGCAGGTGAAAGTTTATATTTACAGAGCCAGATTATTTTTAAAAAATTACATAGGGGATTTAGAAACAGTTATATAGCAATGGAAATTAACAGAGAAAATTACGAGATTTATATACTCGACTATTACGATGGTGCAATTAGCGATGAAGCTAAATTGCAACTATTTGCTTTTCTGGATGCTAATCCCGAATTAAAAGCAGAATTTGAAAGTTTCGAAAACATAAGTATTTCTGAAATTGCCCCTGCTCTTACTTTCGATTTTAAAGAAAGTTTGAAAAAAGAAAATACTACTACTTTTATTACAGAATCAAATTTTAATGAATTCTTTATTGCTGATGCAGAAGGAGATTTGATGCCAAAACAAAAAAAACAACTTGATGTATTTTTATCACAAAACACTCATTTGTTTAACGATTTTCTGATATTTAAGAAATTAAAACTTACTCCTGACCAAAATATCGTATATCAAGAAAAAGCAAAATTGAGACGATATACTATTTTTGGCATGCATTTTAATAAAAAAACAGCATATCAAACCGCATCAATTGCCGCATCTTTTATTATATTAGCAGGTGTTTCTTCTTTGTTTTATAATAATTTAATTGAAAAACCGATTGTAAACATAAAAAATATTACAGCAAATATTGAAACTTACAAAACTGTTAATTCTGAAAAGACTCATATTATTAAATTGAATTCTAAAATAAAAAAGGAAAATGTAAATATTCCAAACTCAAACAGGGCTAGCCTTGCTCAAAATGATATAAAAGAATCAATAAGCTATACTCAGAATCAAAGAGATAATTCATCAATTACCAGCCTAGAAAGTAAAGAAATTAATATATTAGCTAGTAATTCAACAAATAATTATGCAATTAATGAAAGCAGAAATTACTATACATCTTTGTTAGACTTAATGGATTTTACAGATGAAAAGACAGTCGTTGAGAATATTTTTGAATTATCTCCTGATAAATTTAAGAATACTATTATGAATACTAATCTGGTAAAGGATCAGCCCATTGCTGAAGCAGGAAGCTTTATAAAAAACGTTGCAATTGTAGGATTAAGCAAAATTGAAGCATTAGGAAATGACATAAAGGATACCTATCTTGCTGTAGAAAAGAAATTTGAAAAAAAATAAATTTTAACTGTAACAATTATACTAAGTTCTTCGTCACATTCTAAAACAAATCAATTACATATTTTTAAAATCAAAAAACAATGAAAAAAATAATATCTATCTTAACCATATTCATACTATTAACTGGATTGGTAAAAGCACAGGAAAGTGAATTAAAAACATACGATGTTCCGGTTTTTACTGGGATAGAAGCTGGTGACCTTGCAAATGTTATTGTTTCACAAGGCGAAAAACAAAGTGTAAAAATTGAAAAATCAGAAGACGGTGAAGCCTCTGTGGAAGTGAGAGATGAAATATTAAGAATTACTCCGGGTTCGATGACAAATTTTAGCAATGTAAAAATTTATGTTGTATGCCCTAATCTTAAATATTTAAAAGTATCAGGTGTTTCAAAGATAACATCAGACGGGGTTATCCAATCGAATGATATGAAGATAAAAGCTATGGGTGCCTCTAAAATAGATTTGGCAATTAATGTTCAAAATCTGACTACTGACATTTCAGGTGCTTCTAAGGCTATACTTAAAGGTGCTGCAACATTCCATAAATCAAATCTTAGTGGCGCTTCTAACTTGAATGCGAAAGAACTGGATGTAGTAAAAATGGAAGTGAATGCCAGCGGTGTTTCAAAAGCTAACGTTAATGTAAAAAATGAACTTTCGGGCGAACTTTCAGGGGTAAGTAATGTAAAATATGACAGCAAACCCTTGATAGTAAACCTAAGTGGAAACGATATTGAAAAACCGAAAAAAGTAAAATCAATAAATTCAAATGCCGATACTGTTGATGTTTCGTTTTTGGGAAGTGAAGTAAAAGTAATTGATGGTGAAGATACTAAAATTACTTTTGGAAATACTGAAATTATAGCAGGTGATAAAGGTGTAAAGATCAACAAAAAAGACAAAAACAAACCATATAACCACAAATTCAAAGGTCATTGGGCTGGTTTTGAGCTTGCTTTTAATGGATATGTAAATAAAGATTTTGGCTCTGCCTTACCTGCAAAATATGATTTCCTGAAATTGAATGATGTAAAATCAGTAGGTGTTAATTTAAATATCTTTGAATTAAATGGAAATATCATTAATAACCGCTTTGGAGTTGTATCGGGTGTTGGTTTGCAATGGAATAACTACAGGTTTGATGATAATGTTGTATTACTTCCAGACTCTGGTGTAGTTTATGGATATAAAAACGCCAATATTACCAGCTATATTAAAAGTAAATTGGTTGAAAGTTGGGTTAGGGTGCCATTGTTTCTCGAATATCAGACAGCCAAAAGAAAAGGCAAACAATTTCATATTGCGGCCGGAGGAGTATTTGGTTACAAATTAGGTTCTCATTCAAAACAAGTTCATTTTGAAGGTGGCGAAAGAACAAAAGATAAAGTTTATAGCGATTTTTATCTGAATCCTATAAAATTAGATGCTGAAGTTAGAATTGGCTGGGGACCAATAAATCTGTTTGCAAGTTATGCAATCACTCCTCTCTTCAAAGATAACAAAGGACCTGAATTATATCCTTATATGATAGGTATTACATTGGCAGGATGGTAAAAATATTCTGACAAATAAGAAATTAAAAGTATAACTTTTATTTAAAAGTTATTTTTTCTCACAATAAGTTAAGTTTAGTTAATAAAAGTGTCAAACAGTTTGGCACTTTTTTTTTATATTTGCAAAAAATACAGATTAATAATAATTATATTATTGCAAATAATTAATAAAATAAATTATGTCAGGTCACAATAAATGGTCAACTATTAAACGTAAAAAAGGAGCTTTGGATGCCAAGCGTTCAAAAGCTTTTTCTAAAGTATTAAAAGAAATAAGCGTAGCAGTTAAAGAAAGTGGTCCCGACCCCGATATTAATCCAAGATTACGCTTGGCTATTTCAAATGCCAAAGGATGCAATATGCCAAAAGATACATTGTTACGTGCCATAAACAAAGCATCTGATAAAGATTCTGCCAACTTTTCGGAAACAACTTACGAATGTTATGCTCCACACGGAATAGCTCTTTTTATTGAATGTACAACAGATAATATGAAACGCACAGTAAGTAATGTTCGTTCTTATTTAAATAAATATAGCGGAACTTTAGGCACTAATGGTTCGTTACTCTTTTTATTCGACAGAAAAGGGATATTTACGATCCCACAAGCAAATATGAATCTTGAAGAAGTTGAGTTGGATTTGATAGATGCAGGCGCCGAAGATATTTCATTAGAAGATGACTACTACACTATTACAACGGCTTTGGAAGATTTTGGAGCTATGGTAAAACAATTGGAAGTATTAAAAATTGATGCTGAGAATGCTGAATTGCAAAGAATTCCAAAAAATATGGAAAAAATAAGTGTCGATGAAGCAAAAAAAGTAATGAAACTAATTGATGTTATAGAAGAAGATGATGATGTTGTTAATGTATTTCACAACATGGAAATGACTGATGAACTAATGGCAGAATTGGACAAATAATTGCATTTTAAAATTTAAAAAAACAGCAGGAAATCAAAATGAATTCCGGCTGTTTTTATAAAAATTAGTAATGCAGAAATAATATCGAAATGATATATATAATAGTCCAATTCGCTTCGCTCTAGAAACTACAACATATTAATAAATCGGTATTATACCATTAACGAATGAACTAATTTATAAATCACTTTTGCATAATAACAAACAGACTTTATAAAAAAAATTATTAATTCATCTCACACAATAATTATGTCATATTTGCATTAAATATCTTAAAAAAAAAATAATTTAATGAACTCATTAAAAATAAACTTGGCAAATCTTAGGGGATTTTTATGGGAAAAAAGAAATATCAAATGGGCAATATTACTGATTTTGTTGATTTTATTTTGGGTTTCTTTACCCGACCCATTATTTGAAGAACCAAATTCTACGGTTCTGCTCGACAAAAATGGTGAATTATTGGGAGCGAAAATTTCCAGTGATGGTCAATGGCGTTTTCCTGAGAATGGAAATACACCTGAGAAATTCAAAAAAGCTATTGTAGAATTTGAGGATCATTATTTTTATTATCATCCGGGAATAAATCCTGGATCAACACTCAGAGCTTTATACCAAAATATAAGGAAGGGGAAAACCATAAGTGGAGGGAGTACACTTAGTATGCAGGTTATACGCCTGATGCGTAAAAATAAAAATCGAACTGTTTGGGAAAAATGTATCGAAATGATATTGGCACTTCGTCTTGAGCTTACACATAGCAAAACCGAAATACTGAATTTATATGCTTCACATGCACCATTCGGCAGCAATGTTGTTGGCATTGATGCCGCTGCATGGCGTTACTTCGGAAATAGTGCCGGTAACCTTTCATGGGCAGAAATTGCGACATTGGCAGTTTTGCCTAATAGCCCGGCTTTAATTTATCCCGGCAGAAATCACAGCAAGCTATTCGAAAAGCGTAATCGTTTATTAAACAAACTACTTAAAGAAGGCATTATTGATCAGACAACCTGTGATTTATCAAAATCAGAACCATTGCCCGAAAAGCCATTTCCATTACCTCAACAGGCAAAACATTTGTTAGAACGAGCAGTACAGGAAGGAAAACAAGGATTAAATATCCGTTCAAGTTTAGATATACGATTACAAGAAAAAGTAAACGAAATAATCCAAACACATTACCAATTACTTAAAGCCAATGAAATTAATAATGCAGCAGCATTGGTGCTCGATGTAAATTCGGGTAAAGTATTGTCATACACTGGAAATACGAATTCTGACAACAGAGCAGAACATGGAAATAATGTGGACATCATTATGGCTCCCCGAAGTACAGGAAGTATCTTAAAACCTTATTTATATGCAGCAATGATTAATGATGGTTTAATACTTCCTACAACACTTGTTCCTGATATACCAATGCAAATCGGAGGATTTGTTCCCGAAAATTACAATCTGACATACGACGGGGCTGTACCTGCAAAACAGGCTTTGGCCCGCTCACTAAATATTCCGGCTGTAAAAATGCTCCAAAGCTATGGTGTTGAGCAATTTTATTCATTGCTTAAGAATATTGGAATAAAAACATTAACCAAACCTTCTTCACATTACGGCCTTTCACTTATTTTGGGAGGAGCAGAAGCAAGACTTTGGGATTTAGCTGGAGTTTACGCTTCTATGGCCAGAACATTAAATCATTTTTCAACTTATAACGGCAAATATAGCAAAACTGATTTTCATCCTGCATTATACTGCGAAACTGACAGTTTACAAAAAGAAAATTATACTTCCCAATCTTCATGGCTTGATGCTGCATCAATATGGCTCACTTTTGAAGCTATGGTTGAAGTTTCACGTCCAGATGAAGATTTGCAATGGCAACAATTTACATCCTCATCCAAAGTTGCTTGGAAAACAGGCACAAGCTTCGGAAACCGCGATGCATGGTCAATTGGGATTACACCAGAATATGTAGTAGCAGTTTGGGTAGGAAATGCCTCAGGTGAGGGCAGACCGGGTTTAACAGGAGTAGGAACTGCTGCTCCAATATTGTTCGATATTTTTAAAACATTAAAACCTCACTCATGGTTTGAAATGCCAAAAAGTGAAATGGCTGAAATTCCTGTATGCCGTTATAGTGGCTACAGAGCATCTTCCATTTGTGAAGCAAATAATTTGATATGGGTTAATAAAAAAGGGATTAAAACTAAAGTATGCCCATATCATCAGATTGTTCATCTTGATAAAACCAGAAAATTTCAGGTAAATTCCAGTTGTGAATCTATCAATAATATTCAAAATCTATCCTGGTTTATTTTACCTCCTGTGCAAGAATGGTTTTTTAAAAATAAAAATCCATTCTATAAAGTACTTCCCCCCTACCGCTCCGATTGCATTTCCGGCTTGGAAACCAGTTCAATGGATATGATTTATCCTGCAAATAATAGTAAACTCTATATACCCGTAGAATTAAACGGAAAACCGGGAAGTGCAGTCTTTAAACTGGCACACAGAAACCCGCAAACAAAGGTTTTTTGGCATCTCGACAACATTTTTATTGGAACAACTTCTCAATATCACCAAATGGCTTTAGCTCCCGAAAAAGGAAGTCATATTCTTAATTTAGTTGATGAAAAAGGAGAAAATTTAAAAGTAAATTTTGAAATCATTAATAAACGAAATGATTAAATTCCAAATATTTGCTAAATTAATGCTTTTGCAAATATCAAGTCAAAAGGAGTTGTTATTTTAATATTTTCAACATTTCCTTCTGTAAGATTTATTTTAATTCCAAGATTTTCCACAACAGATGCATCATCGGTAAATTGATTATTGTAATCCTGCAAATATGCTTTTTTCAACAAATCAACGTCAAAACATTGAGGTGTTTGAACTATTTTCACATTATTTCTATCAAAATGCATATTTCCAAACTCAGATAACACTCTAACTGAATCATTAACAGGAATAACGGGTATTGCATTACCCAAATTTTCAGCTAATTTAAAAACATTATCAATCGTTTGTAAACTGACAAAAGGCCTTACAGCATCATGAATACCAACAATTCCATCATTCACAAAAGCTAAACCTTTTTTTACAGATTCAAAACGGGTTTTCCCTCCTTTTGCTATTTCAATTTGAAGCTTAAAACTATAAATATCAACAAGTTTATCCCAATAATCAATTTGATTTTCAGGTAAAACCAAAATAATTTTCATCAATTTATCAAATTGATAAAATTTATTAATCGTATGCATTAATATTGGTAAGTTATTGATAGGAATAAATTGTTTTGGAATATCAGAATTCATCCTGCTTCCAGAACCACCTGCAACAATAATTACATTTTTCTGCATCATTTTTAGTTTAAAAACAAAGTGCCTAAATTACATTAAAGTAAATCAGGCACTTGAAAATATAAATATAAACTTTTTAGATAATTAACATGGCATCGCCATAAGTTAAAAACTTGTATTTTTGTTCAACAGCTTCTTTATAAGCTTTCATTAGCAAATCGTACCCAGAAAATGCAGCTACCATCATCATCATCGATGACATTGATGGATGAAAATTGGTTACCATACTATTAGCCACGCTAAAATCATAAGGAGGAAAAATAAATTTATTAGTCCATCCATTATATGGCTTCAAGTTCCCATTAATAGCAACAGATGACTCAATTGCTTTCATGGTTGTAGTACCTACAGCACAAACATTCTTCCTGTTTTCTCTGGCTCTGTTTACAATTTCAGAAGTATATTCTGAAATAATTAATTCTTCAGAATCAGTTTTATGTTTTGTAAGATCCTCAACATCAATAGTTCTGAAATTGCCTAAACCTGCATGTAATGTTATATCAGCAAATCCCACACCTTTGATTTCCAAACGTTTCATCAATTCGCGACTGAAATGGAAACCAGCAGTTGGAGCAACTACAGCACCTTCATGTTTTGCATAAATAGTCTGATAACGAACGGCGTCTTCCGGTTCTATTTCGCGTAATCTTTGTAACTCATCCGGCAACGGTGTATGTCCCAGACGTTTAATAGTTTGTTTAAATTCTTCATAAGTGCCATCAAACAAAAATCGAAGAGTACGACCTCTTGAAGTTGTGTTATCAATTACTTCAGCAACCAATGAATCATCTTCACCAAAATAAAGCTTATTTCCAATTCTGATTTTACGTGCAGGATCTACCAATACATCCCATAATCTGCTTTCAGCATTTAGTTCTCTTAATAGAAAAACTGTAATTTTTGCACCTGTTTTTTCTTTTTCACCATACAAAAGAGCAGGGAAAACCTTGGTATTGTTCAAAATAAAAACATCACCATCATCAAAATAATCGAGTATATCTTTAAATATCTTATGTTCTATAGTTTGTTTTTTACGATTTAATACCATCAAACGAGATTCGTCTCGTTGATCAGAAGGGCGATCTGCTATTAATTCTTTTGGTAAATTGTACCTGAATTGAGACAACTTCATGTATAGGTTATTTATTGTTTATTTATTCACAAAAGTTTGCAAAGATAATAAAAAAACAGGCCTTTGTCAAGTGTTTTATCATCTTTTTAGGAAAGTTTAGGAAAATAAACATAATGTTCTTATTTCAATAATAAATTATTAAAAAATAAAACGCATAAAAAACAAGATATAAACCTTAGTTTAAGTTACTTATAAAATTTCTTTATTTAATTGAAAATCAATAGCAAGTTTAAGCTCATCTATTTCCATAGCATCTTTTAAATAAAAATTACCTATTCTTGTTCTGCATAATTCAGATAAATAAGCACCACATTTTAACGAATCTCCAAAATCTCTTGCTAAAGCTCTGATATAGGTGCCTTTACTGCAAACAATTCGTAAATATATATCTGGCAAATCAATTTTTACAACCTCTATTTCACTAATTGTGATTTTTTTTGCTTGAATAACAACCTCTTGATCGTTTCTGGCATAATCATAAGCCCTTTTCCCTTCAATTTTAACTGCTGAAAAAACAGGGGGTATCTGATCAATTACTCCGGTAAATTTTTGAGCAGTTTCATAAATCATTTCATTAGTAACATACGAATAATCAAAAAATTGATCCGCAGGCTTTTCCATATCATGCGATGGAGTAGTTGCTCCTATAGTAAAAGTTGCGGTATATTCTTTTTCCTGAGCCTGAAACTCATCAATCTTTTTAGTATATTTTCCTGTACAAACAATTAATAATCCGCTTGCTAAGGGATCCAATGTACCAGCATGTCCAACTTTTATCTTCTTTACATCTAAGCTCTTTTTAATGTAATTTCTAATCTTACCAATGACATCAAAAGAGGTCCAGTCGTATGGTTTATTAAGTAATAAAATTTCCCCTTCAATAAAATTATATGCTTGCATTTAGTTGATTGAAAGAGGTATATTGAGTGCTAACATTATCAGCAAAACCAAGCCTAATATGATACGATAATATCCAAAGACTTTAAAGCCATATTTGGTTAGAAAACTTATAAAACTTTTAATAGCAATCATTGCAACTACAAAAGCAACAACATTTCCAATAATCAAAATACTGATATTGTCAGAATTAATTGTTTTATAATTCTCTAATAATTTGTATGCCGAAGCGGCAAACATTGTAGGAACAGCAAGAAAAAATGAAAATTCAGCAGCAGTTTTTCTGCTTAACTTTTGAGACATTCCTCCAATAATAGTTGCAGCGGAACGTGATACTCCCGGTATCATTGCTATGCACTGAAACAATCCAATTTTAAACGCTGTTGGATATTTTACTTCTTGATCTTCTGATGGATTATTAAACCATTTATCTACAAACAATAAGACAATACCTCCCAATAACAGTGTAACTGATACAACCACAACATTTTCAAGTAATGAATCTATAAAATCACCAAGCAAAAAACCTAAAATCATGGCAGGAATAAATGCAACAAATAATTTAAAATAAAAATCAAATGTTTGAAAAAAACGCTTCCAATACAAAACAATAACAGATAATATTGCCCCAAACTGAATATTTACAGTGAAAGCTTTTAGAAATTCTGAATTTTCCATACCCAAAATTTTCTCTGTAATAATCATGTGGCCAGTGGAAGAAATAGGCAAAAACTCGGTAATGCCCTCTACAATGGCAATTATAATTGCTTGAAATATAGTCATATAAAAAAATAATTTTTAGTCTTTTGGTTTTTTCATGATAGCAAAAATTTCTATCACAAATCCGATGATAAGCAAAATTGGTGCAAGAGTTAATCTTTGAAAATCAAATATTTTATCACTAAATACATTGGGATCTTCCGAACCACCACCAATCATCAAAATATAACCTACCAAAAGAAAACCTAGTCCTATCAATAATAAGCGATAGTTCTCCTTGCCAAAAGCAAATTCTAAATGATGAGTTTCAGTACCTTTGGTTTTTACACTTGGTTTTACCTGTGGTGTAATTGGTTTTGAATTATTTGTAATTACTTTTTTAACATTCTGTACCATAAAATATTTTTTTTACAAAAATAAGAATTTTAATAATATAAATTGTCTGTTTTCATATTTAGATATTTGCGAACTGCAAGAAAAGTAGATATCCAAGAGAAAATAATTCCTAAAAATATTACAATTCCAAATACAATTAAATATAAATCAATCTCTTGTATATTGAATATCTCAGGAAAATTATTTTGAGCTAAATATAAAATACCTATTAAAAATATTATTGAAACCAATGCCCCATAAATTCCACTCAAAACTCCTTTTATTATAAATGGGCGTCTGATAAACGATTGGGTTGCTCCAACCAATTGCATTGTTTTTATTAAAAACCGATTCGAATATACACTTAATTTTATTGTATTGTTTATTAATGCGATAGCAATTATAAATAATAATGTACTAAATGATAAAATAAATATACTAATTCGTCTAATATTTTCATTAACTACATGTACCAATGTTTTTTGATAATATACTTCTTTTACAACAGGATTTTTAATCAAATTTAGTTCTATACTTGTCAAGCTATCATTATTTGCATAATCTGCTTTTAATCTCACATCAATTTTGGATGTTAAAGGATTATATCCCAAAAAGTTAATAAAATCTTCGCCAAGATCTTTTGATAAATCGGCAGCTGCTTTTTCCTTGGTAATATACTCAGTACTTTTGGTGAAAATCCTGATATCCAAATCTTTTTGAAATCGAATAATATCAGATTCTTTAGCATCTTCTTTCATATAAATTGAAAACCCGATGTTTTCTTTAACCTGATTAGAAATTTTTTGAGCATGTAGTATAATCATACCAAGTATTCCTAACATAAACAATACCAATGATGTACTAATAATCGAAGTAATGTACGAACTTTTTAGCCGACGTTTATTGTATTTTTCTTCTTGTTTTGACATAAAATTTTTATTGCTGCTAAATTAATAAATTTTGCTTAAACGCTATACTTTCTCTTATCGTTTTATTTAAACTTAAAAAAAAGAAATTTTTATATTTTTATTAAATACTTGCCTTTCATATATTTATAAATACTTATTATTACAAATGCAATAAAACTACCAAAAATCGCACCACACAATATATCACCTGGATAATGTACTCCCAAATAAATTCTACTGTAACAAACCACTGAAGCCCAGGAAAATATAAAATATGAAAAATATTTGTATTTTGATTTTAAAAAATAATTTATTACAACCGCTAACGCAAATACATTGGAAGCATGCGAAGAAATAAATCCGTAATCTCCACCCCTATAATTATTTACAATATGAATTAAACTTTCAATTTCAGGGTTATGTGAAGGACGAAACCGTTTGAAAACATCTTTAAACAAAACTACTGAAAGACTATCAGCCAAAGCTACAGCAATTATAATTCCAATAAAAATGAAAACACTCTCTTTTTTATAATTTTTAATCAATAAATATAACAAAACCAAATACATAGGTATCCAAATTGTTTTACTACTAATCATCCACATCAATTGATCAAAAAAACTATTGTGAAAACTATTAAGTATTAAAAAAATCTTTATATCAATTTGATTAATCCATTCTATCATCTTATTGAAATGTATATTTTAATAATTTATTGCCTAAAGTTGTAATCAGATTTAATTGCTTTTTATCGTTTAGAACAGAAATTACGGGAAAACTTTCACCCTTAAAAGCAATAGATTCATCTAACAAACCTTTTTTATCAAAAACATATATCTGATTATCGACACCCAAAATGACAATTAATTTTCCTCTTATTGTGCTTTCATAAAATTTAGCATCTGGAAAAACATTGGATTTAAAGGTATATTTAAATATTTCTGTTCCATCCTTTTTTAACACAATTAGTTGATTTTGTGTAATAAATATAAAATCTTTTGTTCCATCATTATTAAAATCCTCATAAACAAACTGAGTATTTCCACTAATATTTTTAAAAGTTTTGCTTTCAACATCACCTTTATTAGAAATAAAACGAACGGTATTTGTAAGATCTGTAGTCAGCAAATAACGTCCATCATAATAAAATTTTGAAACAGGATTTTTATAAAACGGCGATTTTAGCTTCAATCTTTCATTTCCTTTTCTGTCTAAAATTGAAAAATTTCCTAATTTGTCGTTTATTATAATATTATCTTTTCCAGCAAAAATAATATGCTGAGGTGGATTCGTAATGACTTCTTTAAGTGCATTAATCTTAAAATCAGTGATTTTATCTCCTTTTATGTTAAAGCAAATTACTTTTTTATCAGAAGTTGGAATTAATAATCGGTAATCTTTTTTCTTTTCATAATCAATCAAACACAATCCTGAAGTAGCTTTTTGAGGAAGCTTAACAGGGTAATTATCAACAACTTTACCCTTTGCATCAATCAAATAAACTGAACTTTCGGTATTAAATAAATATTGATTTTTAGAATTCTTTAGAAAATCTACTTCATAAACTTTGCTTAATAACTTACCATCAACTACATATTCCCATTTTATATCACCTTTTTTATCAAGACAATATAACGTATTCATTGCATCAAAAACCAGTAAATTATTTTCATTTTCAGTCGTATTTTTAACTAAAAAAACGGGTGAAATTAGCTTATTTTGAAAAGAAGTCTGACTACCATCAGAAACCACCTGAGGCTGAGGTTGAATACTTTGCTGAATACTATCCTTAGGTTTGAATTCCAGATTAAATGTAGTAAACGCCCTATTATCAGTATTGCTAAATTGAAGCGAAATCTGATGAAAATGCTGAATTACTTTATAATTATTTTCAAAAGCATTTAAAAATTGGGGCTTAAAGTATTGTTTAACAAAGTTATAAGCATAATCAAAATTAAAATATGTGGAAATGTTTGATTGATTTGAATTTGTAGAAATAAAATCAGCATATAATTTTGAATTGGCTAATATTTCGCCATTTCCTAATAATTCTTTATACGTTTTTAGTGATGCTTCACTTTTGGCAAAAATCACAAAATCGCCTGCCGTTTCATACCAAACCTCATTATAAGCCGGACATAAATCACCTAATAATATTTTCAAAACCGAAGGGAGCATAATTTTATTTGAAATCATTGAATTAGAGTTAATTTGCGAGGCCAATGCGATGGCATTTAAACAGGAATCTGCAATTTGCGAATCAGAAATATTACAAACTATATAAGTATTCGATTCATCATTCATTTCATTATTAACAACAACCCATGCATAGGATTTTCCCATCCATCGAATAAAATTATCACGCAAATTAAATTTAACCATTAAATTTAATTTATTCAACTCTTTGTCGTAATTAACAGCATTCCCATTACGCTTTATATATTCCTTATAATTAGAATAATAAGTCGCATAACCCGAAAAGTTAACATTGGTAAACATGATGGTTTTTTCAGGTAATACAGTTGCAATTTTGGTTTCAACAGCTAATTCATTTTTAAATATTTCCAGAAAGGAATTATCTGTTGAAGTATAACCATTAAATAATAATTGATTTTTCTTTACAATCAAATCAAATTCAGTCCATTTTGCAAGTTTTTTCACAAAATCAAAATTCAATTCATCATTCAAATTCATGAATTTAGCTGCATAAATTGCTAAATTATTATAGTTAATATAAATATTTGCATCTACTTTTTTCCCTGAAGAATTATTAACCAATTGAAAATCTACATCTTTTGATATTGGCAAACCTGAATTCAGTTGATTAATCGATTTTTCTAAAAGCAAACTATCAATGCTGCCCATAAAAACACCTTGCTCAATTGAATAAAAATATGTTGTGGAAGTAGTTGTTATACTATAATATTGAAAGTTTTCATTTACAATTCTTTTGATATTTTTCAAACCTACTTCTTTAAGAAAATCATTAATATCGGATGTTTCTAAAGTTTGATTAACGTTACACAAAAACAAAAAGCGCCATTCGCCTGAAAGAGATGGATGTACAGAAAGTATCATTTTCTGTGAACTAATTATTTGTTTAATTTCATCATTAAGATTAATGATTGTATTTATAAAAAACAAATCACGTTGCAAATCTTTAAAAAGCTTAATTTGCTGTAAATCAGACCAAATTTCATTATTTAAGTTTTTAGAATTCCACAATTCATAAGGATTTTTAAATTCAGCAAAAGCAATTGCATCATCAGGGATTGCATTAACTATCGGAGCCAATGGTTGTTTTAACTTTCTGTAGTATTTATATGACAAAATACCCAAAACAGTAATAAGTATAAGAATCAAAAATCCAATTAGGAAGTTTTTATTTATTTTCATTTAAGCCTTTTTGAAATATATCTTCAAAGGTAAGCTATTTTCCTATATTTTTTTTTGTGTTTATATTTAAAAATCAACAAAGTATTGTTAATACAATAGCAAAAAAAACTCCGGCATTTCTACCGGAGTTTTTATATATGAAAATTTGACTATTCTTCGTCTTTTTCCTGTTCTTCGTATGCTTTTAATAAAACGTTCTGAACATCAGTTGGAACTTGCTGATAATCTGCATATTTCAATGAATATGTAGCTCTACCACTGGTTAATGAACTTAAAGCTGTTGAATATCTGTTCATTTCAGCCAAAGGCACTTTTGCTTTAATAATCTGATAATTACCTTCGCTATCCATACCCATAACTACAGCTCTTCTTCCTTGTAAATCGGTCATTACGTTACCCATACTTTCTGAAGGAACAATAACTTCAACATCATAGATTGGTTCAAGAATTTTAGGACCTGCAACTTTAAATGCTTCTCTAAATGCTTGACGACCTGCTAATTTGAATGAAAGTTCGTTTGAGTCAACCGGGTGCATTTTACCATCATAAACGTTAACAACGATATCACGGGCATAAGAACCGGTTAATGGACCTTCTTCCATTTTTTCCATAATACCTTTTAAGATAGCTGGTAAAAAACGGGCATCAATAGCACCACCAACAATACAGTTGTTGAAAATCAGCTTACCACCCCAAGCCAGTTTTTCTTCTGTAACTCCTCTGATTGGGAATTCGGTTTGATTAGCCATACCTTCTGTATAAGGTTGTATCAAAATATGAACTTCACCAAATTGTCCGGCACCACCAGATTGTTTTTTATGACGATAGGTAGCTTTTGCAGGTTTGGTAATAGTTTCGCGATAAGGTATTTTAGGAGTTATAAATTCAACTTCAATTTTATGAATAGTTTCCAGATGCCATTTTGCAATATTTAAATGCAATTCACCTTGTCCACTTAAAATAATCTGTTTTAACTCTTTAGAATATTCAATAGTGATGGTTTGATCAACTTTGTGCATTTCATTCAAAATTGCACCTAATTTTTCATCATCAGCTTGATTTTTAGCTTTGATTGCTGTTCTGAATTTTGGATCAGGAAAAACAATCGGTGGAATTAAATCTTCTGAATTTTTACCAGCATTTAAAGTATTGTTGGTAAAACAACTTTTCAATTTAATGGTTGAAACGATATCACCAGCAACTGCTTTTGGTAATTTTTCACGATTCTTACCAGCAATTGAAAATATTTGAGAAATACGTTCTTTTGAACCATTTGAAGCATTAACAATATCCATACCTTCGGTAACTTCTCCTGCATAAATTTTAAAGAATGAAATTTCACCCAGATGTTCTTCAATACCTGTTTTAAATATAAATAAAGTTGCAGGATCTGTAGTTTTATATTCCAAAGATTTACCTGAAACTGTTTTTACATTTTTTAAATCGTTAGGAGATGGGGCATTATAAGTAATAAATTCCAATAATCTCTGCACACCCATATTGTGTTTACCAGCAACACACATTACCGGGAATAAACCTCTGTTTGTAACCCCAGCTTTAATACCTTGTCTTAATTCTTCAATAGTTAAAGTTCCTTTATCAAAGAAAATTTCCATTAATGATTCATCAGCTTCTGCTGCATTTTCAACTAAAATTCCATGCAATTCTTCAGCTTTATCCATTTCAGAAGCAGGAATATCAAGTTCTTCGGCAGTTCCACCATTTTCAGGAAACTTCAACATTTTCATTTTCACCAAATCAATAACTGCATTAAAGCCTAATCCCGGATTTACAGGATATTGACAAACAGTTACGTTTTTGCCGTAATTTTGTTTTAATTGGCGGATAATTTCATCAAAATTAGAATTTTCATGTTCCAGATGATTAATAGCAAATATTACAGGTACTCCATTCTGATTAGAATAACGCCAGGCTACATCAGTTCCAACATCAATACCTGTTTGGGCATTCATTATCATAATTGCTGTATCGGCAACTTTAAGTGCTGAAACTACTTCTCCTACAAAGTCATCGAACCCTGGGGTATCTATAATATTAATTTTAAATCCTTTGTGTTCGATATATAATAAAGTTGACGAGATAGAATTTTGACGTTCTAATTCAATTGCTCGGTAATCAGAAACTGTATTTTTATCGTCAATAGTTCCACGTCTTTTTATTAATCCACCCTCAAATAGCATTGCTTCTGCGATGGTGGTCTTACCTGATTTAGCCCCTCCAACTATGGCTATATTTTTGATTTCGTTTGTTTGGTAAACCTTCATGGTATATAAATTGATTTAATTATTATTCTCAAAAAAGGATTGCAAATATATAAAAAATTAATTAATAACCTAACTTTGTTTTTTTATAAAATAATTACAATCTCAATTTGATGAAATACTCAAAAAAAAATATTTTAATATTATCCTGATTTATGAATTTTTAATTTCAGCTACTTTGCTTCGAATATAATTCCATATTTCATTATTCATTTTAGCACCAATAACTTCAATAACTTTTCCTGAAAGTAATGCGCCAATTTCACCACATTTTTGCAACGACAATCCATTAACCAAACCATATAAGAAACCCGCGGCATAAACATCTCCGGCACCGGTTGTATCTATACTGTTTGCTTGTATAACTCCAATTGTATAAACAATACCATCTTTTTTTACCAAAGAACCATTTTTCCCGATTTTAACTACTGCAATTTCGCAGTTTTTTGCAATTTCGTGCAAAGCTTCTTCGGGTTGCATACCTGTAAATGCTTTAGCTTCTTCTTCATTTGCAAAAACGATATCTACGTGATTAACTATCAATTCTTTCAGGAAATCGATATTGGCTTCAACTACATTAAAACTAGCCAGATCTAAAGAAACTTTTAATCCTTTTTGTTTTGCAAGTTCAACTGCTTTTCTGATTAAATCGTGATTCTGGACCAAATAACCTTCAATATGGAAATAATGATATCCGTCAAAAACTTCAGCTGTAAGGTGATTTGCAGATAATTCAATGGCTGCACCCAAAAAAGTGGCAAAAGTTCTTTCAGAATCGGGACTTACCAATGCAATGGCTCTTCCTGATTCAGCTTTCACTTTAAAAAGGCTGGGTTGTATATTATTTTTCAATAAATCTTCATGAAAAAAACTTCCAAATTCATCTTCACCAATGGTTCCGATAAAAGCAGTTTCAACACCTAAATTTGCCAATCCATGAATGGTATTAGCAGCAGAACCACCTGAAGATTGCTGTTTATCAAGATGTTTTGTTCCACTTAACACAAATTCGGCTGTATTTTTATCAACTAATTGCATGCTTCCTTTTGGAAGATTAAAATCATTTAGTAAAGCATCGCTTTCAAGACGTGTCATAATGTCAACCAATGCGTTACCCATTCCAAGTACTTTACTCATAAATTTTTTTTTAATTTTTTTTTGCAAAGGTATTGTTTATTTTAAAACTTTATGTAATTTTGCAATCTCAAATCACGAAAAAAAATTCCTCCTTAGCTCAGTCGGTTAGAGCATCTGACTGTTAATCAGAGGGTCTCAGGTTCAAGTCCTGAAGGGGGAGCAAAAATCAAGCCACAGAAATGTGGCTTTTTTTATTTTATTTCAACCGCTTATGTTCTACATTTATATCATATATTCGCCTTCTTTTTATTCAGACAAGCAAATATAAATGCTTAATTTTTTAGAACCTCAACTTTCCAGATTGATCTCAAATTTACTTAATTAAATTTAAAAAATAATAAAATTAGATTATTTCACGTAAATTAATTTAATAATTTCACTTCTTGCTCTGTTTTTATATAGAAAGAGAAATCAATTTCAAGTTGTTGTAAATATTGCTTCACTTCATTGTCAATACAATAACGATTCAAAATGTTTTTATCTGTAATAATTATTGTATGTTGTTTAGCTCTACTTGTTGCAACATTAAAAAGACGATTTTCTAAAGAACGATGATAAGCTGTATTTGGAACTAGATAAATACAAATATCAGTTGTAAGACCTTGAATTCTTGATACAGTTTCAATTATCAAGTTTTTTCTATACCCAATAGATTGAAAAATATTTTTTTGTAAAGCTTTAGTAGTTTCAACAAAACATGACAAAACTGAAATATGAAGTTTTTCATTTATTAAAATAAGCTGTTTAACAAATTCTGTTGAAATGTCTATTCCATTTTTTGGTCTGAATTTTCCTATAGGTAAGTCAGTTTTAATTAAAGTGGGACCACCTTGTGGATTGAGATATTTGCCAACACCCTCAAAAATCTCATGAAAGTTTAAAAGAATTTCAAATTTTGATCTTGATTTTAATGTGTCTTTATAAAAAATTCCAGTATATTTTATAGCTCTGTCAGTAAGTCTATAAGATTCTGTAAATTGAAATATTGGTAATGATGAATTATTTGATAATGCTTTTAAACCATCTACTAATGCTCCATAATTTTTTTTATTGACTTTGTCTTCACTTATAGCAACAACAGGAGCTAATTGTTTTGTATCTCCAATCCAGATGTTTTTTTTCCCAAGAATAGATGCACCGGCAAACATTGCCAAAAGAGACTGACTTGCTTCATCAACAATAACATAATCAAATGGAGGATCATTTTTAATTTGAGAAGCAACACCACTTGTTATATAAAATGTTGAAAGAACTATATTTCCTGGCTGTGGTCGAATTTCTTTTGCCTGTTTTAAATCTTTGTTTGCTTTTACTTCATCGACAGATAATTTTGTTTTATAAACCCGATGTTGTTCCATTAATTTAATTAATGCTGGTTTTTCAGCAATTTCAATTAAAGCACGATTTGTTAAAGCAGTTACTAAAATTGATTTATTTTCATTTGCAAGATTTTCAATTAATTCTGCAATAAAATGAGTTTTACCAGTACCTGGAGGTCCTTGAATAATTAAAGTATCTTCTAATTGAAGCTGTGTTTTTATAAATTGAATTTTATTTGTTTTTCCTTCAAGTAAAGAAGGTGTCCAATTTATAAAATTGAAATCCTGATCAAGTAATTTATTTGCGAAAATATTTGATTCATTTTTTACAATTTTTTGAAGGTTAGAAAGATATTCATAAGGTGGTTTATTTGGTCCTATAAGTAAAATCATACCAACAGTATCCTGTATATGTAGTGCAAATTCAAGTTCAATACCTCTAAAGCCAGCAATACTAAAATCTTTTTCATCAGATGGTGCTTGCCAAATGCATACAGTTTCTGTATAATTATCTTTTAATTTGATAAGATCTCCGTATGTTTTATTATTCCAGTATCTATAATCTCTATGTTCTTGGGGTAAAGTAAAGCAATATAAATACTCTCCTTGACGAGGCACACCTCTGTTATTAGAAAATTTTAATATCATTTCACCATCTTGAAACTTTAAAAACTGTGCAACAAAAAGTTCTTCCTGCTCCTGAAGCATAAATAATGCTTTTGATTCAAGTTTTTGTTTAAAAGCTTCTGTTTGTGCTCTTAATTCTTCCTCTAAGAAACAGATATGTTCTTCTCTTGTATATAACATTAGTGTAATAAATTTTTATCATCAGAAGTTAAAGTTGAAGCTGAAGGATTTCTTTTGTTTAAACCAAATTCTTCCAAGTAATCGGATGTACTTTCAGGTGTATCAAAAATAAAGTGAGTGTACGGTAAATAACGAAAAAAATCTGCAAAAGCTTTTAAATTTGTCTCAATTGCAAAGGCTTTTGTGTTAAATCGCATATGGAATGAGTCATTAAGTGCAGCTAAATCATTAAGTGTTACATTTCTAACAATATTACCAGACGTTACTACAAATAACTGAGAATCTGTCTCTGTTAATGCCATCCATTCACTTGGATTAAAATAAATTTTCCCAGCTTTTCCACTTTTTATAACTATTTTTATAGGGATTCCATTTGGTTTTGAAACACCTGAAACTATGGTATAATTAATTGAAATATTAGTAGGTACAATAAATCCCTTATTTCTTAATGTATCCAATATAATGATTTTAGCTTCTTCATTTGTAGAAATCCTAGATCTTTCATCAGAATTATCAACCAAATCAGGAGAAATCATTATATCTTCTTCTATTTTATCGGATTTTGACATATCTTCAAATATATTGGACTTTGTATTATTTAAAAGTGCAATCAATTTATCCTTAATTTCGCCAGAAGACATTCCTGTTTTCCCTAAAATTTCATCAAATATTTCTGCTTTTTCAATATTTGCTGTTATTTCGTCATCACTAATAAGTAAAAATCTTTTTTCGTAAACTTCACTAAATAGTTTTTCAGCCTTTAAACGATTTTTATTCATCCATAAATAAAGCATCCTAATAACTTCTTTATTTTCTTCCCTTTCTGTTATATTATGAAGCAAGGGTTTTATTAATTTTGTAATTTCATCTGCAACTTGTTCTTCATCAATTCCCCTATTTTCGGGCAATTCTAAAAAAATTTCTTTATTAATTAATTTATAAAGTATTTCAGAACCAAGTTCATTGGCGATATTTTTCAGTTCTTCATCTATCACACCTTTTTCAAAAAATAATTTATCTTTTATACAGAATAAACCTTGTTGGTTAAGTAGTATCGGATAGCCACTAAGATTTAATAAATAATCATAATTATTTTTAATTAAAAAATTTGCAAAAGAAATTATCCATTTTATAGTATTATTATAATCAAACCCTAATTTATCTTTTAGTTTATAATTCCCTTTTGTTGGAGAAACTATTGTCAATATTCTTGAAATTTGTCTTTTATTTACCTCTTGCCATATTTCAGCATTCCATTTTTGAAGTTTTTTCTTTTCAGGCATTTCCCATAGGGCTTTACAAAATTCATAAATAAAATCATGTTCAACAGGAAAGATTTCATCATCAGAATAACATGAACATAAATAATCACATGCCTTTTGAGTATTCTCATTTTTGCCTGCAATAATAATTTTATTTATTTCATCAATTATATTTTCTTGACTTTTAACATTATACTTTATTTGAAGATCTAAATTATCTGTGTAATTACTTTTAGTTATAACATCTTTATGGCGCAATTTATCACGCAAATCAATCCCAAGTATTTGCATTACATTTTTAAGTTCTTCATCTATTTCAGCATCAACAAATAAATCAGACCGCTTTTTAAATATCCCATTTTGATTTGGAATAATTGCATATTTATCATTAATAATTTCTTTAATAAAATCTCCCTCAAAGTTTAGTAAGTCATAATAATTATTAAGCCATTCTATTGATTCTTCTTCAATTTTATCTATATATAAAGCCAAAACACTAACATTTTTAAATTTTTGAATTTCAAATGCTATATCTTCAATTGTTTTCTCTAAACAATCTTTCCAATTCTTTATAATATTATACCATTGATGAATATGTTCTTTAATTGGTAGTTGATCTGAGTATATTGCATTTAAAAAATCCCAAATTCTATTTCTGATTTCTTCTTTTGTTGATGATGGAAATAAAATATGATCATCTCCCTCAGAATTTTTTATACAGACTCTTACTCCAGCATTCGAATCAACTATTGGTGATATTAATAACTTTGCTTGAAAAGGGTTTATTATATTGGAATAAAACCAATCCGAATCTAACCAATCTTTTTCTTTTGGCTTTTTAATTCTTGCCAAGTTAAAAAGGTTTCCCCAATTTGGTTGTATGCAAGCAAAATCAATAAACTCTTGATAAATCTCAAAAGCTTTTAAAATAATATCACTATTTATTTTTGTATCTCTATCATTACCACCTGTTAAACTTACGCCATCTCTTTGTTCAGTAGGTTCAAATAAAGGATTGTTTATTACGAAAGGTATATTCATATCTTCAGTCCCTATCAACGGAAAATCCAAAAAGAGTTTCGGCACATTTTTATTTACATTTTGAATTTCAATAGAATTTTCATTATAAATAATTGGTATTATTATACGAGTATTATCATCTATTACAGTAGCAAAATAATTATGTAACGTATTGTAATTATTAGATATAAATTCAATTATCGATATTTTGCTATTACCTTCTTCAAAATCCTTAATCTTTTTTATTTTATAAAAATGTGATTCCCCATTTTGATTTATATCAATTCTTTCAATATTTGGAATATTAATTAAAGTATAAGGCAAACTATCACTTAATTCAGCTATTGAGATTTCTGCTAATTTATAACCTTCCTCATTCAAATAATATAAAAATTCTGTTTTATGTTTGTTGATTGAAGAAATTTCAAAACGAGTTTGAGCTTTCATGCTTTCTTCAATTTCAAAGAATGCATTTTCAATACTTCTAATGATTTCTTTTTCATTTACACCACTTCTGTCAAGAGGTAGTTCAAATTTGCAAAATGAATTTTTATTTTCATTAAAAACCCCTTTTACTAATACTTTTTCAGACAGTAAATGAGTAGTCATAAAACCAGTTCCAAATCTACCTGTTGTTGCAGGAAGAGTCACTGTAGTTTCATTTTCTCTATCTTTATCACTTGAAGAATATCTCCTTATTAATCCTCTTACATTTTCATTAGTAAAATAACCATTGTTATGAGAAAATCTAAGATTATTAGTATTCAATTCAATTTCTACAGAAACATTTGGATTACCATTAATATTACAAGTTGCTGCATTATCTTTTGCATTTTGTATTAACTCCCATATCAATCTTTTGGCTATAAATTCAACATTAATACGTTGTCTTATATTTCTGAGTTTTTCCTGAATCCCTTTTGCAGCAATTCTGTTTAAATCTTGTGAATCATATTGAGAAAAGATTCCATTCATAGTTTTAAATTTAATTATTATAAAATAACAGAAATCATTTAAGAATTGATTTTCAATATTAACAAACTAATTCACCCTCATTGACTTGCTTATAATTATTATTATAATATTCAATCTCTCTTTTTGTTATTGCAAAAGGTATTTCATTTCTATAATGAATTTTATTTATCCAATTCCCATTATTATCTATATTGTAAGCGTATGTAATTTCATCATTAATATAACGAGGATAATATTGTTCATTGTGTTCATATACATTAATGCATATAATTAAATATCCTTTTTCATCAAATGACTGATGTATAATAAATTTTTCTTTCCCTTTTATGAAACTATATTTTATTACATTCCCATTTTTATCGAAATAAAAATTATTCTTATAATTTTCTTTTTCAATAAAAATATCTATTGCTAAATTTTCATTTACAAGAATCTGGTTATCATACTTGTAATAATCAGAATATTTATAAAATCCTTCTTTTGAATAGTATTTCTTGTTTATTAAAATGCTATTTTCATCATAAATATATTTTATTTTCTCATAAAAAACTCCTTCATTATCATATAAATTTATTTCATCAATAATATCTTCATTTGTATATTTATAAATTAATTTTTCTTCAATTTGATCATTTTCATCAAATATTGTAATTGATTTTATTTTTTTTAAAGTATTATATTCATATATATACTTATTTAAAAATTCAAGATTTAATTGATCCTCTTCTTTTTTCTCTTCTTTTTTCTCTTCAATAAGATTGTTATCAATATATGAGTAAGTATTTATTTTGCAAATTATATTTTCTAAATCAAAAAAGGTCTTTTTTATTAAATTAGAATTATGGTCATATTCTTCTAAATAATTCTCTAATGATCCTTCAGAAAAAAGATTATAATATTTGTCAATTATTTTTAATGGTAAAATCTCACCAAATTTATCTTGAGCTTCATAAACTCTTTGGTTAATCGATTTTATTAAAAAATTGTCCTTTATTGCTGGATTTGATGTTGTATTTTTCATAAAATAAGTTTAAAAATTTTAGCAAACCAATTTTTGTTCTTTTGTAGTTTCTGTGAAATATTCAATTTCTCTAACAGTAACAGCTATTGGTACATCATTACGGTAATGTATTCTCTTAATCCAATTTTTATTTTCATCAGTTTCATAATCAAATGTTATTTTATCACTATCCACAATATTAGACCATCTTCTTGTCATTAATAATTCAATAAAAAAATCTAAATTGTAATAATAATATTGCAAATAAATTTCTTTATTTGGCTCATCTCCTATGTATTCATATACTATTTCCCCCTTAACATCATATTCTACAACATTATATTCTAAATCATATCTCGTTAATGCTTTTGATTTTTTAACTTTAACTATTTGATTTTTTTGATATTCAAATACATGTAAAAATATTCTATAACCTTCTTTGTTATAAATTTCTTTCTTAATCAATAAATCCTCGCTATCATAAAAATGCTTAGTTTTTTGATATAGTAAACCATCTGAGCTGTACTCGTTTATTTCAAATAATGAGTCATTCTCATTATACTTAAAAGTTTGCTTATCATCTAATTGATTTTCACTGTCATATTTTGTTATACTTTGTAAATTACCTTTTGAATTATACTCATAATTAACTTTTGAGTTATAAGTATCATAAATTTCTTCAACTAAAAGATTATTAATGTATAAATATGTTTTTGATAGTTTTATATTATTAAATTCATCAAAAATAATATTCTTAATTTTATTACCATTTAAATCATATTCTTCATAAGAATTATTGTTTTCAGTATTATAGATTTCATAAATTTTCTCAATATTTTCGCCTAGTATTATATCTCCAAAATTTTCCATTGCTTTATATACTTTCTGGTTAATAGATTTTATTTTAGTAACTTGAAGTGAATTTTGTTTTTCAGTTTGTAATGTGTTTTTCATATTATTTTGTTTAATAGTTCGTATTTCGTTTTTTAAAATTTCAAAAATTAACTTACCAAAATTAATAATATTTATTCAATAAAAAGTATATTTCAAAAAAATAAAAAGAACAATAAAGGGAGTATAAATTATTTTGTGTAAATACAAAATAACTTACACTCTCCACAGAATAATTTTCATTCTCACAGGAATCTTTCTCTATAAACAAGGAGTTTTCTTTATATCAAAGAACCATTATAAACTTAGCAACATACAAAAGTCGATAAGCAACATACATTTATCTTCATTGCAAATGCATTTACAAACTTCTGCTAATGCATTTGCAATCGGAAATTTTATTGCTAAATTGCATGTTTATAAAATATTACATCATTTTTTTTGCATTGCAAACGTCTTTACAATATTTTGTAAAAGGCTTTACGGTCTTGCAATGGTCTTTACAAGATTTTGTAAAAGGGTTTGCAGTCTTGCAATGGTCTTTACAACATTTTGTAAAAGGGTTTGCGGTCTTGCAAACGTCTTTACAATATTTTGTAAATGGGTTTGCAGTCTTGCAATGGTCTTTACAACATTTTGTAAATGGGTTTGCGGTCTTACAAATGCCTTTACAACATTTTGTAAAAGGGTTTGCGGTCTTGCAAATGCCTTTACAATATTTTGTAAATGGGTTTGCGGTCTTGCAATGGTCTCCGCACACTTTCGCTAATAGGTTTGCAATCGGATATTTATTTATTAGATTACTTGATTTCAGTTTGTTACATCATAGTTTTTGGATTGCATTGGTCTCCGCGAACTTTCGTGGAAGGCTTTGCAATCGGAATTACAATTGCTAAATTGTTTATTTATTGATTTTTACATTAGAATTTATGGACTGCAAACGTCTTTACAACCTTTTGTAAAAGGCTTTGCAGTCTTGCAAATCTATACTCAAAATTTACTGGGTTATTGTTTATTCAATAACTCTGTCAATCATTTACTCATTTTAAACTGCATAGCAGCAACACATTTTCCTATATTAAAAAGATATGGAATAAGAAATTCAAAAAAAAACCGAATTACAAATTCGGTTTAGCGCAAGAGGTTCAATATCAATTACTCATTTGTATATTCTGTCGCCGCTCTGCGGCTTAAAAAATATTACTTCTATATTTTGCTACCATTATATCGCCGCTCTGCGGCTAAGGCAAATAATTTTGCTCATAAAATCAATTATTCAGCGATGCACTAAGCGGAGTCGAAGTGTTATTCAATTAATCATTTACTAACATCAAATCAATATTTCAACACTTCAAACCTATATTTCAACGCATCAAATCGATATTACAACACATCAAATCGATATTTCATGCAATTGAGTAAATATAATACTCGATCAAGTCGATATTACAAACAAATGAGTAAATATAATACTCAATCAAGTCGATATTACGAACAATTGAGTAAATATGATACTCGATCAAATCGATATTACAGACAAATGAGTAAATATAATACTCATTTAAGTCGATATTTCAAGCAATAAAATGGGAGTATAAATAAGTTTGTGTAAACACAAAATAATTCTTTTAACTTAATTCTTATAGTTCTGTTTAAAAACAATGTGGAAAAATGAATATTGCAACAAAACAGTCCGTAGGACTGAATTCTCATAACCCCCAATATTATTGGGGGTTATGAAACTATTTATAAGTTACAACCCTTTAGGGTTGAATTATTTATTTGATAGTTCAACCCTAAAGGGTTATAGTCGTATTTACTTTCTTTCCCCCAATAATATTGGGGGTTATGCATATTAAACTCTTCGAGTTAATCTTAAATTTACTCATAAATTTCCACAAAAACACAAAACAGAACCATTCTTATTTATGCTGAAATAATCTGAATTACAGAATTCGCTTAAAGTTAATTAATTATAAATTCCACTACTTAATTTATTATTTCTAATTTTAAAGTTTATCTTTACCAAATGAAAAAAGCAATAATTTATCTGTTATTCATTTTGTTACCGGTTGTTAACAATGCCCGCATTGCAATACATGATGTAGTTACAGGTGAAAATGAAGACTTTTTTACAATTTTAAATTTAAAAGAATACGGGTTATCAAAAGATGTTTTTTCATTAGCAATTAAAGGACTTAAAAAACTTGAATTAAATAACAAACTACATAATTCTGAAATTATTACCATTGCAGATTATTCGCAATCGAGTAATAAAAAACGATTGTATGTAATTGATTTAAAGAATAAAAAATTATTGTTTAACACTTATGTTGCTCATGGACGCAATACAGGTGATGAATATGCCAGGTCTTTTTCGAACAAAGAAGGTTCTTCTAAAAGCAGTCTGGGCTTTTATATAACCAATCAACCTATAACAGGATCACATACAGGATTTTCATTAATAATAAACGGAATTGAAAAAGGGTTTAACGATAATGCTGTAAAACGTGCAATTATCATACATGCAGCTGCTTATGCTACCGAAAACTTTATTAAAAAATACGGAAGATTGGGCAGAAGTTTTGGTTGCCCTGCTTTACCTCCCGATTTAAACAAACCCATTATTGAAACCATTAAAGGAGGTAGTTGCTTTTTTATTTACAATCCCGACAATTATTATCTTCGTAATTCTGCTTTACTTAATTAAGCCATAAACATCATCCAGAAAAACAAGTTTACCACTTACAATAAGTACAGGACAATAGATAATAAAAACGGGTATCTTATTGGTTAACTTTATAGTTTGCGTTTCAGTACCTTTCTTTCCTTTCGTTAATTCTTCAATATCAATTTTTCCGTTTAGAATTGCATTTGCCAGCTCAAACGGTTTTTCGAGACGAATACATCCATGACTCAGAAAGCGATTTTCTTTTGCAAAAACGCCCTGCCAGCTTGTAGAATGTAAAAAAATTCTGAAAGGATTTTGCAAATTGAATTTTATCAGACCTAAAGCATTATCTGTTCCGGAAGATTGACGAAAATAATAATGAAAATTTCTTTCATTAAAATTATTCCAGTTAATTTCCGATTCTTCTATAGCATTTCCATTGGCATCAAACACTTCAATATTGTTTTGTTCCAGATAATTATCATTCTTTTGCGCTTTTGGCAATATTTCATTTACAGCAATGGTATAAGGTATATTCCAGCTTGGGAAAGTAACTATATTTGTTATATATGAAGCAATAAGTGGTGTTTGTGTTTTTTTCTTTCCCGTTACGGTGTTCATCTTTATAAGCAGACTGTCGTTTCTGTAATATTCAGCTTCGGCAGTGGGAATATTTACCATTATATATTCAGAAAAATGATTTGCTGTAAAATACCTCCTGTAATTCATTGCAAGTATTATGACTTTATATTTCAAAGTATCATTTATTGAAACAGAATCTTTCAGATATTTTTTTAGTATAAGATAATCGGCATCTTTGCTTTCGAGCTTTGAAACTATTTTTGAGACTGACCATCTTTTTTTAAAACCAAGTAATTGATAAATATAAACGCTATCGTTAGTAATATTTATTTCATCATAATCAAACTTAATATTTCCCTGCTGCAGAACTTTCAAATAATTAAGTACCATAGCAGTAATCTGATAATCGGTTTCATTAAAAAAAACACTATCAATACGGTTAATACTGTTGTATGCTTTATAGATTTCATATAATTTAAGCTTGTTTGAGTTGAAACCCAAATTGCCTGAGGACTCTATCATACTCATCCATTGAAATGCTTTTCCGATATTGGCAGATGACGAAACCCAGTATAGTTTCTGGTGATTTATTGCATAAAACCTATGAATTATTGTATCATTTATTAATGTTTGCTGAGTAAAACCAAAACCTATATTGTAAAATATTAAGAATGTGTATATTAATATTTTAACAATAGCAATTCTTCTTATATTTACAACACATAACCACATGAAAATGTATAATTTATTAATAGCAAAAATAGATGCTTTTTAAGTGTTTTGTGTTATATAGTTTTTATCAGAATTTACATAATTTACTTATCCTGAAAGTTTTATGATGGAGATAAATTTCAGTCAAAATTGATATCTTTAGAAAGGAAAAAAGGCATATGCTATTGTATTTTAATTGTTTAAAACAAAGCATCTATAATAAGATATTTAATTATCAAATCCACTTATACTAAATTATACAAATTAAAAAGGATAACCAATGGCTACATTTAAAACAAGGTTTTCGCTTCTCCATGCCGGGCTGCCAATGTTAATTTTATCGATTACCCATTTATTATTATCTATAATCCAAGGTTTTCTGAATGGAGTTGCAAAATCGAATCTTAAGATAAAAAAGGAAACATCAATTCTGAAACCTATACCTGCTCCCATTGCTATTTCATTTGCAAATCCTGAAAATGTAAACGGATTGCCTATATTGGTGGGGTTAGATTCCAACAACCATACATTACCAGCATCAGCAAATAAAGCACCTTTAAAAAAACGATAAATTGTAAACCGATATTCGGCATTCATTTCCAGTTTAACATCACCACCCAACTGGAAGAAATTTTGATTATCAGCACTTTGATTAAAGTTTCCGGGTCCCAGCGAATTAATATGAAAAGCCCTGATACTATTTGGTCCTCCACTAAAAAATTGTTTGGAATAAGGTAAAACTGAAGAATTTCCGTAAGGACTTGCAATACCTGCAAAAGCCCTCATTAGCAGTTTGTTTTTTGTTCCCATATTATAATATGCCCGAGCATCTAAACCCAAACGGGCATATTGGGAATATACAGAACCTAAAATTTCAGATGGATTATCAGAAGAAATCTTTTCACCTCCGATAATATTGGCAAAAGAGAATAAATTCCCGGCTACTTCAGCAGCCATATTGAAATAAAACTGCATTTTTTTGCCTTGTAAAACCTGCTCATTGTATGTAAATGAATAGTTTGCTCCTGCAATAAACTGCTCTTCATAACTCTTTTTCAGAAATGGATTTGATTCCAGTAATTCTGCAAAAGCATCCGATTTATTAAAAATAGAAGTAAAACTTATATTTACAGGACTTAAATCATGTTCTCTCAGATTCCCTTTTCTCCATTTAAAACCATAAATAAATTGCAACGTATGCATATCAAAATAATCTACCCGTTTGGTGTAATTATAAGATAATGAGAAACTTGTTTTAGGTATATTTTTACTACTTGTTCTTTGCATACCAAAAGGAACTACAAATCGCGGGAAAGTTAATTCCAATTGAGGATTCCACGAATAGGAAAACAAATTTTTTCCATCCCCTATAAACTGCGCTTCAATAGAACCAGCCATATTCAGATTTAATAACTCAGCACCCCTGAATGTATTTCGGTTCATCAAACTAATATTCATTCGTGGACCTATATAATTATTTGATTTTGAAACCAATTCAAATTCTGCTCTTAAATTACGTTTGGGCATAGGAGTCATTAAAATATTCACATCAAGAAAGCCTTTTGCAGAAGTATCGCTTTCTGTTAGTTTCATACTTACATATTTGAAATTACCCATCGACATCAGCCGGTTTAAGGTATAATTATGAAATTCTCTCGAATAAATATCCATCTTATTCAAATACACCGACCTTAAAATAACTTTTGGTCTTATTTTCATTTCATCTTTTTTGCCAATAAAAAAAGTATTTCTGTATTTTAGTGTATCTCTTTTTACAACAGTATCAATCTCAAGAGAATATTCCTGATCAATAAAAACATTATTTATCCTGTAAAGTCTAAAAGCATTTTCGGGCACACTATCTTTCAATGTAAGTTTTAAACTTAAACTTTTATTATCGTCCGAAGTATCTGCTTTAAAAATTAAATAATCCGGATTAAAATAGAAGTACCCGCTTTTTTTCAATAATGCATCAATTTTAATCCTTTCATTTCTCAAATTATCAAGATTGTAATCATCACCTGATTTTACCAATGATTTTTCTTTTTCTATAAGTATAAGATTTTTAATTAACTCTTCACGAATGTCATATTTCAAGTCTTTGATTTTATAAGGCTTATGAATATTGCAAGCGTAAATAATACTGGCAGTACGCTTCTTTTCTATGATTTTGAATCCGACATTGTTTTTGAATATTCCGATATTAAAAAGTCGTGCATGTATAATTTCTGAAGTTAGCACAGGACTAACATTACTCATTAAAACCGGTGCTTCACCGTTTTTTTTAAGCCATTTTCTGAATTTACTTTTGGGTTCATCACCTGCCTTAAGATACATCCATAACTTAGGCCTCATACCCAAAATCCGTTTATTGGGTTTTAGTACAACAGCTTTTTGTGCATTAGATTTTATATATCCTCTATTGCTGATTTCTTCATGTGTTTCCAGTTTAATTTTGAAACCGGTATAAAGTTTTTCGCCTTTCGGCAAAAGCCTTGTACCACTGCATGAAGTTAACAGCAGACAAATAGAAATAAAGAAATATTTACTTAATTTTTTGCTTTCCATTACCATTAGCTTTATTCAATGATTCATTTTTGTTTTCTGGCGATTTAAAAAATTCTTTCCAGTTTTCAAAATCACGTACATATAAAATACCTATACCGGTTTCCACCAGCTGACCATCTATAACTCCTTCGTACTGATTATGTCTGAATGCTTTCAGACGATAGCGTCCATCTCTTGTAAGTTTATATTCCATACTAACATCACTCATAATATCACTGGTAGAAGTTTGCTTTGCTTTTTCGCCTTCCACATCCAGTTTTCCACCAATCTGGACTGTAAAACGATCGTTGAAAAGTTGTTTTTTTACGCCAATATCTATCTGGGTTCTCCCTTCGGCTTGTCCTGATTGATAATCTTCATAGGATTGAATGTCGAAATTTAATTCAACACCGGGTACTATTTTAGAACTCAATTGATTTAATTGTGCTGATAAAAGCTTGCCAACTGTAGTACGAACCGTTGACATCGTATTCCCTATTCCTGATTCCAATGGGTTTTCCTGAATAAATCTGTTTAAAACCAGCAAGGCAAATACCTGTTTATTTAGAGCAGATTCATCTTCATTGAGTAATATCAGTTTAGAGTTAACGGTACCACCCAATATCCCTTTATTTTCCGGTGCTAACTGAATTTCAAAGTTAATTTCGGGGTGCATAATCTGCCCCCTGAGTTTGAGTATAACCATAAAAGGATAAGGCTGTTTGTAGCCTCCTTTCTCCGATTCACTTAATCCAATAAGCTGATCAGCCACCAGTTCGTAAGGAGAAGTACGGATAGTATAGGTTGCATTTATTGATATTTCAGCATCTAACGGATCTCCATTCCAAACGATTGTACTTCCCTGATTAATCTTAAATTTCTTTTTTATTATAGATTCGAGCGAAACGGTATAACCTCCTTCATCTACATTATAAGCACCTGTAAGACTCATTTTTCCGCTTCTGTCGATAGAAAAACTTAAAGCGGCTTCACCATCAACCACCAGGGAATCGGAAGAAGAAGGATCCATTAACAAACGAAGTGTTGCTTGTTTGTCAATTTCAATAACCGAAGAAATATCAAAACCTGTTAATCCTGATTTTTGTACTGTTTTTTCATCTTTTTTATATAAAATCGAATTGCTTTTTAAAGTATTATCAAACTCAACAACATCTTCCCCTTTGTCTGCTGTTATTCTCTTTTCGGGAACAGCAAATGTAAAGTCTGAACCTTTTTTCATTTTTATCTTTGCAAATACAATGGGTAATGACATTGGGCCATTCACATCTATTTTGCTGTCTATTATCATTCTGCCGTAATACTCCTTATTATCTTCAGCGGTAGTGTTAAATAACAAAAAATCATTTGCATTAATATGTAAATCAAAAACAAAATCTTTAAATTCTTTCATCTGAATATGTCCTTCTATCACAGCCTTTTGCTGTTTATCATCCATTACAGTGAATGAATTAAAGTAAATTCCATCCTTTTTTAAAAGGACTGTTTCATGTTTTAAATGAATCTGGTTGTTCAATGCAGTGGGTGTAACAAAAGCATTGTCAAAGACTAATTTACCTGATATATCCGGAGTAGAAAAATTCCCGTCAATTATAAAATTTCCAGTAAGAATCCCTGAAGCTTTTGTAATACTTCCCTGTGAAAAAGCCTCCAAAGTTTTTAAAGAAAGTGATTTAATATCTGCATTGATATTTATAGAATTATCACCACCTTTCGGATTAAAATAACCTTTTGCAGTAAGATTGTTATCTAAACTGTTCAAATTCATATTAATATTAAATCTTTCTGCCGTTGGATTTTCAGCTTTTAAAGTCAGGTTTCCGATAGCTATTTCACGGAAAAATAAATTCTTAATACTTGCATCTGCTATTAAACCATAAGTATTGTTAATCCTTTTGAGCAATAGATTTCCATCAAGCCTTCCTTTTAATAAATTGCTGTCTTTTTCTATTATTCCCGAAATATCTTCAAGCCTGAAGTTATTTATAGCAATATTCAGGTCGTCGTTAAATTTATCATTCGCCGAAGCTATATTTATCTGACTTTCTGCACTATTTAGAAACAAATGATGAATCAGAAAACCCTGTTTACCAAATTCAAGATAATTATCGGCTGCAATATTCCAGCGTTTATACATCAGATAAAAATTTTCAGGATTTATGCTAAGCTTATAATTTTCATTATTCTTTATAACTTTAGTACTTACTGAAAGCTTTTTGTCTTTATTGTCATCAATCGAACTTAAATCCGCAAAAATTGCATTTTCTGCAAACTTTCCGGCTAGCATTAAATTATTAAACTTAAATTGTGAATTCGATACATAACTGCTTGAAATATTATAATTTAAAATACTGGTATCTGATATTATGTTTAAAGCAAATTTGTTAATTTCGGTAGAACCATAAATTATTTTATTTTCACTTGCATTGAATTTTAAAATGCTATTTTTACTATCAAAACTGCATTTAATCAATACCGGTTCAAATTCCTTAAGCTGAGGAAAAAAAACTTCTGAAATAAGAGGATGATTGCGAAGTTCCGCATCAAAAACAAAATCTTTATTTACAGCCATAAGTGATTCATAATCTGTAAAATGAAAATACTTATTTATGATTTTATTTATCGTTTCAGGTAAAAATACCGGAGATAATTCTCCTTTATAAGTAATAGCAGCAATATCACTTTTTATGCTTAACATACTCTTATCATGATGATTAAACAAATCCACACCAATTGAATCCAGAAAATATTTTTTATTATTATGAGTTAAAACAATTTTTGAAATCAAACTTTTCCCATTTATTTCATTTAGTTCTGCCCCCTTTAAATCAGTTTCTGCTTGCAAACCGATTCTGATATCGTCTTTGGTAAAATTAAGTTTGCAAAGATCAGCTCCTTTTAAATTCAAATGAAATTTGTAATTTTCTTCAGCAGGATTTAAGTTTACCAATCCCTCAAAATCAAATTCTGCATTTTTATCTTTCAGACTTACCTTACCATCAAACATTTGTCTGTTAACATTTCCATTTATACTTAAATTCTGATAGGTATATTTATTAAAATAAAAATGAGAAGATACTGCTTCAATTTTTGCTTTTATCGTATTTTTATTCAGTCCCTGTCCTTCAATTTCGGCAATCATTGAAACCGGACCATACATTGTCGTATTTTTCAATAATGCACCCAAATTAAAATCAGTTACACTTATATTGCTTTTGAAATTTTCATTTTCACCGAGAACCGCATTTAAATTGGCATCCCCAAAGCTCGTTTTCATTTTAATAACTGACTGAAATTCATTAATTTGTCCTTTAAATACGATATCAAGACTTAGTTTTTGGGGAAGTTCAATGCTTTTTGGTAATGACGATACTGCTATAAAAGCGATATCACTCTTTCCTGAATTTATTTTCAAATTCGGAAAATCAAAAAAAGCCTTTTTAATATCAGGCAATGCTTTAATTCTGAAATCTGCTGATAATAATGTATTTATACCCGTTTTTACAAGTATTTTTTCTCCATTCAAATTATTCACACTACCACTTACTTTCCCTGATATTTTGGTAATATTCATTGTATTTCTAAAGAATAGCTGTTTCTTTAAATCCGGATAAAAATAAAGTATATCGAAATTATTAAGCGTTACATTTCTCATTTCAGTATTTACTTTCATAAATGGCAAATCCTTTTGCAACGAGTTCAATGAAGTATATTGAAGTCTCAAGTCAGCATCAATAGCTGACCTGGAGGTTTTGAGTTTTAACTTTTGGGCAGAAACAGAATGTGAATCCATGCTGAAATCGGTTTCAAATTCAGTAACCGCAAAATTATTCTGATCTATTGCAGTAAATGCACTTATCTTTATTTCCGTTTTTTCTGATGAATAGAACAAATTTTTTGCCACAAACTTAATGTGCTTATAATCAAGATGATTTATATCAAATGCAGTTCTTATTTCTGCTTTATTTACAACTTTATATAAAAAAGAATTATCATCGAGATTAATACTTTTTACAGCAATTTTCCAATTATTATTTTCAGATGTATTTGTAATTGAAGTATCTATGGTTTGCTTTGTTTCCATTGTATAAAAACGGAAGCTGCTTTTTGATAAATTAATTTCATCTGAAGAAATATTTTGTTTTTGCAAATCTACAGACGCATTTCTTAACAAAAACTGATTAATGTTTGTTGTAAGAAATTGATTACCAATAGAATCAATATAACTTAAGTGAATATTATTGAATTGAGTTTTATTTGCATATATTTCGGGTAAAATACTTTTTCCTGAATCTGCCTCTTCAGTTTTATTCTTTTTATTAATCAGAATATCAGAAATCAATCCATCAATCAATAAATCATCAATTCGAAAAACTAATTTTTCCAGATTAAATTCATTCATCTTAAGAGATAAATTATTAAGTTTAACTGATGCTTTTGTTCCTCCGTATTTATCATTAAAATGAAATTGAATATTTTTCAGATTTACTTTTTCAATATTAAATTTCCAAACTGATTTTGTTTCTGTTACCGTTTTTTTTTGCTTAGAAGTATCACTAAAAGCAGTAATCAGAAAATTATAGTTAAAAAGAGAATCTGATTCTAATCTGTTCAGATTAAGATTTACATCTTCAAGTGAAACTGATTTTATATTTATCTTTTTACTGAATAAATCATTTAATGAGATATTTACATTAAGATTTCCGGCATATAAAAGTGTATCCTTATTTAAATCTTCTAAAAAAAGTCCCTGAATATGAACTGATTGGGGGAATGAAATATAAATTTCATTTATATCAACTTTTGTATGGGTTTTATCGCTTACAAATGTAGTAGCATATCTTATAAGTTTAGTCTGAATTGCAGGTATCTGAATTACAATAGCTATAATAAAGAATAAAATAACAAAGCCAATTATCACCCACATAATTGCTTTAATAATTTTTTTAAGAAAAGTGAAGACTTTAATCATTTTACAATGGGTGGTTTTTAGGATTAAAACATTATAATAAACAAAGTTAATTAAAAAACGATAACTATTGGGATGAATTGTTTAAAAAAAAACTTAATCCATTCCTTCGTATAATTGCAGTTTGTTTTGTAGTAAAATTATTGTGTTCTGCAATACATTTATCCTTTCTATCAAATGAATTATGGTTTCTATACCTCCTACATTAATATCCAAATCATAATAGAATTGGATTACTTGTTCTATCAACTTAATTTGTTCAATTTCAAAATATTTTATTTCTTTTATCGTAATAATTTCTATGAGTCCACTTTCATATAATGAAATGATAAAAGAAATTTCGATGTTATAATTTTTACAAAATACATCAACTTCGATTAAATTTTTTGTTTTCATTTTTCCATTTTTAACTGTATTTCATTAAATTGACTTACTTTAAACCTAACAGGTTTTTGAAACCTGTTAGGTTTTAATGAATTAATCATCCACCTGTACGTCAAATTACTTTGTCATGAATGTTTCATTTGTCTATTTTTTTATTATTTAATTGTACAAATCCCTGCCTGCCGGTAGGCAAGGAATGCCCAAACTATCATTTTCAGCTAGTTGTATCTTTTGTTCGTGGGCATTTCATAGTTACTGATTTAATTTTGCAATTTCTGTAAAAAGTTCTCTCTGCTTTGCAGTTAATCCCGTAGGAATTTTAATGGAATACGTAATCTGAAAATCACCAAACTGACCTTCGCTCTTATAAACCGGAAAACCTTTGCCTTTCAGATTAACCTTACTTCCATTTTGGGTTTCGGGTTTAACTTTAAGTTTAACTTGCCCGCTTAGGGTATCAATGGTGATTTCGCCTCCCAGAATTGCTGTGTATAAATCAATTTCTGCTTTTGCATACAAATTATTACCTAAACGTTTAATTACTGAATGATTAGCTATAGAAAATGTAATATATAAATCGCCATTTGGGCCACCATTTACTCCCAAACTTCCATGTCCGGGTATTTTTATGGTTTGCCCGTTTTCGATTCCGGCAGGTATTGTAATTCTGATGCTTTTGCCATTTACAGTTAGCGTTTGTTTATGAGTAGTATAGGCATCAATAAGTTCCAGATGCAATTCTGCATTGTAATCTTCGCCTCTGTATTTTGCCTGTCTGCTTCTTCCTCCACCAGCTCCGCCAAACATTGACGCGAAAAAATCAGAAAAATCATCTTCGGATTGAGCACCCGAATATCTTTGTCCCCGCGAATTTTGCGATTGTTGTTGCGATTGTCTTTGTTTTTCAAAATCCTCAGTATGTTGCCAATCGTTACCATATTCATCATACTTTTTGCGTTTTATAGTATCGCTAAGTACTTCGTTGGCCTCATTTATTTGCTGAAACTTATTTTTTGCCTCCTTATCATTCGGATTCAAATCGGGATGAAACTTACGGGCTAATTTCCTATAAGCAGTTTTAATGTCTTTGGCTGTAGCAGATTTTTCAATCCCCAATACTTTGTAATAGTCTATGTAAGCCATTTTGTTTAATTATTCTGATTTGATTTTTTAACTGTATAATATCTGATAATAAACCAGTTACCAGGTTAAATTATTACAAACTACCTTTACTTTCATCAAGATTATTATGATTATCACCACCGAGGCTGTAATAATTGTTTTCTTCATCTTCGTTCCCGATTTTTTCCTGTTCATCGTCCAATTCTGCACCCGGGACATCTAAATCGCTTCCCGATTTATCCTCAATAAAATCTTTTTGATTATTTTTAAAAGTATTATCATTGGCAACTTTTTTCAAAGCAATATCTTCGGGATTTATTTCAGTTTCTTCTTTGAATTTGCTGTAAATATCCTCGTTGGCAGGATAAACAGGATATCCGGGAAGATTCTCTTTATTCCCATTGCCGGTTTGCTTTTTATCAAGCCCGGTTTTTTTGTTGATTTCTTTCATAAATTTTCAGTTATTTTAACCCACTAATTATTTAATAATGAATGTTTTTACGAGTAAAGTTTGAATAGACCCTGCTTTATTTACAACAAATATTACTGACAAAACAGGGTGTATTCAAAACGCTTGTTATGTTTAGTCTTTGCTAAAGTTTTTTGGTGCTGTAAAAATCAATACATCAGCATTTACATGCAGCATCCTCTTTAAGAATTCTTTTCTTTTCCTGATACTCTTCAGTAGTGATATCGCCCGAAGCCAGACGTTTTTGTAAAATATCAAACGAGGTTTCTCTAATTCCCCTCTGACCCGGAATTCTATATGGTATTGCAAATATCCAGACAAGTAATCCTATCCATATTATCCACCAGATAACATCCATTCCCCAATAATTATTCCCGTTATACATAATTTATGTTTTTTAAGATGCAGATATATTTCTGCAAGAGTACAAAGTTAAGCTTCAGTCTTCGCTTTTATATTACACAATTTTATCTAAAAATTACATTATTCATACCTCTATATATTGTTGTGTGGAAGCAAAAAAACCGATAGTTGTTGACAATCGGTTTTTTAGTTTTAATAAGTATTGAATTTTCTATGCTTATAAGCAAATTACGAGGTTTTATAACATACAGAAAATTAATATGAATATATAACAGGATTTCAAGGCACTATTGTTTCAACGTTGTACAAATATTTCTTCCTTGCTCAATGTTTAGACTTACCACATAAGCCTGCAATTATTGTATTTTATAGCCGTTTTTTTATCATTCTATTAATTATTTAATTTTAGTTCTGAAATTTATCCAACAAAATAATAATAGTATGGCGGCGAAGCCGCCAATATTTTTATTATCTTACTAGCAAATAAACTATTAATCCTAAGTTTATTATGCATGATATAAGACTAAATATTATAAGCGTTTTGTTACTTTTTAACTTGTCTTCAAAATTTCTAAATTTTTCGTTTAGTTTATTTTCTAAATTATTGAAGTTACTGTTTAATGAGTTTTCAAAACCCCTTTGAATTTGAGTTCCTTCATTTCTGATTTCGACTTGTATATCAGATTTATGTCTGTCAAGTCTTGTAATTAAAGAACTGTCCATTTCTTTAAATGATGTTTTGAAATCTTTTAGCGAAACTTCAATCGAATTAGATACATTTTCTAATTTCGTTGATGCTGTGTTGAAAAAGTCATTATTTTTTGAAACAGAATTTTGCAATTTTGCTAATTCAGCAAATAGTTCAGCAAAGCCTTTCAACTGCTTAGAACTTTCATCAAGTTCCTTTATTGTTTTATCCAACTTTTCTAAGTCCATTATTAAATCTTTTTGTAATTACTTGTAATTTTGTATTGTAGTGTTCTAAAACAACTGAAATGTCACCTAATTCTTTCGCTATTCGTAAAAATTCTTCTTCTGACTTTGTAATCTTTTGCAAAAAGGCTACTATTATCATTTTGTTTGCCTGACTGAATTGTTTTGTAATATAGAGAATTTGGTCAATTATATAATCATAATCAGTGTCTTTATATTTTAAAATAGTTTGTAATGCTCGTTCAAATCTTTGGGAATGACTTTTTATTAAAGTTTTACCTAAGAATAATATAACAAGTGCATTAATCAAATTTAAACCCGTATTATTTTGATAACTTTCTAAAAAACGTTGCAAATTTCCTTCTAATTCGATTAATTTGTCTTTATTAATAAAATCGTTGTTTTCGTCGTAAAATATCTCGAACCATTTCTGAAAATCTTTATCATTGTTTTCTGCAATATGTTGCAAAATATACGTTGCTTGTGTGAATTTGAAATATGCTTCCAATGATTTTTTAAAATTTTCTCGACCTTGCGGTGTATCTTCATAAGCAATACTCTTGTAATAAACATTTTGCAGCGATTCTCTACGATTACTGGCAAATTTATCATAAGACCAATGAAGCAAAATTAATGTTGCCTTTTCAAAAATATTTATATCTAGTCGTTTGAATAACTTAGTATATTTTAAATGCTCAGATTTATTATCGAAATCAAAATCTGGTATATATTTTTTAATAAATTTTAGTAGTGAACTTGCGATTGAATTATCAGAAAAATTCGCATAATACACGGTAAAAACGCCACCACCAAAAAAGTTTTCAATTGTCCAATCTTCAATTATTCCTAAGTTAATTAAACGGTATATTGCCTTTTCTAATTTGGATTTATTAGCTCCTAAATTATTTCCATTTATTGTTTTTTTAGTGTTTGGTTTTGAATATTCATAATGAAGTTTTTTTATTAATTCAAACTCGGTTTCAATAGGTTCAAGACCACCTAAGAACAATAATAATTGTCTAAAAACATCATTTCCGTTAAATTTTACGGTTTCTTGCAAATCTTTTAGTTCTTCATAAGTTGCATCTTTACCGAAAATTTTTGAAAGTCCACTTTCTTTTTCTTCGGATAACAAAACATAACATTGTGATTGTTGTTTATTTCTTCCGGCTCTACCGGCTTCTTGATACAAGGCTTCCATTGAACTTGGAATTCCATAATGAACTGTATAATCAATATTTCTTTTGTTTATCCCCATTCCAAATGCTTTTGTTGCTGTTAATAAACAAAATTTATTGCTTTTGAAATCAGATTGTACCTTTATTTTGTATTCATCAAAAGGAATTGGCAAATTATATTCTTTGGGTTGTTCTCCTGAATAAAATCTTACATCTACATTCAAATCATTTTTTAAATCGTTTGCTAAACCGAAACTGCCAAACCATTTATTTGCATAAGGGGTAAAAATTAAACCACATCTCGTTTTTTCTCCGTTCAGTTCAAAAATATTTTCATTTTCTGCCTTCTCTTCGAGAATACTTTTTAAAACTTTATATTTCTGTCCAGCATCTTTTAAAACGATAAATTCTAATTCTGGCCGTGTGTAATCTATAAGCGTTTTTACATCTTCTTGTTTTATATTGAACTCAATTTGAATGTCTTTTAAAACATTTACAGATGCTGTTGCTGTTAACCCTAAAAAATTAAACTCACCACAATATTTCCTTATTGTCTTTGATAGGTTTAGATATGAAGTCCTAAAATCGTGCCCCCACTCTGATAAACAGTGAACTTCGTCTATAACTGCATATGCAAAACTGTAATTTGCCGCTATTGAAGCAAGTCTATCTCTAAAATCTTGCGTTTGAAATCTTTCTGGGGAAATAAAAATAAAAAAATACTTACCATTTCCAAAATTATCTAAAATTTGATTTCTAACTTCCGCAATTTTTATATCACTTGATATAGTTTCAATATTCTGAAAATAAGCGTCTTCTAAATCCTTTTTTTGGTCATACATCAAAGATTTAATTGGGCAAACTACAAAACTTATGCTTGGCTGTAATAAACAAGTTAATTGATAAGTTAATGATTTTCCGCCACCTGTTGGCAAAAGTCCAATCGTATCTCTGCGAGAAAGTGCGTTTTCAATAATCGGGTATTGTCCTGCATTAAAATTGGTGTAGCCAAAAATATTTTCAAGGAAGAATTCTAAATGCTGTAAGTCGTTTTCAATTTCGTTTCTAATTAATTGGTATTTATAAGGTTTTGTTGTTGATAATTTAAAATTACTTATCCGTTCATTTTGTTTTGTAACTCTATCGTAATAAATATCAAAATAATCGGTTCTTACAAAGATTATGTTTTTATTCAATTCATTTTCATCTGTCCAACGTTCTAACAAACTGAAATCAATCTTTATACCTTCACTTTGCTTAAAATCAACTATTGAAATATTAGGTTTTGTAAATTCAATTTTTTGAAGTTTTAATAAATGCTCAAACCAGATAAATAAATCATTTATAGCAATTTCCGCAAAATTTGAAATATCTTTTTGTTTCAATTGAAATGTCCAATTTTTATCATCAAATGAAATTTTTCCACTTTCAAGTAATTCTAAAACAAGAATTTGAAAACGAATTATTGCCGTAGGCAATAATTTTGATTTTAAAATATCCTTGTTAATTTGTTTTAATTCAGAATTATATGAAGTTTTATAAAATTCAAGAACTCTTGCAATTTTCGGCTCGCTTAATCTTTGCCTAATCGAATTTATGTTTTCTATAAATTGGGCTGTTTTGCTTTTTAAGTCTTTGGTATCAATCCTTATCGTTTGTATATTGTGAAGTGCCAAATGATTATCTCGTTCAAAATCGGAAATTCGATTTACGTCACTTGTTTTATGTTGTTGTCCGTCAATTTCAATTACTAAAAACGCTTGCGGAAAATAAAAATCAACTTGTTGATTAGCAAATTTTTTATCATTTTTTTGTGTAATTTCATTTATAGGTGTTTCTGGTCTTATTAACTGAGTGATAAAACTAAATTCGGGTAAGTATTCTTTAATTATTTGCTCAAAAAATGTTTTTGCCGGAAAATAATTATTTTTTTTATCTCCCTTTATTGTATGATGCCAAAAAGATAATTTATTGCTAATTAAAGTATAAGGAATATTAAAATCGTCTTTTTTGTGAATTTCGCTAATTTGAGATTGCAAAAATTTTGACATAAGCGTTGGTTTTCCACGCTGCAAAATATTTTTCATTATCAAAATTGCAGGTAGATATTTACTTTCAACTCTTTTGTCATTCAAATTTTGAATAACAAAGTTGTGATTTGTATTTGAGTAATTGGCTGTGAAAAATTTCATTATTTACAAATTCTTACAATTTCTTGTAGTAAAACATCTAAATCGTTTTTGAAATTTACCTGCGTTAAATTTGGTAAACTTTCCTTCTTCCTAATTGGTTGATGAAGATTTGCATCTGCTATATTTTTCAAAGATTGTTGTAAATTTAAAAAGTTGGATTTAACACTTTTTGTTCTGCTATTAGCAACATTATTGAATTCAGTTTCATTAAATATCGGTGGAATATGGTCTTTTATTGCACGAGCAAGAAATGAGATTGTTAATACCATTTCATTTTGATATGCTAAATTTAATTCTTTAAGCATTGCAATTAATTTAGTAAAATCAAAATCAGGATCTTTAATTTGACTAATTTCATCAATTCTCTCTTTTGAAACATACAAATCTGTTATCTTTTTTGTATTTTGTTCAGATAAAAATCCATAATCCCCTTTAATAAAATCACTTGTCATATTTTTACCTAACTGTTCTAATACTTCTTTCGGTATATATGTATCCAGCATACTTTTTTTAAATAAATTTTTAATCTTGACGATTTCTAACAATTCTTCTTTTGTCTTTATATTTGTGTGTTCAAATGAAAATATTTGAATTTCAAAAAGATTAGACAACCAATATTTTTGTCCGTTTATGAAGAAATGTGGTTTGCCTATATTGTAGCTTTCAACAATTTTGTTTAAATAATCTTCTGATATATCAAGAATATTTTCAGTTTTTGATTGTGTCTTTATATAAATGTTGTATCTAATCATCTCGTCTTTTGTTTTATTCTAACTAAAATTAAGTATAAGAATTGTAGCTTACTGCCATTTCGATATCAAGTTACAAAAAAGCTGTACCAAATGGGAAACCTTTATATCTAACAATATCCGTCAATTGTTTTTATACAATGATTGATGTTTTTATTTCGAAAACCTATTCTACACCAATCAATAATCTAAAGTGAGATATTAAAGAATCCACTGCAGGTTGGATTTGGTCTCTTATTTTTTTGCTGGCTTGAATAGATTTTTCATAAGTAAAACTACTTTTAAATTCATAATTCTTACCAAATGTATAATCATTAAAACTATCCCAATAATCATCCGAAATTACATGAATTTTCTCATTAATTGACTGAGGAAGAAATATTTTATTCTCATGAAAGAAGTTAAAAAAATCATAATAAGCTTTACCTGCATTATTAATCCTTTCTATTTCCTCAGTTTCTGCATCTTTAATGACTTGGTTCAATAATGTTGTCATAATTTGCATTTCTTTACTTAATGTAACAAGCTTTTTGTGCAATTCAACTATAACTTTCATTTGACTTTCATATATTTTGGTTGATTTATAATTCTGTATGTTAAGCTCTGCTTTATATAATTCTATTTTGCTGTCCAATAATGCTTGAAATTCTCTTGTTTTATGATCAAGTTCAGTTTTATAAGATTCAATTTTTCTGTTTGCAGATTTTGTCAATAAATGCTGAATAAACCACATTGCCAAACCAAAAATTCCAACATCCCTTAATAAATATATTATTTCCATTTTTTGATGTATTAAAACATTAAAAATTAGACATTAGTCTTTTATGTTCACTTACTAATAATTTGAAATTTAAATACTCAACAAATGTTGGTACGTAGTCTTTTGTTACTATGGTTAATTCTTTGGAATCAATTTTTCTTTCAATATTTTCTTTGGTTTGCTTGAAGCTATCTACAATTTCTCCAATTTCCCCCATATTAACTATGTCCCCATATTGCATAATTTGGAACACATCTTTTGGAATAACTTCACTATTAATAAGGTTTTTAATACTTTCAGCATTGAGTTCAATTAATTTTATAATTTTCTCTTCTGCAATTGAATACAGACTTGCTCTATTAATTAAAGAGTCTATAGCATAACGAATTTCTTTATTCCTAATTGCATTAGTTAAAAGCATAAAACACATACTGGACATAAAATACTTTTCAGTTTCATTCCGTGCTACATCTAAATAAAACATTTGACGGAAAGCTGAACCTAATAACTCATCTTGATTTATTCTAAAAATTTCTATTCTATTAATTAATGAATATTGAAGAATTTTTTTTAAATGAAATTCAGCAAATTCGTCTTCGCAATTTTGTCTTGCCTCAATTGCTTGTTGAGCGAATTCTACAATATGATTATTGTTTAAAATCATATATTTTCTTTTTAATTGTTACCAACATATTATATTAAAGGAAAATCCGTATAATATATACCAAATTGCATTGGCTTTGTAAGGTTTTCCCATTTTTATTTTTTTACAAATATAAAACAAAAATAAATTCAGTATAATTATTTAACAAAAATATTTATAGCCTTGGGCTGTAAAAAGTGTTGGCTGTGAGGCTTTACCGGAGCATTATTAACCCAAATCTTATTAGTTTTTTCTCTAATTGAATTTATTTAGAATAGGATTTTGGCTATACGGCTGAATGTTAAGTACTTTTCGGTATGTTTTGTAATTTATTTTTCACTTTTACAGAGAAATACTTGAACCAGTAATAAAATGCTTCTGGATTTGTTTTTTTAAGTTTGTTCAGTTTTGTATTGTTGGGCTGATCAATTTGCCATTTTGTCATATCTATTTTGTTACTATACCGCTCAATTGTAGTTTCTGTTTGCATTAATGCAACTAAGTAAGCTGTTCTTGCAGCATGCACGGTTGCCTTTTCAATATGGTAAGTCTCTGAAAATATATAATTTGCAATCTGTTTTAAACCTAAAAGTAATACTTCAAAATTAGCATTTCCGACTTGTTGTCTCAGTGATATGGATAAACAATTTTCGATAATGTCATCCAATACGAGATTTATATCTTCTCTCATATTTCGATATTGGAGTTCAACTAAGGCAAAGGAGGAAAATACTGATTTTACAACTTTTACATCATCAATTTCCTCAAAAATATTCCCAATGTCATATAGTTGTTTTATAATTTCTTGCCCCATTGGTTTTTCTCTTTTGTAGTAAGTAATTCCAGTAGTGTTCGGAGCAAATGCAGTTAACTTGTCTCCCATAATATTATTGAAATCGGGAGTTGTTGTTTCTATAATCCCTCCTTCGTGTATAACAAATGTTGACTGTATTTGAGTGGAAACAAGATTGTTGTAGTGAATACCTTCAAACAGGATGTCGAGTAGAACAAAGTCCTCATCATTTGATTTGAGTGAGTTTTGGAAATAAAACTTGAAATGTGCTTTTTCAATTCCGCTATTTGCATCTCTGTGTTGTTTTTCTGCACGCTTAAATCCTTTTTTATTCGCAATTTCTGACAGTACTTCTTCTATATTTTCAACTTGATCGGAAATAATAATATCAATATCGATTGAAAGTCTTTTTGTACTGTTGAGCAGCAACATTAGAGCAGTTCCACCTTTAAATACAAACTTAAGATTTGATTCACTGAGTCCTTCTAGTAATATTAAAGCCCAAATAAGTTTTTGAACCAATCCTTTATCTGCTTTTTTTGTCCTTGCAATCTCTGAAATCCACTTATCTGAAGTGCAGCTTTTTTGTATCATTTTATAGTTTTAATAAATTCTGAGATTTGCTTTCTCTTTGCCTTTCTACTGGCGTATCTCAACAGTTTGTCAATATTTATCGTATATTTTGAGAAAGCATTATTAAAGATATGGGTTAATTCATATCCCTGCAAAAATTCAAACTCTTTATCTGAAAATAAATCGACTAATAGTTTCTCAATTGTTGTAGTTGGAACATTACTTGATATTTGAATTGGCGAACCAGTTACCAATGAACGCACTACTATTATACTTTCACCAAAATATACATCTTCATTTGTTTTTCCTCTTAGTACATACTTAAACTTTTCTCTGAGATTTTCGAATACAGCACTAATAGCATCTCTTTCAACCTCAACATAGTAAGTGTCTTTGTTGATCAGGTGCTGCGATAAAGAGTTTATTTCACTAACATGCCAGATAATATAGTTTAGATATGGGAAATTTGCTTTTATAAAATTGTTTATTCTCAATGCTTTCGGTGTTATCTGTGGCGTAAAAGCATTTCCATTACCATATTTATATTTTCCTCTTCCAATTCTTTTTATAATATCAGCTTTCACTAAAGAATAAATTCTCCAATTTACAGTTGATTTGGCTATGGTTGGTTCAAAAGATTTATAGAAAGCAAATAAATCTTCCATCTGAAAATATTCATTATTTTCAAATTCAGATTGAAGTTCCTGAATATGTATATCTGTCTGTCTCATTTAAGAAGAAATTTTCTGCAAATATAACTATATTTTGACAATAAAACACATTTACTGTCGAAATATAGTAAAGATTAATTATTCTTAAATTTACATATCTTCATGAATAACAAATTCTTTAATAAAACAAAAGAGAGTTTAAAAAAATATGCTGGTATATTTTTTTTTGTTACTATGGTTTCCATCACTTTTAATTCGTTACAAGTTATATAGCTGTATAGATCAAAATCCCATTAGCTTTTCTGCCTAATGGTATTTTTTGTAAAGGAGATTTCGGCTATACGACTGAATGTTATAGGGCGTTATTTTTTTGAGGTTAATTTTTTTCGGGTCGTATTTTTGTCTTAAATAGTGCTTGTCTAGTCATTATGTTTTCTTAGCAAAATCATTCAAATAAAGCTTATTCAAATGCTTTAATTGGCTTAAAATTAACTCATTTCCACTATCATCAATAATTCGGTATTTTTCGCTGTTAAAGAATATACTTCCACCGCAGGAAGTTTCATCTTTTGAATTTCCACCATGTCCATGGATCGCAATTCTACCATCAATATTAATATCACATTTGGTTAACCATATTCCTTTGGCTATAGAGATTATTGTTTCTAAATCAGAATAAACAGTTTTATTGTCTTACCAATCCATGTATTCTAATCCCGAAATGTTATTTAAAACAATGTTAAGTGAATTATAGTGTTGATGTATGTATTTCACTAAAAAACCTATTGAGATATTAATTCTTAATTCTGATTCATTCCCTTCAATAAATTTTAGATAGCCGTCATGTAAAAGTGAAAAAGTCTCAACAATTTCTTCTTCCATAATTTGATTAATTTATTTATAATTGTCTTTTGGTCAATGATTTATCTATCGTAATATAATGCGATATAACTCGTTTATATATAAGAAAAAATCCTTATAATTTATTCCAATTTGCATTGGCTTTGTAAGGTTTTTCCTGTTTTTTATTTTTTACAAATATAAAACAAATCTAAATTCCGTATAATTATTTAACAAAAATATTTATTCCTGTTGCTGTAAAAAGTGTTGGCTGTGAGGCTTTAATGTTGTATTTCTCTTTTTTTACGATCTTGGCTGTACATCAGAAGCATGATATCGCCTTTGCTTATATGCTTTTATAAAACACTAATTATCATGTTTTACAAAATAAAAAGGCTTGGTGTTATGTCAGACTACCAAGCCTTAAATATTTTATCATATTATGAAATATTCAAAAAAACCTGCTAAGAGTTTAATCAAAACAGGTTTGGAATATATAGAATCAAAATGGTTTATTTATTGTTTTCGGGTAGGAATAAGCAAAAGTGGTATTTTGGTTTTGCGCAAAACTTCTTCAGCAACACTACCCATCAAAATATTTTCTAACCATTTGCGGCTATGCGAACCCATTACAATGAAGTCAGCCTGAGTTTCTTTGGCAGTTTCTAAAATAGATTCAGCAAAATCTCCCTCTTTTACAATCGTTATGATAGCCTCATCTCCCAGTTTGCTTTTTGTTTTATTAAGAAAATCCTGGGATGCATCCTTAAGTTCAACAATAGTATCTAATTGCAAAGGTCCCATATTCATATAAGTCATTGAATAATACGCCAGATCTAATAATACGTGTACCAAAACAACCTGAGCTTCCATAGCACTTGCCATAGCATAACCTATTTCCGCTATTTTTTGAGATGAAGGATCGTAATCCAAAGCAATCAATACCTTTTTCATTTTTTATTATATTAAGTTTGCAAATGTTTTATACTTATTATTTCGCTAATTCCAAAATTTCATCCTGATTATTCTGATCTATCGATTTCCATTTCTGAGAATTTTTATTGTTGTATATAATAATCCATTTTTTAGAGAAATCAGAACCTTCGCTTTCAATCTTAACATAATTGTCCTGAACGGTCCATTGAAATTTTGATTTGTCTTCTTTGATGATACCAAATATTGTATAAGTGATGTCTTTTTCGCCAACGCCCCCTCGGTTAAACGTCATAGTTCCAATATTATTAAGCTCAACAGCCTGTTTACCATCGGCAGTAGTTTCATATTTTTTAATTGTCCATGTTCCTATTAAACGGTTTGAACATGATGTAAAAATTAATCCGATAAGGAAAAAAGTTCCGATTATTATTTTTGTTTTCATTTTTGTATATTTATTAGAAAATTCATATTGAATTGATATTTACTATTTTATTGTTTCTTTGTAGGGATAAGAAAAAGAGGTATTTTGGTATCACGCAATACTTCTTCTGTTACACTTCCCATCAGAATGTTTTCCAACCATTTACGACTATGAGACCCCATAACTATAATGTCAGCATGTACTTTTTTAGCAGCATTTAAAATAGATATTGCGAAATCACCTTCAACTACCATTGTTTGAATATTTTCGCCACCCAAATGTTTTTTAGTGCTCTCCAAAAATTGCAACGAAGCCTTTATAATTCCTTCTTTGCTATCGAATTGCAAAGGATCTGACATAGTATATCCCTCAAATCCCATAATTGGAGAATATTCTATGGATGAATAATAAACCGGATTTGAAATTACATGAAGCAAAATAACTTCTGCTTCCATTGCTTTTGCTATAGAAAAACCTGATTCTGCCACTTTTTGTGAAGTTGGACTATAGTCCACCGCAATCAATACTTTTTTAATTTGATTCTTTTTCATTTTTATTGATTATTAAATTTGTTTTCTTGTAGGAATAATTAATACAGGAATAATTGTCCGTTGAATAATCTCTTTTGCAACACTTCCCATCACAATACTGTCCAGCCATTTGCGGCTGTGCGATCCAATAACAATAATATCAGCATGTGTTTTTTTAGCAGCACTTAATATGCCGTCTGCAAAATCGCCTTCTTTTACCAACGTATTTATTGTATTGTCGCCCAGATGTTCTTTTGATTTATCTAGAAAATGTTGTGAAGCATCCATTAAACCATTTTCAGCTTTTGAATGATCATTATCCTTTTTTTTGAAACCGGCAAACCCCATTACCGTAACATGCCCTGTTAATGAATAATACAATGGGTCGGCCATAACATGGAGCAAAGTAACTTCAGCGTCCATTTCTTTTGCAAAAGCATATCCTTCTTCGGCTACTTTTTCTGCAGTTGGATTAAAATCCAAGGCAATCAGAATTTTATTTATTTTTTTTGTTTTCATTTGGTAGTTAGGTTATTAAGTTATTGAGCTATACATTGAGCGGAAACGAAGTAAAATTTAATACAGTAGTTTGTACATTTCTTTTAAATCGGGCGAAAGTATAACTTCGGTACGGCGGTTATCTGCACGTCCTTCGGCAGTATCATTTGTTTTAACAGGATGAAATTTACCTCTTCCTGAAGCAGTTATGCGATTAGAATCAAAAGCAAAATCTTTGGTAAGAATACGTACTATTGATGTTGCCCTGGCTGCACTCAAATCCCAGTTGTCTTCAAATAAAGCCGTTTTAATTGGTACATTGTCGGTATGACCTTCTATCATCACCATAATGTCTGTTGTGGTATTAAGAACCTTAGCCAGCAATTTGAGAGCTTCTTTGCCTTTGGGGTCAACTACATCGCTACCCGATTTAAAAAGAAGTTTTTCCTGAAGCGAAACATACACATTGCCATCTTTGATGTAAACAGAAAGTTCATCAGTTTTATAGTTCAGTAAAGCATTGGTAATTGAATTTTTTAGTTTACTCATTACATCTTTCTGATTCTGAATTATATCCTGAAAGTTTTTTAATCGTTTTGCCTGATCGGCAATTGTTAACTTAGATTCTGAAGCTAATGCTTTCAAATCGTTATGGCTATCCGCATTTTCGTTTTGCAAATTAGCTTTTTCTTTATTCAGAAGGCTTACCATTGCATTGCAATCATTTAATAGTTCATGTGTATCGGTGCTGTCTGTTTGTAGTTTATCTACTCTGGCTTCCGAATTTAAAAGTGCTTTACTTGGTCCGCATGATGTAAAAATTAAACCGAAAGCTAATGTTAATAATGTAAGAATGTGAATTTTATGCTTCATTTTAAATGTATTAAAATATGAATACTATTTTTTACAAAGATAGAACTGAAGACTTTGAATTGTATTACATAATTTGCGTAAACAATTACATAATTCACTCTTTTTCAGATATAAAACTACACTTCTTGAATTAATATTAATCGTAATTTTAATATCAGGTATTTTATCCTATATTTAAAAAAAGCTGTCTGATAAAACACCAGACAGCTTAACTAAAATTAACCAACTAATTTTACTTTTTGGGTATTATGTCAATTATAACTGTACGGTTATAAAAACGTTCTTCTGGATAATTATTTGCAAAAGGCGACAAGTTATCATCTTCACCAAAACCAGTAACCTCTATCTTAACATCCTTACGGTTGTATTTTGCCAGAGCATCTTTAATGATTATTTTTACATCGTTAGCACGGGAAACTGACAAATTTTGATTATGAAATTTTTCACCGACTATATCGGTAAAACCGGAAATCATAACTGTTGCTCCCTGAGGTATTTTAGGTGTTACAATTTCTGTTAAATATTTATCATAAATATTAATAGACTGAGAATCGTCAAATTCATATAAAATACTGAATCTCATCATTTCCTCGGTTTTGTTTGGCACCCAAAGCACCATATGAATCAGGGTATCTTTTTCAATAATCAAGCTATCTTTGGTTATCCCAATCATCTTAAATTTAAAATTGCCTTCGGCCAGTTTGCCTAAAATTGTTTTGCCTGCAATATTTATTTTTTCTTTTGTAAAAGGCCCAAAATACTGAATACTGTCTTTTTCATCCTTTATTTGCAACGACCACTTAGTAAAAGCAGTATCGCTACCCATTACATTTACAGTAACAAAACTTTGAATAGGTGCAGTTTGAGTACTAATTATTTCAATCGGTTTTAAAGGAGCATCAGGTCCACTCTGAAATTCCATTAAGATTTCAGGTGAAGTACTCCAGATTGATACTCTGCGGTCACCTTCTCTTAGCATGTCAAGTTCGAGCTTGCCACCAGGCTGTTCCGATGGAATTCTGGGTTTTATTCTTCCTTCTGTATTTATTCTTTTAGGATCAATCCCAAATATATTTACCAGATAAGTTTTTACTGATTCAGCCATTGCCAATCCATCAGAGATGCCTTCCATTGAAGCACCTGCCAATCTGACAACTGTAGCTGTATTTTTCTGCATACGATCTCCTAAAATGTTTAATACATTATAGTAAACAATCATTTGACGATCTGAACGTCCCGATAGTTTTTTTGGTGTAAATACTTCAAGTTGATCTTCTTTGAAGTCTTTTACCTGCTCCTTTTTTAGCAATACATAACGATCAGGAATGACAGTTGAACCCAGATCAAAGAATACATAGTTACGAAGCGGAAAAGTTTCCCTTACTCTAACCTCAACAGGAATATTAACCGGAGCATTTACCTTATATGTAACCTGAGGTTGACTGCTGATGATTGTATTTTTTATAAGTTTAAGGATATCAAAACTATAGATATCATCACTTCCACTACCACCAACTCTGTTTGATGAAAAATAGCCACTTGTTAAGGAATCATTAGTTATCGCAGCAAAATCATCATATTGAGTATTTAACGGATAACCGGCATTATAAACGCGCCCAATAGCTGAAGCATTAAATTCACATATAAAAATATCCAATCCACCCAAACCAAAGCGGCCATTTGAACTAAAAATTAAAGTACCATTATTGCCTCCATAAAAAGGGAATAATTCATCGCCTTCTGTATTTATTTTATCGCCCAGATTTTCAGGTGCTCCCCATTGTCCATTTGCATCCATTACAGATCTGTATAAGTCAGAACCTCCATATCCTCCGGACATATCGCTTGTATAATACATGGTTTTTCCATCGGCAGTTAAACAGGGTTGTCCAACAGAATATTCACTTTTATTATAAGCAAATGCAACAGGATCCGACCATTTTTCGTTAATATAACTGCTAAACCAAATCTGAAGTTCAACAATTTTGTCGTCAGTTTTGTCTTTATAATTATTTCGGGTAAAAGCCATAAAGTTTCCATCTTTACTAAAGCTTGCCGGCCCATCATGTAATTTGCCATTTAGCTTTTTATCAAAATTTTCAGGCGTTTTCAGTTGTTTGTTTTCTATTTCGGCTATTTCCATATTTCCAAAAGGTTTTCTTGTCCAATTGTATATTTTTGGAAACATTTTAGAACTTCTGGTTGATGCAAAAACGATACTGTTTTTATAATAGCTTGTGCCAAAATCTTTAGCATCGGTGTTAATATCCTCATTAAAAATAGAATATTTACCATAATCTTTTAAGAGATTTGGTAACTCTTCTTTATTGGCTCTATAATCTTTTGTACGTAAGTCATTTGGCTTAAGTTCAGCAAATTTTTCCATCCATACATTTGCTTCAGGATATTTACCATTGCATTTCAAAACCATTGCATAATTGAAATAATCATTTGCAATAATTACACCTTCTGTATTAAGTAATTTTGAATAAGCATCTTCAGCTTCAATATTCAGACTCATTTTATGGTAACATTCAGCCAATCTGCGTTGACCTTGCATAGTCAATGTATTAGCTTTGGTATAAGATTCAATAGCATCATCATAAGCATATCTGAATGCATACTTATCTCCCAGCAATTCTTTTCTTGATTTTTCCTGTGCTGCAACATTTTTGAAGGCGTCTTTATCTCTCAAAGCCTCTTTTTCTGATTTTTCTTGTGCAGTAACATTAAAGCAAATAAATATAAATGCCAAAACGGGTAATATTATTTTTTTCATTTCTTTATGTTTTTATGAAGATTTAAAAATTTCTTGGTGAATGAATTTGTTTTCTGCTTGGGAATATAAAATCATATCTTAGCATCAATTCATGACTACCATTATTATATTTAGAGGTTTCTAAACCATAAGACCAGTCGAAAGAATATCCGAAATGTAATTGATTGGTAATATCTAAACCTATCAATCCACCAACTGCATCGCCTGTACGCAACATAGCACCCACCATTAATTTTTTCATAATGATAAAAGAAGCGGTAAAATCAGCCTGAACCGGAGCAGCATTCGTTACTTTAATTAATGTTGTAGGTTTAAAGGCAAGATTGTCAGAAAGATTTATTAAAGTGCCCATTATAAAAAAGTAGTGACGTTGTTCCTTGGCAATTAATGTTCCGCCACCATTATTTTCACTAACTTTTGAATAATTGTTTTCTAATAAATAAGGCACAGAAATGCCTGCATAAAAACGTTCTCTTGAATAATAAGCCCCAAATCCAAAATTAGGTGTTACCTTATTATTTATGTCATTTCTGAATACGGGATCGTTTTGCTGTTCCAATAACAATGTACTTAAATCAGCCTGAAAAACATTAATTCCACCACTTAAGCCAAACGCTAATCTTGCTTTGGCTGTTAATTGCATAATATATGCAAAATCAATTAATGCTGAAGTATTGTTGGTAGGACCGATTTTATCGTTAGATACCGACAATCCTAAACCAATATGCTCATTACGTAATGGCGCATGCATTGTTAATGTCTGAGTTACAGGAGCATCTTTAAATCCGACCCATTGCGAACGATGAAGTGCCGTAATGGTTAATGCATCCCTGCTTCCGGCATATGCAGGATTTACTACTAATGTATTGTACATATAATGTGTGTACATTGGAATTTGCTGTGCATGTGAACTAAAACTCCATAAGGTTAAAACCAATACGATTACTATTTTTGTTAGTGCTTTCATTTGTTATTTTATTAATTCTTATGTCAAATGGAATAAGCCATGATGAAAATTATCATCTTTGTTTTTGATTTAACTTAAATCATGGCTTATTATATCTGTTTATTTATATATAATTGTTTTATGTTATTGTTAATTATCTGTTTAGATAAATAGTTCCTTTAATAACATCTGAGTTATCACCCAAATTTAGTAAGTAGAAGTATGTGCCAATTGGAAGTTTGTCGTCTCCGCCTATTGCTAATCCAACTTTGCAGCTACCATCCCAGCTATTTTGGTATGGACTTGCTTCAAATACTTTGTTTCCCCATCTGTTGAAGATTAATATAGAATTAGCAGGAAATAATTCTATTCCTCTGATTACAAACAAATCATTTATTCCATCACCATTCGGAGAAAAACCTTGTGGTATAAAGAAATCTGTAGGATCTGTTTCAATTGAAGATACATTGTTTGAAAGTATTAAATCAACTTCACTTCCGGTAATACTTGCGGTATTGACATAACTACCTGTAGAATTAACCGTTGCAGTTATATATATTATATTGGAAGCTCCACTGTTTAATGTACCAATATTACAAATTCCTGTAAGAGAATTATATTGTCCTATAGAATTTGCCGAAGATGAAACAAAAGTATATCCACTTTGTAATATATCTGTAACACTCACTGCTGTTGCAATATGCGGTCCATTATTGGTAGCCACAATAGTAAATACTACATTTGTTCCAATAAGCGGATGAATAATATTTACTGTTTTTACAACAGCTAAATCAGCAGGGCAGATATCTACAACAACAGCAATGCTTGATGGTACCGAAGTACATCCATTTAGGGTTATGTTTAAATTATAGTTTCCGGCATCAGCTGTAGTTACAGAAGAAATTACAGGATTTTGAACCGATGTTGAAAAACTGTTAGGTCCTGTCCATGCATAAGTTCCACCTACAACTGTTTGTGCAGACAAAATGATTGAACTATTTACACAAACCGGCGAATTACTACTTGCAATCGCAATTGGTAATGGTTTAACAGTTACAATTCTGTCAGCAGTTGTATTTCCACAGAACCCTGTTGATGTAGCAGTTATAGTTGCAGTTCCGCTAAAACCTGCAGCCCAGTTCATTACTCCTGTTGTTGGATTGATAACACCTGCTGTTGCAGGTAATACTGAATAAACAATTGTGTTACTATTAGATGCAGTTGCAGTATAGATTTCATCGGCTGCATTCTGGCATAATGATATAGCCCCCAATGTAAAAACTGTTACTCCTGTTATGGGATTAATTGTTATTGTACCTGTTGCAGAAACGATTCCACAGCCCCCAGTTAAATTAACTGTATAATTAAAACTTCCTGATACAGTTGGAGTTCCACTTATTGTAACCACATTTGCTAACCATGTGCCAGTTACACCGGCAGGTAAACCACTAAATGTTGCTCCTGTTGCATTTGTAGTTGCGTAAGTTATATTTGTGATAGCAGTATTGATACATTTGGTCTGATTATCTGTGCCAATAGCTGAACTCAATACAATTGTATTATTAGGACTTACAGTTATTGTTCCGGTTGCAGAAATAATTCCACATCCACTGGTCAAACTAACAGTATAGTTAAAACTTCCTGATAATGTTGGAGTTCCACTTATGGTAACCACATTTGCCAACCAATTGCCAGTTACACCAGCAGGTAAACCGCTAAATGTTGCGCCTGTTGCATTTGTAGTTGTATAAGTTATATTTGTGATGGCAGAATTGATACATTTGGTCTGATTATCTGTGCCAATAGCTGAACTCAATACAATTGTATTATTAGGACTTACAGTTATTGTTCCGGTTGCAGAAATAATTCCACATCCACTGGTCAAACTAACAGTATAGTTAAAACTTCCTGATAATGTTGGAGTTCCACTTATGGTAACCACATTTGCCAACCAATTGCCAGTTACACCAGCAGGTAAACCGCTAAATGTTGCGCCTGTTGCATTTGTAGTTGTATAAGTTATATTTGTGATGGCAGTATTGATACATTTGGTCTGATTATTTGTACCAATAGCTGAACTCAAAACAATTGTATTATTGGGAGTTACAGTTATTGAACCGATTGCAGAAATAATTCCGCAGCCACCAGTCAAATTAACTGTATAATTAAAACTTCCTGATACAGTTGGAGTTCCACTTATTGTAACCACATTTGCTAACCATGTGCCAGTTACACCGGCAGGTAAACCACTAAATGTTGCTCCTGTTGCATTTGTAGTTGTATAAGTTATATTTGTAATGGCAGTATTTATACATTTGGTTTGATTATTTGTGCCAATGGCTGAACTCAATACGATTGTATTATTTGGACTTACAGTTATTGTACCTGCTGCAGAAATAATTCCACAGCCACCAGTCAAATTAACTGTATAATTAAAAATTCCTGTTACAGTTGGAGTTCCACTTATGGTAACCACATTTGCTAACCAAGTGCCTGTTACACCAGCAGGTAAACCGCTGAATGTTGCGCCTGTTGCATTTGTAGTTGTATAAGTTATATTTGTAATGGCAGTATTTATACATTTGGTTTGATTATTTGTGCCAATGGCTGAACTCAATACAATTGTATTATTTGGAGACACTGTTATTGTTCCGGTTGCAGAAATAATTCCACATCCACCAGTTAAATTAACTGTATAATTGAAACTTCCTGATAATGTTGGAGTTCCACTTATCGTTACAACATTTGCCAACCAATTGCCTGTTACACCGGCAGGTAAACCACTGAATATTGCTCCTGTTGCATTTGTAGTTGTGTAAGTTATATTTGTGATGGCAGAATTGATACATTTGGTTTGATTATTAGTTCCAATCGCTGAACTCAAAACAATTGTATTATCTGGACTTACAGTTATTGTACCTGTTGCAGAAACAATTCCACAGCCACCAGTTAAATTAACTATATAATTGAAAATTCCTGATGAAGTTGGAGTTCCGCTTATCATTACCACATTTGCCAACCAACTACCAGTTACACCAGCAGGTAAACCGCTGAATGTTGCGCTTATAGCACCTGTAGTTGTGTAAGTTATATTTGTTATTGCAGTATTGATACATTTGGTCTGATTATTTGTACCAATAGCTGAACTCAAAACAATTGTATTATTTGGAGACACTGTTATTGTGCCTGTTGCAGAAACAATTCCACATCCACCAGTCAAATTAACTGTATAATTGAAAATTCCTGATATAGTTGGAGTTCCACTTATGGTAACCACATTTGCTAACCAATTGCCAATAACACCGGCAGGTAATCCGCTAAATGTTGCGCCTGTTGCATTTGTAGTTGTGTAAGTTATAGTTGTGATGGCAGTATTGATACATTTGGTCTGGTTATCTGTGCCAAGGGCTGAACTCAAAACAATTATATTATTTGGACTTACAGTTATTGTACCTGTTGCAGAAATAATTCCACATCCACCAATCAAATTAACAGTATAATTGAAAATTCCTGATGCTGTTGGAGTTCCACTTATGGTAACCACATTTGCTAACCAAGTGCCAGTTACACCGGCAGGTAAACCGCTAAATGTTGCAGCTGTAGCTCCTGTAGTTGTATAAGATATATTTGTAATGGCAGTATTGATACATTTGCTTTGATTATCTGTGCCAATAGCTGAACTCAATACAATTGTATTATTGGGAGTTACAGTTATTGTACCGATTGCAGAAATAATTCCGCAGCCACCGGTCAAATTAACAGTATAATTGAAAATTCCTGATGCTGTTGGAGTTCCACTTATGGTAACCACATTTGCTAACCAAGTGCCAGTTACACCGGCAGGTAAACCGCTAAATGTTGCAGCTGTAGC